>CAZOHA010000022.1:0-21017 GCA_964579515.1 uncultured Bacteroides sp. | reverse complement strand
CCGTCCGCGGGGAGTCCCATGTGGCAGTGGCCGATTACGGAAGGAGCGGGAAAGTGGTCTGGACCATGCACGGCAACGGTTTGCTCGAAATGGAGCTCTCCTACCGGCCGGAATCCGGTTTCATCCCTTTTACAGGCGCTTCGTTCAGCTATCCCGAAGAGGGAATCACCTCGGTCCGGTACATGGGCAACGGGCCCTACAGGGTCTGGAAGAACCGGATGAAGGGGGTGCAGTTCCATGTGTGGGATAAATCCTACAACAACACCATCACCGGTCATTCGGTCTATGAATACCCCGAGTTCAAGGGGTATTATTCTCATTTGTACTGGGCCAGGTTCTTCCGGAACGGTGAAGAGGAATTCACCGTATACAGCCGTTCAGAGGACCTGTTCCTTCGGCTTTTTACCCCGGAAGAGGCTCCGGATCCGGCCCGCACGACGGTGAACCATCCTCCGGGGGATCTCTCCTTCATGAAGGGGATCCCGGCCATCGGAACCAAATTCAAGGAGGCCCGGAACCTGGGTCCCCAGTCGCGCCTCTACCAATACCGGGACCGGAGAGTGGAAGGGGGGGGCCTCTCCGTCTCCCTGGTCTTTGATTTCAGAAACAGCGGCCGGTGATCCGACGGGCATCGCCATGTAAGAAAATGCACCAAATAAATCTGAACCTATGAACCGAATCCTTTCACTGTTCACTGCTCTGTTGCTGATAGCGCTTGTCTCGTGCGGCACAGAGCCCGAAAACCCAAAGCCCAATATCGTTATTATCTTCCTCGATGACTCGGGATGGGCCGATTTCGAGCCCTTCGGGGAGAGGGCGCTGGAGACCCCCCACGTTGCGCAGCTGGCGGCCGAGGGATGTGCTTACCACCAGTTTTATGTTCCGCAGGCGATCTGTTCGGCATCCAGGGCGGCGTTGCTGACCGGTTGTTTTCCCGGGAGAACGAAGGTATTCGGGGCCCATCCGCCCGAGGCACCCGGACTGGATACCGCCTTTGCCACCATGGGGGAGGTCTTTTCCGCCGCCGGGTATGCCACCGCCTGTTTCGGAAAGTGGCACTGCGGCGACCTGCCGGGCCGGAGGTCGCACGACCGGGGATTCGGGGAGACCTGTGGTCTGATGTACTCCAACGATATGTGGAAGTTCCATCCAGGGAATCCGGAATACTGGGGCCAGTGGCCCCTCCGGTACTGGGAGGGTGGCGAGGTGACCATCGGAGAGATGACCCCGGATGACCAGAAAAACCTGACGCGCTGGTATACTGAAAAGGCGGTGAATTTCATTCAGGAACACAGCGACCAGCCTTTCCTGCTCTATCTTCCCCACAGTATGCCCCACGTTCCGCTGTTCTGTTCGGAAGCGTTCGAAGGCCTTTCGGGCAAAGGACTTTACTGGGATGTGATGCTGGAGATCGACTGGAGCGTGGGACAGATCCAGCAGGCACTGAAAGACCAGGGGGTGGAGCAGCGGACCCTTGTGTTGCTCACTTCGGATAACGGTCCCTGGGTGTCGTACGGGAATCATGCCGGGATCACCCCTTACCGGGAGGCCAAGGGAACCTCGTTCGACGGAGGGGTGCGTTCGGCCTGCATTATCAAGTATCCGCCGCAAATCGAGGGGGGGAGCCTCTCGGACCGCATGTTCGGATCGGTGGACCTTCTGCCCACTCTATGTCACCTGGCGGGCGTGGAGCTTCCGGAAAACGAGATCGACGGAAAAAATGTATGGGAGCTGGTCATTGGAAAGGAGGATGCCCGGAATCCTCAGGAGTACTACGCCTTTTCCAACGGGGACCGGTTCGAAGGGGTGATCAGCGGGGACGGACGGTGGAAGCTGCACCTCCCCCACCCTTACCGGAGCCTGGAGGTACCCGGAACCGACGGGTTACCGGGCAGGTATAAGATACTGGAGATTGATACAGCCCTTTTCGATATGGTCCATGACCCTTACGAGACCACCAATGTGCTGGCCGGGAACAGGGAGGTGGCGGATGAATTGATCGGGAAAGCCGAAAGACACAGAAGCCGGTTCTACTCCGGGACGGAATAGCATCTGTCAGGCCCGGTAGGTGAGCCGCTGCCAGCCATCCACGTAGGAGGGATCCATCCAGGGGATCCCTTCACCGCGGTAGAACGGTTGCAGCGCCAGCCGGATCTCCTCCATTTTTTCGCTTTCCAGCGGTTTAAAATCCCTGAATATCTGCAGGTTGTCTTTCAGGACCTCCAGACTGTCGATTCCCACGTTGATCATGTGGAAATCCTCCAGGCTCAGGGCATACCTGACCAGATCGGCAGCAGCCAGCCCGTTGACCGTTTCCCTGGGCCGGATCACCTTCATGGCAATGATCCCCATTCCCCGATCCCTCGCATAGGGGACCGGCAACTGCTCAAACTCCTCTGAACGGTCGGACGACTGGTGATTGAGGGCGATCATCATGGCTTCAAAATCATAGAGTTCGGCTGCCCGCTTCATCCCTTCCGCAGTGGTGTGCCCGGTGAAACCGATGTGGCGGATCACCCCCTCACCTTTGAACCGGTGAAGGACCTCCAGCACCTTCCCCTTCTCCCCCAGCTGCTCCGCGTCCTCCACCGAAGAGATGGAGTGCACATGCACCAGGTCGAGATAATCGGTTCCAAGCCGCTTCAGACTCCTTTCGATACTCTCCTTTGCCAGATCGCCCCCCCGGTCTCCCGTTTTAGTGACCAGAAAGACCTTCTCCCTGTTCGCCGGAAGGATCATGCCTATCCGCTCTTCGCTGGAGATCCGGTCATTTCCGTACGACGCAGCCGTATCCCAGTAGTAGAGTCCGTTGTCCAGTGCGTCCTGCAGAATCTCCAGGGCCTGATCATCATCCTCCACCGACATCCACCTGCTGCCGCATCCGATGCCCATAAATGGCACCTCTGCACCGGTATTGCCCAGCCGGGTGGTGGGCAATCCCTTCGGGTCGAAGGGCGAGCGGGTTCCTTTACACCCTGCAACGGGAGTCACGGCGAGCGCTGCAGCAGCCGCTCCGGCGGTCTGCACGAATTCTCTTCGGTTGAGTCTCTTTTTCATAGCATCAGGGTTCGTTCAGGATTTCTATCTTTTCACAAGATAGCCATATACTTCTATCCAGTCAAGCCTGGAGCATGCCTGGCTTCTTCCGCCTCTCATCAGATCGGTGAACCCGATCTCCTCCACCCTCGAAAGATCGGGACCCTTCACCGGGACGGTTTCAACCACTTTTTCCATGTCCAGTTCGTACCACTCCAGATCGGCCAGGATATACTCCCTGACGCGCCAGTCGGAAGAGGAGGGGTCCCCCTCCCGGCTCACCAGCCAGGTGCCGTCCGACAGTTTCAGCACGATGTGGAGCCGGCGCATCCCCGATTGTTTTGTCCGCCAGCGCACTTTGGCATAGCTGGAAAGATCCAGATCGTGGGAATGGTGACGAAGGGCCACAGCCCAATTCCCTTCACAGAGACCCGACCAGATATACCAGGGATCGTCGGGCGGACGGTCGTGGTGGCTCTTCTTGATGCTGTCTTTCCCGGGTCCGTATAGCTTCAGCATCAGATCAGCGCTTGCGACATGTTCCTGCGATACGGGGATTTCAGCGGGAATCTCCCTCCAGTCCTCCCTGAGAGCAAGGCCCGGCCTGTATCCGGCCTCCTGGGAGATGCATTCCGGAACTGTGATCAGAAACAGAATGGTGAGCAAAGCCGCCGGCACAGCAGGGACTGGTCGCGGACGGTGGATCGGTTGAATGTAACCCATGACAATTACTGAAATATCCCGTTGCTGACAAAAGCGATCTTCCGGCTGTCGGGCGACCAGCTGGGAACATTCATGGTGCCCTGTCCCCCGTAAACATAGCCGATCACCCGGGGCTCCGGATCCTCCGCCGACATGATCCTCAGGTAGACCCTTTTGTAGAAAGGATGGGCATCGGCGGGAACCTCCGGTGGATAGGAGATGAATACGATCCACCGGTTATCGGGGGAGATGTGCGGGAACCAGTCATGGTATTCATCAAAGGTGAGCTGGGCGGGGTTTTTCCCGTCGGCATCCATCCGCCAGATCTGCATGGTGCCTGTGCGGCAGGAGTTGAAATAGATGAATTTTCCGTCGGGACTGTATTCGGGTCCGTCGTCGAGGCACTCTTCATCGGTCAGCTGTACCTCCTCTCCTCCCTCGACGGGGATGCGGTAGATATCGTATACGCCGTTCCTTCTTCCCGTGTAGACCAGGTAACGGTCATCGGCCGACCAGCCGTGCAGGTACGAAGGACTGTTCGGGGTGACCCGTTCGGGGATTCCCCCTTCAAGGGGAAGCGTGTAGACCACCGACTGACCCTTATCCTCTTCGGGATGGTGACTGATCGCCAGCCGTGTGCCGTCGAAGGAGATCACATGGTCGTTGTTGTTCCGGTCGGCAAAACCGGTGAACAGCTGGTCGGACCGGCGGTGGTGAAGGTGGTAGGTATAGAGCAGTCCTTCGGAATTGTAGATCAGTTTCTCTCCGTCGGGCGTCCAGTTGGGTGCCTGCCAGGAACCCTCGTATCCGTCCAGCACCCTACGTTGACCTGTTCCCACCTCCATGACCTCCAGCAGGCTTCCGATATACCCGCCGTAGGGTTCCAGATCGTCCGGGGCAGTGCCGAACAGGCGGACGTTGGAAAAACGGGCCGCCTCTGTCACCCGGTCATTATGAGCACATATGAACAGTCCCGCGTACAGCCCGGTGCCCAGGGATAGCTCGATCTCCTCCCTGATGTAGGGATCCCCGAAACGGGCCACTGACACGGTGTAAAGGTCTCCCTTCTTTTCCAGCTGAAGAACATCGGCCGATTGGAGCCGGAAACGGATCTCCCCGGTCTCAGCGCCTTGCTTATCACGGTATTGCAGGGAAGTGAGTCCGTCGCCGTGCACCACGCAGCTGATATGTGCGGCATCGGGAGCGAGGCTTTCACGGAACATGAGTCCCGTTTTTCTGTGAGGATCTGTTCCCTGGCCCACCCAGGCCATCTGTCCCTGAAGGATGAAATCACCCTTCATCTTCTTCCAGAGATAAGAGAACTGATCCTTTTCGAACCAGATATTCTCGCCCGAACCGGTGATCAGGTATTCCTGCGACGGCTCTGAGTATTCGGCCGATCCAGCGATGGCCGGAGCTCCGATATCGCTGAGCGACTCAAAAAAACCGGCTGCGGGGGGCCGGAACTGTGCTTGTGAACCGGTGACTGTGACCATGAGAGCAGTGATGAAAAGATTCCTGAAGTAGTGCATCTGAGTAGAATTTTATGAGATCTCCTTCGGAACTGTGACCCTGTAGGAGATCCTCGGAGTGGCATTGCGATAGAAGGAGATCAGCTTTTTATCGGAAAAGGAGAAAAAGGCGGGGATTACGATCGAACGGCCGAAGGCTTCGGCCAGCGAGGGAAGCGATCGGTCCCGCTGCCAGTCCATGATCGCTTCCATGGCATCGCATTTCAACCGCTTCCGCACACTGTGCCTGACTTCTCTCATTCCCTCATAGGTGTCCTTCAGCTCCTTTTCGAACGATTCCAGAGCTTCTTTCTCTTCCAGCCTCCCCTCCTCATCATCCATGGAGAAATGAAGATTCAGATCGATATCGTCGATCTCAAATTTCTTCTGCAGAACCCGGTAGAATATTCCAAGCTCCTTTTCCGTGGGGATCTCCAGAAGCGGGCCGATGAACTGGAAGCAGAACAGGAACACCAGATACTGATCAGAGTCGATTCCCGAGTGCCTCACCTCCAGCAGTTCGGTGTTCAGGTATTTCAGGAAGTCTCTGACAAAAGCCTCTTTTCTGGTGGGCGAGAAATAGTACTCCAGGGGAGGGCGCTCGCCGGGCGAGTGTTCACAGATGTTGAGGATCTCATGGATACTGAGACTCCTGAACCTGAGTTCGGGTCTTTGTTGCGGATGAAGCGAGAAGCGCATGGGACATCAGGTCGCGATTTTACTAAATTAGGAAAACTTCATGCCAAAAAAAATAAAATCAGAAACGCCGGGCCCCTAAAGTCAAATCTCCGGGCACCGGGCGCGAACATTCGCTTCCCAGGCAGGTTAATACCATACAGAAAAAATGATTCAGAGAAATTAAATCAAAGATTATGTCCACAAGAAAAGCCAATGCCGAATGGTCAGGAACCCTCAAGGAGGGTAAAGGGACCATGAAGTTCGCCAATTATGAAGGGCCCTATACCTTTGCCTCCCGTTTCGAGGAGGGAGAGGGCACCAATCCCGAGGAACTGGTGGGAGCCGCCCATTCCGGGTGCTTCTCCATGTTTCTTTCGGGTCTGATCTCCAAGGAAAACCTGGTCGCCGAATCGGTCAAAACCGAAGCTGTCGTCCACCTGGGAAGCGATGATACCGGTGCCCTGATCACCTCCATCGAACTTCATTGCGAGGTGAAATGTGAGGGATTGTCCGAAGCCAAGCTTCAGGAACTGGCACAGGCCTCCAAGGAGAAATGTCCCATTTCGAGGCTGGTATCCCCCACCAGGGTTGAAATGAGTGTCCGGCTTATCTGACAGGAACGGGGTGATCCTTCAGTATCTCCGTGAACCTGTTGAAATCCTCATCGGAGAGTTCGTGGTCCTGAAGTTCGCCTGAAAGGTATTTATCATACCCCACCAGGTCCATGAGGCCGTGTCCGCTGAAGTTGAACAGGATCACCTTTTCTTTTCCCTCTTCCCTGGCCTTGTTGGCTTCCCGGATGGCCGATGCGATGGCATGAGTGGTTTCGGGAGCAGGGATGATCCCCTCAGTGCGGGCAAAAGTGACTCCTGCATGGTAGCACTCCAGTTGCTGAATGGCCTCCGGCCTGGCCAGCCCCTGATTAACAGCATGGCTGATCAGCGGGGCGATCCCGTGGTACCTCAGTCCCCCTGCATGGATGGGCGGAGGAATGAATTCGTGCCCAAGGGAGTACATGGCCAGAAGGGGAGTCATTTTGGCCAGGTCGCCATGGTCGTAGGTAAAGGGTGCCTTGGTGAGCGTTGGACAGCTGGCCGGTTCCACCGGGATGATATCGATCTCTGCGCCGTGGATCTTATCGAGCATAAACGGAAAGCTGAGCCCGGCAAAATTACTGCCGCCACCCGCACAGCCGATTACCACATCGGGGGTCTTCTCATTGATTTTTTCCAGCTGTTTCTTGGCCTCCAGCCCGATGATCGTCTGGTGCAGCATGACGTGGTTCAGGACACTGCCCAGGGAGTAGCGGGTCTGCCCGGTCTCGTCGGTCACCGCCGCTTCCACTGCCTCGCTGATGGCAATGCCCAGGCTGCCGGGGGTGTCGGGATACTTTTCAAGGACTGCCCGTCCCGCCCGGGTCTCCGGACTGGGGCTGGCCACGCACTTTCCTCCCCACGCCTGCATCATTAACTTTCTGAATGGCTTCTGGTCGAAACTGACCCTGACCATGAATACCCGGCATTCCATATCCAGCAATGAACAGGCAAACGAAAGGGCACTTCCCCACTGGCCTGCCCCGGTTTCGGTGGTAAGCTTTCTGATTCCGAACTCCTTGTTGTACCAGGCCTGGGGTATGGCGGTGTTGGGTTTGTGGCTTCCGGCCGGAGAGAGGCTTTCATTTTTATAATAGATCCTCGCCGGAGTTCCCAGCGCTTCCTCCAGGGCATAAGCCCTTACCAGGGGGGCAGGGCGCCAGATGCTGAGCAATTCCAGAACTTCTTCGGGGATATCGATCCATCGCTCCATGCTGACCTCCTGTTCGATCAGGTTCATGGGGAACACCGGAGCCAGTGCTTCAGGACCAATGGGCTTGCCGTCGGGTCCCAGCGGCGGATTCATCGTCCCGGGAAGATCAGCCGCCAGATTGTACCATTGACGGGGCATTTCGTGCTCTTCCAGAGTAATTTTCTTCAATTTGCTCATTGCTATGGTTTTAGAGGTTACAAAAAAACGGGGCAGTGTCACCGGACCTGCCCCGCATCATCTATGATGTTTCCTATGAGTTACACATCGATCACAGCCAGCGAAACAGCCACAGGGGTATGCCACCACCGCCATCGCCAGCCTCTGATATGGTCTGTTTTCACCATCTATGATGTGTTATACAGCAGATTTTTCGAAAATAGGAAATAAATCGGTATCTCCAACTCCATTCATCCGAAAATAGTTCCCATTCAGTGGATGAGGGTTTCGTCAGCTTCCATACACCTGGTTGATCCATGATTCCGGCGGATCATACCTGCTCGCTGAGGCCCAGCGGATTCCCCTCTTCATAATCTCCAGTGCTTCAGTAACTTCAAAATCCTTCATCACATGACCCAGAGAGCTGTAGAATACCCTGCCCTTTCCATATATCTTCTTCCAGACCACCGGCATGGTGCATCCTCCGATCCAGTCGGCATGTTCGTCGTTGAATGTCGTGGTGGCCAGTACCTTCATGTTGGGATCCACATGCATGTAATACTGCTCGCTGTGCATATGGAACTCACCGAGCCCCCTGGTGACAGGGTCCTCCTGGTCCACCACCTGCACACTGTAATCGATCACCCCTCCCGGATGGGCCACCCACTGTCCTCCTGTCATGAACTGGTAGGCCACGTTATTCCTGAAGGCATCGCACAGCCCTCCGTGCCATCCTGCGATGCCGGTTCCGTTTCGAACTGCCTGCAGCAATCCTTTTTCCTGATCTTTGGAAATCTCGGCCATAGTGAAGACCTGGATCACCAGATCGATCTCTTCCATATACGCTTCATCGGCATACGGGTCCAGTGAATTGAAAACCTCGACCAAAGCACCTTCACTCTCCATCCAGGGCTTGAATAGAGATACCGACTGCTCGGGTTCATGACCGTCCCATCCTCCATAGGTGTACAGGATTTTTCTGCCCTCCAGGGAGGGCAAGCTCTGCTTTCCGGTGAAGGTTTCCCCTTTATTCGGGGAGATCCCAGGGCCTCCCGATCCGCGAAGATCCAGGGTTAAACCAAGGGCAGCTGCGGCAGAGCCGGCAAGGAACTTCCTTCGATCGTATTTCATAACTGAGAATTTGCCTAAAAGTATGCGGAAAAATAATAAGGACAAAAAAACCCCCCGGGAATTCCGGGGGGCTCAGATTAACACGAAATGAGCTGTTCAACTATATCAGTTTGACATTCACTGCATTTAATCCTTTGCGCCCTTCAGTGAGTTCGAAAGTCACATCGTCATCCTCTTTGATCTTGTCGACCAGGCCGGAGACATGAACGAAATACTCCTCGTCGGACTCTACGTCCTTAATGAATCCGTATCCTTTGGACTCATTAAAAAATTTTACTTTACCTTCTTTCATTGTATGAATTGAAATGATTAACAGTGCAAAGTTAAAATAAATTATATCCAAATGCACGAATAGTTGTTACACTTTCTCATGATCAGCCCGGAATGATATGGAAGAATACAGCGAAAAAGTGTGAAACGGTCCCCGCCATGACCAGCAGATGCCATACCAGATGGTGGTATTTGAATCGGGTCCGTTTAAAAAAGTAAATCCCAAGGGTATAGCACAGGCCGCCTGTCAGGATCCAGAGACTTCCCATCAAAGGAAGAGTGCGGATCACCGGTACAATGGCGACCAGGATGAGCCATCCCATTACAGCATAGGAGAATACGTAGAATCCGTTCACTCCTTTGTTGTAGTCCCCGGGCCTGGTAAGAATCATTACCGTACCGGCCAGAGCCAGCCCCCACTCGATCCCGAACAGGGTCCATCCAAGGGGGCCCCTGAGCGTGATCAGGGTAAACGGCGTGTAGGTGCCGGCGATTAAAAGGTAGATGGCGATCCGGTCCATATTGAAAAAAAAGTCTTTCCACTTTCCCATGGGAAGTGAATGGGTCAGTGTGGAAGAGAGGTACAACAGGATCATGGAAGCCCCGAAAATGGCTGAACTCACCACATGCCATCCATCTCCGTCACCACGTATCGACTGGTGCAACATGAGCACCAGCCCGGCCACACCCAGCAATGCCCCCGTGAAATGCGAGATCGCATTGGCCAACTCCTCGCCTCTGGTGAACTTCGTATTGGATCGCATCATGTTTGTTTTCGATCAAAGGTAGGCACAGAGGCCGGGCATAGTGCAATGGCGAATCCCGGTATGGGAGAATTCATCCCAAAATAAGTATCTTTACCCTTGAACGGTATGGCAATGCGCAATACAACTCCATGATACGGCTGTTCATTCCACTTTTGCTGATACTTCATACCTTTCTGCAGGTGGCAGCCCAGCCTCAAAGGGCCGACAGTATGCTGGCAGTTTCCCTGAAGACAGGGGATTCATATCCCGACAGCGCACTGGCATTAGCCAATCAAGCGGAACTGATCTACCTGAAGAGTGATCCCGGCAACCGCCTGCCTGACCTGTACAGGATCAAAGGCAGCATCTATCAGTTGAAAGGATCCTACCAGCAGAGTCTTCTGTACTATCGAAAGGCCTATGAAGAGTTCATTAAGATGGAGGACCTTAAGGGCATTGCCGGTTGTGCCCTTCAGCTGGGCAACATCTTTTTCGAACTGGCCAATTTCAGTGAGGCCTATTTCTATTATCTGCAAAGCCTGAATGCATACGAACGGGATGAAAACCGGGAAGGGGTGGCACAGATGGAAAACCGGCTGGGTGCGGTTTCACACCGTATGGGAAATCTGGAGGAGGCAGAAAAGCACTATATGAATTCGCTGAGGATTTTCAGGCAGCTGAATCTGGCCACCGAAAAAGCAACTGCCATGAACCGGATCGGATTGATCCTCCACGATAAGCGCCAGTATGATTCCGCACTGGTCTACTTCCATGAAGCATTGCAGATCCTTGAAATAGACTCTTCGGGATCGGAGGTTGCCTCTGCTGTCCTTTCGGGGGTTTACAGCAATACAGCCAGAGTCCATTCGGAAAAAGGCGACTATCAGCAGGCGCTCGGCTATCTGCTCAGGGGATTGGATCTCTCCCGTGATCTGCAGAATCTCTTTCAGACCGGCAGGGTCTATATGCATCTGGGATCCCTCTACGGCAGAATGGAGAGACAGGATTCGGCACTTTTTTATCTCCACCGGGCACTTCAGATCTCCCGGCAGCGAGGATTCAGGCAACTCATGCTGGAGACCTATGATGAGCTGGCCCAACTCCATGCTTTCGCGAGCAATTACGCCTCGGCATATAACTGGCAGCTTCGTTACGACACTCTCTACAAGGAGCTTTTCAACGAGATCCAGTCGGAGCAGATCGCCCAACTGAGAGCCCGCTATGAGCAGGAGATCAAGGACCGTGAGATCGAGCAGCTGCAATCAGAAACTCAGATCCAGAAGACATTGAATCTGGTGTTCATCATCTTCATCGCCCTGACGGTGATCCTGTTGATCATCATTGCGGTGAACCTTCGGAACAAGAAGAGGACCAATCTGATGCTCGAGAATAACAACCGTCAGATATCCAGCACACTCCAGCGGCTGAGCGAATCGGAAAAGGAACTGCAGAGGCTGAACCGATCGAAGGACCGGATCTTCTCCGTGGTGGCCCATGACCTGAGGAACCCGGTATCTGCTGTAGCTGGTTTTTCGGAACTACTCTATGATAATTTCGACCAGTTCTCGCCGGAAACCCAGAAGGAGTATCTTCTTCAGATCCTTCAGGGTACCCGAAGGATCCAGGATCTGCTGGAGAATCTGCTGGTCTGGTCCCGGTCACAGATGCATTCGGTGAATTTCCAGCCCGAGAAGCTAAAAATGAGGGAACTGGTGGATGAGTGTCTGAAGGAGCTGAAACCCAACATTGCGCACAAAAGGATCGATTTTTCTGTGAAACTGGACCGCAGGTGTGTGGTCACGGCCGACCGGGCCATGATCCATATGGTGCTTAGGAACCTGATCATGAATGCCGTGAAATTCAGCTTTCCGGGCGGAAAGGTTTATATTGCATCGGAGCAGAGGCCGGGTGAATGTGTGGTGTTAGTTTCGGACGAAGGTATCGGCATCCATCAGGATATTCAGGGTAAACTGTTCGATTCTTCTGAGATGGTGACCACACCGGGCACCACCGGTGAAGCCGGGTCAGGCCTGGGATTGGTCATCTGTAAAGAGTTCGTTGAAAAGAACCGGGGAAAAATTGAAGTGGAGAGCGAACCCGGCAAAGGCGCCGCCTTCCGGTTGATCCTTCCCGAATAGTACCTTCTGTCTACTCCTTCATTTTATCTCGGAACAGTTTCTCAAATTTTTCAATTTTCGGCTGGATGACCAGGCGGCAGTATCCCTGATTCGGATTATTCTCATAATACTCCTGATGATACTGTTCGGCCTCATAAAAAGACTCGAAGGGTTCCACCTGTGTCACAACGGGATCATTCCAGATATTGGCCTGATCGAGATCCCGGATCACCTGCCTGGCTTCCTCCTCCTGTGAGGGATTGTGAAAGAGGATAATCGAACGGTATTGTGTGCCCACATCGGCGCCCTGTCTGTTCAGTGTCGTGGGGTCGTGTGTTCTGAAGAAGATCTCCAGTAATTCCAGGTAGCTGACCATCCCGGGATCGTAGGTGATCTGCACCACCTCTGCATGCCCGGTCCGGCCCGATGTCACTTCCCGGTAGGTCGGATTCTTCACATCCCCTCCCGAGTAACCGGAAACGACCTTCTGCACTCCCTCCACCCGTTCGAATATGGCTTCCACACACCAGAAACATCCACCTCCGAAGGTGGCCTGTTCGGTTTTGTCCTGATTGGTTTCCATCCCTGTCATGGTGATCAAATTTAATATGATAGATGCAATGATGATATTTATTGTACCCATTGTTTTCTGTTTAATGTCTCTGTATGTAGTTAACCTGAATCGGACTCTTTTGTTTGGGATTGGATTTCCAATAATATTAATTGTAACTTTAGGTGTATGCAGCCTGCTCAATTCGGCATCAGCAAGCAGAAGTCGAAGGTCCTGTGTCAGTTATGTCCTCATTACTGCCTGTTGAATCCCGGTCAGTACGGTAAATGCGGTGTGCGTGTCAACCTGGATGGTGAGTTGTTCACAGAAAATTTCGGCATCCTCTCGTCTGTGGCCACCGATCCGGTGGAAAAGAAGCCATTATACCATTTTTATCCGGGCCGGTCGATCCTCTCCATCGGCAGTTACGGGTGCAATATGTCCTGTGATTTTTGTCAGAATTGTGAAATTTCGCAGGTGGAGCAGGGAGTGACAGCCAGGTTGCCCTTCCGTGATCCGGAGGACATCGTTCAGAAGGCGATGCTGCACCGGGAAAACATCGGCCTGGCCTATACCTACAATGAACCGGTCGTCTATTTCGAATACATGCTGGAATGTGCGAAACTGGTCCGGGAGCAGGGCATGAAGAATGTAATGGTTACCAATGGTTTCATCAACCGGGAGCCCCTGGAGGCGATTCTGCCCCTGATGGATGCCTTCAATGTGGATTTGAAAGCCTTTACCAATAAGTTTTACGTACGAAGGACCGGTTCCAGGCTTCAGCCTGTACTGGAAGCCATCAGGCTGATAGCCCGTAGCGGCACCCACCTGGAGCTGACCTTTCTGATGATACCCGGCTACAACGATCAACCCCAGGAGTGGAAGGAGATGATCGACTGGATCGTCGACCACTGCGGGGAGGACGCCATTTTACATGTGAGCCGCTATTTTCCCCGACACAGACTTCAATCCTCCCCAACTCCTCTGGAAACCATCCGGCATTTCGTTCAGATAGCCGGCAGGAGGATCAGGTACGTGTATCCCGGCAATACCCCGCAACTCCAGAGCCATACATATTGCCCTGTTTGCGGTAACCTGCTCATAAGCAGAAACCTCTATCATGCGGAAGTCAAAGGGATCGGCAGCGACGGTTCCTGCGACAGGTGCGATATGAAAGTTAATGGAGTCTTTTATTAGTTACGATCGATGAAAGTACGCCAGCCAGCCGTGGAGGGCAGGTTTTATCCCTCCACCCGATCCGGGATCTTCGATCAGATCCGGCTTATTGAAGAGGAAGGACGCTATCCCCTTCCCGAGATTACACCGGCCCATATCTACGGCGGGATAATCCCGCATGCCGGTCATGTTTATTCGGGCCACCAGACGGTTCCCTTCTTTAAACTGCTTCAGGGACGGAAACAGCAGACCCAGACCTATATTATTGTACACCCGAACCATACGGGTATCGGTAAGGAGATTGCGATCGACAGTGCCGGATCCTGGATGAACCCGGTGGGTGAGATCCCCGTTGACCGGGAGCTGGCTTCACATATGGACCTGCCATTTGACAATCTGGCCCATGTAAGGGAGCATTCGGCCGAGGTGATCGTCCCCTTTATGCAGTATTACCTGGAGGAAGGGTTTTCCATTGTTCCCATCTGCGTCAGAGACCAGACTTATGAGAATGCATGCAGGATCGCTTCCGGGATTGTGGAGGCGGCCAGGAGAACCCGCCGGAAACTGATGGTCCTGGCTTCTTGTGATTTCTCCCATTTTCTCAATCCGGAGGAGGGTCGCAGGAATGACGATCTGGTCCTGGAGAGAATCCTCTCCAGGGACAGCCGTGGTGTGGAGCAAGGTGTGAGAGAACACGGAATTTCGATTTGCGGGTACGGACCTATTATGGCGCTGATGGAGTATGCCCGCGCATATGATCCGGAATACTCCCTGCATATAATAGCAAGAGGCCACTCGGGGGAGGTGATACCCTCCAGCGAGGTGGTGGATTATTTATCCCTGGTGATCTTCCGATGATCCTCAGTCCTTCAGAAAAAAATGCCCTGATTACCCTTGCCCATAGCGCCATTGAAGAGCGCCATGGCATACGGGGAAGGCGTACCTCCGTCCATCCGAACGACCTGCCGGAATCTGTAAGATGCGGAGTATTTGTCTCAGTGTACTTTGGTGACGAGCTGAAGGGGTGCATCGGTACTTTCTGCGAGGATGAGTTACTCACCAGAAATACGGAACAGATGGCCATATCCGCCGCATTCCTCGACAGCCGCTTTGACTCTTTAACAGAACAGCAGCTTTCTGAAATGATCATTGAGATCAGTGTCCTCTCTCCCCGGGAACGGATCGTGGATCCCTCTCAGATAGAACTTGGGAGACACGGGATCATCATTCAAAAAGGTTCATGCAGGGGGACTTTTCTGCCACAGGTAGCCATCCGGCAGGGCTGGAACACGGAGGAATTCCTGGGAAACTGTTCGAAATACAAGGCTGGCATCGGCTGGGAAGGCTGGCACACAGCAGAGATTTATACCTATGAGGCTACAGTTTTCAGTTCAGTTGATTATCCTCCCCACTCCTGAACCGGGTGACCATTGACTGTGTTAATGACGCGCAACAACGGATAACGGTCGCACCGGTACGCTCCTGTCATGGATACCGAAAAGGTCAGGATAAATACCCTCCATCAGTAAAGATCAGCACAAGGAATTTGGATTTTTGAGAGAATGCCATATATTTGTCTGTATGACGAGTGTAACAGACTACACTGCATAGTCACTAACCCTAAAGCTGAATCTGTATCTGAAGGTCCCCGCCCTTACCCGGACGGGGATTTTCTTTTTTATGATTCGTCTGGTTATCAATTGTTTGACTGATAATATTACCGAGTGTTCCGTGGACACTTCCAGTTTTTGGCACTGAATTTGATTTTCATCTGTCAAACACGTTGAACGGTTAAAACCAGGAAATCATGAAAACTGCACCATATACCGCCATTTTGCTGATCGCGCTGGTCTTTGCTGCACAGGGCATGGAAGCACAGACCAGGGAACGGCGTGAAATCGAAAGGAAGGACACCCAGCGGTCCGGGAACACGAATGTCAGGCGCCAGGAGCCCCAGCGCAGCACCACCGTGAAGCGCCAGGTCCGTCAGGAGCCTGCCCAGCGCAGGCCCGAGGTGACCAGGTCACGAAAGCCTGTTAGCATCAGCACGCCCCACAATCCCCGCAGTGACTACAAAAAGCCCGGAACACGTGTCTATGCGGACGGAAGGGCACCTGTTCGCCGGAAGCCCAACAAATACACCTCCGAGCGGTATTACAGCGGGCATCACTATCACTACGTCTACCCTGCAAAGAAAGTCAGGTTCAATTATCACTTCGATACACATGTTCACAACTACAGGGTCCTCTACTATCCCGCCAGCACTCACATTGTATGGACCAGGAGCATGTACAGGGACTACCGCAGGTGGTACCCCGATTACAGATGGCGGTATGATTACGGATACAGGATCCGGACCCTCTCTGCCTTCGAGGCCAGATACAGCCTGGGTGAGGTGGCCATGGTGTACGGAAGGGTTTACGCTACCTGGCACAACAGAGAGACCGATGATTATCTTCTTTTTTTCGGAGGCGACTATCCCCGCCACCAGTTCACCATTGTTCTTCCGGGCGATGTGGCCAGAAGGTTCAGCTGGAGACCGGAGCGCTACTTCCTGGGAGAGCACGTGACCGTCACCGGATTGATCACCACCTTCGACGGTATACCGGAGATCATTGTCAAGAACAGGAGGCAGATCGGACTGTATTAGAATCAAATAATGGAGTCAGTGAAAGCGGGGAACCGTCTCATAAGTCATTATGAGGCGGTTCCTTTTGGTTTATACCTTCCGGTCGGTGAATAGCGGGTATTACCGGGCCGGAACGATGGCGGAAGCGCGACTGACGGAGATGGCAGCAAAGATCCCCTTTCCCTGGTTGGAGATATTGGAGCGTACATTGGCAGGCGGGCCTGAAAAAAGCGGATTGTTACCGAACAGTTCCAGCTGCGCATCGATTACGAATTGATAGTATGCCTGATCGGTGCCGCTCAGTTCAAACGTGACCGTATCACCGGGTTGAGGTGACTCCTCCGGATCGTCCTCCGACAGAAATCCCACAGGAAGCCCGAATATATAGCTACCGTTGAAGAGGTCGTCCGGCTGTACCGTGATATCCTCCAGCTGGTCGGTGAGAAGGACCCGGTTCTTTCGAAGGGTGAACCGGTACCATTCGCGTTCGGGTGAATCCTGTCCGAACATGACCACCTGGTACCCCGTTACAAAAGGACTGCGAAAATAGTTGAGACCGATGGAATCGAGGCGGGGCAGGTCCGGCATGGTGCTCTCGGCGCTGTATTGCTCGGAGACTCCGTCACCGTCCACATCCACTTCACTGATCAGCAGGGTGTAACTGACACCGGGAATTCCGCGGAAGGCGGCCGGAACCCGGTAGACTCCCGGAAGGGTGTCTAACTCCTCCATCCGGGTGGTTTTCCCGTCAAATCGGAGTTCCACCAGCGCGTTACTGACGGGGGGCGGGGGCATATTTGAAAAATAATCGCTGGAGGTGGTCAGTTCCACGCTGTGCCGGACCGAATCGGTCGTTACGGTACCATAGACCGCCAGCCTGCGGAAGGTGGAATCGAGTTCAATGTCGATCCGTTCTGTACAGGAAACAAGAGCCAGCCCCAGGAAGAGAGCGGTGAAACGGACGGCTGTATTCAGGCGGGTTCTCATCAGAAGGTGAAATTATAGGTGATGGCAGGGATAATGGAGAAGAGGTAGGTCATTTCCGCATAGGTGACATCGGGGTTTTCGCTGTCCTGCACGAAATTGAGGGTCCAGACATTTTTTCTCGCATAGGCATTGTAGACAGAGAAATTCCACTCCCCCCTCCATCGCCTGCCGGGCTTATCCTTTCCTTTCACCGTCACCGCCAGGTCGAGCCGGTGATAATCGGGAAGCCGGTATTCATTCCTGCCGGTGTATACCGGTAGTATATTGCACTGGATGGAATACCTTCCCGAGGGCAGCGTAAACGGGATCCCTGTGCTGTAGATCCAGTTGGCCGCAACGCCGATCCGGGGAGTAAGGTCGTAACTGGTGACAAGGGCCAGATCATGCGGCTTGTCATAGGGCGCCGGATAGGGCCTTCCATCGTTGATCCCGGGAATGTCCCTGAGGGTCCTTGACCAGGTGTAACTGAGCCAGCCCGAGAATCCACCTGCATCGTACTTCACATAGACCTCGGCTCCGTAAGAAGTGGCCTCCCCTATCCGCAGCTCACCCTCCAGCCTGGGATTGAGCAGTAACTGTGCATGGTCCCTGAAATCGATGGAGTGGGTCAGTTTTTTATAGTAGAGCTCCAGGGAGGATTCGATACGGTTGTCCAGAAAGTTCCTGAAATAGCCCACCGATACCTGATCGGAGACCTGGGGACGGATATTGGGAGAAGCAGGAAACCAGATATCCAGGGGAGTGCCCGCAGAGGAGTTGCTGGCCAGCTGCAGGTACTGGCGTGTCCTGGAGTAACTGGACTTCACCGATTGCTTCTCGTTGATGACAAAGTTCAGCGCGATCCTGGGCTCCAGTCCGTGATAGGTGTTGAAGAACTCCCCTTTGTCATATCGGGTCGAATCGGTGACCTGGTAAGAGTCGTTGTATTCGAAAACCGTCGCTTCACCAATGTTGTGAAAGGAGGAGTACCTGAGACCGTACCGCACTCCCAGCCGGTCCCCGAATTTGGATTCGGCCGAAAAGTAGAGCCCGTTTTCCAGGGCATAGTTGTCGGAGAGCCGGTTCTCGATATCATTTCCCTCCTGTCCCTCGGTGGTGATAATGCCCGGTTTGATAATGTGATAGATACCGGAGAGCCCGAAACGGAAGGTATGGTCGGGTAACGGGTACCAGATAAAATCACCTTTGAATCCGTAATCATCCAGGAAGGAGAGCCAGTTGAAGTAGGGCACCTCCTCTTCAGGGGTGCCGAGATCGTAAAAATAGTGAGAATTGACCAGGGTGAAGTTGCTGAACAGTTTCTGAGTGAACAGGTGGTTCCATCGCAGGGTGAAGGTCCGGTTACCGAAATACATCCCTGCGAAATCGTTGGCGAAAACATCTTTCCCGAAGTAGCCGGAAAGGTAGATCCTGTTTCTATCGTTGATCACGTAATTCACCTTTCCGTTCAGGTCATAGAAAAAGAGAGAGTTGTCCCGCACGGCAGTGTCTCTGGCCAATGGAAGAAAAATGTCAGCATAGGTGCGCCTTCCCGACAAAAGGAAGGAGGCCTTTTCCGTAAAAACGGGTCCCTCCAGCGTGAGACGGCTGGAGATAGTCCCCACACCTCCCGTTGCACTGAACTGTCGGTTATTCCCCTCCTTCATACGGATATCCAGCAAGGAAGCCAGTCGCCCTCCCGAACTGGCCGGGATATCCCCCTTGTAAAGCTTGACATCTTTAATGGCATCGTTATTGAAAACGGAAAAAAATCCGAGAAGGTGGGATGCATTATATACCGTGGCTTCATCCAGCAGGATCAGATTCTGGTCGGGACTTCCACCCCGCACACTGAATCCAGAGGATCCTTCACTGGTCACCTGTACCCCGGGCAGGAGCTGAATCGCCTTGATGATATCCACCTCCCCCAGAAGCGCCGGAACGCGGCGGATCGACTGGATGGGCAGTTGGGCGGAGCCGGTTTCCAGCCTGGTAATATTGGCATTGCCGGCCTCTGCGGTGACGGTGACCTCCCCGAGCTGCTCTGCTTTCTTCTCCAACTCGAAATTCAGCTGCATGTCCTCTGAGAGAGTCACCGGACGGGTTTCTGTCACATAACCCACATAAGAGATCACCAGGGTGTAGAAGCCCGGCTCAAGCGACAGGGCGAAATATCCGTATGTATTGGTAATGGTACCGCTGCCCGTTTCATAGATGGCCACATTGGCACCAATCAATTCTTCTCCGGTATCGGCGTCGCGCACATACCCGCTCACCGTGGTTCTGGCGTCCAGCGGCAGGGATAATATAAAAAGGAGCAATATGCCACCTGATATTCCTATTGAAAAACTCTTCATATGGAAAGAATAACAATTGAATCCGGAAAATGTCAGATCCCGTCATGAAAGAGTGATGATATCAGGGAAAGCTGCCCGGTTAACATAAACTTAACCGGGGTATCCACAGGTCCCGCAATTGAACCGCCCCTGCCATATGGAGGAGATTTTGAAGTTCTAACCGGCAGGGTCAGACAATCTGGCTCATGGCATCGATAAATGCCTCCACCGAAGCGGTGATGATATCCGTGGAAGCCGAGAAGCCGTAATAGACCACATTTTTGTGTTCCACCTGCATATGCACCTTGCCCAGATCATCACTTCCCCGGGTGATCGCCTGGATCAGAAATTCCTCAATCCTGACCTTCTTTTTCAGGATCTCTTTGACCGCATTGATGGAGGCGTCGACCGGACCGTTTCCTTCGGCGGTGGCCGAGTGACACACACGGTCCCAGACCAGGTGGACCGTGGCCACCGGAGAGGTTCCCTTGCCACAGAGCACCTGCAGATGGTTCAGATGCAGGTTCCGCTGGATATCCCTTGCACTGGCACCGGCCAGCACTTTCAGATCTTCGTCGATGATCTCCTTTTTCGAGTCGGCCAGCTTCAGGAACTCCTCGTAAATGGAGTCCAAAGCCTCCTTGGTGAACTTATAGCCCAGTTTTTCCAGCCGGTGCTTGAGGGCCGCTCTTCCGCTCCTGGCAGTGAGGAGGATGGCAGATTCGTTGATGCCCACCGTTTTAGGATTGATAATTTCGTAATTCTCCCGTCTTTTCAGCACCCCGTCCTGGTGGATCCCCGACGAATGGGCAAATGCATTCCTGCCCACGATCGCCTTGTTGGGCTGAACGGGCATCCGCATGAGGGTGGAAACCAGCCGGCTGGTCCGGTATATCTGCCTGGGATTGATGTCGGTGATCAGATTCAGATGCTTGCGGCTTTTCAGAATCATGGTCACCTCCTCCAGGGAGGTGTTCCCTGCCCTCTCTCCTATCCCGTTCATGGTCACCTCCACCTGCCTGGCACCGTTGATCACCCCGCTGATGGTGTTGGCGGTGGCCATCCCCAGATCGTTATGGCAATGGGTCGATATGACTGCCTTGTGGATATTGGGCACGTGTTCGACCAGGTATTTGATTTTCTTTCCATACTCTTCAGGAAGGGTGTAACCGGTGGTATCGGGAATATTGACCACAGTGGCGCCTGC
>CAZOHA010000021.1:0-62053 GCA_964579515.1 uncultured Bacteroides sp. | reverse complement strand
TAGATAGACCCTCCAAAATCGGTTCGCAAATGTATGAATATTTTGTGTACCGCACAAAAATATATCTCTCTTTTTTCCAGGGCAAAAAAAAAGCTGCCGAAGCAGCCTTTTCACCAGGTTATTGCAGGCTATTTCTTCCTGATTTTTTCCTTTCGTTTAACCAGTTGTCGTTTTATAGCGTCGATGGAAAGATCGGTAGCTTCCTCGAAAGTCTTGCACTGCTTCTTGGCAAATACGGTGTGCCCCTTCACATCAAGCTTAATCTCTACCAGCTTATTCTCCCGGTCAGCGGAGTCTCTATCCAGTCTGAGGAATACTTCAGCACCCAGGATGTCATCGTATACCGTAGGCAGCTTCTTCACCTTCGTGTCGATGAAATCCAACAGCTTCTGATCAGCGTCAAATCGAATCGAATGCATCTTTAAATTCATAGGTACCTCCTTCTTTTTTTAGGCCCGGGGATGGGCTCGATTATATACGGATTTTAGTTTCTTGAATGTGTTATGAGTATACACCTGTGTGGCTGAAAGGTTCGCATGCCCGAGTAATTCTTTGATTGCCTGAAGGTCAGCCCCGTTATTGAGCATATGAGTGGCAAAGGTGTGCCGAAGTACATGGGGACTTTTCTTTCCGAGGGTGGTAACCATGGCTAGGTACCTCCGGACAATCCGGTAAATCAGCTGGTCGTAAACGGCCTTTCCTTTTTCGGTGACCAGAAGGGAATCCTCCCCGGAACCGCTGACCACCTCTTCTCTGAGAACGAGGTATTTCTGAACAGAGTCCACCAGCTTACCATGCAGTGGAAGGATCCGTTCCTTCGACTGTTTACCGGTCACTTTCAGCTGCATTCCCTCCAGGTCCAGCGAGGCGAGCTTTAATCCGACCAGTTCGCTTCGCCTCATACCGGTCTGGTAGAGCAGATCCATGATCAACCTGTTCCTGATCCCTGAGAAATCGTCTCCGAAATCATAATCCTCCAGCAGCATATCCATCTGGCCCTCCTCAACGAAGGCCGGTACGCGTTTGTTCAGACGGGGTTTCAGGACCCGGTCCAGAGGATTAGACTGAAGCTCTCCCTGCTGGATAAGGTACCTGGCGAATGTCCTCAGTGAAGTGAGTTTCCGATGGACCGAACGGTTGGAGTAGTGATTGTCCATCAGATGGACCACCCAGGAGCGGATGGTCCGGTGGTGAAGATCCATCTCTTCATGCCCCATTTCGATGCAGAAAGCACGGAACTGGAGCAGATCGTTTTTATACGCGCGGACGGTATGGGTCGCATACCGCTTTTCCGCCTGCAGATATCTCAGAAAAACTTCTATCCTGGTCATGGGCAGTCAAACAACTCCTGCCAAAACCCCGGGATTTAATCCTCCTCCTGCTGCAACTGCTGGATATAGATGGCTTTCAGCTTCTGCTGGCGCTTGACAACTGACGGTTTGGTAAAGGCTTGACGGTTCCTCAACTCCTTCACCACACCGGTCTTCTCAAATTTGCGCTTGAATTTCTTCAGAGCCCTCTCAATATTCTCACCCTCTTTGATGGGAATAACAATCATTTCAATCGTGTTTTAATTTCGAGCCGCAAAGGTAGGAATTCATATCCAGATTTTCAACTCAACCCGATAAATATTGATTGAAAATGACCGAAGTCGAACAGTTTGTTATATGATTAACCCAGGAATTTTGACAATACATCTATCATTTACCAAATTATAAAAAAAAAGGATCTTAGTCAACCCCCGGTGAAAGATAAGGCGAAATTCGTGCGAGGACCGAATCGGGCCAGATATGGTTTTCTCTCAGCTGCTCCGGTATCAGAGGCGGGCCTGTATAATCTCTGAACCGCACAAAGGACTTCACCTGCTCCAGGTCCAGGTAGGGATGACGCAAAAGCTCCCTGAACCCGGCGGTGTCGAGATCGATCCTCCGCAGAGCTGCTGTATCGGTCTTCAACCGGCTCCTGATCCTGTCCAGGGTCTCATTGCTCAACCCATAGACCTCCTGCAGCTGATCCACCCTGTAGTATCCACCGAGCAGATCCCTGTACTTTACGATCCTCCCTGCCAGTACCGGACCGATTCCCGGCAGCGGAAGCAGGCTGGCCGAATCGGCGCTGTTGAGATCAATGGGCGGTCCGGACTGTCCTGAAGGGGGCTTCCGGCGGGGAACGGCCGACAGTTCCGTATGGTGCAGCGGATCTCGTTTCTCGCCTGCCCTTTCCAACTCCTCAGAAAGCAACTGACATTCCCGCAGGAATTGTTCCATTCCGGGCGGTTCCTTTTCAGGCAGGGCATTCACTGCCACCCTTACCCCGACGGATGCCAGCAGGAAGGCACCCACAAGCAGAAGGGCTCGCTTTTCACCCCCGGGCAACAGATACCACTCCCTGAAATACGGACGTTTCATCTAACAGTGGATGTACCCTGAAACTCTTTATCAGCCCATGGGATATGAAAATCTAACCCGGGATGCCCGAATAGAATGAGAAACCGAAGAGGCAGCCGTCTCCGGATCAGCCCAGTGAGGGGAACAGGGTGACCATCCGGCTGTAAACCCCCAGGGCAAACAGCATGGCAATGGCCAGCGGAGCAACGAATTTCACCAGAAACATAAACAGCCGGTAATAACGGATCCGGAAGGCGCCGTCACTGGAGAGCTCCGCTCTGGATTCTTTACCCGACAGGAACCAGCCGATAAAGACCACAATGAAGAAGCCTCCCAGGGGAAGAAGGAGATCGGGTGAAGAATTGAACACATTGAAAACATCGGGCGATACGGTGCAGAGGATCCCCAGCAGGCCCACCGAAAAGACAGCCAGCAAAACTGATCTCTTTCTCGACATCTGAAGTTGCTCCGAAAAATAGGCCACGATGACCTCCAGCACAGAAATGGTGGAAGTAATAGCCGCAAAACAGAGCAGCAGGAAGAACATGAACGCCCAGATCAGTCCGCCGGACATACTCTGAAAGATCACCGGAAGGGTGATGTAGACCAGTTCCGGTCCTTCCCCGGGATTGATCCCGAATGCAAAAACAGCCGGGAAGATGGCCATTCCTGCCACCACCGCGATAAAGGTGTCGGCCATGGCCACATTCACTGCCGTATTGGCCAGGTTCTCTTTCCTGCGGATATAGGATCCGTAGGTAATCAGGGTGCCCATTCCGATGGAGAGCGAGAAAAATGCCTGACCCAGCGCTTCCACAATAACCTTCAATGGTGCTTTTACGATCGCTGTGAAATCGGGTTTAAAAAGAAAGACCAGCCCCTCGCCTGCACCCTCCAGGGTAACCGACCGGATCACCAGAACCAGCAGAAGAACCAGCAGGAAAGGCATCAGCACCTTGGCATATTTCTCGATACCGTTCTTTACACCGGAGGCTACTATAAAACCGGTGAAGAACATCATCACAGCGAACCAGACCACCGGGCGCCAGATACCGCTCACAAACGATTCGTAATGCCCGCTGAAAAACCTGCGGAGGTCGTCGTTGGTCATTTCGGCAAAACCGATCTTGCCGGAAAGCGCCATCCACTTCACCGACTGAACCAGGTATTCCAGTGTCCAGCCGGCAACCACCGTGTAAAAAGCTAGAATAATGAATGCGGAAACGACCCCCAGCAGGCCCACCAGATGCCAGGGTCTGCCCGGTGCCAGTCTTTTAAAGGCGCCCACGGGATTGCGCTGTGCCGACCGGCCTATCACGAATTCGGACATCATCACCGGGAGTCCGATGGCTGCTATGAACAGAAGATAAATCAGAAGGAAAGCTCCTCCCCCGTTCTGCCCCAGCACATAAGGGAACCTCCAGATGTTACCCAGACCGATAGCCGAACCTGCAGCCGCTGCGATCACCCCGAATCTGGAGGTGAAGCTGTCCCTTTCCCCTGAGCCGCCCGGAAGCATACTCTATAACCTGTCGATGCAGTTCAGATCATCAAATGCCACCTTCAGGCGCTCGATCATCGATACTTCACCTTCCCTGAGCCATTTCCGGGGATCATAATACTTCTTGTTGGGCTTGTCCTCCCCTTCCGGATTCCCGATCTGAGCCTGCAGATAACCGCGGTTGGAGGCTTCGAACCTGCGAATACCGTCCCAGAAAGCCCACTGGGTGTCGGTATCGATGTTCATCTTGATCACCCCGTAACTGATCGCTTCCCGGATCTCCTTTTGGGAAGAGCCGGATCCGCCGTGGAAAACAAAATAGAGCGGCTTCTTGCCGAGACCGTATTTCTCCTCCACGAATTTTTGCGAGTTGTCCAGTATCTTGGGGGTCAGCTTGACATTTCCCGGTTTATAAACTCCATGTACATTTCCGAAAGAGGCGGCAATGGTGAACTGATCGCTCACCCCGGAGAGCTCTTCATATGCATAGGCCACATCCTCGGGCTGGGTATACAGAAGTGAGTTGTCGAGCCCCGTATTATCCACACCATCCTCTTCGCCGCCGGTCACGCCCAGTTCAATCTCCAGTGTCATACCCATTTTACTCATGCGCTCCAGGTAGTTCTTACAGATCCCGATGTTCTCTTCAAGGGGTTCTTCGGAGAGATCCAGCATGTGGGAGCTGAACAGCGATTTTCCGTACCTTTCAAAATGCCTTTCACCGGCCTCCAGCAGACCGTCGATCCAGGGAAGAAGTTTCTTGGCGGCATGGTCGGTATGAAGTATTACCGGCACCCCGTACTCCTCCGACATGTAATGGACATGTTTTGCACCGCTGACCGCGCCGGCAATGGCTGCTTTCTGGTTCTCATTGGAAAGCCCTTTCCCGGCAAAAAAAACCGCTCCCCCGTTGGAAAACTGAATAATGACCGGAGAGCGGACCTCGCTGGCCGCTTCGATGGTCGCATTCACAGAGTTGGTTCCCACAACGTTGACCGCCGGCATGGCGAACTCCTGATCCCTGGCGATGGAGAGTACCTTCTGTACATCCTGACCCGTAACAACACCGGGTTTCACGACATCTAAAATCTTACTGGACATGATCTGATTTATTAATGATTTGGGTATGTGATTTCGAGCGAACAAAATTAGAATAATTATTGGTAATATCAACCCAGTCAGAAGGGATAACCGATGGCGATATTGTATGTGAGGTCGCGTCCCGATATCCCCGAATTTCCGGGCAGCCAGTGAGACCCTCCGATGGTGTAGGGACTGCGGAGCGGAATCCCCAGATCGAACCGGAATATAAAGAAACTGAAGACCATCCTCGCCCCTACTCCGGTTCCGACAGCCAGTTCCCGGTAGAAGCTGTTGAACTCAAATCCGGCACCCGGGCGGTCGTCTTCCGGTGACAGCGACCAGATGTTCCCCACATCCAGGAAAAGAGCACTTTCCAGTTTCCAGAAAAGCTTAAACCGGTACTCCATGTTTGCCTCCAGCTTCACATCTCCCGTCTGGTTGGGATAGGGTGTATCTTCCGGATCCCGGAAAGAGCCGGGACCCAGATTCTTCACCTGCCATCCGCGGATACTGTTGGCGCCTCCGGAAAAATATTGCTTTTCGAACGGCATGGCGGTGGAATTCAGGTATGCATAGCCTGCTCCTGCAAATCCCCTCAGCACCAAACTGATATCCTCATACAGATAGGTGTAGCTGCGGAAGTCGATATCGGCTCTCAGATACTGAGCGAAATTGACCCCCAGCAGCTGATACTTCTCATCGCCCTGATCGGGCCCCAGCAACCTGAATCCGGTATATAGCAGATTACCGGCCGTCTCCACGTTGAACCTGATCGCCTGGAAGCTCTGGTTCTTGAGTACCTTTTGATTGGACCAGATCATGGAATAGCGGGTATCGACGATCAGATGGGGCTCATAGCTGTAGAACAGATACTTCCCCTCCAGCCAGTCCTGAAACTCCTGCGATTTGAAGGGAGTGAGGATCAGGCTGGCTTCCACAGGGAACACACGGTGGGTCAGGTTGGGAGTCTGCATCCATTCGTACCCGAATGAAGCATTGGCGATGGTACGGATGAAATCGGGTCTTTTCTGAAAATTGTAGGAGAGCCGAATATTGGTCTGGGGGTTGTATTTCCGGATAAACTGATCGGTTCTGAACGGGAGCAGGAAAACCGGAAACCTTAATCGCGCTTCCACTCCGAATTCCTGCATCAGACCCAGTGAACCCGACACGGTATCGCTGGCAGTACTGGATTCGCTCAGAGTTTCAATGGCACCCCTGAACGAGAGGTCGAACCGTTCCGATCCCCTGAAAAGGTTCCGGTGCTGATAACTGAGGTTGGCAGCCGCACCGATATTCCCCCCCGAGTTGGTCCCCTCCACTTTGAGGGCGTAAGACTGACGAACAGCCGGAACGATCAGCACCTCGCAATCGAGCATTCGCTCATTTCCCCCATCCAGCTCATTGAAACGGATATCCACCATCTGAAATGCACTGAGCGAGGAAAGGTTGCGATAGGTGCGTGCTACGTCGGAGGCATCGAAAAGGGAACCCGGAATTATGTAGTTCTTCTGGGTGACCATGGAAGGACGGATATTGGGATGGTCGCCGAACACTACGAAAACACTGTCGTAGGCCAGGGTGTCTTTCTGTCGGGATGAAGGAGTGTCCCCGGCCATGGCATTGAAGTCGGTCACCATGTATACATCCCTGATCCGGTAAACCGGATGAGTGGTCCTGATCAGCCTTCCGGAGTTGTCCTGCCCGGGGAAGTTACGGATCACCAGGGTAAGATCGACCTGATAGCTGTCGAGTGAACTGTCGGCATCGTAATAGATGAAATCTCTGCTGAAGTTGTAATAGCCCTGATTCCTCAGCAGACTTTCGATCCGCTCCCTCTCTTCCTGAAGCACCTCCACATCGAAAGGATCATCCCTTTTTACAAGGCTGGAGGTGGTATCGGCCAGCACCAGTCCGGAAAGGCTGGCATCCTGAAAAAAGTAGTTGATATCTCTGATCGTGTAAGGAGTGTTGGGAATGACACGGTACTCCACCTCGGCCCGTTTCCGCTGAAAAATGGCCGTGTCGGATACCTCTGCATCGTAAAAACCCCGGTTGCGCATATAGAGGGAAAGCTGCTCGGACGAACGGTTCTTCAATACCTCATCATAGATCACGGGAGGCTCTCCGATCCTCCTGAGCCAGTTGTGGAACCAGTTTTCTTTTTCCGGATTGGAGAGGTTATACAGTGAGAGATAAAACTTCCAGAAAAGAATCCGTTTGTTGGGTTTTTGTTTGATAAAATCATCCAGCTCCCTCTTGTTGTAATCACCCTGTCCGGCATCGATCCGGTAGTCATGAAGAAGGTACTCATCCTCCGGCACAAATTTAGTGGCATTGCAGGAAAAGATAAGAAATGTGAATAGCGGGAACAGCAGGTATGAGATACTTTTCTTCAACAGATCGATTTAGAAGGCAAAAATAAGAATTTTACTGCTGCCGATATATTTCTCATCTTTACAGGGCAACCACTGCGGAAAAATGATCTCCCAATCCCAGGTTAAATTGATCCGTGCTCTTCACATGAAGAAACACAGGGACCGCCATGGAATCTATCTTGCCGAAGGCGATAAGCTGGTCGGTGAACTGATCCGGGCAGACTATTCGGGAGCACATCAGATCATCCGGATCTATGCCACCGGGGACTGGATCGGTCGGCACAGGCCGCTTCTGGAAATATCAGCCTGCCCCCTCTCGGAAGTCACACCCGCCGAGATGAAAAAACTCTCCTCCCTGATCACCCCTCCGGGGGTACTTGCCATGGTCTCCAAGCCGGAGTCACAAACCTCCTGGGAATCCCTGCGCCACGAACCGCTGCTGGGATTTGAATCGATCCGTGATCCCGGAAACCTGGGCACCATTATCCGGTCAGCCGACTGGTTCGGCTTCCGCCACCTGGTCTGCACTCCCGATTCGGTGGACCTTTATAATCCGAAGGTGGTCCAGGCCACCATGGGTGCCATCACCCGGATTCAGGTACATGTCACCGACATCGGGGCATTGACGGAACTCCCGGAGTTGTCCGGAAAACCTGTTTACGGGACCTTTCCTGAAGGCGAGGACATCTACCATATCCGTTGGGAAAACGCTCCGCTGATCCTCTTCGGGAACGAATCGACGGGGCTTTCAGCGAGCCTCAGCCGTTATATAAAGAAGCGAATCTCCATCCCCGCATTCAGTAAAGGAAAGCATGGTTCAGAATCTCTGAATGTGGCCTCTTCCGCGGCAGTGGTCTGTTCGGAATATCGACGGGCCGGGCAGTTACCGGGGGCTACTCGAAGTGGAAATTGAGCATCACTATGTAGGAGGTGGCCCGGTCGATCGATTCCACGAACTGGAAATGAGGTGGTCGCCCCTCGTCTGAAACAATATTCCTCAGACCCACTGCCAGTTTGATCTCGGGAGCAAACTTGAAATAACGCAGGTAGGCATCCACTCCAAAACCGAATTCCACATAGAGGTCGGCAGGCTTGAACTTGACGTATTCGTTGGATTCTCCGTCAAACTCCCTTTTCGCAGACATATCGTACCGGAAATTCAGTCCCCCGATCACATAGGGCCGGTAATTATTCACCCTTTTAGAGCGATACTTCAGGTGAAGCGGGAAATCCAGAAAACTCGGTCCGAGCGCCACCGGGTTATCGGCATCGTCCAGCTCTGTCAGTTCACCGGTACCAGAGGCAGGGGAATACTCATAATAAGTGATGTTTCTCGATCCGAAACTGATCCCCGGAAGGAACCTCAGATTGAAGTTACTGTTCAGTCGCAGGTCTGAAATGGCGCTGACCTGAAATCCCGGCTGCAGCTGACTCACATCCGCATAGATGAAATCCTGGGCCTCAAAATTCCTTGTGAATCCCAGATCCATGGAGTTGAAACCGACGGTGAATCCGAAATGGAGCCTTTTGAGATCGAATGCCGGCAGGTTTCTCGGCCTTTCCTCCTGAGCAAGCACGGTAAAGGAAAGGAGGAGAAAAACGATGACCGGTAACATCTTTTTCATTACAGGATAAACGGGTAAATCACAGGGTTAGTATAAGAGGTGGGGTATTCAATCACCCAGCAGCCGTTCCAGGGAGTTTTCGAAATCACGGGCGTAATCTGATATAAAACCGAACGAAACATCGTCGATTCGAAGCTCCTCTTTAGTGACATGTCCGAGTGCTGAGAAATGGATGCCGGTTTCCATCATAAAATCCAGGAAGTCTGTCTCCTGTTCAGAAGAAACACTCACCACCACACGGCTCTGCGATTCTCCGAAAAGAAAGGCGTCACCGCGGATCTCGGCCGGAGAGGTCACATCGAATCCCATGCCGCCGGGCAGCGCACATTCGACCAGCGTGATAAACAGCCCGCCCATTGAAACATCGTGCGCGGAGCTGATCAGACGCTGGCCGATCAAATCAGAAACCACCTTCTGCAGCCTGATCTCATACTCCAGGTCAAACGAGGGGGCAGCCGATTCATTGATCAGGTGCACGAAAGAGAGGTATTCAGAAGATGAGATGTCGTTGTCGGACCGCCCGATCAAAAAGATCATATCTCCTTTCCTTCTGAAATTGACCGTCATCACCTCCTTGTGATCGTCCAGGATACCCACCATACCGATCACCGGCGTGGGTACCACCGATGCGATTTCATCCTCCTGCTGAGTCAGGTTATGAAAACTTACATTCCCGGCAATCACAGGGATCTCCATCTTGCGGCAAACTTCCGAGATCCCCTTGATGCTTTCGGCAAAATCATGATATACATGGGGATCCGCCGGATCGCCGAAATTGAGACAATCGGCCACAGCCACAGGCCTGGCACCGGAACAGATGATATTGCGGGCAGCCTCGGCCACGGCGATCATAGCCCCCTTTCGTGCTTCCAGCTTACCGTACCTGGGATTCCCGTCCACACTCATGGCCAGTGCCTGATCTGTACCGTTCAGCTTGATGATCCCTGAATCGGAAGCATACACACTGTCCATATTGGCCAGTCCCGCCATGGTATCGAACTGTTCATAGATCCAACGGCGGGAGGCAATGTTGGGCAGGGAGACCATCTTCCTGGCGATATCTTTCAGATTCCCCGGCATGGGTACCTCCTCGGCCGAGACCGACCGGGCTTCCCTACCCCTGGACTTCATATCCCTGATGTAGACCGGCGCTCCCCCGCCCCGCACCAGGAGATTCACGGGAAGATCACCCAGACTGGTTTTTCCCTGGCTGACCCTGATCCGCTCCTCATCGGTCACCCTGCCGATAATCTGGCACTCCAGATCCCAGCGGCCGGTGATCTCCAGAACCTTTTCCATGGAAGAGCGCTCCACAGCGATCAACATCTGCTCCTGTGTCTGGGAAAGAAGGATCTCCATCGGATCGATCTCCCTTCTGGCCACGGGGATTTTGTCCAGGTCAAGCTCCACCCCTTTCTTTCCGCGAAACGCCATCTCCGAGGCGGCACATAACACTCCTCCCGCTCCCACATCCTGCATTCCGGCGATCAGGCCCGAATGGTTCAGCTCCATCAGGCAATCCATAAGGATCTTCCCTCCGGCGGGATCGGCCACCTGCGATTCAGGCACCATCTGTCCTTTGTATCTGAGAGCGCTGGAGGCGAAACCTGCACCGTGCACCCCTTTTCCGGAAGTCTTCTTACCCACCAGCACCACCGCCTGAGAGGTTCCGGTAAATGAGGCCCTGATCAGCCTGTTCCTGGGGACAATGCCCACAGCCATCAGGTTGACCAGCGGATTGAAGTTATAGCTGCTGTCGAAAAGGATCTCTCCTCCCACCACGGGCACTCCGAAGTTGTTGGAATAGCTCCCCAGGGCGGTGATCACAGAATTGACCATCTCCCGTGTCCCCTTCTCCCCGGGATCCCCGAAACGGAGAATATTCAGCTGACCCACCGGTTCGGCCCCCATGGAAATGAGGTCACGGTTTACATTCCCCACTCCCACTGCACCCTGCCTGGGGTCGACCGCAACGGGATGGTTATGAGATTCCATCTTGATGACACAGTCCAGCTCTTCATTGATCCGGATCACTCCGGCGTTCTCTTCGGTGGCGGCCACCTCCACCTCCTTCTCGCGGAAAGGCATCTCCTGGATCCATTTGATCGAGCTTTTATAGGAGATATGCTCCGACCACATGGCAGCAAACATATTCATCTCAAAACCGTTTGGCTCGCGGCCCAGCATGGAACGGATCGAATAGACCTCTTCCCGGGTGAGGTAGGAAAGGGCTCGTTCTTTCAGTTGAGCTTCATTCTGCTCCATAGGGGTTCAGTTTAGGGGCAAATATAGTGAATTGATCCTATCCTTATAATGCTTACTTTTGCCGGAAAACCTTTTCTATGAACAGGATCTCACTGATCACCGGAGCTACATCGGGAATAGGAAGGGCCACCGCTCTGACCCTGGCCGGGCATGGCTTCGATGTGATCATCACCGGAAGAAGACCGGAACGGCTGGAAAAGCTGGAAGCAGAAATCCGAAACCGGACGGAAGCGGATGTTCTCTCGCTGGCCTTTGATATCAGAAAACTGGATGCGGTGCGGGAAGCGTGCCGGAAAATGACGGGGAAATGGTCACAGGTCGATCTCCTGGTCAATAATGCCGGACTTGCGGCCGGACTTGCCCCCATCCAGGAGGGCGATATGGAGGACTGGGAACAGATGATCGATACCAACCTGAAAGGACTGCTCTACATCACCCGGCATATCACACCGGCCATGGTGGACCGTGGAGCGGGACACATTATCAACATCGGTTCCATCGCGGGAAAAGAGGCCTATGAGAAGGGGAATGTCTACAACGCCACCAAGTTTGCGGTCGACGGACTGACCCAGGCCATGCGGCTCGACCTGGTGGATCACGGCATCAGGGTCACCGCCATCAACCCGGGCGCCGCAGAGACCGAATTCAGCCTGGTCCGCTTCAAAGGAGACAGGGAGAAAGCCTCCGGCGTGTATGAAGGGTATACCCCGCTCTATGCGGAAGATATTGCAGAAGCGGTTCTCTTCGCAGCCACCCGGCCGCCCCATGTGAACATCGACGACATGCTGATCATGGCCACCGCCCAGGGGCGCACCAGAAAATTCCGCAAGAAGAGCTGAACCTGTCAGTTTCAGGAGAACAGTATAAGACCACACTTATGATCTATCAAGTCGAATATTTAGAGGATTTCACCAGGCGTGTATTTGAAAAGATGGGATGCAGTCCCGAAGATGCCCGGATGGCCACCCGGGTTTTTATAGCGGCCGAACTGAGAGGGTATTCCAGTCACGGGATGATCCGGATCAAGGACTATTTCCAGCTCTGGCAGGCCGGGCGGATCAATGTCCGGCCGGATGTTCGCGTGGTGCATGAGTCCCCCAGCACTGCCGTGGTGGACGGCGACGGAGCCATCGGGATGATCGCCGCCACCAGATCCATGGAGATCGCCATCGGAAAGGCGAAAAACGCCGGTACCGGCTGGGTCTCCACCCGCGGATCCAACCATTACGGAATTGCCGGCTATTACTCCATGATGGCCCTCGAACACGACATGATCGGCATCAGCATGACCATAGCCAACCCACTGGTGGCCCCCACCTTCTCCATCTCACAGATGCTGGGCACCAATCCCGTTTCAGTCTCCGTTCCCGCAGGCAAGCATCCGCCGTTCGTGGCCGATTTCTCCACCACTCCCATTGCCCGGGGCAAGCTTGCCGTGGCCGCCAAAAAGGGCGAGAAGGTTCCCCTTGGGTACGTCCAGGACGCCGACGGAGTTCCCTCCACCGATCCCGATATCATCAAACAGGGCGGATCCATGGTCACTCTGGGAGGCACCCGGGAGCAGGGCAGCCATAAAGGCTACTGCCTCAGTGCCATCGTGGATATCTTCTCCGCCGTCCTGTCAGGAGCCAACTTCGGCCCGTTCTGTCCGCCCTCGGTGGCCTACCTGCCGGTAAAGGAGGAAAAGGTGGGCGAAGGAACCGGCCACTTCTTCGGAGCCATGCGCATCGATGCCTTTCAGAAACCGGAGGAGTTCAAAGCGCAGATGGACCGGTGGATCGAAACCTTCCGGGCCGCCAGACCGGCCAGGGGACAGGAGCGGGTGCTGATCCCCGGCGATCCCGAAAGGGAAAACGAGGAGCGCATCGCCCGTGAGGGAATCGATATCCTGCCGGGCGTCCACCAGGAGATGAAAGAGATCGCCGGTCAGCTGGATATAGAGTTTGAGTAGCCAGACGACTGGGTGTGACCAGACAAAGCGTGATCAAAGTATATATTTCAGAAAAACTGAAGGAGGAAAATCTCTGAGGACGGAAGCCCTCCGAGGCAAAAGATACAGGAAGGTCCGGGCCCGGAAAACCGGTTCAGCCAAAATACAAACGGGATTCACTCCGACACAAACACCTGTTCGACCGGAAGTCCGAAAACCCGGGAGATATCATATGCCAGTTTCAGGGAGGGGTTATACTTTCCCTGCTCCAGGAATACGATGGTCTCTCTCCTGACGCCCACCCTGCGGATCGCAAGATCGGTCAAATCAATCCGCTGATTTTACCCTATCATCGCAGTTGTTCCGACCTGTTCCATATTTTTGAAATGAATTCTGTCAATTATGAATATCCAGCAACGATCGCGCAGTGAATACATCCACCGGATCAACCGGGTGGTGGATTATATCGAGGCGCACCTGGACGAAGAGCACTCCCTGCAGACTCTGGCTGAAGTGGCCCACTTCTCCCCTTTTCATTTCCACCGGATCTTCAGGGCACTTACGGGCGAGACCATCAACAATTACGTAAAGCGGGTGCGCCTGCAGATGGCCGGCAGCCTGCTGCTCAGTGATCATGACCGCCCGGTCTCGGACATCGCATTCAGAGTCGGTTTCAGCAGCACGGCCGTCTTCTGCAGGGCCTTCAAAGAACATTTCGGCTACAATACCGGAGAATTCAGGAAACAGTGGGAAAAAAAGCTCCGCAAGAATGGTCAACCGGAGCGCAATGGAGATCAATTTTACGACGATTCCTCCCTGTACTTTAGCGATGAGATCATTAACCAAAACCGCAATGTACAGATGGAAAAAAACATTGAAGTAAAAGAGATGCCGGCCATGGACCTGGTCTACTGCCGGCACACAGGTCCCTTTGACCAGATCGGCGGAGCCTATGAAAAGTTATTCAAATGGGCAGGGCCCAGAGGGTTGCTGCAATTCCCGGAGACCAAAACACTGACGGTCTATCACGACGACCCCAAGGTCACCGAGATCGAGAAGCTGCGCCAGAGCGCCTGCATCACGGTATCGGAGGAGGTGAAGACCGAAGGCGAGTTCGGTAACATGCACCTTCCCGGTGGACGTTACGTGGTGGGGCACTTCGTGGTGGAACCCCACCAGTTCGGCGAGGCCTGGGATGCCGTCTGCCGGTGGATGGCCGACAGCGGCTACCAGCCCGCCGCCGGCTATCCCTATGAATACTACCCCAAGGAGCACGAAACCGGACCGCCCATGGTATTCACCGTGGACATCTGTGTGCCGGTGAAACCGCTTTAGAGGAAATTACTCCAATTCCGGCAACCTTCCCGGTGTCCAGGGGGCTTTCAGTTGCTCCAGCCGGTCCTCGAGCAGTGAGATCTCATCGACGATCTGCTCCAGTTGGGCCAGTACCGGCGGGAACTCCTCGCGGAGGATCTGCAGCTGATCGGTCTCGGTCCGGGTCAGTTCGGAGGTGGAGGACCAGTGGGTCCGTATCAGCACGCTGAGCCTCCTGTTCAGGGGCATCTCCATGGGGGGCAGCTCCTCCCAGCTGGCCCTGGCATCGGGCCCTTCCAGGGTGAAGAGCACCTCTTCCAGCCCGTCTTCCAGTTCCTGGACCTGCCGGAAGATCTCCTCACCGGTGCCGGGAGTTTGTTTGATGGCGTTGTGGATGGCGGCCAGCTTGGATTGCTGTTCACGGGCCAGCTGCCTGGTGCCGGTCATCACCCTGGTGAGTTCCGAGGCCTCCCTCTGGAATTCAATGAGCCCCTGCTGATCTTCCACCGGTAGTGTGGCGTGCGACAACAGGGTGGTCCGGAACTCCACCGGATCCACCAGCCGGGTCACCTCCCCCCGGGCCACCAGGTGGAGTTCCACCGAATAGGTTCCGGGCATGATCAGCAAACCGGGATCGGACGATTCCACCCTGTCGCCAGACGCCTCCCCGCCGGTAGGTGCACTCACCGGATAGGGAGAGGAATAGCGAAGGTCCCAGGAGATGCGGTTGATCCCTTTGGAAGCCTTTTTGTAAAGCTTCCGGACCCCGTTGCCCGACTCATCCCGGATAGCGAAGACCAGGTAGGGAGCCTCCTCGGCTGCCTCCTCCCTGAGCCGTTCCCGGGTGGGCTGCGGGATGGGCTGCTGCTCCCCGAACAGTTCCTTCTCCTTTTCCCTTCGCTCCTCTCTCAGCGTCTTGGGCACCTCCCTCAGGCAGTAAGTGAAGGTGGCTCCGAACGGCGGGTTGGGCGACCGGTAGAAATCGGAGCCCTGTCCGTACTTGCCCCCGGTCTGGATATACATCAGTGCCTCCTCCACGGGGAAGATGTGGGCTTCTTTATCAGTGATCTCCCGGCTCATGGCCATTTCTCTCAGGGGAGTGTAGTCGTCCAGAATGTAAAATCCCCGGCCGAAGGTGGCCACCACCAGGTCGTTCTCCCTTTCCTGGATCGCCATGTCACGGACGCTGATGGTCGGCATGCCCGACTGCAGGCCGTTCCAGGTTTCTCCGCCGTCGAGGGTGAAATAGACTCCGAATTCGGTCCCCACGAAAAGTAACCCGGGTATCTGCGGGTCCTGTTCGATGGTGTGGACCGTCTCATCGTCCGGCAGATTTCCCGCGATGGAGACCCAGCTGTTGCCCCGGTCGGTGCTCTTCAGGACATAGGGTGTGAAATCGTCCCGCTTCCGGTTGTCGAAGGTGGCATAGACCACATCGGCATCGAACCGGTCGGCCAGCAGGTCGCTCACATAGGTGTACCCGGGAACTCCCGGGAACTCCCGGATCTTGCGCCAGTTCCCCCCTCCGTCCTCGCTCACCGACACCACACCGTCATCGGTGCCGGCGTAGAGCAGGTTCTCATCCAGCCGGGATTCCGAAAAGGAAACCCCGGTCCCCCACAGGCTGGTGGAGACATCCTTGACCACCGCATCCCAGCTCCAGTAGTGCTCCATCACCTTCCAGCTGTTCCGGTCGGTCCCCGTGGTCAGATCTTCACTGATCACCTCCCAGGAATTCCCGCGGTCATCGGAACGGAACACTTTGTTGGCCATGGCATAGAGCCGGGTATGGGAATGATGGCTCAGGACCAGCGGGGCGTTCCAGTTCCACTTGTAGGTCTCCTCTCCCTTCCTGGGCCTGGGTTTGATACTGATATTCTCACCGCTCCGGCGATCGTGCCGGTAACTGTTGCCATACTGGTATTCGCAGTAGACAATGTTCGGATCGGTGGGATCGGCCGACACCCAGAAGCCGTCTCCCCCCAGGATCGCTTCCCACTCTTCGCTGGAAACACCGGCCGAACTCTTGTTCTGCGAGGGCCCTCCCAGGGTGTTGTTATCCTGGGTCCCCCCGTATACCCGGTAAAAGGGGAAGGTATTGTCCAGCCCCACCCGGTAGAACTGGGTCACCGGAAGGTTGGTGCGGAACTGAAAAGTCTCACCTCCGTCGAAGGTTTCATAAACGCCCCCATCCCCGCCGATCAGAAAGTGATCGGTATCTTCCGGATCGATCCAGAGGGCATGGTCGTCCACATGGCGATTGTCCAGGCTCAGGGTTTTCCAGGTCTTCCCTCCGTCGAGGGTGACTTTGGAGCGGGTCTCCATGGAGTATACCTTGTTCACATCCACCGGGTCACAAATGATCTCATTGTAGTACTGACCGCTGGAGTGGTGATCGCTCATCCTTTTCCAGGAGGCGCCCCTGTTCTCAGAGCGGAAAAACCCCCCCTTCCCTTCGGCTGCTTCCACAATCAGGTAGACCACATTCCGGTCCACCGGCGATACGGCGATACCCATCCCGCCGATATGGACAGAGGGCAGGCCTTTCATGATTTTCTTCCAGCTCTCGCCACCGTCTGTGGAACGGTAAACAGCCGATTCGGGCCCTCCGCCGATCTTGGTGAACACATGCCTTCTTCGCTGTTCGCTGGTGGCGTACATGATATCCGGATCCACCGGGTCCATTACCACGTTGTTCACCCCCGTCTGCTCGCTGATCTCCAGCACCTTTCTCCAGGTATCACCTCCGTCGGTGGTCTTGTACAGTCCGCGGTCACCCCCGGGTCCCCAGGCAGAGCCTTCCGCTGCCACGAATATCACGTCGGAGTCCCGCGGATCGATCACGATCCCGCCGATCTGCCGGGAATCTTTCAGGCCCATATGGGTCCACGACTCTCCTCCGTCTTCGGTCCGGTAGACCCCGTCCCCGTAGCCCAGGGCACGCTGGTGGTTGTTCTCACCGGTACCCAGCCAGAGTACATGGGGATTATCGGGATCCATGGTGATGCAGCCCATGGAATAGGAGCCATAGCTGTCGAATACAGGCCTGAAAGTGGTTCCGTTATTGGTCGTCTTCCAGACATTGCCCGATGCAACGGCGACATACCACTCACTGTGGTTTTCCGGGTTTACCGCAAAATCGGCTATGCGCCCGGAGGTCATGGCCGGACCGATGCTCCGCCATTTCAGTCCCGCAAAAATGGTGGAATCGGTCCCGTCCGGCTCCTTCGCTTCCGTCTTTTTGTGCCCTGCTTCCAGTACCAGACTGAAAGAGAGAAAAATAAATACGCTGAGAATAACCCGCTTTCTGTTCAGAGGAGTGCCTGACATATCTTATCTGGATTTTTGATGTGTGAAACTAACCTGTGAAAGTACACATTTATCGCTACTTTTGCAGCAAAACCAGGGTCATGATAGATGCTATTCTACAACACAGATCGATCAGAAAATATCAACAGAAGGCTATACCGGAACCACTGATGAACTCGATTCTGGAGGCCGGGATCCGTGCCTCCACCACCGGGAACATGCAGGTATATTCTGTGGTGGTGACCACCGATCAGAAAGTGAAGGAGGAACTGTTACCCCTTCACTTCAATCAGCCCATGGTGACCGAAGCACCCGCCGTGCTCACATTTTGTGCCGATTTCAACCGGTTCAATAAGTGGTGCAGGATGCGGAAGGCCGAGCCCGGATATGATAATTTTCTCTCATTTATGACCGCGGCCATCGATGCCCTCCTGGTGGCTCAGAATGTTTGCGTGGCAGCAGAGGACGGGGGTCTGGGTATCTGCTATCTCGGCACCACCACCTACATGGCGGAAAAGATCATTGAAGTGCTGGAGTTACCCGCAGGGGTGGTACCTGTCACCACCGTTACCGTGGGATACCCGGCAGAGGATCCGGCGCTTACCGACAGACTGCCCCTGGATGCGGTGGTCCACCGTGACAAATACCGGGATTACAGCGAAGAAGATATCGAAACCTATTACAGGGAAAGGGAGTTACTCACGGAAAATCTGGAGTTCGTCAAAGAGAATAAAAAAGAGACCCTGGCACAGGTTTTCACGGACGTTCGCTATAAAAAAGAAGATAACGAATTGTTTTCCAGAGAATTAATCAAAGTATTGCAGAAACAGGGATTTTTTAGTTGAACAAAATCCGGTGATGTTCGTAAAAAATTATTGAAAATTGTGAATTTCTACCCTTGCCGGGTAATTTTTTAGTTAGTTGTAATGTTCTATATTTGTAGCAATCAGTACCTGACAAAAATAGTAGCCATGAAACGAGCCGCGATCCTGATAGCCCTGATTTTTGCAGCAGGCCTGTTGTTCAGCGCATGTAACAAGCAAGCCTGCCCGGCTTACAGCCAGGCAGAAACTGAACAGCCCGGGGAACCTGCCACCTGACCCGGGTTCACATACCTGCTGATTTTGGGAAGATTTACCGGGGGTAGATCTTTTTTTATGCCGTCTTATCAACAATCCACATCGATTTTCGTTTCTTTGTAAAGGTACTGAAGAGCCATATTTATGAGACGTTATCTCTTCTCAGCACTCCTGTTTACTGCATGTATGTTGTCGGTCTACTCCCAGGGAGAGATCGATGAGCAGAAAAGAGTGCTGTTCAGGGATGAGAGTACATTTGGAGGGTTCCTCACTTCCAACGGGTTCGGGGTGAACTACAGGTATGGATTCTGGCGGGATGCCCGCAACCAGTTCATCCTGGATGGTGATTTTGCCTATGTCAAGCATCCCAAGGAGGTAAAGACCACCGTGGCTTATGACTACACCACTCACCGGTATGTGTACGGTAAATCCAATCTGTTCTGGGAACTAAAAGGGATGGCCGGCTGGCAGAAGGAGCTCTACCGGAAGATAGACAGGACCGGGATCTCGGTCCGGGTGTTTTACAGCGGCGGGGTCTCCGTAGGATTCCTGAAGCCGATCTACTATGAGGTTTATACCTTCTCCTCCATTGGCGAGGCCACCGACATGGAGTACATGAAATTCAATGCTGCCATCCATCAGACCCAGATCGGAGGCAGAGGTCCGTTCTTCATGGGATTCAATGAACTCAAGGTAGTACCGGGGCTGACCGGAAAAGCAGGCTTAAGTTTTGAATACAGTCAGAAGGACGCTGTCATACACGCCCTTGAGGCAGGGATCGGCCTGACCCTCTATCCCCGGGAGATCCCCATTATGGCCACAGAAAAGAATAGTTTTCTCTTTTTCAATCTGACCGTCGGCTACCGGTTCGGGAGGATTGTCGACATCAGTGAGGCCGCCAGGGCCAAAACCTGGAGAGAGCGGCGTGCCGAAAGAAAAGCACAGCAGGAAGCCTCTCCTTATCGCCCTTTTTAAGAATAGATTAATTCCTTTTTTTCGGAACGGCGGCTATTTGCCGATTGCCATTTATTGATTAAATTCGCACTCCTGTTAGGCAAAAAACAGGAATCTTTTAATCATTTAACACAGAAATCATGGGAAAAATAAAAGTTGGTATCAATGGATTTGGCCGTATCGGAAGACTGGTCTTCAGAATTGCTGCAGATACACCCGATGTGGAGGTGGTCGGCATCAATGACCTGATCGATGTGGACTACATCGCTTACATGCTCAAGTTCGACTCTACTCACGGCCGTTTTAACGGCACCGTTGACGTGAAAGACGGGCACCTGGTGGTGAACGGAACCAGCATCCGCGTCACCTCGGAAACAGATCCGTCAAAACTGAAGTGGGATGAGGTAGGTGCCGAGTACGTGGTGGAATCCACCGGGATCTTTCTCACCAAAGAAAAGGCCCAGGGCCATCTCGATGCAGGTGCCAAAAAGGTGGTCATGTCCGCTCCCTCCAAAGACGACACTCCCATGTTCGTGATGGGGGTCAACCATGAGAAATACACCGGCGACCATCACTTTGTCTCCAACGCATCCTGCACCACCAACTGCCTGGCCCCCATCGCAAAGGTTCTGAATGATAACTTCGGAATCCTCGAAGGCCTGATGACCACCGTTCACGCCACCACCGCCACGCAGAAAACAGTGGACGCCCCCTCCAAGAAGGACTGGAGAGGAGGTCGCGGAGCCAGCCAGAATATTATCCCCTCCTCCACCGGTGCGGCCAAAGCCGTAGGAAAAGTGATCCCAGAACTGAACGGAAAACTGACCGGGATGGCGTTCCGTATCCCCACCCCCAATGTGTCGGTGGTGGACCTGACCTGCCGCCTCGAAAAAGGAGCCTCCTACGAGGATGTCTGTGCAGCCATGAAAAAGGCCAGTGAGGGAGAACTGAAAGGAGTGCTCGGATATACCGAAGAAGCGGTGGTGTCCAATGATTTCCTCGGTGAAATGAACACTTCCGTATTCGATGCCGGTGCCGGTATCGGGCTGAACGACAATTTCGTGAAAGTGGTCAGCTGGTACGATAACGAGATGGGCTACTCCAACAGCGTGATCCGGCTTCTCCAGCACATGTATACTGTCGATCACCCGTAGTAGTCTAAAGCCCGCAATAGTCTTAAAGTCTTTAAAGTCTTAAAGTCTGTAAAGGAAAGTCGAAAGTGCTCGCGCAGCGAGCAGACCCATAAAAAAAGGTGCCCCGCAGGCACCTTTTTTACTTTACGGACTTTACGGACTTTACGACTTTATGGACTTTTATGGACTCGAGTATTACTGACGCCGTGCGTCAGTAATACTCGATATGTTCGAACGGAATCTGGATGGTCTGTTCGTAATGAACCCCCAGCTCTTCGATCGATTCGTCCCCCTCCTCGAAATACCATTTGATCTGGACATCCTTTCCGGCATCGAAGTTGATCTTCATGATCCGAAGCATCTCGAGCATGTATTTGGACGAGCCGCTGTTGATGTACTCCAGCTTGATGCTCATGACTGTTTTCTCACTCGGGTGGAGGAAATATTGATTGATCCATTCGATCAGATGCTCAAAGAATTCACCGGGGTCCTCCGGGATCGATCTTCCTTCCATGGAGAGCTCCCCCGTCCCGGCAATGAATTCAACCTCGGGCGAATTGAATGTCTTCTTCAGATACAGATCTTCCATAGAGTCAGCAATCAGTTACTCGTGCCGCAGGGCCAGGATTGGATCCAGCCTCGATGCCTTCACAGCCGGGAAATATCCCGAAACCACTCCTACTCCGAAACACAATGTGATGCCCAGCAATATCCACTTCCAGGGAACAATAAAGCTGGATCCGATGGCTAAAGATACGCCATTTCCGATAACTATTCCTAATGCAATACCTACAATGGCTCCCAGTTGTCCGATCACCACGGCCTCATACAGAAATTGCCTTTTGATCATCACCGATTTGGCGCCAAGCGCCTTACGGGTCCCTATCTCCTTGGTCCGCTCGGTAACGGAAACCAGCATGATATTCATCAGGCCGATCACGGCCCCCGCCAGGGTGATGAGGCCGATGATGGTGGCGGCCATGGTGACGAATTTCAGGTTCTCGATAAGCATCTGGGCCAGCTGATCACTTTTGGTGATATTGAAATCGCTTTCGTCGATGGCCTCCAGCCGCCTGACCCTCCGGAACACTCCTTCCGCTTCTGAAACGGCGATGTCGAGCATTTCCGGATGAAGGGGGGTCACATTGACCGAATAGCTCATCTGCGGTCTGGAGAAATACTGCCTCACATTGGTATACGGTATGATACACACCCGGTCGGTCCCCATATTGCCGGCCGAGGATCCCCTCGACTCGAGGACCCCGATGACCCGGTAACGGCCGCTGCCCACCGAGATGAAACGGTTGACCGGATCCTGGTTCCGGTCGAAGGCAGCATTGGCCACGGAATGGCCGATCAGCACCACGTTGGCATTATCCTCTATTTCGGCTGCGGTAAAATTCCTGCCCCTGGCTATTTCATAGCCCGCGGTATAAATATAGTCCTCGTCACCCCCGATCACAGTGTTGTTGGGATTGGATTTATAGGACTGATACTTGATCACCGCAGTCCCTGAAGCCCGGGTATGGATCGAGACATGGGCGGGAAGAGTGAACCTCTCTTTGAATTCTTTCGCCTGCCGGTGCGATATGAACTCATGGTTTTTCCGGCGGTAGGATTCATTGCCGATCTGCACCCTGATGCTCCGGGATTCGATGGTAAAGGTGTTGGCTCCCATCATACTGAACGATTCTGTCAGGCTCAGCTTAATGGAATCGATGGCCGTCAGGATCCCCACCAGGGCCATGATCCCGAAGGCTATGATAAAAATCGTGAGAATGGTGCGCAGAAGATTGGTTCTGATCGCCTTCAGGGAAATCCTGACATTCTCTATGAACATGGACACTTTCATTATTTGCAAGAGTCATCCAAAATTATAAAAAACTGAACAAACTACCCTCTGATGCGTCTGCCATACAAACCTTTTTCACTATATATTTGCAACTATTCTTAACTGTTACCCCATGGCATTTGATTTAGACATGATCCGCAACACTTACCGGGATCTTCCCGGAAGGATCGGGACCGCCCGAAAAGTGTTGGAGCGGCCGCTTACACTGACCGAGAAAATCCTTTACGGACATCTGTTTGACGAAGCATCCCTGAAGAATTTCCAGCGGGGGATCGACTATGTGGATTTCAGGCCCGACAGGGTCGCCATGCAGGACGCAACGGCCCAGATGGCTCTTCTGCAGTTCATGCAGGCCGGCAGGCCCAGGGTGGCGGTCCCCTCCACGGTCCACTGCGATCATCTGATCCAGGCCAGAGTGGGAGCGGCGGAAGACCTGAAAGTGGCTCTGAACACCAACCAGGAGGTGTTCGATTTTCTGGGAAGTGTCTCCAGTAAATACGGGATCGGCTTCTGGAAGCCGGGAGCGGGGATCATCCACCAGGTCGTCCTGGAAAATTATGCCTTCCCGGGAGGAATGATGATCGGAACCGATTCCCACACAGTGAATGCAGGTGGTCTCGGGATGATCGCCATAGGAGTGGGGGGCGCCGATGCGGTGGATGTGATGTCGGGAATGCCCTGGGAGTTGAAATTCCCGAAACTGGTGGGGGTCAGGCTCACCGGCAAACTGAGCGGCTGGACCTCGGCGAAGGATGTGATCCTGAAGGTGGCCGGCATTCTGAGCGTCAGTGGCGGAACGGGAAGGATCCTGGAGTATTTCGGCGACGGCGCCAACTCCATATCCTGCACGGGGAAAGGGACCATCTGCAACATGGGAGCCGAAATCGGGGCAACCACCTCCCTGTTCGGTTACGATGATAAAATGCGCGATTATCTGAAAGGAACCGAACGCGCGGCGGTGGCCGAAGAGGCCGATAAAGTGGCCTCGCATCTGAACGGGGATCCGGAGGTATACGAAGATCCCCATTCCTACTTTGACGAGGTGATCGAGATCGATCTTTCGACGCTGGAGCCTCACATCAACGGTCCCTTCAGCCCCGACCGGGCATGGCCCATATCCGAGTTCGGAAAAGAGGTGACCAGGAATGACTGGCCCAGAAAGCTGGAGGTCGGACTGATCGGTTCATGTACCAACTCCTCTTACGAAGACATAACCCGGGCGGCTTCGGTGGCGCAGCAGGCTCTCAAAAAGGGGTTGAAAGCTGCTTCAGAGTTCACGGTGACCCCGGGTTCGGAAATGGTGCGCTATACCATAGAAAGAGACGGACTCATACAGACTTTCGAGGAGATCGGGGCCGTGGTTTTGGCCAACGCCTGCGGTCCCTGTATCGGTCAATGGGCCAGGCACAATGCCGATAAAGAGGAGAAAAACTCCATCATCACCTCCTTTAACCGGAACTTTGCTAAAAGAAACGACGGGAACCCCAATACCCATTCTTTCGTCGCCTCCCCGGAGATTGTTACGGCCATGACCCTGGCCGGGGACCTCACTTTCAACCCTCTCTCCGATGCCCTGGTGAATGAAAAGGGTGAAAAGGTAAGGCTCGAAGAACCTGAAGGGGTGGAGTTCCCCGTGAAGGGATTTGCAGTGGAGGACCGCGGTTACCAGCCGCCCGCGGAAGACGGAAGTAAAATCGAAGTGGAGGTCCGGCCCGATTCCGACAGGCTCCAGTTACTGACCCCGTTCGAACCGTGGGACGGAGAGGAGCTGACCGGGCTGCGCCTTCTGATCAAGGCCAAAGGCAAATGCACCACCGATCATATTTCCATGGCAGGTCCCTGGCTGCGCTACCGCGGACATCTCGACAACATCTCGGACAACATGCTGATCGGGGCGGTCAATGCCGCCAACGACCGGACCAACCTGGTGCTGAATCAGCTGACGGGCAAATACGGAACAGTCCCGGATACGGCAAGGGCCTATAAATCGGCCGGTATCGGGACCATCGTGGTGGGTGATGAGAATTATGGAGAGGGTTCATCCAGGGAACATGCCGCCATGGAGCCCAGGCACATGGGCGTCAGGGCGGTCCTGGTGAAGTCTTTTGCACGCATCCATGAGACCAACCTGAAGAAGCAGGGCATGCTGGCGCTCACCTTTGAAAACCCGGAAGATTACGATCTGATCCGGGAGGATGATGTGATCGATATACTCGGACTGAAAGAAATGGCCCCGGGCAAACCTGTTGAGATCAGGCTTCACCACAGTGACGGAACTGCCGATTCTTTCAGTGCGATTCATACCTTCAACCAGAACCAGATCGAATGGTTCAGGGCCGGTTCCGCACTCAACCTGATCAGGAAGCAAAACAAATAGCAGTTTGCCACCAACCGATCGATTGCCGAAAGTCTTCTCCCGGCTGGGCGGATTTCTGCGTCAGTTCTCCCACGATCCGGCCCGGAAGGATCCGGATCTGGAGGAATGGAACAGGGAACATTTCCTTTCATTCGGTCGGCTGATGGAGAATGAACATATCCACAATCCCTGGTTCACTCCGGATAATGTCAGGCGTGCTGTCGGTGCGATCTCCGCGATGCTTGACCGGGAGGTGCTGCACCGCTGGCTGGCTCCCTATGGCCTTCCCCCGGTTTCTCCTGAAAAGATAAGAAAGGTGGGCCTGGTCATGGCCGGGAACATCCCTCTGGTGGGATTTCACGACATGCTCTGTGTCCTGTTAGCGGGGCATTCCCCACTGGTCAGGCCATCCTCGAAGGATGACCGCCTGATCAGAAAGATCGGGACGATCCTGGGTGATATGGAGCCTGCCCTCCGGGAGCGGATCCGGTTCACCGGCGACCGGCTCGGGCAGATCGATGCCGTCATCGCCACCGGCAGCGATAACAGTGCGCGCCATTTTGATTACTACTTCCGCCATATTCCCCGCATCATCCGCAGGAACCGGAACGGGGTGGCGGTCCTTGCCGGGAATGAAACGGAGGAGCAGCTGGCCGGTATCGGTCACGATATCTTCACCTATTTTGGCATGGGCTGCAGGAATGTGACCAAGCTTTACATCCCCGGGGATTATGACCTGAAGGTGTTGCTGGGAGTCTTCGACCGTTTCGCAGGCCTGGCCCGGCATCACAAGTATGTGAACAATGTGGATTACAACCGGACCATCTATCTGATGAACCGGGTTCCTTTTCTGGATAACGGGGTCCTGCTGCTGAAAGAGGATCAGCAGATCTCCAGTCCGGTGGGGGTTGTATTTTATGAAAGATATTCGGAAATTCACCGGGTGGTACGAGACCTGGAGACCCGTAAAGAGGAGATCCAGTGTATCGTTTCTCTCCATCCGGAAGTGCCGGATGCTATCCCTCCGGGAACGACACAGCATCCCATGCCATGGGATTACGCCGACGGGATCGATACCATTCATTTCTTAGAGAAGATATGATCTACCTTTTCCGAATGATAAGCGACGAAAAACCGGAATTCTACCGGGATATTGTGATCGATGGCACCGACTCCTTCCTTGATTTTCACAGCACCATCCAGAAAAACCTGGGATACGATCCCTCCCAGCTGGCTTCCTTCTTCATCACCAGCGGCAGATGGGAAAAACAGCAGGAGATCACCCTGATCGACATGAAACAGGAACAGGGCCTCGGCACGGTCACCATGGAGGAGGCCACTCTGGATCAATATGTGAAGGAGGAACAACAGCGCATGATCTACGTGTTCGATTTTTTTTCCGAGCGGGTTTTCTTTCTCGAGTTGCTGGAAAGCTCGGAGCAAACATCCCCCCGGGAGACCCCCTTCGTGGGAAGGGAGAAGGGGGACCCTCCTCCCCAGCTCTCTCTCGATCTGCTGGACAGTGATACGGAACTGGGCCCGGATCCGTTCGAGGATGATGAGGATGACGACTTCAGGCTGGATGATCTGGATCCGGACAGTCTTGACAGTGAACTGCCCGACGAGTGAACCCGAAGGAGGGAAATGACAGAGCCAGGACACTGGTGATCATTGCAGGGCCAACCGCTGTCGGGAAGACCGCTGCCGGGATTGAGCTGGCCGGACAGCTCGGCACAGAGATCATCTCGGCCGATTCCAGGCAGGTGTTCCGGGAGACAAACATCGGGACAGCCGTACCCACCCGTGAAGAGCTGGAAGCTGTTCCGCATCACTTCATCCGGGAGGTTTCCATCACCGAGCCCTATAATGCCTTCAAATACGAACAACAGGTGCTGGAGCGCCTCGGGGGACTCTTTCGGACACGGCAGCTGGTGCTGATGGTGGGAGGATCGGGACTCTATATCGATGCCGTGTGCCAGGGGATCGACGATCTGCCTCCGGCCGATCCGGTTCTCCGGGAAAAACTTCACAGGCGGCTGGAGGCCGAGGGACTCACCGCACTGCTGGCCGAGTTGAGGCAGAGGGATCCGGTCTCCTGGGAACGGGTCGACCGGCAGAATCCGCTGCGGGTTCTCAAAGCCCTGGAGGTCACCATGCAAACGGGAAAACCCTATTCAAGCTTCCTTTCATCCACCCCCCGGAAACGTCCCTTCCGTATCCTGCGAATAGCACTCGACAGGGAACGCAGTGAGCTGTATGAGCGGATCAACAGCAGGGTCGGCCGCATGATGGATCAGGGCCTGCTGGATGAAGTCAGAAAGCTGCAACCCTACCGCTCCTTCACCGCCATGAAAACTGTGGGGTACCGGGAGCTGTTCAGCTACCTGGACGGCTCGTTGAGCCTGGATGAGGCGGTGGATCTGATTCGCCGCAACACCCGCAAATACGCTCGAAAACAGCTGACCTGGTTCCGGAAAGGAGAGCGGTACCGCTGGTTCCATCCCGGTAAAACCGGGGATATGCTGGAATGGATCCGGGATCGGCTGGAAAAATGAGGCTGCTGCGGCGATTTCTTAATGGAACTCCCCTTTCAGACCGAGAATGGCCGAAGCATAGTTCTCCCAGCTCATCTCCGATGAGGTGGCGTAGACGTTTTCATGGGGAATGGGCGACTCGATGGCTGCCTCCATCACGGCTGCCATCGATTCCGGATCACCGGGATCGGCCAGGTAGCCGTTATATCCGTGGCGGATGGTCTCGGGAAAGTGCCCCACCCGGGTGGCCAGAATGGGGGTTCCGAAGTTATAGGCCATCGACTCCACACCCGAAGGGGTGGCCGTGAGATAAAAGAGGGTGATGGCATCACTGGCCTGGAAATACCGGTGCACCTCTTCATTGGGAACGAATTCGGTGATTGCCGTCACCCTGTCACCGAGACCGTATTTTTGGATCAGTTCAAGCGGCCGGTAGTTCCGCTCATCGTCCTGCCTGCTGAGGAATACCCTCTTGGCTGCTCCGAAAAGAACATTCTTGATGCGGGTCGACAGTTTCCTGCGGTCGAGGGTCTCCCAGAAAAGTTCCCCCACCACCAGCAGGGAGACATCATCCCGCTTATCCGACAGGAGTCTGAAAGCTTCGATCACATGGTGAAGGCCCTTGTATTTCCGGATGAAGCCGAAGAACAGAAAGACATGTTTCCGCAACCCCAGGGATTGTTTGAATGCCTCCCGGTCGAACGAGGGATCCTTTTTGAACATATCATACACCGGATGGTAAAGCTTCAGGACCGGCACGTCCGGGGATTCCTCCTCTTTTCCGGAAAGGGGGGTGTCGGCCGGAGCTTCCTGCCCCTTCTCCGGCCGGCCGGCGATGGGTGTCAAGAGACGGAAGGGGCGGCCGGGCAGCAACTCTTTCAGCTCCCGGAAGGTTTTAAGCGAATGGGTGATATAGGCATCGCTGAATCGTATACACCTCCGTGTCAGGATTCGGTCCAGCCGGCTGTTCTCCTTCTGGACCACGAAATGGAGATCGAATATCACCCGGATCCCTTTTTTTCTCAGCTTTCTGGCGAGATAGCGGAGAGGGATCCCCTGGATGGCGATGGCCCACTGGATCACCACCAGGTCAGGTTCCAGTTCCGCGATCCTGCGGACCGTCCGGAGCCAGGTGGAGGGCCTGTTGTAATTCAGCAGATAATGGGTGGTGATCCGGGTCCCTGCCAGTTTATCCTCCCTGCTTTTCCGGTCGATATAATCCCGGGGAACGATGGATGGGTACTGCTGGGTCCAGGAGACGATATGTACCTCCTCCTCCGGGTAGCGGTCGAAAGCCTTTGCCAGGGAGGTATTGTAGTTGGCGATCCCCCCTTTGAAACGGGGCCCGGGACCCAATGCCACGATTCTTCCCATCGCCTCAGATCTGCTTCAGGGCCGCATCGTAGACCCGTTTCATTCCCTTCTCCAGAGAGATCTTTGGCATCCAGCCGAACTTCTCCCTGACCAGCGACATGTCGCAATAACGCGAGTGCACCCCCACCGGTTTATCCAGAAGTGGCCTGATCTCGGGTGAATACCCTGCAAACGAGGTGAATAGACCGATCAGATCGAGAAAACTGGTCAGCTGACCCGAGCCGATGTTGTAGGCACTTCCGTCCGAAACCCGGTCCATCAGGAGGATGATCAGGTCCAGAACATCGTCGATATGCACAAAATCCCGCCCCTGTTTCCCGGTCCCCCAGACTTCGAAAGGGTTCTCCTTCCGGGCTGCCCTTGCAGCGATGGCGGGCACCGGGTAGGAAAGATCCTGGTCTTCACCGTACCCCGAGAATGGACGGATGCAGACCACCGATACCCCGTAGTGCCTGGCGGCGATCTGGGCCAGGAACTCCCCGGTAAGCTTCGACCAGCCGTAGGTCATATCGGGAACCCCCAGGTTTTTCGTGAAATCGATATCCGACTCGCTGAGGGCGATGGCACCGTCGGTCGACTGAAGGCTGATGGGATAGGCGGCACTGGAGCTGGGGTAGAGGACCCTCTCGGGCCGGTGCCGGCAGATCCAGTAGAAGAACTCGGCATCGATGGAGAGGTCCAGGGCCACGGCCATGGGGTCCCCTTCAATCTTCATCCTTCCCCCCACAATGGCTGCAAAATGATAGACATCCGAGAATTTCTCGAAATCGATGCCGTAGGACTCCTGAATATAATCCGGATTCCGACGGAGGTGGAACAGCAACTCCCTGAAATCACCCTTCCAGAAGTAGAGGCGCTCTTCCTGACCGATCACCTCCAGATCGCCCGCCATCCTGGATTCCGAATAGTCGAGCCAGGTCGAGGGGTGGGTTCCGATGGAGAGGTCATCGACCATGAAAATATGATCGGAGGTGGTCCGGTAGAGCCGTTTCACCATGTTCCTTCCCACAAAACCGCATCCCCCTGAAATCAAATGTATCTTCATGTTATATCTCCTTTTCTATCTCATAATAATTCCGCTCCACCGCACTGCGTGAGATCAGCTCTCCAAGGAACCCCCCGATAAACAACAGGGTTCCGATGATCATGCTGGTGAGGCCGATATAGAAGAAGGCACTGTCGGCAATCAGCCTCTGGGGCACATGATGCACCAGGGCGATCAGCTTGTCGATCCCCATATATATGGCGATGGCCAGACCCACCAAAAACATGAATGAGCCAAGGGTGCCGAACAGGTGCATCGGCTTTTTGGCAAAACGGGTCAGAAAGGTCACTGTGAGCAGATCGAGAAATCCCTTCATGAACCGGTCCATGCCGAACTTGGTGGTCCCGTACTTCCGTTCCTGATGCTGCACCACCTTCTCCCCGATCCGGGTGAATCCGTTGCTTTTTGCCAGTACCGGGATGTAACGGTGCATATCGCCGTAGACCTCCACGCTGGTGGCGACGTTGTGCCTGTAGGCTTTTAACCCGCAATTGAAATCATGCAGGCGGATCCCGCTCACCTTCCGGGCCGCCCAGTTAAACACCCTGGTGGGAACCCTTTTGGAGAAAAAGGGATCGTGCCGTTTCTTCTTCCACCCGCTGACCACATCGTAACCCTCCTCCATGATCATCCTCCGCATCTCCGGGATCTCTTCGGGACTGTCCTGAAGATCGGCATCCATGGTAAAGATCACCTTTCCCCCGGCCATTTGAAAACCGGTGTGCAGGGCGGCCGACTTGCCATAGTTGCGCCGGAATTTCACTCCCCTGATCGCCGGATGGACCTTCTTTTGTCGCTCGATCTCCTCCCACGACCCGTCGTTGCTGCCGTCATCCACCAGAATCAGTTCATAGGAGAGCCGGTGGGTATCCATCACCCGGCGGATCCAGCTGCATAGTTCCGGAAGTGACTCCACCTCGTTAAACAGGGGAACGACTATTGAAACGTCCATCGGGGAAATTTGCACCTATACAGCAGCTCCTGGAGGTGCCTGTTCCTTTTTGACAAAAGCGGCGATAACCAGAGTGAATATGGCATTGATCACTGAACCCCAGATCAGCGCCTGGAAGGTCATTCGCATGGGGGTCATCCGGTTGTCCATCCGCTCCATAATATCTTCATACATACTCTCGGGAATCCTCGGATTGCTCATGATCCGTTCCTCGGCCATCAGTTTGATCTGGTCGATCAGTGTGGGATCGATCACTGCGAAAAGGAGGTAGGAATAGACGGCACTGATGATGCTGGCAATGATTCCGGCTACCAGTCCCATCAGAAAGATCTGACCGTAGGAGGCGTACCCTCCCAGATACTCGTTCCTGTAGGACACCAGGAGATAGGCCAGCACGGCCACACTGATGGCGATCTGGACCCACTGGGTCCACCTGGCCACCGCCAGGTCCATGAAATAAAAAATTAGAGAAAACAGGATTCCGACGAATCCAAGAATGGCCCCGTAGATCAGGGCCGGCTTCCAGAAAGGAGCTTTCGCTTTTTCTTCCATGATTTAGTTTTTTAGAAAAAAGGGCAAGCTACTTATATCGCACCGCTACAACCGCCTACCCTTGCTACCTTCCGGTCCTGGGGGAGTTCAGCAGGAGCTGGTCGTATAAGACTTGCCCTTTACAAATTTAAGAAGAAAAAGCCAACCGGCCAATATGATCCTGAGATGGAATTAACTATTCTCCGGCCGGAGCTTCCTCACGGTGGCTCCCGTCTGCCACATTTCCGACTCACGCAGCTCGCCCAGCTCCTTCTCCAGCCTGGCACGGTAATCGGGCTGGCTGTTTGAATCGATGGAGATCTGCGCTTCCTCACCCGACCGGACTCTGCTGTAGAGCTCATTGAACACGGGCGATACGGCGTCCCTGAATTTTTTCCACCAGTCGAGGGCACCCCGCTGGGCGGTGGTACTGCAGTTGGCATACATCCAGTCCATCCCGTTTTCGGCCACCAGGGGCATCAGGCTCTGGGTAAGCTCCTCCACGGTCTCATTGAATGCTTCCGACGGGGTATGACCGTTCCTGCGCAAAACATCGTACTGGGCAGCAAAGAGTCCCTGGATGGCTCCCATCAGAGTGCCCCTCTCTCCGGTGAGATCGGAATAGACCTCCCTCTGGAAGGTGGTCTCGAACAGATAACCCGATCCCACACCGATTCCCAGAGCCACCACCCGTTCCCAGGCCCTTCCGGTGGCATCCTGGAATATGGCGTAGCTGGAGTTCAGACCGCGGCCCTCCACAAAGAACCTCCTGAGGCTGGTGCCCGATCCCTTGGGTGCCACCAGGATCACATCCACATCGGCCGGAGGCACGATACCCGTCCGCTCCTTATAGGTCACCCCGAAACCGTGGGAAAAGTAGAGTGCCTTTCCGGAAGTGAGGTGTTTTTTCACCGTGGGCCAGGCTGCGATCTGTCCTGCATCGGAGAGCAGATACTGGATCACGGTGGCCTTTTCACAGGCGGTCTCGATATCGAACAGGTCCTTCCCTTCGGCCCAGCCGTCCGATAAGGCTTTATCCCAGCTGGAAGAGCCTTTTCGCTGACCGATAATCACATTGAAACCGTTGTCTTTCAGGTTGAGGGACTGTCCGGGACCCTGCACGCCGTAACCCAGGACGGCGATGGTCTCGTCCTTCATTACCTCGCGTGCTTTCTCAAGGGGGAACTCGTCGCGGGTGACCACATTCTCGTCCACTCCGCCAAAATTAATCACTGCCATGTCGGATGTTTAGGTTTAATAGGTTAATACTTCATCGGCCGTCTCCTCGTGATGTTTGTCGATATCTTTCAGATAGGCCGAGATCTCTTTGATCTGCTTGGTGAGAGCGATCCTTCCCGAACGGGCGAATTGCAGGATCCCGTAAGGCTCCAGTTCCCGGAAAAGATGGGAAGTTTCCTCTTTGTGTCCGGTCTTCTCCACGATGGTGTAATCGGGTTCGATGGTGAGGATCCGGGCATTGTTCTTCCTGATGAGGCTCTCCACTTCATCGCCGTGGGCAAACGCTGCCGTGGGCACCTTGTAGAGTGCGATCTCCTGGTAGACGATCTCATCCAGGGTATGGAAAAATGCCTTCAGGATCCCTATCTGCTTCTCGATCTGTTTGGTGACCGTCTTGGCCATATCCTCCGTGGTACGGATCACGATGGTGAAACGGTAGATCCCGGGCACCTCCGATTCGGAGGTGTTGAGACTTTCGATATTGATCTTTCTTCGCGAGAAAATCACGGTGATCCGGTGCAGCAGTCCCACCTTGTGTTCACTGAAGACCGAAATGGTATACTCCTTTTTCATAATGTTCTGATGGTTAGTTCTATTCTAAACGTATATCCGAAACGGAAGCGCCTGCAGGCACCATGGGGAAAATGTTCCCCTCCTTCGCCACCTCCACTTCCAGCACACCCGGTCCCTCTTTCTCAAGAAGCTCACGGAGTGCCTGCTCCAGCTCTTTACGCCGGGTAATGTACCTGGCAGGGACTCCGAAACCTTCCGATATCTTGCAGAAATCGGGATTGGTGAGGCCGGTGCTGGCATAGCGGCTTTCGAAAAAGAGCTCCTGCCACTGACGTACCATACCCAGATAATGGTTGTTGAGAAGAATGACCTTCACCGGAAGGTTATACTGGGAAATGGTACCCAGTTCCTGAATGGTCATCTGAAAGCCTCCGTCTCCCACGATTGCCACTACCGGGCGGTCGGGATTGGTAAATGCGGCTCCCATGGCGGCGGGCAGACCGAATCCCATGGTCCCGAGACCACCCGAGGAAACCCACGAGTTCGGGTGCAGATAATTGTAATACCTGGCAGCAGCCATCTGGTGCTGGCCCACATCGGTCACCACGATGGCCCGGCCTCCGGTAAGCTCGGAAAGTTTGTGGATCACCTCACCCATGTGCATCTTGGGACCGTCGGGGAAGCAATCCTTCTCGATCACCTTCTTTTGCTCAATTTTCTTCAGTTTCTCAAACGATTCCAGCCAATCCGCATGCTCGGCCTTTCTGATCTTGGGAAGCAGGAGTTCCAGGGCCACCCTGGCATCGGAATTGATCGCCACATCGGTCTTCACATTCTTGTCGATCTCCGCCGGATCGATCTCGATATGGATGACCCTGGCCTGTTTGGCGTATGTTTTCACACTCCCTGTGACCCGGTCGTCGAATCTCATACCAATGGCAATGAGAACGTCGCACTGATTGGTGTTCACATTGGGGGCATAATTACCGTGCATCCCCAGCATGCCCACCGAGAGGGGGTGATCGTCGGGAAATGCCGACAATCCGTTCAGGGTGCTTCCCACAGGGATCCCGGCCTTTTCCACAAACTCCCTGAATTCCTTCTCGGCCCTGGCGATGGTAACACCCTGGCCGCACAACACGAAAGGCCGCTCCGCACCGTTGATCAACTCGGCTGCTTCATCGATGGCTGCCGGATCGGGTTTTGGATTGGGCATGTAACTGCGGACCTTTACCTGCCTCTTGTATTCGAACATCACCTCCTCTACCTGGGCGTTCTTGGTGATATCGATCAAAACCGGTCCGGGACGGCCCGAATTGGCGAAGAAGAAGGCTTTCGACAGCACATCGGGGATCTCCTCCGCACTGGTGATCTGGTAGTTCCACTTGGTGATCGGCATGGATACACTCACCATATCGGTCTCCTGGAAAGCATCTGTCCCCAGCAGAGGCGCAGCTACCTGTCCGGTAATACATACCAGCGGGGTGGAATCGAGCATGGCATCGGCCAGTCCGGTGACCAGATTGGTGGCTCCGGGTCCTGAAGTGGTAAAACAGACACCCGGTTTCCGGGAGATCCGGGCATAGCCCTGAGCGGCATGCACCGCACCCTGTTCATGCCGAACCATCACATGCTTCACCTGATCTTCGAAGTGGAACATGGCATCGTAGACCGGCATGATCGCTCCGCCGATATAGCCGAAAATCGTATCGACTCCCTCCTCCAGAAGGGCCCTCATCAGCGCTTCCGCCCCGGTCATCTTATGACCGGCAGCCTTTTGTTCCGCGCTCCTCTTTTTTGTCTCTGTTTGCATGCTTTTACATGTTTTGTTTGACTTCCGATTGTTTATGTCTTTTAACGATCTCTTCGTGAGAATCCACCAGCCGGATGGCTCCCCGGTCGGCCGATGTGACCATGCTGGCATAGGCACGCAGAGCTCTGGAAACGTGCCGTTCCCTGCGGGGTTGCCACCCGCCGGGAGACTCGTCCATCGCTCTCCTGCGCTCCTCCAGTTCCCGCTGATCCAGTGCCACACCGATCGTCCGGTCGGGGATGTGGATCCGGATCAAATCTCCGTCTTCAAGCAGCCCGATAGCACCACCCTCGGCAGCCTCGGGAGAAATATGTCCTATGGAGAGCCCGGAGGTGCCGCCGGAAAACCTGCCATCGGTGATCAGCGCGCACTTTTCGCCCAGTTTCCTTGATTTCAGGTAGGCGGTGGGATAGAGCATCTCCTGCATACCCGGTCCGCCCCTGGGGCCTTCGAACCGGATCACCACCACATCGCCCTCCTTTACTTCCCCGTTCAGAATGGCATCACATGCGTCATCCTGCGAGTCGTATACCTTTGCAGGCCCTTCGAACACCAGAACATTCTCAGCAACTCCGGCCGTTTTGACCACACATCCTTTCTCTGCGATATTGCCGGTCAGTACGGCCAGTCCCCCGTCTCTGCTGTAGGCATTATCGGCATTCCGGATACAGCCGGTTTCACGGTCCAGGTCAAACTCCTCATAGCGCGTATCCTGCGACCCCATGGTCAGATTGATCCCGCCACCGGGTGCTGCCGAATAAATCTCCTCGATATCTGCACACCGGCCCTCCTTCATAAGGTCGTAGCAATCGATGGCCTCCCCCAGGCTCTTTCCGTCGACCCGGAAAGCTTCCCGGTCTAAAAGCCCTGCGCGGTCCAGCTCGGCCATGATCCCCATGATCCCGCCGGCCCGGTTCACATCTTCCACATGATATTTTGAATTGGGAGCCACTTTGCAAAGCACCGGGGTGACCCGGGACAGACGGTCCATATCTCCCATGGTAAAAGCCACTCCGGCCTCGTAGGCGATGGCCAGAAGGTGCAGGACGGTATTGGTGGAACCCCCCATGGCGATATCGAGAGTCATGGCATTTTCAAAGGCTGCGAAGGAAGCGATGCTGCGGGGCAGCACCCGGTGGTCACCCTCCTCGTAATAGCTTTGTATGTTGGAAACCAGCTGCAGGGCCGCTCTGCGGAACAGTTTCTTCCTTTCGGCATGGGTGGCCACCACGGTTCCGTTACCCGGCAGCGCCAGGCCGATCGCCTCATTGAGGCAGTTCATGGAATTGGCGGTGAACATCCCGGAGCAGGAGCCGCACGTGGGACAGGCCAGTTTTTCGATCATCGAAAGTTTCTCGTCACTGACGGCGGGATCCGCGGCCATCACCATGGAATCGACCAGATCATAGGCTTCCTCTCCGTCCCTGCCCGCCTCCATGGGTCCCCCGGATACAAAGATCGTCGGGAGATTCAGCCTCATGGCGGCCATCAACATGCCGGGAGTGATCTTGTCACAGTTGGAGATACAGAACAGCGCGTCCACCTTATGGGCGTTGGCCATATATTCGATACTGTCGGCGATCAGATCCCTGGAGGGAAGCGAATACAACATCCCGTCGTGGCCCATGGCGATCCCGTCGTCTACGGCGATGGTATTGAATTCCGCTGCAAAAAACCCTGCCTCATCGAAGATCTGCTTAACCTCCTGACCGATGTGGTGGAGATGGGCATGACCCGGAACGAACTGGGTAAAAGAATTGGCAATGCCGATGACCGGCTTGCCAATCTGAGACTCCTTCATCCCGTTGGCTCGCCAGAGGCTCCGGGCCCCGGCCATCCGGCGGCCCATGGTAGTGGTATGGCTTCTGTAAGGTATTTCCATCGATTCACAATTTCATCACTGCCATAAAAAAAGCCATCCTCAGTACTGAGAATGGCTTCGATATTTCGATTCTGTCTATACCATTCTCAGGTTGTCACCGGGACAAGCACCAGTACCACCACCAGAAGAATGTTATGCAGAATGTTTTGCAACATAGTTCTAAAACATGGGTCAAATATAGAGATTAATTCTTTTCGCCAAATGAAATTCTCTTAAAAATAACACTTTATTCACTTTTTGGTTCATCCCCGTCCTCCTCTTCGGGAAGTTCCAGGATTTTTTCCGATTCCAGCGGGTCAAGGGACTCCACCGAACGAAGCTTCCGCTCGATCTGGTTGGTGCGGGTCGACCGGAGGGTCTCCAGCGATCCCGATGCAGTGTGGAGTTGCTTCTGAACTTTGGACAGATGTTCCGAGAATCTGCTGAACTCCGATTTGACAGCTCCCAGTACGTTCCAGACCTCGCTGCTGCGCTTCTGTACAGCCAGGGTACGGAATCCCATCTGCAGGCTGTTCAGCAGTGCCGACAGGGTAGTGGGCCCTGTGATGGTGATCCGGTAGTTCCTCTGCAGGTTTTCGAACAATCCGGGATGGCGGAGCACTTCCGCATAGAGGCTCTCCACCGGAAGGAACATGATCCCGAAATCGGTGGTATGGGGGGGATCGATGTACTTTTCACTGATCTCCCTGGCGAAGCCCTCCACCGCTCTGATCAGGGATTTCTGGGCATTTTCTACCCTGGCGGGGTCGCCCGAATCATAGGACTGAAGCAGGATCTCATACGATTCGATGGGGAATTTTGAATCGACCGGCATCCAGACCTCTTCATCGGTACTTTTTCCCGGAAGCCGGATGGCATACTCCACATGCGCCTGGCTTCCCTTTTTGGTGGCCACATTCTTGCTGTACTGTTCAGGGGTGAGGATCTGCTCCAGGATATTCTCCAGCTGGTACTCCCCCAGCACCCCCCTGGTCTTCACATTGGAGAGTACTTTCTTCAGATCCCCCACTCCCGCGGCAATGGTCTGCATCTCGCCCAGTCCCTTGTGCACCTGTTCGAGACGCTCACTGACCTGCCTGAACGATTCACCCAGCCTCTTCTCCAGGGTAGTCTGCAGCTTTTCATCCACCGTCCTGCGCATCTCGCCCAGCTGTTTCTCATTGTCTTCCCTGATGTTTCGCAGGTTCCTTTCAATGGTGAGCTGCAGTTCCTTCACCACCTGTGTGAATTTCTCCTCGAACGAGCGGAGCGACCGGGACATCTCCTCCCGGCCTGTTCTCGACTGCAGACTGCTTTCGTTCCTGTTTCGCTGAAACTCATCCTTCACCGAACGCTCCATCTTTTCAAGAGTGGCCTCGAAACGGACAAGAGAGTTCTCCATCTCCCTGATCTGCGGACGGATATCCACTCTGACTCTTTTCAGCAGCACGATCACGATCAGGGCAACCAGCAGGAGGAGAATGGCAAAAAGAAGGATTTCATTCATCATGATTTAAAGATAGTACTTTCTAAAAAAGATACCTTTGCGATATGTCGGAGGAGAGAAAACGGTTCGTCTACAGCCTGGTATTCCCGGCATTTTTTCTGTTTATCCTCTGGGCGGTAAAAATCTTTGAATTTACCATGGAACTCTCGTTTGTCGAGGGAGGGATCTATCCGCGAAGATTCAGCGGATTGAAAGGGATCCTGCTGTCGCCGCTCATTCACGGGAACTGGAAGCACCTGGTGGATAATTCCATGCCTGTCTTTTTCCTGAGTACGGCTCTGTTTTATTTCTACCGCGACATTGCTTACAAGATCTGGTTCCTGATCTACCTGATCGGAGGGGTTCTGCTCTGGGGTGCAGGACGGCAGGCCTATCACATAGGGGCATCGGGCCTGATTTACGGACTGGCAGCCTTCCTTTTTCTGAGCGGAGTGATCCGGAGGGTCAGGAGCCTGATGGCTATCTCGCTGCTGGTGGTATTCTGGTACGGAAGCATGGTCTGGGGATTGCTGCCATTCGATGTGAAGGTCTCTTTTGAGGCTCACATCACCGGTGCGGTGGCCGGAGTCCTTCTGGCGGTGATTTACCGTCATGAGGGTCCGGAGCCGGACCGTTCCCGCCTCGACGAGGAGGATGAAGAGGAGGCTGAGGAAGAACTGCCCTGATTTTCCCGGTCCCGCTCCCATTGTTCCCTGAGAAGTGCATAGTAGTGTTCGTCCAGCAGCACACCCCTTTTCATCACACTCTTCCGGTGGATGGCCTCTTTTCTGAAACCGTTCTTTTCCAGAACGCGCATGGAGGCCTCATTGTGGGAGAAGATCGATGCAAAAATCCTCATCCAGCGGGTGTTCCGGAAGGCGTAAGCGACCATGGCCCCCACGGCACCGGTCATGATCCCCTTTCCCCAGTGACTGCCCGAGAGCCAGTATCCCAGCTCGGCGTTGTACCGGTACACATCCTGCATGGGATGGAGCCCGATACCTCCCGATGCTTCCCCCTCCACCTCAATGGCCAGGATCAAATCTCTGCGATTCTCCCCGACCATGGTCAGCCAGCTCTCCGCATCCTCCGGCGTATAGGGATGGGGGAAAGCGTCCCTGAGATTGCGTGCGATCTCCGGATGGTTGGCATGACGGACGAGCGATCCGGCATCGGAGGACCGCCATGGCCTGAGGCGGAAGGATCCCTGTTCGATCGTAGGCAGATGCATCGGAAAGCGGTTCGGTTGTCGAAATTAGTAAACCGGTTCCACTTATCGTGCAATTGTACTATTTTTATGGACCGGGAGATCAGCATATGTATATCCGCCTGTATGAAGATAATCCCGATCCGAGGCATGTCCGCCGGATCGTGGAATTGTTGAGAGAGGGAGGAGTGATTATCTACCCCACCGATACCGTCTATGGAATCGGGTGCGATATTACCAGGGCCCGGGCGGTGGAACGAGTGGCCCGGATCAAAGGGGTAAAGCCCGACAAAGCCAGGTTCGCTTTCATCTGCTCCGACCTGAGTCACCTCTCCGACTACGCCAGGCAGGTGGATAATCCCACTTTCAAATTGATGAAATCGACCCTTCCGGGCCCCTATACCTATATCCTGAATGCCAGCCATCAGGTACCGAAATCGATCAAACAGAAGAGGAAGACTGTGGGGATCCGGATCCCTGACAACAACATCATTCTGGAAATCGTGAGGCAATTGGGAAATCCCATACTGACCACCTCTCTGAAGGAGGACGATCAGATCCTGGAGTACCCGACCGATCCGGAACTGATCTATGAAGAGTACCGCGACAGGGTGGATGCGGTGATCGACGGAGGGTACGGAGGGATCGTACCCTCGACCATTATTGATTGCAGCGGGGAAGAACATGTTCTGGTCAGGCAGGGACTGGGGGAAGTCAATGAATAACCCTAAAACGATCATATCATGCAACAGACCATTCAATCATTCATCGACCAGCCGAAGATTGCTGTGGCAGGGGCTTCGGTCAACCCGGCAAATTTCGGCCGGTCACTGGTCGTCGAGCTGGCAAAGCTGGACTATGAGGTTTATCCGGTCAACCCCGGGTACCCGGAAGTGGAGGGACGAACCTGCGTTCCCACAGTGAAGGATCTCCCGGAGGATGTGGAGAACCTTATCCTGGCCGTACCCCCCCATCTGACGGACGAAATCATTGAAGACTGCACAGGATCCTCCGTGAAACGGGTCTGGATGATTCAGGGAGTCGGGCGCGGGGCCTATTCCACTGCGGCACATGAGAAATGCCAGGCAAACGGTCTGGAAGTGGTTTACGGTTTCTGTCCCATGATGTTCTTCGGTAAGGGCTTACACCGGTTTCATTTCTGGCTCAGAAAAAAATTCGGGAAAATGCCCCGGGAATACAAGCTCTCGGTCAACTGACCCCTACCTTCTCCAGAACATCGGAGAAAAGATCACCAGCACGGTGAAGAGCTCCAGCCTTCCAACGAGCATCAGGAAGGAGAGGAACCATTTTCCCGCGTCATGGATTTCGGCATAGTTCAGGGAGGGACCCACTTTCCCGATGCCCGGTCCAATATTCCCCAGGGTGGCTGCAACGGCCCCCACGGAGGTCATGAAGTCGTTCCCCAGAGCCGACATAATGGCCATGGAGATCACTGCAATGATCCCGTAAAAGGCAATGAATGCCAGTACATTGGTCACCACACTCTCTTCCACCGCCTGCCTGTTCAGCCGCACCGGGATGACTGCCTTGGGATGGATCATCCTTTTCAGCTCCTGAGTGCTGTTCTTCAGCATGATCACGATGCGCATCACCTTGGGACCGCCGCCCGTTGAACCGGCCGACCCTCCGAAAAACATCAGGATAAAGATCAGTACACCCAGCCAGGGCACCCAGGTCAGATAATCTGCCGTCGCGTAACCGGTGGTGGTGAGGATGGATACCACCTGGAAAATGGCGTGACGGAACGACAGTTCGGGATCTTCCCCGTTGGTGAAGATCAGACCTAAGGTGATTACCAGTGTGAATCCCCCGATAAAACTGAGGTACCACCTGAATTCCTCATTCGACCAGAGCCGTTTCACCTGGCCGTGCATAACGAAATAGGAGAGGGTGAAATTGGTCCCTGCCAGAAACATAAAGAAAGTGATCACGTAATGGATATAGGCCGAATCCCAATGGGCGATACTGGCCTGTTTGGTGGAATAACCTCCCGTGGCCATGGTGGTCAGGGAATGGCAAACCGAATCGAACAGGTTCATCTCCCCAGCCCACAAAAGCAGAGCCTCCACAACGGTAAAAATCACATAGATGACCCACAGCCGCTGGGCCGTATCCTTTACATGAGGGTGCAGTTTGTCCGGGGTCGGACTGGGAACCTCGGCCGAGAAAAGCTGCATTCCCCCTATTCCGAGGAACGGGAGGATGAGCAGCGTGAGCAGGATTATTCCCATCCCGCCCAGCCACTGGGTGAGACTTCGCCAGAAAAGGATCCCGTGCGACATCGACTCGATGTCGTTGAGAATGGAGGCTCCTGTGGTGGTGAAACCTGAAATGGTCTCAAAGAAGGCATCGGTAAAGTCGGGGATCGATCCGGTGAGCAGGAAGGGAAGAGTCCCGAACAGAGAGAAAAGGACCCATCCTCCTGTAACGATCAGGTAACCGTCCCGTCTGCCCAGTTCCAGGGGCGCCTTTCTGACAGGAAGAAAAGCCGAAAGGCCTGCCAGAAGAGTGAGACCGGACGAAAGGATGAAAGATGGGTAATCATTTTCACCGAAGATCAGCGACACCGGCACGCAAAGCGCCATGAAGAAACCTTCCGTGACGAGTATCAGCCCAAGTATCCGGATAATGGTCCGAGGATTCAGCATCTGGCCGCTTAATTGAAGAACTTACCGATGGTCCGGATCACGCCCGGCAGGGCGAACACCACCACCCTGTCGTAGGGCTTTATCTGTGTGTCGCCATGTGCGATAAAGGCGTTCTTGCCCCTGATCACACCACCGACGATAGCCTCCCCGGGAAAATCGATCTCTGCCAGGGTGCCCCGGGTGGCCTGTGAATCGGGTTTAACAAGAAATTCCATCACCTCCGCTTCAGTCCCGGTCAGACATTTGATACTGGAGACCTCCTCCGACATGGTAAACCGGAAAATCCGGCTGGCAGTGATCAGTTTTTTATTGATGATGGTGTCCACCCCGATGTTTTCGGCCAGATGGATATAATCCATATTTTCCACCTCTGCGATGGTCCGCTTCACTCCCATGTGCTTGGCCAGGAGACATGAGAGGATATTTGTTTCCGAATTTCCTGTCACCGCAATAAAGGCGTCCATCTTGTGGAGTCCCTCCTGCTTCAGAAGATCCATATCGGTGCCATCGCCATTGATAACCAGGGTATTGCTGAGCATGTTGGAAAGCTGGTAGCTCCGCTGCCGGTCGCGCTCGATCAGCTTGACATAATGCTGGTTTCCCAGCGAATCGGCTGTCTTTCTGCCTATCCGGCTCCCTCCGAGGATCATGATATCCCGAACCTCGAACTGTTTCTTGCCCGAATACTTATACAGCTCTTTCAGTCCTGTCTTACTGCTGATCACATAGACCAGGTCGCCCTCCTGGAAACGGTCGTCGCCGGAAGGAACGATGGTCTGTGCATGGCGGGTGATGGCAACGGCCCTGTAGTGCAATCCATTGTCCCCCGGGGTCAGCTCTCTCAGCGATTTATCGATGATCGGAGCATCCTGGTCGAGCCTGATCACGTACATGTGGAGCTTTCCTCCCGTGAATTCCACCACTTCGGTACTTCCTGTCTCGGAAAGGAGTCCCACGATCTCACGGGCTGCAATCTTTTCCGGATATATCATGTAATCGACACCGAGGGTGTCGAATATCTCCTTATTGGCCGGCAGAAGATACTCTTGGTTATCGATCCGGGCAATGGTTTTCTTGGCTCCCAGCCTTTTACTGAGAATGGCGGAGTTGACATTCACATCTTCCGAATAGGTCACCCCGATAAAAAGGTCGGCTTTGCTGATCCGCGCCTCTTTCAGATGGGCGATCGAGTTGGCATTTCCCTCGATGGTCAGCACATCGAGCGCACTGCTGACCGACTTCAGCCGGTCACCATCGTTATCGATCACCACCAGGTCGTGCTCCTCACTGCTCAACATCTTCGCCAGATGTGTCCCCACTTCACCGGCACCTGCAATTACAATCCGCATAACTCTGTCAAAACAACACGGCAAAATAACAGATATTTGTGCAATTGACCGAATGGTCCCGTCAAATTTCTACCATCTTTTGAGGAAGGCTCCCTTCTCATAAGTGGAATGTAACGGGGTCCGCCGCCAAACACTGTCCTCCGGGAAATTTCTGTGGCTTGATCCGTCAGTCACCAGATCACCGGAGGTGAGGGCCCGGAACGGCCCAACGGCAGGTTCACCGGAGAGAAGCACCAGGTCGAATCGCCACCTGCAGGAAACTTCCTGCAATGCCATCAGATAAAACTGGCGGGCCGGGGGAGAAGCATGACTGCCCCGGACAACCAGGCATTTCACATGATCGTTTCCCGCCACCCAGATTGCCTCCGAAACTCTTACGCAGGAAGAGATCCGCCCGGAGGAGATTAGTAAACTGTCCATGTGCCCCACCGAATGATGGAAACTGCGGGATCGCCACATCCGGTCCCTCTGAAGATCCATATACTGATCTGTGGCCGGGTGAACACCCCACCGGTAATGATCGGCCCTGCGACCCCTCCAGAGCGATACCTGGGTGCCTCCGTAAAAGTGGGGTACCATCAGCCCGGAGTCGTTCCGGACCCTCTGTCTGTTTATCGCTCCATGCAGGCAAAGCAATCCGGTGACCGCCAAACAGAACAAACCCGTCATCAGGCTTTTTCTCTGAAGAGAGACAATTCCGCTCCAGAGGACAATCATCCAGAGGATCATCGCCGGACCATCCAGATGCAGCTCTGAGGCCACTGCGCCGGGAAGACGGGAAACCAGTTCCATTCCCCGGTTCATCAGTCCGGCCAGCCACACCATGACGTGGTGAAACATCTCGGCGGGAAGGCCTGCCAGGACGACCGGGGCAGAAGCCACGAACAGGGTGATCAGGAGGCTCAGGAGAGGGATGGCCCAGAGACTTGTCAATATGGAAAAGACCGGGATCTGGTGAAAATAGTGGATGACCAGGGGGGCGGTGGAGAGCTGTGCGGATAAACTGACGCAGGAGGCCTCCCAGATCCATTTCCATATCAGGTTTCCCGGGTGAAGGAACCCTCTCAGGACCGGAAACAGGACGGCAATGCCGAGAATGGCAGAAAAGGAAAGCTGAAATCCGGCTTCCGCAAGCCTCTGGGGGGAGATCATCAGAAGGAGCACGGCTGAAACCAGGATGGCATTGACTGGATGGCTTCTCCGGTCGATCATCTGTCCGAGGGTGAAGAAAGAAAACATAGTCACTGTGCGGCAGACCGGCGACGAGAATCCGGTGATCGAAGCATATCCCCAGAGGATGGCCAGTATGGTACAGCCCCTCCATACCTCTCCCCTTGCCAGCAAAGTCATCCAGAAAAGAGCCCGGCGGAGGACCCACCAGATCAGTCCGATGTGCAGTCCCGAAACAGCCAGAAGATGCATTCCACCGGCGTGTGCAAAGTTATCCTCCAGTTCCTGGCTGAGTCCCGATCTGTCGCCCAGGCAGACCGCTCTGAGCAGCATTACCGACTCCCTGTCCCCTTCCCAGGGTGAGGAGAGCTTCTCTCTGAGTTGCAGTGCCCTTCTCCTCCAGCTTAAGGGAAAACCAGCCGCCTCCTCTGACCGGAAACAGGCATGGCTGTAAAGGCGGTACCAGCAGTTCTTCCTGTGCATGATTGCCTCATAATCGGGATCTCCGGGATTTCCGCTGTTGCGGATGGGATAGAGCTTTCCACCGAAGACCCAGATTTCTCCAGGCTCCGGCGGCGATCCTCCGTCAGGGTCCTGGCAACAGATATACAGAAGACCCTTTGCTGACATGCAGCCTGCTCCACTGCAAAGAAGGTCAGAACGGCCCGTCAACCTCCATTCTCCGCTGACCATTTCGGGAGGCGACTGTACCTCGACCCTTACCCAGATCTCCTCTCCGGCGGGCCAGCGGGGATCTGCAGGCCGGGTATATGCACCGGTCCAGATACCGCAGCCCAGAAAAAGCCCTGCCGCCGTGATAATATATGGCAGAGGGCAGGCAGAGGCCGTGCGGAGACAGCGGAAATAGAGGAAGCTTTGCAGTATCCAGACAACCACCAGCGCGGGAGCCCACCAGGACGGCCAGGCAGGAATGCCTGATTGTGAACCCAGCGCGACTCCGCAGGCGAACGGTATCAGGACTCTGAAAACGGGCATCCTTCTGAGGTCTATCCCTCTCATTCTCATCACCTGCCTTTGTTATGGATGGGATCCGGCTGAAAATATCTGCCTATCTTATGCCGAATCTTTGAACTTTTAGGTGAGAATGGTAGTTTTATAGGACAGATAATCTTGAACCCTTAATAACAATCAAATGGCAAATCTTACAACCACACACATGGGGGTGACCCTGAAGAACCCCCTGATACTCGGTGCCAGTAACCTGGTAGGTCAGGTCGAAAAGCTAAAGAAAGCAGAAGAGGCCGGCGTGTCGGCCATCGTTTACCGGTCACTCTTCGAGGAGCAGATCCAACTGGAGGATCATGAACTGAGCAGTCAGCTGGAAGCCTTTGATGAAAGGCACGCTGAAATGATCAGCCTCTTCCCGAATATCGAACACGGAGGTCCCAAGGAGCATATTTTCAACCTGAAAGAGGTGATCTCCGAGCTTTCCATTCCGGTATTTGCCAGTCTGAACGCCATCTACAAAGAATCATGGGTGGAGTATGCAAAGCTTCTCGAAGAGGCCGGTGCCGCAGGTCTTGAGTTGAACTTTTTTGCCATACCGCGCGATTTCGACCGGTCGGGTCAGGATATCGTCATACAGCAGATCGAAAATCTGAAGGCAGTCAAAGCCGCAGTGAAGATCCCTGTCAGTGTCAAACTCAGCCCCTTCTACACCAATATTCTGAAAACCGTCAAAGAGATGGACGAGGCCGGGGCTGATGCCTTTGTACTGTTCAATCGCCTTTTCGAACCGGACATCGACGTGGATGCCGAAAAGCATGTATCACCCTGGAATCTGAGCACCCACAGCGATCACCGGCTGTCGATCCGTTACACCGGCCTGCTATACGGAAACATCAATGCCAACGTGGTAGCCAATAACGGTATCTATGAGGGTATCGATATAGTCAAGATGATTCTGGCCGGTGCCTCTGCGGTTCAGGCGGTCAGCACCTTCTATCACAACGGCGTGGGACATGCGGCAGTGATGCTTAAAGAACTGGAAGAGTGGATGGACAGGAAGGAATATGAAAACCTGGACGCTTTCAGGGGATCCCTCAGCAGACAGGCCATCAACGATCCGTTCGTCTACAAACGCGCCCAGTATATTGAAATGATCCTCAAATCGGAGGAGTATTTCAATCCGGTGGTCTGATCCGCCGGGTGCCCTTTTCCTCCGGTGGTCTGATCCGCCGGGGGTCTGATCCGCCGGGGGTCTATTTTTTGGGATAGGTGATCCGGTAGTCGCAATCCACCTTCCCGCGACTGATGGCATTGAGCCGGGGAGTGATGAGTTTTCTGCGTATGGGGTTGATTTTATCAACGAATAGTTTCCCCTCCAGGTGATCGTATTCGTGCTGAATGACCCTGGCCCGTATTCCGGTATACTCCTCCTCCCGCAGCTCCCAGTTCTCGTCATAGTATTCGATCCTTACGAAGGGTGGACGAACAACCTCCTCGCGTATCTGCGGAAGGCTGAGGCACCCCTCTTCAAATGCCCATGGGTCGCCATGCTCCTCCAGGATCACCGGATTGATAAAGACCTTCCTGAAATCCTGAAGCCCGGGTTCATCCCTGTTCTCGCTCATGGGACTGGTGTCCACCACGAAAATCCGCAGCGATTTCCCCACCTGGGGTGCAGCCAGGCCCACACCGTCGCTGGCATGCATTGTATCGAAGAGGTCCCCGATCAGCTGTCCGAGCCCTTCATAGTCCTCCGGAATCTCCCTGGCCACCTTCCGGAGCACCGACATCCCGTATACATACACCGGTAAAACCATACCAAAATAACTTTCAGTCTGATAACATTTTTTTTCCCTTATTGTTCCGCCGTTCAAGGTATGTCTGCAAAATCAGGGCGGCACTGACCATATCCACCTGAGCCTTCCCGCTCCGCCTGGATTTCTTCATCCCGCTCTCGACCAACGATTCCCTCGCCATCCTGGAGGTGTACCTTTCATCTTCCCACGCCACCGGAACCGAAGTGAATCTTTTCCGGAAAGCGCTGACAAAAAAGCGTACCAGTTTCATGTTCTCCGAATCGGACGAATCCGGCTTCCTGGGACGTCCCACCACCAGCATCTCCACCTCCTCGGATCTGAAATACCTCTCCAGGTATACCATCAGCTCATGGGAAGGGACTGTCTCCAGAGGAGTGGCAATCCTCTGACCCGGATCGGTCACTGCCACTCCCGACCTTTTCGATCCATAATCGATGGCTACTATCCTTCCCAAAAGCGCAATTTTAATGCAAAGTTAACGAAATGCGGCGGATTTCCCCAGTAGTCTCTTATCGCCAGCTGCAAGGCGCACCATTAAAAAAAACCGCCTCATAATTCCTTATGAAGCGGTTCACTCGTATTGAAAGAAGGTGATGAATCTGCGCTATGCAGTGGGTGTGAAATCGAGGCTTGCCATGCGGACATAGCTGTTGTATCTCCACCGGGCATTGGTCTGGGCAGCCTTGAACAACACGGCGGCTTCCTCGGGGAATGCCTTCTGCAGCGAGGTGTAACGGACCTCCGATTTCAGGAAATTCTGGAACTGGTCCCATTTCGGCTCCTTGGAGTCGAGGACGAACGGATTCTTTCCTTCCTCCTCCAGCAGCGGATTATACCTGTAGAGGTGCCAGTAGCCGCTTTCCACCGCCAGTTTCTCCTGGTTCTGTGATTTACCCATTCCGGCGCGCAGACCATGGTTGATGCACGGAGAGTAAGCAATGATCACCGATGGACCGTCGTAGGCCTCGGCCTCTCGGACTGCCTTCAGGAACTGGGACTGGCTGGCGCCCATCGAAACCTGAGCCACATAGACATAACCGTAAGTCATCGCCATCATCCCGAGGTCCTTCTTCCGGATCTTCTTCCCCGAAGCTGCAAACTTGGCTACTGCTCCCACCGGGGTGGACTTGGATGCCTGACCGCCGGTGTTCGAATAGACTTCGGTGTCGAGCACCAGGATATTGACATCCTCGCCGGAGGCAATGACATGGTCGAGCCCTCCGTAGCCGATATCGTAAGCCCAGCCGTCACCACCGAAAACCCAGACTGACTTTTTCACCAGATACTGGTCCAGGTCCCGGATCTCGCCGGCCACCTGATGCTTCTCCTTCTCAAGAGCTTCACGCACCCTGGCTGATGCCTCTCTGGAGGCATCCAGATCGCTCATCGTGGAGATCCACTCTTCGAATGCTTCTCTGGTTGCAGGCTTCACCTCCTCCATGGCCGCCTGCATCATGTTCTTGATCCGCTCCCGGTTTTTCTCCACACCAGTGGCCAGGCCGAATCCATACTCTGCATTGTCTTCGAAGAGGGAATTGGCCCAGGCAGGTCCATGACCGTTTGCGTTGGCACCGTAAGGAGTGGAGGGAGCCGATCCGCCGTATATGGAGGAACAGCCGGTGGCATTGGCCACAATCATCTGATCGCCGTAAAGCTGGGTGATCAGCTTGATATAGGAGGTCTCCCCGCAACCGGCACAAGCGCCCGAAAATTCAAACAGGGGCTGTGCAAACTGGCTGTTCTTCACCGTCTTTTTCTTATCCACCAGGTGATCCTTGTAGGAGATATTCTCAATGAGGTGATCCCAGCGTTCGATCTCGTCATGCTGAGATTCAAGCGGTTTCATCTCCAGTGCCTTGGTCTTGGAGGGACATACATCCACACAGTTTCCGCATCCGGTGCAATCGAGCACCGTTACCTGGATCCTGAAGTGCAGCCCCTTGAGCTCCTTACCTATGGCATTCAGAGTGGTAGTTCCATCCGGCAGTGAATCGGCCTCCTCATCATCGATCAGGAAGGGGCGGATAGCGGCATGGGGACACACATAGGCGCACTGATTGCACTGTATGCAGTTCTCGGGGATCCACTCGGGAACCTCCACCGCGATTCCCCTCTTCTCATAACGCGAGGTTCCGGCGGGGAATGTTCCGTCCTCCCTGCCGGCAAAGGCACTCACGGGCAGATCATCCCCTCTGAGGTGATTGATCGGCTCCACCACCTCCTTCACGAATTCAGGAAGCTCCCGGGTGTCCTCCACCTCCTTGATCTCCAGGCCGGCCCATTCGGCAGGCACTTCGATCTGGGTCACATTACCGCCCTTCTCCACAGCGGCAAAGTTCATATTCACGATCTCTTCACCCTTCATTCCGAAGCTCTTGATGATGAATTTCCGCATCTCTTCGACGGCCTCTTCATAGGGTATGATATTGGCGATCTTGAAAAAGGCAGACTGCATGATGGTATTGGTGCGTCCGCCCAGACCGATCTCTTTGGCCAGTTTGGTGGCATTGATGATGTAAAACCTGATCTGATGCCCGGCCATGTATTTCTTCATATGATCGGGCAGATGCTTAACGGTCTCCTCCTCATCCCAGATGGAATTGAGCAGGAAGGTTCCGCCGTCTTTCAGACCCTTGAGCATATCGTATTTATCCAGATAGGAGGGTACATGGCATGCCACAAAATCGGGCGTGCCCACCAGATAAGGGGCCCGGATGGGTGAATCGCCGAACCTCAGGTGAGAGGTGGTGATGCCTCCCGATTTCTTGGAATCATAAGCAAAATAGGCCTGGCAATATTTATCGGTCGATTCACCGATGATCATGATGGAGTTCTTGTTGGCTCCCACGGTACCGTCAGAACCGAGTCCGTAGAATTTCCCTTCGAAAGTTCCCTCCCTGCTCATTGAAATCTCCGGGAGCAACGGCAGCGAAGTGAAGGTCACATCATCAACGATACCTACGGTAAAGCGGTTTTTCGGTTCATTCATCTTCAGATTCTCGAACACGGAGACGATCATCGAGGGAGTGGTATCCTTGGAGGAGAGGCCGTAGCGGCCGCCCACGATCTCCGGAGCATTCTCCCTGCCGTAAAAGAGATCCTTCACATCCAGGTATAATGGTTCGCCATTGGCCCCCGGTTCCTTGGTCCGGTCGAGCACGCTGATACGTTTCACGGTCTCAGGAAGCACATCCAGGAAATACTTGGTGGAGAAGGGCCTGTAGAGATGGACCGTGATCAGACCGACCTTTTCGCCCTTTTCATTGAGATAGTCCACCACCTCCTTAATGGTCTCGGTGACCGATCCCATGGCGATAACCACACGGTCGGCATCGTCTGCACCGTAGTAAGTGAACGGCTTATACTCCCTGCCGGTCAGCTTGCTGATCTCTTTCATATAAGCGGCCACCTCATCGGGTACCACCTCATAATACTTATTGGCGGCTTCCCTGGCCTGGAAATAGATATCCGGGTTCTGGGCCAGTCCGCGGGTAACGGGATGCTCCGGATTCAGTGCATTGGCCCTGAAGGCTCTCAGGGCATCCGTGTCGATCAGCTTTGCGAGTGCATCCTGGTCGGGGGCCTCCACCTTCTGTATCTCGTGCGAGGTGCGGAACCCGTCGAAGAAGTGCAGGAAAGGGATCCTTGTCTTGATAGCCGACAGGTGTGCCACGCCCGCCAGGTCCATTACCTGCTGGACGCTTCCGGTGGCGATCATGCCGAAGCCGGTATGACGGGTCGACATCACATCGCTGTGGTCGCCGAAAATAGAGAGCGCCTGCGCCGCCAGACTTCTGGCCGAAACATGAAAAACGGCAGGCAGCAATTCACCGGAAATCTTATACATATTGGGGATCATCAGCAGCAGACCCTGAGATGCGGTGAAAGTGGAAGTCAGTGTCCCGCTCTGAAGCGAACCGTGAACGGCACCGGCTGCTCCTGCTTCAGACTGCATCTCGGTGACCTGCACCTTTTCCCCGAAAATATTCTTCCTTCCGTTGGCCGACCACTCATCCACGTGCTCCGCCATATTCGATGAGGGAGTAATGGGATAAATGGCCGCTACCTCACTGAACATGTAAGCCACATGCGCCGCCGCATAGTTACCGTCACATGTCAGAAAATTCTTCTTTTTCGCCATCGTATTTCTTCTTAAGTATTTAAATTACAACTATTTAACTAAAGATATAAGAGTCACTCAAAATTAGTAAAATAGCAGCAATTGTGACACCGTTCACGTAATATAAAATCAGTCAAAATAAGTCTGTAATCTAACCAAAAACTCAGGTACCCGATTCTCCTGAAGGGATTATTTGCCTGGCAAAATAAACCCCGTTCAGATCGAAAGGATACCTGAGCTTTGAAAAGGATATGCCGGTAATTCCCTAGTCCGCGTTCATGGAGATCAGGAACTCCTCGTTGGTGGAGGTTTTGTTGATCCGGTCCCTCAGAAATTCCATCGCTTCCACCGAATTCATATCGGACAGGTAGTTCCTCAGGATCCAGATCTTGTCCAGCATCGGCTTGTCGAGCAACAGATCCTCCCGCCGTGTGCTGGAGAGGTTGACATCCACCGAGGGATAGACACGCTTGTTGGAAAGCTTGCGGTCGAGCTGCAGTTCCATGTTACCGGTTCCCTTGAACTCTTCAAAAATCACATCATCCATTTTGGAACCGGTATCTGTGAGTGCGGTGGCAAGAATGGTCAGCGATCCCCCGTTCTCGATGTTCCGTGCAGCCCCGAAGAAGCGTTTTGGCTTATGGAGGGCATTGGCGTCCACCCCTCCGGAAAGCACCTTCCCGGATGCCGGTGAAATGGTGTTATAGGCCCTGGCCAGCCGGGTGATGGAATCGAGCAGAATCACCACATCATGTCCGCACTCCACCATGCGTTTTGCCTTCTCAAGCACGATGTTGGCCACACGCACATGACGCTCAGCCGGTTCGTCGAAGGTGGACGAGATCACCTCTGCATTGACGTTGCGGGCCATATCGGTCACCTCCTCCGGCCTTTCGTCGATCAGCAGAACGATCATATAGACTTCGGGCTGGTTGGCCGCTATGGCATTGGCCACATCCTTCAGCAGAACAGTTTTACCCGTCTTCGGCTGAGCCACGATCAGGCCTCTCTGTCCTTTTCCGATGGGTGCGAACATGTCCACTACCCTCACAGAAAGATTGCTGTGACCCTTCCCCACCAGCATGAACTTCTCATCCGGGAAAAGTGGGGTGAGGTAGTCGAAGGGCACCCTGTCGCGGATATAGTCAGGGCTCCGGCCATTGATCTCCTCCACCTTGATCAGGGGAAAATATTTTTCACCCTCCTTGGGCGGACGGATAGTACCTGTTACGTTATCCCCTGTCTTCAGGCCGAACAATTTGATCTGGCTCTGGGAGACATAAATATCATCCGGTGAATTGAGGTAATTATAATCGGAGGATCGCATAAATCCATAACCGTCGGGCATGATCTCAAGCACGCCGGAGTTGGTGATCAGCCCTTCGAAATCATATTTGTCGACCTCGCGCCGTTCATGGGGTTTGCGATAACCGTTCCTGTCGGTCCGGTCCTGACGGTCACCCCGGTCATGGCGGTCACTTCGGTCCTGCCGGTCACCCCGGTCCTGGACATCCTGGCGATGGTGCCGGTCACCCCGGTCACCCCGGTCACCCCGGTCACCCCGGTCGTGCTTTTCACTTTTTTCCTGGGGAGGCCTGCGCTGACTTCCTTGCGGACTCTCCTCTCTGGCGGCAACCTCCTTATTCCCCGGATTGGCAACCGATGCTGCTGCCTCGGGCTCTTTCTTTTTGTCCTGTGCTTTTGCCGGGGCGGATCCCGCTTTCGGCGAAGCTTGTTTCGCCGGGGCTTGTTTTGAAGAAGCTCGTTTTGCGGAGGCTTCATTCGGTGAAGCCTGTTTCGCGGAGACTTCTTTCGCGGAGGCCTCTTCTACAGGGGCCTCTTTTTCAGAGGTCACTTTTGCGGCGGCTCCCCTTCTTCGGGCGGGCCTTCCGGGCTTTTTCTTCGAATCCTCCCCGGGACTCTCTTCCGGTTGTTCGGAAGCCCCGGCTGAGGTTTTCGTTTTTCGTGAATCTTCCTTCTTAGCAGACTTGGATTCTGAGGCCATGATAGCCTGGGTATCCAGAATTTTGTATATGAGGTCCTGCTTCCTGAATGACTCTACACGCTTAATCTTTAGCTCCTTGGCAATATCACGCAGTTCAGCAAGAAGCTTCTGGTTCAATTCAAGAATGTCGTACATAAAATTTGGTGGTAATTAAATAATAATCCTGATAGGATCGTTGTAATTTAAGATAACTGGAATAAGATAGAATGGAACAACCGTTCGATTGAATGGAATTCTGCTGCAATATTACATGATTTATGGTGAACTACCAAAAATATGGGTATATTTAGATCCATTAAGACCCTGAAGAAGTCGTCCCTATGAGACAATTGAAGATCATCAAGCAGGTCACGAATCGTGAAACACCCTCTCTTGACAAGTATCTTCATGAAATCGGCAAGGTGGACCTGATCTCGGCCGAGGAAGAGGTGGAACTGGCCAGAAGGATTCGCAAGGGAGACCCAGAGGCCATGGAGAAGCTGATCAAAGCCAATCTGCGCTTCGTAGTCTCTGTCTCCAAGCAATACCAGAACCAGGGATTGAGCCTGCCCGACCTTATCAACGAAGGGAATCTGGGATTGATCAAAGCAGCGCAGCGATTCGATGAGACCCGGGGATTCAAATTTATCAGCTATGCCGTCTGGTGGATCCGGCAATCGATCCTGCAGGCCCTTGCCGAACAGGCGCGGATCGTCAGGCTTCCGCTCAATAAGATCGGCTCCATCAACAAGATCAACAAGACCTTTGCCGAACTGGAGCAGAAGTTCGAGCGGGAACCAACGGTCCTGGAGATCGCCCAGACCCTGGAGCTGGCCCCTGAGGATGTCAAGGATGCCATTCGCAGTTCGGGCCGTCATGTCTCCATGGACGCACCCCTGCAGGACGGAGAAGACGGGAACATGTACGATGTCCTGTTGAACGGAGAAACCCCCACCCCCGACAGGGGACTGCTGAACGATTCGCTGAGAAAGGAGATCGAACGGGCACTCAGTACGCTCACCTACAGGGAGGCCAGTATCATCCGACTCTATTTCGGCCTGAACGGGAAGCACCCCCATACCCTGGAGGAGATCGGGGAGGAATTCAACCTGACCCGCGAAAGGGTCCGCCAGATCAAGGAAAAGGCGATCAAGCGGCTGAAACACACCACCCGGAGCAAGATCCTGAAGAGCTACCTGGGGTAATCAGTCCCGCCGTATGATATCCCCTGCGCTGGAACTGGAAGAACGGACCACTCTGGCATCTCCCGTGTAATAGATATTACCTGCGCTGGAGGCTGTCATGGAGATTTCTCGGGTGGCATGGACCCTGGCATCCCCTGCACTGGAGACACTGACCCTTACCTCTTCGGCGATCAGGTCAAATGCATTCAGGTCACCGGCACTGCTGAGATCCGCATCAAAAACCTCCGCCCTTCCCGAAAGGCGTACATCACCGCTCGAACTGATGTCCAATTCGATCCGGCCGGCCTCCACCTCCAGTCTCAGATCGCCTGCACTGCTGACATAAAGGTGCAGATCGTCGCAGTCAAAGGGAGTCTGGCCCTCACAATCACCCGCACTGCTGATCTTCAGCTTGGTGAGTTCGGGCAGTGTCACATGGACCCTTTTCGAACGGGCTCTCCGGATATGGACCCGATCGGTCCCGATCACCAGCATGGAGCCTTTCAGATCGGTCTCAATCACCTCCATCAGGTTTTCGTCGGCCTCGACAATGACTTCATAATCCTCGCCCTGCGAGAGAAGAACGTCGATTCCCGAACTGATATGGACCCCGTCGAAGCCGGAAACCTCACGGACCTCTTCGGTCACATTTCCGTTCCCCGAGATCCCGTTGTCCCAGCCGTCGATGTAACAGGATGTAAGAAAGAAAGGGAACAATAGCAGCAAGAAGGCTGTCTTCTTCATTTGAACAGTATTTAGAGTGTCACAAACATGTCATATCGTCACGGACATATCATAAAGACGACCGCAGGCCCGGAATGTTACTCCACTTCCAGCACCAGTCCCTTCAGATACTCTCCCTCGGGATGGAAAATACTCACCGGGTGATCGGGTGGCTGCGAGAGCTGATATAGGATCCTGACCCTTCGGCGGGCATTGGCTGCAGCGGCAAAGACCGATTTCCTGAAGTTCTCCCTGCTGACAGCCTGCGAACAGCTGAAGGTAAACAGCACTCCCCCTGAAGGCATCCGCTCCAGGGCGGCCTGGTTCAGACGCTTATACCCCTGAAGAGCATTGCTGAGAACCTTGTGGTGTTTGGCAAACGCAGGGGGATCCAGCACCACCAGGTCATATTTATCCTCCATGGAACCCAGAAAACGGAAAGCATCCTCCACCGATGAGGTATGCCTGGAGTCTCCCGGGAAATTCATCTCCATATGCTCCCGGGTCAGATCGATCGCCTTCGCCGAGCTGTCCACACTGTGCACCAGTTCAGCACCTCCGCCCAGAGCATACACACTGAATCCTCCGGTATAGCCGAACATATTCAAAACCTTCCTGCCGGCCGACCATGATCCGATCAGATTCCGGTGCTCCCGCTGGTCGATGAAAAAGCCGGTTTTCTGACCTTCCACCCAGTTGACCCTGAACCGGTAGCCATTTTCGACCACCTCTCCCTCCGGTGCATCTCCGGTCAGATGAGCCGAACGGCTCCCCTCTTCCCTTTCCGGCAGTGTGGAAGCGCTCTTGTTATATACCGTATGAATACGCTCCCCTGAGGTCTTCATCATCGATTCCAGAATGGCCTCCATGCTCCTGAACATCCCGATCGAATGCATCTGGACCACCACCGCTCCTCCGTAATAGTCGATGATCAGTCCCGGCAGACCATCCCCCTCCGCATTGACCCACCGGAATACACTGGTATCGTCACTTCCTGCCAGTCCGAGTTTCTCCCTGAAACGCCATGCAGCGCTTATCCGGTGGTCCCAGAACGAAGCCCCGATCTCCTCCCGTTCGAAACTGAGCACCCTGACGGCAATGGATCCCTCCTGGTAATGGCCGCAGGCCAGAAACTCCCCCTTGTTGTCCACCAGGTCGACCACCTCCCCTTCCCGGGCCACCCCGACGACCTTCTTGATGGCCCCGGAAAAGACCCATGGGTGAAATCTTCTGAGAGACTGGTCTTTGCCCGATTTCAGGATGACTGTGGCCCGCTTGCTCATGTTATCTGTTCAATGATCCGCGAAGGGTATTATAGATCTCCAGGCAAACCCATGCATCGGTTGCAGCATAGATCATCTGAGCCTCGGTAAGCTCCCGGGCATCCCAGTTGGAGACCTGCTGCGACTTGGAGATACGCTTTCCCAGTACAATCCCGCTCAGTTTCTTCAGCCCTTTTTCCCCGATTCGGAACGCCTCCGCATAGTGCTGCAGATCCAGGAAACCGGCCGGTTCAAATCGATGATCGGAACGGAGCCTGCGCAGGTCATCGTTCAGCCCGAGACCCACCTTCATCACCTTTTCGGAGGAAAGCAGCTCCAGCAGGCGGTCGGGGTATCCGATCCTTCCCACCCTGATCAGCCAGGCTTCATGGGAGGAGGAGAGCTGGATCAGTGAAGTGGGGTGAACCACCCCTTTTTTGAAGGAAGGTCTCGATTCGGTATCGAATCCGAGCGTATGATGGTCCATGATCCGGTCGATGCTCCTTGTGAACGTAATGCTGGAATCGATCAGGTGAATGGGCCCGTGGAACTGGACCAGATCCAGCCCGGCCACCTCCTCCTTCGATATTTCACTGGGATACCTCATACCTGTTCCTCCCCCGGATCGACCTCCCTGACATACAGCAGGTGCAGGGCCAGCAATGAACGCAGTAACTTCTCTCCCCAGTGCTCCGTAAAGCGGACCATCAGTTCCCACACTGCATCGTTCGTCAGCGGCTCAACGCCTCGCCCGTAGATGACGCTGAAATCGCGGAGCTCCTGGTATATGTCTGCGAGATCTTCCGAGACAGTGTGGGTCACCAGATCGGACCGGTCGAATTCACCCGAATCTGCCGGCCGCAGGAAATCGTTATGCGGTCCCAGCACAACGGCGATCTGCCGGTATAGGGCCGACCAATCCTGCTCGGTGACCGTCGGTTCCCAGATCTCCTCCTCGCCCGACACGGGCTCTGTCGGCTCCAGCCTGAGATACGCGCTGTAGACCAGGGGAAGGAGGCGGACCGATTCTGCGATGAACGGCCTGGATTCCATCCCCTTTAACTCCTCCAGAAAACCGCAGAGATCGTTGGCGGCAGAGACAAAATCCACCATTTCAGCAGAATAGACATATTCGTTCAATGAATGACCGTTGTCCTGCATGGGCCAAAGATAACTAAAAGGAATCAAAAGGCTGCCGACCCTTTTTCCAGGTAAAGGTCATGTCGCCTCCTCGTACCAGATCACCCCGGTCGGTCAGCCATTCGGCCACCCTGATCACCTTACCCGCCTGATGGCCCGATGCCTCAATCAGCTCTTCAAGACCGGGAGTGCTTTCCGATGTGAGCCGGAAAATGATACCGGCGATCTCTCTGAACTCCCCGTCTGCGGGCTCCAGCCCCCGGGCGGGAAGACAGACATCGCAGCGGCCGCACCTGGAGGTGTCGGTCTGGCCGAAATAACTTAACAGGAACTGGTTCCGGCAGAATTTTTCCGATGATGCATAACGGAGCATCTCTCTGGAGCGAAGGATGTAACGTTCCCGCCTGAATCGGTATTTCTCAGTGGAGATCAGCAGGTTCCGGTCATCGAGCCGCTCTTCCAGAAAGGTGACCACCGGCAACTCTTTCCTGGGAATGTAATGAATGATCTTCCTTGCCGAAAGTGCCTTCAGATAACTGTATATTTTCTCTTTCGGCAAACCCGTCCGCCGTGAAAGCACCGATTCATCGATCCTGGCATACTGGGTGAACAGGCCGCTGTAGGACCGCAGCAACAGCTTGATGAAATCGTCGAGTTCAGCATGCCGGACCTGGAACTGGTAGAGTTCATCCCGCTCCACCAGGAACCTCACCCTGGACGGATTGTAGAATGCTTCGGTGAGCGAAAGGTAGCCTTCACTCTCCAGGATCCGGATCGCACTGTGGGTCACCGTTGCACTCAGCTTATACCGCTGAAGGAACGCTCCGAAATCGAAATCGTAGGAGTGCCCCCTTCCGCTTCCCAGGGGAATCTGCAGAAAATTGCACAGTGCCTTATAAACCTTCCTGACCTGCGGTATTCCCGGGAAATTGATCGCAATGCGCTGCTCCGCCACTTTCCTGTCGGACCGGCTGTAGAGCAGAACGGCCTTCGATTCCAGTCCGTCCCTTCCGGCCCTTCCCGCCTCCTGGAAATAGGCCTCCGGAGAATCGGGAAGATCGGTATGGATCACAAAACGTACATCGGACTTATCGATCCCCATTCCGAATGCATTGGTGGCCACCATCACCCGAAACCTGTTGCCCGCCCATTGCTGCTGGCGCAGGTCCCGTTGCTCCTGAGAAAGACCCGCATGATAATAGTCGGCCGCAATCCCCGCCTCTTTCAGATGCAGGGCCAGCTCCCGGCACCTCTTCCGGTTCCGGGTGTAGATGATCCCGCTCCCTTCCGTACCCAGCACCAGACCGGTCAGCGTCCTCACCTTATCTTCGGTCGGGTGCACCAGATATGCGAGGTTCCCCCGGTCGAAACTCATTGTCCGGATGTTCTTTTCAGGGAAGGCAAGTTTTTCCTGAATATCGTCGCACACTTCCGGTGTGGCTGTGGCGGACAGAGCCAGAACGGGCACTGCGGGCAGTGATTCTCTGATCCGGTGAATCTCCAGATAAGAGGGCCTGAAATCATATCCCCACTGGGAGATGCAGTGAGCTTCATCCACTGCGATCAGGTTGACCGGCATATCTGCCAGCCGGGTCCGGAAGATCTCCGTTCCCAGGCGCTCGGGTGATACATACAGAAATTTCACCCCGCCGAATATGCAGTTATTCAGGGTAATATCGATCTCCTGGCGGGTCATGCCGGAGTGGATCGCCACTGCCTTGATTCCCCTGCGTACCAGCTGATCCACCTGGTCCTTCATCAGGGCGATCAAAGGGGTGATGACCAGGCAGATCCCCTTCATGGCCAGTGCCGGCACCTGAAAAGTAAGTGACTTACCTCCCCCGGTGGGCATCAGCGCCAGGGTATCCTCTCCCCGGAGGACTGAAAGGATAATCTCCTCCTGTAAAGGACGGAACCGGCTGAAGCCCCAGTAGAGTGATAAAATCTCAGCCGGATCCCCAATTCCGGCAATGCTTTTTTTTTGTAATTTTGCCACATTTAAAAATAACCAAAAACAGAGATAATGTCTTTCACCCAGGATAAATTAGCCTCCGAAGGCCTTACCTTCGACGATGTGTTGCTCCTGCCGGCCTATTCGGAGGTCTTGCCCCGGGAGGTAAGTATTAGATCACTTTTCTCACGGAATATCGAACTCAACACCCCCATTGTTTCCGCAGCAATGGATACGGTGACCGAGGACCAGCTGGCGATAACGATCGCGCGTGAAGGAGGTATCGGGGTGATCCACAAGAACATGTCCCTCGAGGAACAGGCCAGGCAGGTCCGGAAGGTAAAGAGAGCCGAGAGTGTCATGATCCACGATCCGATCACCATCCGGAAAGAGGGAACGGTGAGTGACGCCCTCGCCCTGATGAAGGAATATAAGATCGGGGGGATCCCGGTGGTGGACAATGAAAACACACTGATCGGAATAGTTACCAACCGCGACCTGCGGTTCCAGCGCGACATGAACAGAGCGATAGGAGAAGTGATGACCAGCGAACGGATCATCACCACCACCAAAAATACCGACCTGGCCAAGGCGGCCGAAATCCTGCAGGAGCACAAGATCGAAAAGCTGCCGGTGGTGGATGGCAACAGAAAACTGATCGGACTGATCACCTACAAGGACATCACCAAATCGAAGGACCGCCCCAATTCCTGCAAGGACGGAAAAGGCAGACTGCGGGTGGCGGCGGCGGTGGGAGTCACCCACGATATTATCGAAAGGATCGGGGTCCTTAAACAGGCCGGGGCGGATGCGGTGGTGATCGATACCGCACACGGTCATTCGAAAGCGGTGCTGGAGAGCCTGAGGAGGGTGAAGAAGGAGTTCTCCGGTCTCGATGTGGTGGTCGGGAATATCGGAACGGCCGATGCGGCCAGGGCACTGGTCGATGCCGGTGCAGATGCGCTCAAGGTAGGGATCGGACCCGGTTCGATCTGTACCACCAGGGTGATCGCCGGGGTGGGGATCCCGCAGCTGACCGCCATCTATGATGTGGCCAGTGCAGTGAAAGGATCGGGAGTGCCGGTCATTGCCGATGGCGGGATCCGGTATTCAGGAGACATTGTAAAGGCCCTGGCTGCAGGTGCGAGCTCGATCATGGCCGGATCACTCCTGGCCGGGGTGGAGGAGTCACCGGGCGAAACCATTATTTACAACGGAAGGAAGTACAAATCCTACCGGGGCATGGGATCCCTGGAAGCAATGCAACAGGGATCCAAAGACCGCTATTTCCAGGATGTGGAAGAGGACATCAAGAAGCTGGTTCCGGAAGGCATTGCTGCCAGAGTTCCTTTCAAAGGAAGCCTCCCGGAGGTGATTTACCAGCTGGTGGGCGGACTGCGCGCGGGTATGGGATACTGCGGTGCCGGCAATATCACCGACCTGCAACAGGCAAAATTTGTGAGGATCACCAATGCAGGTGTACTGGAGAGTCACCCCCACGATGTGACCATTACCCGGGAGGCTCCCAACTACAGCAGATAATATTAATTTTCAACGACCGTTTTTTAAAAAAACCATTGGTTATGATACGTAAGTGGTTCCCCTTCTTTATGCTTTTCTCGATGGCCCTTTCAGGGTTGCACGCACAAAATTCACCTGTGCTTTTGACCGTTGCCGGAGAGGAGGTGACACTGGATGAATTCGAAAGGATCTACAGGAAGAATAACAGCGAAGCCTCCATGAACCGGCAGACACCGGAAGAATACCTCGACCTGTTCATCAAGTTCAGGCTCAAGGTCAAAGAGGCCGAATCGATGGGCATGGACACCACTTCCAAATTCATCAACGAGCTGGAGGGATACCGGAAGCAACTGGCCAAACCCTACCTGACCGACAATGAGACGAGGGAGGAGATGATGAAAGAGGCCTATGAAAGGGCCCTGGTCGATGTGAACGCCAGTCACATCCTGATCAAACTCCCGCCCGACCCCACC
>CAZOHA010000020.1:0-65981 GCA_964579515.1 uncultured Bacteroides sp. | reverse complement strand
CGTATAGAAAACTATCAAAACATTATGTTTCATAAATAAATTGTCATAGTACTAGCCGCTTACCACACTGTGGGCCAGCTCGTGCAGGTCGAGCCCGGAGAAATTACCCGAGGTCATGATCAGCAGCACAAAGGCGGGTTCATCCAGCGAACGGAGGGTTTCCTCCAGCTGCTGGCTGTCGTCCAGGACAGTCAGATGGTCTCCACCGAATTGTTCCCTGACCGACTCCCTCGACAATTCGGGGAGTCTTTTCCGGCGCACCACTTCGGGACTGTAGTATACCACAGCCTCGTCCGCTTCCTCCATGGTTCCCCTGAAGTGGTGCATATACTCAATGCATAGGCTGCTGAAGGTATGGAGTTCCAGAAAAGTGATCAGTTTCCTGTCGCGGTAAGTTTCCCGGAATGCATGGATAGTGGCTTTGATGGCCGCCGGGGCGTGGGCGTAATCCAGATAGACGGCCTTTCCGTTTCCGTTGGCCAGCAGTTGCTGCCGGCGTGCCACCCCCTTGAAGTTCCGGATGGAGTCATAGAAACGGTGATCCTCCACACCCAGTTCCCGGCATATCATCTGTGCCCCCGATATGTTCTGCATGTTATGTTTTCCGATGATCGCCAGTGGAACGGAACCGTATTTGGTATCCAGTACAAATCTGCCCGAATCCACATGATAGGGATGCTCTCCGTAGGGGATCTTCAGCAGGGACCAGTGGCTTTTGTCCACCACCTCCCCCAGAACGGGATCATCGTCAAAATAGAAGACCTTTCCGCCGCCGGTGGCGATCCGGAGGAATTTCTGGAACTGTTTCTTATAATCTTCAAAACTGCGGAATACGTTCATATGGTCCCAGGAGATCCCGGAAAGAAGGGTCATGTGGGGATGGTACTGGTGGAATTTGGGGGTGTTGTCGAGGGGAGAGGAGAGGTATTCATCCCCTTCCAGGATAATTACCGGGGCATCATCCGTGAGCCGCACCATATTGTCGAATCCCTCGATCCCGGAACCCACCATGTAGTCGAATTCCAACCCCCGGTCCCGGAGCACATGCATCACTATGGCGGTGATGGTGGTCTTCCCGTGGCTTCCGCCGATCACGATCCTTTTCTTTTTCTCACTATGTTCGTAGAGATACTCCGGAAAGGAACAGATCCTGAGTCCGAGCTTCTGGGCCTTTTTCAGTTCCGGGTTGGTTTTGCGGGCATGCATTCCCACGATCACCAGATCGAGACCGTTGTGGATCTTTTCCGGCTCCCAGCCGGTATGTTCCGGAAGCAATCCGGCCGCTTCCAGCCGGGAACGGGAAGGTTCGTAAATCTCATCATCGGAGCCGCTCACTGTGTACCCTTTCTGCTTTAGCGCGATGGCCAGGTTGTGCATGACGGCGCCCCCGATGGCGATGAAATGGACAGTCATGGGATAGATTCAGTTATGCATCCGGTTGCAGGTTCCAGAGTAAAATTAGGGCATAATCAGGTAGTTGACGTGCGGAAGATTCTCAACTTATCAACCATCCGGATGCTCGTTCGTCAGAAATCGGAGGGAATCCGTATTTTTAATTCAATGGAGATGCATATTCTGGACGGTGGAAGCCTGAACGTGAAAGCCCGGGAGATGATCCGGCCACTCTCTCTGGAGGAGATCAGGGAGTTCTATCTCGTCGATGACCGCGGTAATATTCGTCTGGCCATGAATATCCTGCTGTTGAATCACCGCGGGAGATTGATTCTGTTCGATCCGGGCATTGCCGGTTTTCTTCCGGAACGTCTGAAGCAGCAGTACGGCCTGGAGATACGGCAGAGTCTGGAGGAACAGCTGGATGATCTTGGATACGGGGCATCCGGGATCACCGATGTGGTTTTTACCCACCTTCACTTCGACCACGGGAGCGGTGCCCTGAAACGGGTGCCCGGGAGGATCGAAAAACGGTTCCCGGAGGCCGCTTATCACGCGGGCAGGGCACATTTCGAATATTCCAGGTGCCCGGACCGCTTCGAGTCCGATTCATTTTTCAGCACGTTTCTGAAACGGGTGGAAGGGATGCATTGGCTGGAGGATTGGGATCAGGAGTGGATGGAGTTCCGTTTTTTCAGGGGCCATACCAGGGAGATGGCGGTTCCGGTGATTCACACCCCGGAAGGGGATATTCTTTATGCTACCGACCTGGTCCCCATGGAGCTGTTTTTGAAGCCCGGAACCCATAGCGGTTACGACCTGGAGCCTGAACTGGCGGTACGGGAGAAAGAGAAGTTTCTCGGGGATATCAGTGAATCGGTCCAAGAGAGACCGGTCCGGCTGGTGCTGTTCCACGAACCGCTGAATCCGGTGGTGGAATTTCCGGGCAAGGATCCTCAGTCCTCCAGCAGTACCTGAAGAATCTTTTTTCCCGCCTCGCTAATGCGGGTCCCGGGACCGAAGATGGCCATCACCCCGGCCTTGTAAAGAAAGTCGTAATCCTGTGCGGGGATCACCCCGCCTGCGATCACCATGATATCCTCCCGGCCGAGTTTCCTGAGCTCCCCGATCACCTGCGGGATCAGCGTTTTATGTCCCCCGGCAAGCGACGATACCCCGAGAACATGCACGTCATTCTCCACCGCCTGTTTGGCAGCTTCCACGGGGGTCTGGAACAGAGGGCCGATATCCACATCGAAACCGATATCGGCATAACCGGTGCTGACCACCTTCGCTCCACGGTCATGACCGTCCTGACCCATCTTGGCCACCATGATCCTGGGCTGACGGCCCTCTTTTTCGGCAAATTCGGCAGCCATGGCACACGCTTCACGGAAAGTCTCGTCCTGACCCGATTCGGAGGAGTAGATCCCCGAGATGGAGCGGATCACCGCCTTGTATCTCCCCGAGACCTTTTCGATGGCCGAGGAGATCTCCCCCAGGGTGGCCCTGTTGCGGGCAGCTTCCACCGATAATTCCAGCAGGTTCCCTTCACCGGTCTGTGCACACCGGGTGATCGCATCCAGCGATTCGTGTACCCGGTGATCGTCCCTCTCCTCCTTTAATATCTTCAGGCGGTCGAGCTGCGACTGCCTCACCGCGGTGTTGTCCACCTCCAGGATGTCGATGGGATCCTCCTTCTCCCTCCGGTATCGGTTGACACCTACGATGATGTCTTTTCCGCTGTCGATACGCGCCTGCTTCCTGGCTGCCGCCTCTTCGATCCGCATCTTGGGAAGGCCGGTCTCGATGGCACTGGCCATTCCGCCCAGTTCTTCGATCTCCTCGATGTGCTTCCAGGCACGGTGGGCGATCTCGTGGGTCAGAGATTCCACGTAATAGGATCCTGCCCAGGGGTCCACCGAACGGCAGATCCCGGTCTCATCCATGAGATGCAGCTGTGTATTGCGTGCGATCCTCGCAGAGAAATCGGTGGGAAGTGCGATGGCTTCGTCGAGGGCATTGGTGTGGAGCGACTGGGTGTGACCCAGGACGGCGGCCATGGCCTCGATGGAGGTTCGCGCCACATTATTGAAGGGATCCTGTTCGGTCAGGCTCCAGCCCGAGGTCTGGCAATGGGTCCGGAGCGCCATGGATTTGGGATTCTTCGGGTTGAAGGGTTTTACGAGTTTGGCCCAGAGCATACGGGCGGCCCGCATCTTGGCGATCTCCATGAAGTGGTTCATGCCGATGGCCCAGAAGAAGGAGAGACGCGGGGCGAAGGCATCGATATCGATCCCTGCATTCACTCCGGCACGTATATATTCCAGGCCGTCGGCCAGGGTGTAAGCCAGCTCGATATCGGCAGTGGCACCTGCCTCCTGCATGTGATACCCTGATATGCTGATGGAGTTGAACCGGGGCATATGGCGGGAGGTGTACTCGAAGATGTCGGCGATGATCCGCATCGACATATCGGGAGGGTATATATAGGTGTTCCTGACCATGAACTCTTTGAGGATATCGTTCTGGATGGTGCCGGTGAGCTCCTCCAGCGAGGCGCCCTGCTCCAACCCTGCCACGATATAGAAAGCCATGATGGGAAGGACCGCTCCGTTCATGGTCATCGATACCGACATCTTGTTCAGGGGGATCTGGTCGAACAGGATCTTCATGTCGAGGATCGAGTCGATGGCAACCCCTGCTTTTCCCACATCGCCCATCACCCGTTCATGGTCGGAGTCGTACCCCCGGTGGGTGGCCAGGTCGAAGGCAACGGAGAGCCCCTTCTGTCCCGCTGCCAGGTTCCTGCGGTAAAAGGCGTTCGATTCTTCCGCAGTGGAAAATCCTGCATACTGACGGATGGTCCAGGGTCGCATGGCATACATGGCCGAATAGGGGCCCCTCAGGAAGGGCGGCAGACCGGCGGCATAATTCAGGTGTTCCAGCTCCTCCAGATCGCTCTTTTTGTAGGAGGGTTTAACCTTGATTTTCTCCGGGGTTTCCCAGGGAGGGTATGAATTACTGCCATTTTCCGGAAAATTGGATGCTCCGAAGGGTATCTGGCTGAAATCGGGTCTCATATCAGTTGGTTGATTTACAGGATTCGAAAGTAGTTACAGCAGGATCTCATTAAACTTGCGAAGGCTCTCCATAAGGTTGGTCCGCATATGTATGAAGTGTTGAACACCGGCTTGCCGGAGGGCCTCCATGGATTCGTCAGGCTGACCCGCCACCACCACCAGGCTTTTTCCTTCCAGCTCTTCCTGTACCCGGGGTGCCAGCTCTCCGTAGGTATCATCGGCGCTGCAGAGAACCACCACGTCCGGTGCAGACTTCCGGGCGATCTCGATCCCCTCCTCCACGGTTTTGAAAGGGAGTTGGTCGATGATCTCATAACCCGCGCAGGCGAAAAAATTCCCTGAAAATGTGGCTCTGGCGGAGGACCATCCCGGATTTCCGTATTTGAATAGCAGCACCCTGGGACGTTTGGCGCTTCTTTCGGTTTCCAGCCTTATTTCTTCGAACAGGGAAGCGGGACGGAACGGATGCAGGCCGGGCGGCGGGGTCACTGCCGGAGCATTAACAGTTGTTTCGTGTGCAGATTTCTGCTCCGTATCTCCCAGGTGTTTCAGGACCAGCTCCTGATAATTGGGATAGGCATTGGTTCCCACGATCTTCTGCCTTCCTGTTAAGACCCTTTCCAGTTTCTTCTCACGTGAGGCCATGACCTTTTCCCGGATCCATCCCGATTCGAATGCTTTCCGGTAGCCGCCCTTCTGTTCTGTCTCCTGGAAAAGTTCCCAGGCTCCAGAGGCAAGGGAACCGGTCAGATTTTCCACATAATAGGAACCGGCTGCGGGATCGGCCACACGGCCGAAATAGGACTCCTCCCGGAGGATGATCTGTACATTCCGCGCAATCCGTTCGGAGAACTCGGTGGTTTTTCCGAACAGATAATCGAATGGCAATACACTCACCATGTCGGCGCCGCCCAGAACCGACGACATGGCCTCGGTGGTTCCCCGCAGGATATTGGTGTGGGGGTCGTACAGGGTGAGGTTCCACATGGAGGAGCTGGAATGAAGGGTGACGCGTGCCCTGACCGGGTCCGCCCGGTAGGCTTCACACAATTTCGACCAGAGGATGCGTGCGGCCCGAAGTTTGGCGATCTCCATGAAGTAGTTGGGTCCCGATGCCAGGCTCCAGTGAAAAAGCCGCAGGGCTTTCTCCGGTTCGACTCCCGACTGGGTCAACACATCGAGATAATCGACCGCCATGGAGAGGCTGAAAGCCAGCTCTTCCACCAGGTTGCCCCCTGCATCCTGGATCAGGGCCCCGTTCAGATCGATCAACTTCAGGCCGGGCGAGACTTTCAAAACCTCTTTTGCCAGCCTTCCCAGGTTTTCCATGCTGGCCACGGGTATCCCGGTGATGGTCATTCTTCCCAGGGGATCGGCCCCCAGGCAACCATTCAGCGAGGCGGGATTCTCGTCCTTGTCCTTCCTCCATCCTTCCAGGCTTTCAAACAGCCGGTCGGCGGCCAGGGAGGCTTTAAAGATCCATGCAGTCCGGGCAGGGGAGAGGTCTTTCATTAAGAGAGCGACGGAGGATGGATCGGGAGGACGGTCTTCGTCCAGGTGGATCCGGATCGCCTGTGCGTCCCCTTCAAGGGCGATTTTTATGCGCCGGTTGGCTTCCTCCGGACCCTCCTTCAGCCAGATATCCTGACAGATATTCCAGCCGTTGGGCCGGGAGTTCTTTTCCTTCAGATTTCCCAGATTTTTCAGGTAATCCAGTGAAGCCAGGTCCTCGCTGCGGTAGAATGGCTTGACTTCAATGTTTTCATCGGTTTTCCAGATGAGCTTTTTACGGTAGTCGGCACCTTTCAGGTCGGCTTTGATCTTCTCTTCCCAGTCGTTGGTGGAAATATCCGGGAAATCAGTAAAAAGCTTTGAATCTTTGGCTGGTTTCATACGTAGAAAATGAAGTACAAAGAAAGTACTTTGGCGAATTCTAATCAATGTTTTAGAAAATGTCCTAAATTGGGTAGCCCAAACAGATTAACCACCTGATCCATGAAAAGATACTGCCTTCTTTCCGCCCTTCTGGCACTGGGGATGCTGTCCATGGCACAGACTGTGGAGAACATCCACGTGGAACCGGAAGGAGATAACATCAAGATTAATTACAGGATCGGGGGCTCTACAGAATCTCAGCTTTACAATGTCACCCTTACCTGCTCCATGGATGGAGGCCCCCGCTTCGAACCTGAAACGGTCATCGGAGATGTGGGACCCAATATCCGGGGCGGAAGAAGCTTTTATACGATTATCTGGGACGTTTTCGAAGATGTGGAAGAGGTGGGTGAAGCGGAGTTCTTTATCCGGGTCGACCTGGTGAGTGATCTGTCCCAATCGCCCGTACAGGAGGAACCTGCTCAGACAGTACCTGACGAACAGCCCCGGCAGCAGCCCCGGGTCGTCCAGCAGGATACCGGACCGGCCAGGCCGGAGGATCTGGAGGATGACGAGCCGGTCCAGTTCAAACGGAGCCTCCTGCTGGCCTATTCCGGGAGCAGTCCCAGTCCTTACGGGATCAGTTTCGGGACCCTCCGGAACTGGGGTGTTTACGGGGGGATGCGCTTCGGTCTGGATGTGAGCGAGATCTCTTCCTATGTGACCTTTACTCCAGTATTCGGACTCACCAAATATATCATTGGTGCCGGAGGGTACCGGTTGCACGGTTACGGTGGTGTGGGGGTGACCATCGATTATTTCGAGAGTATCTATTACGATGATCCTGTATCGGATACCTTTTTCACACTCGATTTCGGGGTCACCAATGTGCTGGGTCCCATTTCGCTCTCCCTGGGACTGGAGTACCTGACCGGATATTCGACCGAAGTGACTTTCGGGATCGGAGTAGTTTTCTAAGCGGAATAAACTGAAATTTCAATCAGATGAAAAGGGGAATCACACTTTTAAGCATGACGCTGATCACGGCCCTCCTAATGCAGGTTTCGGGTCAGAGCGCCGAGAAGTCCAGCGGAGTGGTCAGACTGGATATGAAAAAGAAAGTGACCCGCTCGAACGGCAGTTCCGGACCTGTGAGCATTTCCATGGAACAGAAGGATTCCAAGGCACTCTCAGGTGAAGTGAACGGGTTTACCTGGATCACTCCGAATTTCACCAGTGTCAAAACGCCGGAAAGTTCCTATGAGATCAAGGCCACCGTAAACTCGGAGGAGAATATCCGGTTTGTGAACCTGTTCAACAACGGTCAGTTCATCAAGAATATCATTCCCCCGGTGAACACTATCAAGCAGATGGTGATACAGGAGGAGATGGAGCTGCACCTGGGGGTGAACGACCTTAAGGTCGAGGCGGTGACTGTCAGCGGCAGGAAGCTGGAGAGCTCGGTGGAGGTGGTATACGATATTTCCAGTGCCACCTTCTACGCCCTGATTATCGCCGTGGAGGATTACCGCGATCCGCGTATCACCGACCTGGATCAGCCCGTCGACGACGCCACCCGTTTTGCACGATTGATCAAAGAAGATTACGTTTTTGAAGATGAGAATATCATTTTCATGAAGAATCCGACCAAGGCGGATATTATCGGGACCCTGCACGAGATGCGGAGCATGGTGACAGCACAGGATAATCTGCTGATCTATTATGCCGGCCACGGCTGGTGGGACGAGGAGATGTCGACCGGCTACTGGCTGCCCCACGATGCCGATCGCGATAACCCGGTGAACTGGCTGCCCAACACCGACCTGACCAACTATCTCAATGTACTCAAATCGAAACACACGCTGCTGATCGCCGATGCCTGCTTCAGCGGGGGGATTTTCAAATCCCGGTCGGCATTCAACAATGTGCTTTCGGTGGAACGGCTCTATAAGCTCACCAGCCGCAAAGCGATCACCAGCGGTACGTTGAATGAAGTTCCGGACAAGAGTGTCTTTATCGAGTACCTGATAAAGCGGCTCGATTCCAATAAGCGCAAATACCTGCCTTCCGAACAACTCTATTCCAGCCTGAAGGAGGCGGTCATCAATAACAGCCCCAATATCCCCCAGTACGGGACCATCCAGAATGTGGGCGACGAAGGGGGGGACTTTATCTTTATCCGGCGCGACTGACCAACCGGGACCAATCAGCGAAGACCGGTCATCGTTGAGGGATCGACCCACTGGTCGAATTCTTCCTCCGTCAGGTAGCCCAGTGCAAGGGCAGCTTCCTTCAGGGTGGACCCTTCCTGATGCGCTTTTTTGGCGATCTCCGCAGCCTTTTCATAACCGATGTGGGGATTGAGGGCGGTGACCAGCATCAGTGAGTTGTTCAGGTTCTGGGTGATCCTCTCCTGGTTGGGTTCGATCCCCACCGCACAATTTTCATTGAAAGACTGGCAGGCATCACCAATCAGCCGGGCCGATTCCAGGAAGTTTTGGATCATCATCGGCTTGAATACGTTCAGCTCGAAGTGCCCGTTGCTGCCCCCGATATTTATGGCCACATCGTTGCCCATCACCTGGGCACAGACCATGGTCAGTGCTTCGGCCTGGGTGGGATTGACCTTTCCGGGCATGATGGAGGATCCGGGTTCGTTGGCCGGAATGATGATCTCTCCGATCCCGCACCGGGGACCTGAAGCCAGCATCCGGATGTCGTTCCCGATCTTCATCAAACTAACAACCAGCGTTTTCAGCGCTCCGTGGGCTTCCACCACCGCATCGTGGGCAGCCAGCCCCTCGAATTTATTGGACCCGGTCTCGAAGGGAAGTCCGGTGATTTCGGCAATGTTTCGCGCCACCAGCTCTGCATACCCTTCGGGAGTGTTGATCCCGGTCCCGACCGCGGTGCCGCCCAGGGCCAGCTCGGCCAGATGCGGAAGGGTGTTCAGCAGGGCTTTCAGTCCGTGATCGAGCTGGGAGACGTATCCGGAAAATTCCTGTCCCAGGGTGAGGGGTGTGGCATCCATCCAGTGGGTACGTCCGATCTTGACCACCTCCATGAACTCATCCGATTTCTTTTTCAGGGTATCCCTCAGCTCTTTCACACCGGGGATGGTGACTTCGGTGATCATGCTGTAAGCGGCGATGTGCATGGCGGTGGGGAAGGTGTCGTTGGAGGACTGTGACTTGTTCACATCGTCGTTGGGATGGATCAGGCGGGTACCTTCGCCCAGCGAGTTTCCTTTCAGCACATGGGCCCGGTTGGCCACCACCTCGTTCACATTCATGTTCGACTGTGTGCCGGATCCGGTCTGCCAGACCACCAGGGGGAACTGATCGTCCAGTTTTCCTTCGATGATCTCGTCGCACACCTGCATGATCAGGTCCGCCTTCTCTTGCGGCAATACCCCCAGCTCCAGATTGGTGGCTGCTGCTGCTTTTTTCAGGACCCCGAAAGCCCGGATGATCTCCAGGGGCATCCGTCCGTCGCCGATCCTGAAATTATTTCTGGAACGCTGGGTCTGGGCTCCCCAGTACTTGTCGGCAGGCACCTCCACCTGTCCCATGGTATCCTTTTCGATCCTGTAGTCCATTTCCTTGGGTTTTTCTTTTAAAGATAAAGAAATGGAGTCGATGATCCGGAAGGAATCGGGATGTTCTTGGAAATGTGCTGCAAGGGTTAATCCACCTTCATCAGGAGCACCGTTACAAAGTGAAGTCCATCTGCGTCCGATTCCACACCCACGCCACACTGGGTCAGGTCGGCCAGAAGGGTGGTATCGGCCCCGGGGATCTCCAGCAGCTGGGAAAGGATCTCATCCTCGTCACCGGAGGCGGATTTCAGCACCATTGCCCGGTCATTGTATCCGCCGATCTTTTCGTGGATGGTGTTCCAGTGTTCCTGCAGCCCCTGGGTTCCCAGCTCTTCCGCACCATTGGCCATTTTATAGGAATAAACCTGGGCCTCCCGCACCATGACGAACTGGTGGACGAATGGCTCACCCAGGCTGTTCTGGCTCCGGTATCCCTTGATCGCCAGAAAGATATTCTGTTCCAGGGGTTTGATCTGAGTGTAGCTGCTGGGCTCTTCCTCGCATGAGGTGGAAAACAGTGCAATGAAGAGCGGAAGAATTATCGACAGCAGCGGGACCAGTGGTTTTTTTTGCATTTCAGGGACCATGACCTTACGGGATGAAGCAAGTTTTTTCTTTGAACGGGAAAAGGACCTGAAAGGTTTCCCTTAAGATGGTAGTACCGAAACCTCCGGTAGCCCGGTGAGGTTGCTGCCCGGAAATCAGAGCTGGTCGATCTGCTCCACCGGATCGCCGATTACCGCCTTATACTTTCCCTCAACGATAGGGCGGCGGATCAGTTTCGGATGTTCCACCATCACCTTGATCCACTCCTCGTCATTCAGTTGCAGGCCCTTCAATTCCTTTCGGTATACCTCTTCCTGGGTACGCACCAGCTCGGCTGGCGGGATGTTCAGTTTCATCACCAGGGAGCCCAGCTCCTTCACGGTGAGGGGTTCCTTCAGGTATTCACGGACCGTATGGTCCATTCCTTTGTCCCGGACATACTGCAGTCCGGCACGGCTCTTTTTGCAGCGGGGGTTGTGATAAACAGTGTAGGTCATAGTCTGGGTATTAATCGGTGTCTTTATTCAGCGGATCGGCATCCAGCACGAACATGCCGCGGCCGTGGGTGGCGATAATGACCATGTTGTCGCGGGGATGGATGGCCAGGTCGTGCACATAGGTGCAGGGGAGGTCGCCGAGCACCTCCCAGTGGTTCCCCCGGTCGGTGGAGACATAGACCCCCACATCGGTTCCCGCATAGAGAATGGAATCATTGCCGGGATCCTCGCGGATCACATTGGCCGGTCCGGCCGGGATATTGGCGGCAATGTCTTCCCAGGTGGATCCGAAATCGGTGGAGCGCCAGATATAGACGGCCGCGTCATCATCCCTTCGCCCGGTCTGGGTCACATATACCGTTCCGAAATCATGTTGTGAGGCGACGATCCTTGAGACCCATCGGACCGGCAGCGGGGCTTTGCGAATATCTTCCCAGTTTTCGCCTCCGTCTTTCGTCCTCCACAACCTTCCGTCATCGGTTCCGGCATAGAGCAGGTCGGAGTTGAAAGGCGACTCATCCAGTGCGCTGATGGTCTGGTAGCTGATATCTCCTTTTTTGTCCGGATCGTTGCAGGTCAGATCCGGGCTGATCCGTTCCCAGGTGCCACCCTGGTCGTTGGATCGGAGGACATACTGGACCCCGTGATAGACGATATCCGGATTGTGGGCGGAAAGCAGGGTGGGGGCCACCCACTGACCCCGGAATGCGGGATCCTCCGGAAAGGTTTCCGGCAATACCCACTTTCGGTCACCGGGGTATCCGTCGACCGTGGAACGGGCCAGTTTCCCGTAGAACAGGGAAGCGTAAATGGTATTGTTATCCCTGGGATCCACCGCATGGGTGCTGCCTTCCGCCCCCAGGGTGTAGTTCCATTCGGTGGCCTTCACCTGATCCCTTCCGTCGGACAGGTCCACCTCGGTATAGAAACTATGATGATCCTGAACAGAGCCGTAGACACGAAAGGGTTCATGCATATCGAAGGCCACATTGTAGAACTGGGCCAGCGGCAGTTCCGGGATAAGGTTGCGCCAGTTCTCTCCCCGGTCATAGGTGACGCTGATCCCCCCGTCATGGGCCGCAAGGATGTAATCGGAGTTATCGGGATCGATCCACATTCCGTGCTGATCGGCGTGGATCTTCTCTTTGATGGGTTCGAAGGTGGCTCCTCCATCGGTGGAGACATTGATCCAGAGCCCGAGGGTATAGACGCGGTCTTCGTCGTTGGGATCGACCCGCATCTGGCCGAATACCCACCCGTAAGTGCCGGAGTGGCCGGTCATATATTTTTTGGTCTCTTCGGTCAGACCGCTCACCTGTTTCCAGGTTTCTCCCGCATCGTCGGAACGGTAGAGGGTGGCCCCTTTGATCACATCTTTTTTGGGACGGCCGTAAGCATCCAGTTCACCCTCTTCTGCTTTATAGGCGATCTCATAATCGTCCACGAAGGCGTAGACCACATCGGGATTGGAACGGGCGACATCGATCCCGGTCCGGCCCATATGGCGGGAGGGAGGAAGCCCCTCTTCGAGCCGGTCCCAGGTCAGGCCCCCGTCGGTGGTCTTCCATACCCCGTTGTTTGTATGACGAGGGTTGGTGCGTGGATCGTTCCATTTCAGGCGGGTGCGCTGCCAGGTGGTAGCGTAGAGAATATCGGGGTCCCCGGGATCCATCACCACATCGTTCACCCCGCTTTCCGGGCCCCTGTAGAGGACCTTCTGCCAGCTCTCACCCCCGTCGGTGGTCTTAAACAAACCTCTCTCCTCATTTTCCGTCCATTCGTGTCCGGCCGATGCCACATACACGATATCAGAATCGGAGGGATGGACCAGGATCCGGCTGACAGTGAATGTCTCTTCCAGGCCCATGTGCTTCCAGGTTTCCCCGCCGTCGGTCGTCTTCCACACCCCGCAGCCCGGATTCGACGACCGGAAGATATTAGCTTCACCGGTACCCACCCAGACCACCTCCGGATTCGAGGGATCAATGGCCAGATCACCGATGGTGGAGGTGCCCTGGTGTTCGAAGACCGGTTCGAAGGTGACCCCCTCATTCACACTTTTCCAGACCCCCCCCGAGGCACTGGCCACCCAGATGGTGTAATTCTGCCCTCTGGGTCCCACCGCCTCCACATCGGTGCACCGCCCGCTGATGTTGGCAGGCCCGATGTACTGCCATGAAAGGCCGGCATAGGGTGATGCCTCCCTCATCTCTTCATGTTTTTCATACATCTGGAGCTTTTCTACTCCGGTCATCACCGGGGCTTTTACCTGGGAGGAGGATGAAGCTGCGAAGGCCAGGAGAACAAATAGAACGGGAAGGTGTTTCATTGCAGCATTATTGGTACAGTAACTCAAAAGTAGCCATTTTTCTTTTTCCCTGTTTTTTAATAACTTATAACCCTAATCCTGTTGTAACTAAATCAGCGACGATGAAAAGAGAATTCTTTGCTGTGGCAGTCATTACTGCTGCCGCGCTGGCTGCAGGCCCTCTGAATGCGCAGGTTCAACTTTTCCTGGATGAGCACCTGGTCCCCTATGATGACGGAAATATTCCGGCGTGGGTATTTCCGGTGGCCGGCGCCATGGATGAAGCATTTGATGATCTGGGCGACTATGCGAAAGACCGGAGCGATGTCCGGATGAAAAAGGACCGGGGCGAACAGATGATCGCCGAAAAGGTATCGGTTCCCGCCATATCCACCTACCGGGGTGATCTGATCGGCTATGGGTATTCCATGGGACAGAAAGATGCCCTGGCTCTGATATTCAGAATGGGCTACGATATCGCCCTGAACAGTGAGGAGTGGCCCGATGAAATGGAGAATTTCAGGACCTGGACCCGGGCATTCATGGCCTATCACTATGAACAGTCCTATGCCAGGAGAACCGATGAACTCGAAAAGGAGCTCAAAGACCTGGAAAGGGATAAATCACAACTTGAAAGGAAGATCGACCGTCTTACGGATGATATCAGTAAACTTGGAAGGAAGATCGCGGAAGAGACAGAGACCGAAGAGATCAATGAACTGGAGACAGAGATCAATGATTCGGAGCGGGAACTAAAGTCGTTAATGGCTGATCTTCCCATGCTGGAAACACAGATCGGCAATCTTTCCACAAGGATCAGCCAGTTGAAGGCGGAATCCCATACCTACCAGAGCACTATCGGCACTCTCTGAGCCTGAGCTCCTCTTTTTTCTTTATTTTTGCGGGAAAGAGTGATCCATGCAGGTCCTGATCGTGGAGGATGAACGTTCGTTGATGGAATCTATGGTTTCCTACCTGGAGATGGAAGGATTTCGTTGCGACCAGGCGACGGATTATCATTCCGGACTCTATTCCCTGGATAAACATGATTATTTCTGTATGCTGATCGATCTGAACCTTCCCGGTGGTGACGGACTGGATCTGGTAAAGGCGGCCAGGCAGAACCAGGATCAATCGGGTATTATCATTATCACCGCCAGGGATGCCCTGGAAGAACGCGTCAAAGGCCTGGAAGTGGGAGCGGACGATTACCTGGTGAAACCGTTCCATCTCTCCGAACTGGTGGCCAGGATCCATTCGGTGACAAGGCGGACCCGGACCAGGGGGGAAGAGGTGTTGAAATTCGGAGAACTGCAGGTATTCCCGGGCGAACGAAAATGCATGGTGAAGGATGCGCAGGTCGAGCTGACCAAAAAGGAGCTGGATCTTCTGCTCTACCTGATGTCGAACCGGAACCGGGTGATCACCAAGGAGAGCATTGCCGATTATCTCTGGGGCGATTACGGGGGCGGATACGGGTCCTACGAGTTCGTCTACACCCATCTGAAGAATCTGAGGCGGAAACTGATCGAAGCGGGTTGTCCCGACTACATTCACAACATATACGGGGTGGGGTACCGGTTCTCCCTCCAATAGGATTCTTATGAAACTCCTTACCAAGACCACCCTCCATATAGCCACTCTGTCGCTGTTCCTGTTCTTTGTCATGGGGATTATCTTTTTCCAGCTTCTGAAGCACTTCAGCATTTCGGAGTTGGATCAGGAGCTGATCGAGTTACGGGAGGTCGTTGACCACCGGCTGGATCGCGGCTGGCAGCCAGAATCAGTTTCCCCTGAGATCCCTGGAATTGACAGGATCGAAGTCCGCTCCGGCCGGTATGGACGGGGGGTCTTCAGGGGAGATACTCTGTTGTACGACAGTGCCGGGAACAGACACCGAACCTACCGGATGCTCCGATATGGCAAAGAGGCGGACGGGGAGCCGGTGGAGGTCACCATTTATAAATCCACCACCCCCACCGACCAGCTGGTGGAGCGGGTCACTCTGATGATGACCCTGATGGTGATCCTGTTCCTGGCAGGGATCTTCATCCTGAACCGGTTCCTGTTCGGGACACTCTGGAAGGATTTCTTCAGGGCGCTGGAAAAGCTGAAAGCGTTCGAAACCACCAAGGAACCGGTGGTGCTCGGGGAACAGGATATTGATGAGTTCAATGAGCTCAACCGGGTGCTCGAACGGATGACCAGGCGGCTGGCCAGGGAGTACAAGGAGTTGAAGGAGTACACCGACCATACCACCCATGAGCTGCAGACACCCCTGGCTGTGATCCAATCCAGGATGGAACTGTTGATGCAGTCGGAGCATCTGGGAGAGGAGGAGATGAGGCTGATCGAGTCGGTCAACTCCAGTGTCAACCACCTTTCCCGGCTCAACTCCACCCTGGCACTGATCACACGGATCGAGAACCAGCAATTCACCGAGGTTCGTCCGGTACCGATCCGTGAGGTAGTGATCCACCACCTGGAGATGCTCTCCGAGCTGGCCGGATTAAGGGGTATCGAGATGATCCGGCGGCTGGAAGAAAGAGGACCGGTGGTGGAAATGGACCGGGGACTGGCCGATATCCTGGTCACCAACCTGCTGAATAATGCCATTGTGCATAACCGGGAGGGGGGTCGCCTGGAGGCGGAAGTCACTGAACAGTTATTGAGGGTGTCCAATGAAGGCCCTCCGCTTCCGTTCGGGGAATCGGAGCTCTTCGGCCGGTTTATCAGGGGCAGCCAGCAGGAGGGAAATTTCGGCCTTGGACTATCCCTGGTGAAGAAGATCTGTGATAGCTGCGGATTCAGGATCCGGTACCGTTACGAGGATTCAGAACATGTGTTCGAAATCGATTTTTTACCTGCAACGCCTTAGAAGATGATCTATACCTTCACCTTTCAGATCCATATATACATCAGCGCGATCACCCTTCTGGCAGGAGTCATTAATCTGGTGCTGGCCGCCCGCGGTTGGGCCCGCCACCGGGATTACTCCAGGGCCGATGGATGGTCCTACCTGGTATTCACCATTTCTCTTTATCTGCAGCTGGTCCTGGGCCTGATCATCTATTTTACCCTGCGAACCAACCTGGAGGGACCGCTCTGGGAGGTACCCGATACGGAAAATGATGCCTCCCTCCGGTTCTGGGCCATCGAGCACATTGCCCTGATGATTTTTGCACTTTTCCTCACACAGCTCGGAATGATATTTGTAAAGCGCTCATCCTCTGATATCAGGCGCTTCAGGGCCACCCTGTTCTACAACGGCATCTCTCTCCTACTCATTCTCTTTTCTCTCAGCATCGCGCTTTTCTTCCGGTGACAGTTATCCTCAGGCAGCTGAGAAACCTGCCTCGCCGCTTTACCTGAGCGCTGCCTTGCTCATCAGGTGTTCGGGGATCTCCACATTGAAGCGGATCTCATCCACGATGAATTCGGTACCGGCACCTTTCTTCAACATGTCTTTGAAGGTGATCCTGCCGGGGTACCAGCGCGAATCGATCCGGGTAATATCGGTCAGTTCGGTTTTTTTCAGCAGTTTTCCGCTTTTCGCGTAGAGTTCCTCTTTAAGGGGAATATACCGGTCCTTGTCCACCCAGAGCTTCCTCATCTGATAGGCCACGTCATCCGAGTTGGCCATCATCTCGACGATCCAGCACTCGGTATCCCCGATGGTTTCCGATCCCACCACCACGGCGTCATATTTATCGGCCAGGTGCGGATCATCCATCATATCCTCGTACGAGAGGTCAGAACCCATCACCGACTGCCGGAGCATATGCCCTGAGATCTGGATGGTCCGGTCGGTGGAGGGGGAGAAGATCCAGAGCTGATCCTCCAGCTTCAGCATTTTTGTCCCCTGTTCCCTGGCTGGAGAGAGGTATTCCGTATAGGCGGCTTCGTCGCCTCTGGCCCAGGTTTCCGATTCGATGGTCCGGGAGGTCCGCGGACCGTGGATCACCATCTTCGATTTCACGTACCTGGTTTCTGAGGACATGTTCCGGTCGATCCGGTCGAGGATCTCCTCTCCCGAAGGTTGCGCATTCACTATGGGGGCAGACAGTAAAAAGGCTGCCCAGCTGAAAATGATATATCGCGTTTTCATGCCTGTAACTCTTTAAACAGTTGTGCAGTTTTTCTTTTATAGATCCCGATACCGGCCAGGGCTGTTCCCAATACGGTGGCAAGAATTCCCGGGATAAAGCCGATGTAATAGGCATCCGCAGTGATCCTGGCTTTCATGACACTCTGCATCATCATGGTGGAACCCTGCATCATATCCGAAATGTCGATGCCTCTGGACAGGAGGGATGCAAACAGCAAGCCAAAAGCGGTACCAATCAACGATCCGGCCAGACCGATAAATACCGATTCAGTGATCAGGCTGCGGTAGATGTGATTCTTCTCTTCACCGATGGCCATTCGCAGTCCCATTTCGCCATACCGGCGAAGACCGCCCAGAAGTCCGGAATTCCAGAGAACAATCGACATGGCCACTACGAATACTCCGATGATGATGCTTTTGAAATAGTCCACCAGATCCAGGATCATCAGCATCGTGCCCTGGTTTTTCAGCGACATCATCACGGGAGAGAACTCATCCTCAGAATCGCTGTATTTCTCGTTAAAACCGGCAGCGATCTCAGACGCCTTTTCATCCATGTATTCTCCTCCGGGCAGGTATCCCAGGATTTCACCCACGGCATCCTGCATATCCAGGGCCTGCCGGATGGTGGTAATATCAGCCACCATCCCTCCCCGGTCCAGTGCTTTTGCTCCGAATTTTACGGTGCCTGAGACTGTGAAATTGGTGATGGACATGGCGCCGTACATGGTGGTGCCGATAAGGGTGACAGGATCACCCGGGTCCACCTCCAGCCGGGTGGCGAATTCCTCACTCAGAAGAATCTCCTCCGGTTGCTGAGGTAGCCGGCCCCGGATAATAGCCTTTTGCAAATTCAGCCGTTCAACCTCCCTGCTCCCCGGGGATAGCAGGTCGACGGCCATCCCTCCTGCAGGTCCCTGGGCTCTGGTTTCACCCTGCTGATCAGGCACATCTATCAATCCTCCAAACTGAATACGTTCCACCCACTCCATTTCCGGGTATTCCCCGGAAAGGTGTTCAAGGACCTGGTCGGATCCCAGAAGGGCCAGGTCATTGGGTTTCTGATCGATATTCTCGCTGTAAGCCCGGCTCATCACCTTTACATGACCAGTGACAAATCTGGCATTGAAATTGATCATATCGCCCAGCACTCCGGTGACCCAGGCGTGCATCAGGACCACCAGGGTGACACCAATGGCCACGACAATCACGGGCATCAGGCTCCGGGAACGATCCCTGAACAACCCTTTTATGTAAAACCGTAACATGATTTCTCTTTTTTCAGATTATTGGATTCGGCCCTTGATGGCGTCATTGGGATTCATTTTGGCGATCTTGCGGGATGGCAGGTAACTGACTATGGTGGTGGCGATCATGACCAGGACAATGGTTCCGAAAACAAGAGCCGCACTGTAATAAGGATACAGGTGCTGTGCTGCAGCCATCCCGAAGTCATCGGTACCCTCCGGCATTTTCAATCCGGAAGAGCGCATCCACATGAACAGGGGAAGTCCGTAGATGGTCCCCACCACCAGTGCCAGGACGGCATGCATGGCTCCTTCCACGGTAAAGATCCCTACGACCTGTTTCCGGGTAAGTCCCATGGCGATGTAGGTGCCGATCTCTCGTTGACGGCGGAAGATCGAAAGGACCTGGGTGTCGAAGATGGCCAGGAGCGCCAGTGCCAGAATCAGCAGATAGAACATCGATCCTCCCACGGACTTGGTCTTGATCATCTCTTCCAGTTCTTTGAAGAGAAACTCATGTCCTTTGAACTCCCATTCGGCTATAGCTTCTGTATCTTCCGGCACCTCACCCATCACTACCAGGGATGCCTCGTTTTCCAGTCCGGTCATTTCGCGAAGCCTTGATAAAGCAATCCACACCTGCCCCTGATCCACTGCCGGAACGGCGGTCTGGAATATTTCTGCGATGCGAACTTCTGCAGCATCGAATGTTCCATGGACATCCCTCCAGCGTACCAGCAGGAAATCCCCTTCCTGCAGGTTGGCCGATTTAGCCAGCCGGGTTCCGACCACTGCAGTGATCTCTTCCGCTTCCGGCTCCAGCTTTTCAGTGGGAATGGCCAGTATCTCCTGCCTTGTATCAATGCCTTTCAGCAATGCTCCCATCATTCTTCCCTCCGGATAGATGGTGGCCTGGGTTACCAGAATGGGGGCTGCCTGACCTTCCGCTGCAAGGTTTTCCAGACTTGCCGGGACCGGACCATGCGCATCCACCAGGGTCATGGCATCATAGGGATCATAATTTTTATGCCAGTATTGTCCCTGGGCCACCTCCCACTCAATGCTTTCGAACCGGGCCTGGCGATCCCAGCCCTGGTAGAGTCCGTTCATAAAGATGATCAACACGTAGGCGAGAGACAGAACCACGACGATCAGCAGGGTCCTCAATCCGGCACCTACGAGATTCTTATAGGCTAGTTTAAATGATATCATGGCCTTGAACTTTTTCTGTTTTCCATTCGTCGGAAGCCACCTCTCCATCAAATAAATGGATGATCCGGTGCAGGTAACCAATCACCTTTTCGTCATGGGTGGCAAAAATGAAGGTGGTTTCCAGTTCCCTGTTCAATTTCTCCATGGTCTGGAGAATATGGTGAGAGTTTTCGGCGTCCAGGTTGGCAGTCGGTTCATCGGCCAGCACCAGCTCCGGTTTTTTCACCATGGCTCTGGCGATGGCCACCCGCTGGCTTTCACCACCGGAAAGCTGTGGCGGTTTCGATTTGATCTTAGGGGAAAGCCCGACCCACTCCAGCGCCTCCAGCACTGCTTTCTTGCGTTCAGAGGCTGACATCTTCAGGAGAAGCAGTGGGAACTCCACATTTTCGTACACCGTATAGACCGGCATCAGATTGTAGGTCTGGAAAATAAAGCCGATATGCTTTTTCCTTAGCACTGCGGCTTTTTTAGGATTCATGGCTTTGGAAGTGGTCCCGATGACATTGGTTATACCTTCCGTTGGGCTGTCGAGTGAGCCGATAATATTCAGCAGGGTGGTCTTCCCCGACCCACTGGGACCGACGAAGCCGGCAAATTCGCCTTTCTCGAAGGTCAGGTTAATGTTGCTCAGGGCAGTGAATTCCCCCCCGCCTACCGGGAACCTTTTGGCCAGGTTCTCTATGGTGATGATGGTGCCGTTTTTCATGGGTTGATTATTTTGCTTTGGTGTCTATATAATAGAATGTTAGTTGATTGATGCGCTTATTTGTGATTTTTGGTGCATTGATTACTGATGGAATACAGCTTAATGATGGAATACAGCCATCAGCTGGAATCCCCATCCGCTGTAGAGGGTCGTTCCGGGTTCGATGTTATACAGGCGGTAGCTCCCGGGGTTCCAGAATCCCATCAGGTAAAAGCTCCACCGGTCGTAGGCCATGGACCAGTTGACAAAGCGGTACAGATCGCCCGAATCGAAATCATAAAAGACCATGGCGCTCAGATTATGGATGATAGTGACCGGATAGGTGGCGGAGAGAAGGCCGAAGGTGATCTTCTCGGTGCTCTCCAGTGGACGGCTGCCGCGGAGGTAAAAGAAAGCCTCCGTCATCAGGTTCAGTCCGTTTCCAAGGTTGAAGGTATAGTCGAGGCCGGCATTCAGCAGGGAAGTATACTTCATTTCTGTGAAATTCAGATCCTGGTGGATGAGAACCCCTTCCGCCCAAACTCCCACACCCAGGTCGGCCTTGGCATCGAGTCCGATCCGGTTCTCCGGATAGGTTTCTCCTGTGTAGATGGAATCGGGGAGGATCCCTCCGGCATGGATGGTGCGGTGGTGGTAGGAGGCTGCTGCCTCTCCCCCCGGGAACGGAATTTGGGCCCTGCCTCCGTATTCGATACTGTTTTTCTTAGAGGGCAGGACTTCCCAGCCTTTGGTTTTATCCTCTCCGTAAAGTGCCCAGGCCCACAGATTGGCATTATTCAGAAAATAGTAGCGCCCCAGAAGACCGTAGACTCCGTCGGTCAGCTGCAACGGATCGCGCGGATCGATCCGGTCGAACCACATCAGGGGACGGAACAGGGATGCCGAGCCGAAATTGATTTTCTGCAGTCCGGCCCTCAGTTCAAATTGATTGCCCGAGAAGCGGACCCACATCCGGTAGGGTGAGATCTCATGGCCGGTCTGAAGGGAGTCGCCCGAAGCATAAAGCAGGTTGCCCCAGAGATTGGCAGAGAACTCCCCGTCGAAGGTGTAGTTTCCTGCAGGAAAGCTGAAGGAAAGTTCCGGGATGTATCTCAGCCCGGATTGCCACTGCAACGGGTCGGAAGGATTCAGCGAAGTCCATCCAATGGCCTGCCCGTGAAATTCCACCGGTTGCGCGGCCGCCTGAACAGAGGGGAGGAGCAGCCATATCAAAAGGTATAACCTCCTGTGATGATATGGGATATGTAATGTTTTCATGGATGGTATTCCCTGCTTAAGATTCCGTAAAACAGGAAGTTGGTTATCTCCATGACCAGGTCCTCAGGGTTCTCGTACATATTCAGCAGACGGTCGTCATGGGTCATTTCGATCAGCTGGTTCATTACATACATGATAAATTCCACTTTCAGATCTTTCCGGATATCCCCGTTCTGCTGGGCATCGTAAAAATCGGCCAGAATCATCTGCATGTTTTTCCGGGTGATTTGCTGGAGATATTCACTCATCTCCGGATCGGCGCTTTGCACGTAATCTCTGAAGAACTCATTGCTCATGGTCTGAACCTGTTCCCGTTTCAGTTCGATCAGTTGTGTGACCTTCTCCGGATATGGCAGGGCACTGCCGATGATCTCCCGGTACCGTTCAATAGAGTGATTGAGGAGCTTGTCCATGATCGTTTTTACCAGGTCCAGTTTATTGGAGAAGTATTTATAAAAGGTCATCTTGCTGATACCCGCCTCGCTGCAAATCTCCTCCACCGTCACCCTCCTGAAGCCGAATTTCCAGAAGAGCTCCTTTCCGGTTCTGATGAGCTTCTCTCGCTTGGTGTTGGACGAATCTTCCATTGATTTACGAAATACGTTTAATAATACATATTTCGTACAAATATAGGATATAGTAAAGCCGTTGTCAAGGAAAATCGAAAAAATCGCACCCTATGGTTTGGAGAGAGCCGCTCTTAAAACTGATTTTGAGACGGTTTCTATTGTTTGGAGGGGTAACCCTTAATCAAAGGAAGGTCTCCTGAAGGGGGCCTTCCGGGGGCTGGTGGTATTGTCTTGTTGCTGAAATTCTCGCTCTGCTCGAACTGTAGGCAACTTCGATAACACACCTTCTCTTCCTCCTTCTGCTGTGTGACGCAAATCAGTCACCTGAAGCCCATCTGGAACTGAAGTTTCCGGAAGTATCGCCAGGCATCAGATATGAATTATCTGATTACTATATATTTCTTGCGTTTTTTGGATATAAAATGTCTATCGTTAGACATCCTGTATCATAAATTTGACCAAATATGTTAATAAAATGATAATTCAGATCTACCGGCTGGTCAAAGTTTTCTGCTTCCGGTAATCGCCGGCACAGAACAACCTTTTGGGCACTTTATCCAGGAAGGGGCAGGACGTGATCTGCAGGGTCGGGTTCCCTATTCCCCGCTCTTTCCGTAATTGGGCAGCACTCTGGCGCTGGGATCGCTTACATCGCAGTTCTCCCACTGCCTGTTGGGCATCCAGAAATCCACCACGGCTTCGGAACGTCCCGGAAAGTGGGATTCGAAGATATCCCTGTACATCAGCGATTCTTTGGAGATGGGAGTGGCATGAGGATACCTGCGCCTGGCTTCCAGCAGGTCGGCATCAGAGTACATCTCTTCGGCATACGCCTTCAGGTTGTCGGTCACACTGTGCCCGACGGCATCGGAAAAGGCTGCTTTTTCCCGGTAGAGGATATCATGGGGAAGGTAATCCCCCTCGAACGCTTTCCGAAGCAGGTATTTCCCGATCCCGGTGAAGTTCATTTTCTTTTCGGGCGGAATGCTCATGACATACTTCACGAAATCCAGGTCTCCAAAAGGCACACGTGCCTCCAGGCCATTGGAGGAGATGCTGCGGTCGGCCCTCAGCACATCATACATATAAATCTCTCTCAACCTTTTTTCAGCTTCCTCCTGAAATGCCTGCGGGGTGGGAGCGAAGTCGGTGTATTTATAGCCGAAGATCTCATCGCTGATCTCTCCCGTCATCAGGACTTTGATATCGGTGTTTTCCGAAATGTATTTACTTACCAGGAACATCCCCATGGAGGCGCGGATGGTGGTGATGTCGTAGGTTTCGATATTGTAGATCAGGGTGCTTAAAGTGTCGAAGATATCCTGACGGGTGAACAACACCTCGGTGTGGTCGGCTCCCAGGTAGTCGGCCACGATGCGGGCGTATTTAGTGTCGATGGGATCGATGTCGATCCCCACCGCAAAAGTCCGGATCGGTTTGTCCGACATCCGTGCGGCAATGGCACAGACCAGGCTGGAATCGAGTCCGCCGCTGCAGAGAAAACCCACCGGCACATCGGCATGCAGCCGTTTTTCCACTCCCAGGGTCAGGTATTTGTTGATGTTCAGCAATACCTCCTCCATCTCATCCTCCACAAAGGAATCGACTCTGGATAAATCGCGGAAACAGATGAATTTTTCCCCGTCATAAATATGCCCGGGAGGAAAGGGTTTCACCTCCTCGCAAAGATCGCTCAAAGCCTTCATTTCGCTGGCAAACATCATCTCACCGTCCGCAGCATAGCCGTAGAACATGGGCCTGATCCCCACAGGATCCCTGGCCGCCAGGTATTTGTCCTTTTTCTCGTCATATATGACACAAACAAACTCGGCATCCAGCCGGCGTGCGGTTTCCAGCATCCCCAGCTCCATATACATGGGAATGATCACCTCGCAATCGCTGCTCGACTGGAAAGAGTAACTGTCCCGGTACTCCTCCATCAGCGGCCGGTAATTATAGACCTCCCCGTTGGCCACCAGATGCACGTGGCCATAGCTCATGGGCTGGTTGCCGTCATCGGAGGTGTCGATGATCTTGAGCCGGTGAAACCCCATCCACCCCCGCTCTCCGAAATCGGCAGCAAGGGTATTGTTCGGTCCCCGGTACTTGATCTTCTGAAACTCGCTAACCACGCTGAGTCGCATCATCTTATCACTTCCCGTGTACACTGAAAAACCGCACATAGTTGAATCAAATTATTACGAATTATAAAAAAACTAGCTTCAAATATATGAAATTATAATCGAAACAACCAAATAACTATCAAAAAGTATCTTAACAGATAAAGAAAGTGATAATTTCTCAAATTCGTGTGAATCTGATCACACACTTTTGCTCATATACTTTTTCCAATTGGGAAGGCTTGGTGACCGGGTTCGGAATGATTGGCAGAATCTACTGCCCTCCGTACTGCATCAGGAAGGCCTTGATGAAGGGATCGAGCTCGCCGTCCAGCACCGCCTGGACGTTGCCGGTCTCCTGGTTGGTGCGAAGATCCTTGACCAGTTTATAGGGGTGGAGGACGTAGTTGCGGATCTGGGAGCCCCATTCGATCTTCATCTTGTTCCCTTCAATGGCCGCCTGCTTTTCCCGTTTTTTCTGGAGTTCGATCTCGTAGAGATGCGATTTCAGGATACGGAGGGCGTTCTCCCGGTTTTTCAGCTGGGACCTTGTTTCGGTATTGTCCACGGTGATACCGGTGGGGAGGTGCCTTACCCGCACCCCGGTCTCCACTTTGTTTACGTTCTGACCGCCGGCACCTCCCGACCGGAAGGTGTCCCATTCGATATCTGCCGGATTGATGCTGATCTCGATCGATTCGTCGATCACGGGGGTGACAAAGACGGAGGCGAACGAGGTGTGGCGACGGTTGTTGGAATCGAAAGGGGAGAGACGCACGAGACGGTGGACGCCTGTCTCGCTTTTCAGAAATCCGTAGGCATAATCACCGCTGAATTCGAGGGTTACCGATTTGATCCCGGCTTCGTCGCCCTGGACCATATGAAGCTCCTTGACCTTATAATCGTGTTTTTCCCCGTAGCGCAGATACATACGCATGAGCATCTCTGCCCAGTCCTGGCTCTCGGTACCGCCAGCGCCCGAATTGATCTTCAGGATGGCCCCCAGGCTGTCCTCCTCGTTCTGCAGCATATTCCTGGATTCGAGATCTTCAGTGATCTCCAGTGCTTTCGCGTATTGTGCCTCCACCTCCTCTTCAGAAGCTTCTCCGGCATCCAGGAATTCGGCGAGTACATGGAGGTCTTCCACGGCGGTCTCCACCGTGCGGTATCCTTCCACCCAGCCTTTCAGCCGGGCGATTTTGCGAAGCTGTTCTTCAGCCGATTTAGGATCGTTCCAGAACTCAGGATCCTGTGTTTTCTGCTCTTCCTCTTCTATCCGGATGGTCTTTCCATCCACGTCAAAGATGCCTCCTTAACGCAGCCAGGCGCCCATCGAGATCTTTGATCTGGTCGGTGGTAATCATAGTACAATCAGAATTTGTGCAAATATAGTAAAGAAAAATTCCCTCTCCGGAACGGCTTACATCTTCTCAGGCATTTCAAGCCTGTTCAGTGCTTTTCCAATGATTTCCGGTTCGAATCCCCTTCCCGAGAGGAACCTGAATAGTTTTCCTCTGCGAATAAACGGATCGGGATCCTTTACCGACCTCGCCTTTTGCCCGGCCAGCTCCAGGCATGCTTCCAGGTATTCATCCGGCCCGATCTGCATAAGAGCCGCCTCAGCTGCTGATGTACTGATTCCTTTCTGCCGCAATGCATGTCCGATCTTAACTTTTCCCCACCGGTTGAAACGGAATTTATCCCTGGCGAACATCCGGGCATATCTTTCGTCATCCAGGAAACTCTCCTTCCGGAGCTTTTCCAGGATCTGATCATGTTCACCGGGGTCTACGTCCCAGTATTCAAGCTTCCTGCGAATATCTCCGCTGCACTGTTCCTGCCGGCTGCAAAGTGCAGCAGCTCGGCGGAGGGCATCTTTTGGGTCCATAGGTTCTTTTTCGTTCATGCGATTCAAGGTGCAATGACTCTCACATAGATTCATTTTTCCGGCTGTCTGGCGGAGATGAACCGGTCCCTCCCATGCAGATCCCTGAACAGTTTTGCATCGCTCAATCCTGCCTTCCGGAACAGATCCAATATCCGTTCGCCCATCAGTGAATGGATCTCCACCCAGAGAACTCCCGAAGGTGCAAGAAGTGTTTCGCAAAGGGATCCTATGGAACGATAGAAAACCAGAGGATCGGTATCGGGGACGAACAAAGCCTGTGCGGGCTCATGGCCGGCCACGTGAGGCTCCAGGGTTACCCGCTCGCTTTCAGGTATATAGGGAGGATTGCTCACGATCAGTTCGAATTTACCAAGGCTTTGTAATGCAAAAGGTTGCAGCATGTTGTCCTGAATCCAGGTAACCTCCAGACCCAGATTCCTTGCATTGCCGGCAGCCACTTCCAGGGCCTTCTCGCTGATATCGGCCCCCACCACCTCCGAACCGGGAAAATCGTTTTTCAAAGCCAGGGCAATGGCCCCCGATCCGCTTCCCAGGTCGAGGATCCTGGGAGGTACAGCCTCCGAAGAATCCCGGATCAGTCCGACCATTTCTTCAGTTTCGGGCCTGGGGATCAAGACGGAAGGATCGACCCTAAGTTTCAGATCACAGAACCAGGTATATCCCAGGATGTACTGGATGGGTCTGCCTCTGTGAATTTCGGAGACAATTTCATTAATTTGCATCGTGATTCCCTTATCCAATACCAGTTCGGGTTCTGAAAGGTACCTTGAAGGCGGATATCCGGCATGTTCAAGAATCAGACCGGTGATGGATTCCGCCTCACCCTCACTGTGGCTTTTTTTCAGCTCGTTCCTGATAAGCCGCTTAGCCTGCTGGATCCTGATTTGACCGGGAAGCATGGTATAAAACTAAAAAGAATCTGGTTAGCACAGAAGTGTCTGATCCAGCCGGGGGTTTATGAAAGGCAATGATGAAATATATATGCGGCGCTGCTTCGAGCTGGCCAGAAAGGGCACGGGACTGACCCAGACCAATCCGCTGGTGGGGTGTGTCATCGTTCACCAGGACCGCATTATCGGAGAAGGGTATCATCATGAATTCGGAGGGCCCCATGCAGAGGTGCTGGCCATCCGGTCGGTGGAGAATCAGGAGCTTCTGCGCGAGTCCACCCTCTATTCCAACCTGGAGCCGTGCGCTCATTACGGGAAGACCCCCCCCTGTTCACGGCTGATTGCGGAAAAGAGGATCCGCAGGGTGGTGATCGCCAATCAGGATCCGTTCCCTTCGGTCGACGGCAAGGGGATTCATCATATGGAGAAAGCGGGGGTGGAAGTGGTGATAGGAATCCTGGCTGCGGAAGGACTCCGGCTCAACCGGCGTTTCTTCACATACCATTTGCAAAAGCGTCCCTATGTGGTACTTAAATGGGCACAAACAGTCGACGGATTTATCGATCTGGAGCGTGCCCCCGATGATCCAGTCGGTACCAACTGGATTACAGACGAGGTGAGCAGGACACTGGTCCATAAATGGCGGTCCGAAGAGCCGGCTATTCTGGTGGGAACCGATACTGTACTTATCGACAACCCCAGACTCAATATCAGGCGATGGAGCGGCACTCAACCCCTCAGGGTCACCATCGACCGGAACGGGCGGCTCCAGAAAGGGGCCCATATACTGGACGGAAACCAGGAGACGCTTGTTTTCAGCGGCCGACCGGAAACCTATTCCGGGAAGATCAGAACCCTCCCGGTCGATCCCTCGTTCGAGCTTTCCGACCTGCTCGAAGCGTTGCACGAGGAGCATATTCTTTCTCTGTTTGTAGAGGGAGGGGCCCGCATTCACCGCTCCTTTCTCGATTCCGGACTGTGGGACGAGGCAAGGGTCTTCACCGGCAAGATGTCCTTCAGTCAGGGGGTTCCCGCCCCCCGAATCGACCAGCAACCTGACGAACGGTATCATATCCGTGATACACTGCTGGAGGTGTACAGAAGCAGAGCCGATTCTGTTCACTTATGAGCAGAGCAGGTTCACTTATAGGCAGAGCCGGTTCATCCTGATTTTTTTCATATTAATCTAAAATGGAGTACATTGGGTAACTTAAATGTACAGGTGCCGTAAACTTCAGAAAAATTAAAGGAGGATCATATGAAAAGGCTGGTACTCTATTTGTTTATTACAGCGCTGATCCCTTCCGCCATCCTCCGGGCCCAGTCGGCAAGGCAGTATTTTAAGGCCGGTGAGGATTTCTATGAATCGATGAGCTACTTTGATGCCATCGAGCAATACACGAAAGCGCTGGAGCTCGATCCGGATTACGACAAGGCTTATGTAAGCCGGGCCGCAGCCTACACCAGGATTGGTGATTACGAAAAGGCAGCAGCTGATTACGACCGTGCCCTTGTTTTCAACGATAAAGATGAGAATCTTTATTATCTGTCGGGGAGGGTCTGGCACCTTCAGGGAAAGAATAATATCGCCCTGTCGAAGCTGAATCAGGCCATCAGTCTGAAAGGAAATTTTCTGGAGGCATACCAGGAAAGGGCTGTGGTCCACATGAATCTGGGGATGTATGATGAAGCCCTGGAAGACTGCAAGAGGTGTTTGCGGCTGAAGGAGGATGAAAGAGGCCATTACAATCTGGCGCAGGTCTATGAAAAACTGGAGATGTACAACGAAGCCGAGGAGGCCTACCGGAAGTCGATCGACAGGAACAAGCGGGTTGCCAGCACACATTATGCCCTGGCCCTTCTGCAATATAACCGGAAGAAGTTCTTCGAGGCTGCTCAGTCGGTAGACCGGGTGCTGGAACTGGAACCGGGTCATCTGGAAGGAATACTGCTTCATAGCCAGATCCTGGCAGCACAGGGTAATTTTCCCAAGGCAGTGGAGGTACTCTCCATGGCTTCGATTCGGTACCCGGATGAGGAGAGGATCTTTCTCTACCGGGGAGATATCAATTCTCAGATGAACCAGGCCAGTTATTCCATTATCGACTACACCAGAGCGCTGGAGCTGAACCCCGACAATGCGGAGCTGTACTACAAAAGAGCAGGAGCCTACGAAGCCATCCGGGACTATAAGAAAGCCCTGGCCGATTACGAAAAGCTGCTGGCCATGTCAAAATATGACGGAACGGCTCAGCGGCTGCATGAACAGGCCACCGAGCGGATGTTCGAGCTGAACCGGGAGGATATTAAACCGGTCATCGAACTGAAGGAACCTGCAGCAAATGCGGGCAATACCCTCGATATTCCGCGTCACCTTCAGGTAATCAATCTGACGGGACTTATTCAGGATCAGAGTGAAATCCAGTCACTCCAGGTGAACGGGTTCACTGTTCCCGTGGAACGGACAGAAGAGGGATACAGGTTTTTGGCCAGCGTGAACCTGAACAATACCGACCGGATCACGATCCGGGCCTCCGATGTCTACGAGAATGCCGAAACGGCCATCTTCCCGATCCGCCGTACCGAGATCGATCCTCCCTTTGTGCAGATGATCGCCCCCTATGGCTCCGACAACAACATCCTCTATCTCGACAATAACGATCCCCAGATCTATATGGAGGGAAAGGTGGAGGATGAGAGCCTGATTAAAAGCATTTATGTGGAGCAGGTCCTGGCCAGTTACATTCCCAGTGACATGAATCCCTCTTTTACGGCGCTGGTCAACGTGGAGAACAAGAGCAGGATCACCGTGATGGTGGAGGACGAATACGGCAATACCTCTGAAACGGTCTATACCCTGAACCGCGATGCACAGGCATTCGGGGAGAATCCCATGGGCAAGACCTGGGCAATCTTTATCGAGAATTCCGATTATGAGTCATTCGCCAGCCTGGAGGGCCCGACCAAAGACATCACCATGATGAAGGCAGCTCTGGCACGGTACCAGATCCATAATTTCATTCATAAAAAGAATATGACCAAGGTGGAGCTGCAGAGATTTTTCTCCATCGAACTGCGGGATATGATCCGCAGCAACCGGGTCAATTCCATCATGGTTTGGTTTGCCGGTCACGGAAAATACATCAATGAAAGCGGATACTGGATCCCGGTGGATGCGACCAGGGACGATGAGTTCACCTATTACAACATCAATGCCCTCAGGGCCTCCATGCAATCCTATCCCGACTTCCTGAATCACACCCTGGTGATCACCGATGCATGTGAATCGGGCCCCAGCTTTTACCAGGCCATGCGTTCCGGTTTGCAGGACCGCAGCTGTGACGACTGGGAGGCCACCCGTTTCAAATCGTCCCAGGTTTTTTCATCGGCAGGTTATGAACTGGCAGTGGATGACAGCCAGTTCACCCGGACCTTCGCCAATGTCCTGGTGAATAACCCCAGCAGCTGTGTGCCCATCGAGAATATCGTACAGAAGGTCACCACGGCCGTTGTGAACAGCAACCAGCAGAAGCCCCAGTTCGGGAAGATAGCCGGACTGGAGGATGAAAATGGAACATTCTTCTTCATTCCGAAAGATTATTGACATGAGGTTCGGTCTCTTGCTGGCCTTCCTGTCAGGGGTGCTGCTTTTTCCCTGCAGAGGCCAGCAGTACTATTTCGATCAGTTCTCCGTATCGGAAGGTCTTGCTCAATCGACGGTCTACAAAGTGATTCAGGACCGCAACGACATTTACTGGATGGGAACACTCGAAGGGGTTTCCAGCTTCGACGGGGTGGAGTTCATCAACTATTCGGCTGCAGACGGACTGGCCGGGAACGGGGTCCGGGCTATCTGCGAGGACCGGAACGGTGCCATCTGGTTCGGTCATACCGGAGGCGGGGTCACCCGTTTCAGGCAGGGGCGGTTCGAGGCTCTCACCGGCAGAAGCGAGTTCGTCGATTCGGATATATCTTCCATTCTTGAGGATACGGCGGGGCATCTGTGGTTTACCACCGACGGTTCAGGGGTGATCCGGATCACTAATCCGGATGCCCCGATGGAAGATCTGGCGCTGGAACAGTTTTCAGGAAGGGATCTCTCCGACCGGGTCTTTGGAAGTCATATGGATCCGGAGGGAAAGATCTACTTCATCACCGATATCAACGTGAAATATTTCCGGCGGGATCAGGCACGGTTCGACAATTTGCAACTGAATGGTATCCCCCGCTATTACCTGACCACCTGTATACTGGTCGACCGCAGGGGCCATACCTGGTTCGGCAAGCATAACGGCGGTCTGTACCGTTATGATCCTGCCACCGACACCAGTGAAATGTTCGACCTGGTGAAGGCGGGACTGAAATCCAACTGGGTAAGCACACTTTTCGAGGACCGGTCGGGACGAATCTGGGCCGGCACCTGGGAAGGGGGGATCGCCAGGGTGGATACCATGAACCGGCTCATGCACTTTTCCAATGAGAACGGAATGCCCGGAATGAAGATCTGGTCGATCGGACAGGACCGGGAGGGAAATGTTCTGATAGGGACCCACGAAAACGGAATGTGCGTTCATAAGGGGGATCATTTTGTGAATTATTTCAAGGAGGACGGACTGATCAATCCTCAGGTGGGGGCTGTCCTTCAGACTGCAGACGGAAGGTACTGGTTCGGAACCAATGAGGGCATCTCCATCCTGGAACGAACGGAAAAAGGAGACCGGTTTACGGATTATGGATGGCTGAGGGGGGAGAGCATCGGATTTTTAGAAGAGGATAGCCGGGGAAGGGTTTGGATAGGAACCGATAGCCGGGGAGTATTCCATTATGAGCAGCCGGGCCGGCATGTTTATGATCAGGTGCTGAACCGGAGTACCGGGAACTATCAGATCACCGCCATGGAGACAGATGGGGAGGACAATCTGTGGGTGGGCACACTCGACGGGCTTTTCTTTTACGAGACAGAGAAGGAGCAGGTAACCAGACTTTCTCAGGAGAACGGTCTCAGGGACAATTATATTTCTGCGGTGTTCGCAGATTCCAAAGACCGGATATGGGTCGGAGCAATGGGCAAGGGATTAACGGTCATCGAGAATAACCGGTTCAGGCAGCTGGAAACAGATTTCGATTTCACACCGCGCAGTTTTGCAGAAGACAGGGACGGGAATATCTGGGTAGGGACCGAGGGGAGGGGTCTCATCCTCTGGGACCCGGATCTGTATCAGATGATCAGGCGATATACTAAGGAAGAGGGTTTGCTGGCCAATGTGATCAATCAGTTGAGCAGTGACCTGGCGGGAAATATCTACATCGGCACCAACAAAGGTCTGAACATCTACCACAGAGGAGATCAACGGATCTATGCACATACGGCAGGAAGCGGATTTGTGGGTATCGAGACCAAGGCCAATGCTTCTTTTGTGGACCGGTTGGGGAATATATGGTTCGGCACCCTGAAAGGTGTGACCAGGTATACCCCGGGAGAGGGATCCCTGCGCAGGACAGAGCCTCTGACTCACATTACCGGGATGGAGGTGAACCACCGGGCTGTTCTCCCGGAAGAGGGGTTGAGCCTTCATTACAAGCAGAACTCCATCATCTTTACATACCGTTGCATTACACTCAATCCGGACAATGTGGCTTATCAGATTATGCTGAAAGGAGTGGATCCAGAATGGCGTGAGCCGGACAACCAGACCCGGGCTACCTATCCTGCCTTACGGCACGGGAAATATACCTTCCTGGTGAGGGCCAGGAGCAGTGAGGGGGTGTGGAATGAGGAGCCGGTGTCCTTCAGTTTTGAGATCCGTCCGCCTTTCTACCTGACCTGGTACTTTATCGTGTTTGTGGTATTCATGACCGGGCTTCTCATTTTTGTATACATCCAGATCAGGGAACGGGCACTTCGCAGGGAGAATGCCATCCTGGAAGAGAAGGTCAGGGACCGTACGGCGACCGTTGTGGCACAAAAGGAGGAACTGGCTCAGAAGAACAAGGACATCACCGACAGCATCCGCTATGCCAAGCGCATCCAGTTCGCCATCCTGCCCGAAAGTTCACCCTATCCCGAGAGTTTTATTCTCTTCAAGCCCAAAGACATAGTCAGTGGAGATTTCTACTGGTTCACGCAGGTAAATGGCAAGGAGTTCCTTTCGGCAGTCGATTGCACCGGTCACGGCGTTCCGGGCGCCTTTATGTCGATCATCGGTCACAATTCACTCACGAAAATCGTCAGGGAATACGGGATTCTTGAGCCGGGAAAGATCCTCACTCAACTGAACAGTGAGGTAATGAAGACCCTTCACCAGAGGAGTGACTCTGGAGATGTATATGACGGGATGGACCTGGCACTGGTTTGTTATGACAGGGAGAAGAATCTCCTGGAATTTGCAGGAGCCTTCAATCCGTTGTACCTGATAAGAGACGGGGAAATTATGGAGGTCAAGGCAGACAAGGTTTCGATCGGGCGTTCCTCAGTGATCCGGGAAGTTGAATTTACGAACCACCGGATACAGCTTCAGAAAGGGGATACGATTTATCTCTTCTCCGACGGTTATGCCGATCAGTTCGGAGGGGAGCTGATGAAGAAGTTCAAATACAAAAACCTGAAGCAGCTGATCCTTCGCCTCCAGCCGGAAAGCATGGCTCAACAAAGAATCATCCTCGACAAGACCATAGAGGAGTGGAGAGGAGACCTGGATCAGCTGGATGATATCCTGGTGATCGGGAGAAGATTCTCCTAAAGGAGACCCTCCAGCTTATTGACAATGGTGCTTTTGGGAACAGCACCCACCTGCTTGTCGGCTACCTCGCCGTCCTTGAAGAAAAGGATGGTGGGGATATTCCTGATACCGTATTTACCGGTGATTCCCGGATTGCTGTCCACATCCAGCTTGGCAACCACCACTTTTTCCTTATACTCTACGCCTACCTCTTCTACGATGGGGCCAACCATCCGGCAGGGTCCGCACCATTCGGCCCAAAAATCGACGATCACAGGCTTGTCCGACTTCAGTACCAGTTCTTCAAAGTTACCATCTGTTGCTTCTAATGCCATGATATTCAGATTTTAAGTAGTTTATTAAAAATTCCCCAAAGATAAGTAAAAAAGTTATGTCAGTCTGAACTCGAACCCCGGCTCCTCCTGCAAATAGGTCATCAGCTCATCCGACAGGTTAATATGCCTGTTTCTGGAAAACAATTTCACCTCGGTTTGGCTGTCGGGGTCCCTGACACAAAATTTCAGGAGTTTTCCGTTTTCGGCCACGGTATAACGTTCGAGCCGCTCGATAAGTTCACGGGAGAGCTGATCGATATGGAGGGTGATATCGAGCGAGCGGACCATTTTTTCGCGAACATCGGATAGCATGTGAACCATCTTTATTTTCAGTGAGTAAATCTTTCTCCGGGGCTCTTCCCTGGGGCTCCACTCGTTGACCGTCGCCCTGATCAGGAGCGCCACATCGGGATGGAAATACTGCTTGAAATTGACATAATCGTCATTTTTCAGTCTCAGGTTATAGGTGTCGGTGTAATCTTCCAGCTGGGCCAGCAGGTAAGGTTTGTTCCTCCACTGGTCCACTCCGTCGCGGACGGTTTTCACCATTCCGCAGAATACCACATCCTTTCCGCTGAATTTGGAAAGGTCGGCCAGTTCGTGAAGAGAGTGTTGGCAGAAAGATTCGATCTCGAGCCGGTAACGGTCCAGGGGATGCGAGGTCAGATAGATCCCGATCAGCTCCTTTTCCCTCTTGCATTTGGTGGCATCGTCCCATTCGTTCACAGCCGGTGGCTCGGGCCTCAGAATGGTGGAGGAGTCGATCTCTCCGAACAGATTCTGCTGGGGGGTGTTGCGCTCGTATTGAACTTTGTTGCCATACCTGATCAGCTGCTCGATGAATGTGTGATCCTCCTCCTCGATGGTATCCAGGTACTGGCTGCGGTTGATCGGAGAGAAGCAGTCCAGCCCCCCGGAGATGGCCAGGCCCTCGAAATTTTTCCTGTTCAGATGGCGGAGATCATTCCGTTCGACGAAGTCGTAGATGTCCCGGAACGGACCATTCTTTTTGCGCTCTTCGATGATGCTCCTGACCGCATTCTCGCCCACCCCTTTGATGGCACCCAGCCCGAAGCGGATATCTCCCTGGTCGTTCACTGTAAAACGCACATTGCTCTCGTTCACATCGGGACCCAGCACTGAAATGGACATGCGCCGGCATTCATCCATGAATATTCCGATCTTTTTAATATCGGTGATATTCCTGCTCAGTACGGCGGCCATGAACTCGGCCGGATAATTGGCCTTCAGATAGGCTGTCTGGTAGGAGATGTAGGCATAACATGTGGAGTGGGACTTATTGAAGGCATATTGGGCGAACGCCTCCCAGTCGGTCCAGATTTTTTCGATCTTCTTTGTTGAAATACCGTTCCTGGTGCAACCCTCTTCGAATTTCACCTTCAGTTCGTCCATCATTTTCTTGATCTTCTTCCCCATGGCCTTTCTCAGGGAGTCGGCTTCACCGCGACTGAATCCCGCAAGCTTTCTGGAAAGAAGCATGACCTGCTCCTGATAAACTGTGATTCCGTAGGTGTCTTTTAAATACTCCTCCATTTCAGGAAGATCATAATTGATCTTTTCCTCTCCGTGTTTTCGTTTAATGAAACTGGGAATGTACTCCATGGGCCCGGGCCTGTAGAGGGCGTTCATGGCAATGAGGTCCTCGAACCGGTTTGGCTTGAGCTCCCGGAGGTATTTCTTCATCCCGGTCGATTCGAACTGGAACAGCCCGGTGGTATCTCCCCTGGAATAGAGTTCATAGGTAGCCCTGTCGTCCATCGGGAGATGTTCGATATCCACTTCGATGCCCTTCGATTCTTTGATATTGGACACTGCATCCTTGATAATGGAAAGGGTCTTCAGCCCCAGGAAATCCATCTTCAGCATCCCCACGTCTTCCACGTAATGTCCGTCGAGCTGAGTTACCAGCAGATCGGATTCCTTCGATTTGCAGACCGGGAGATGTTCGGTCAGAGTATTGCGCCCGATAATGATCCCGCAGGCGTGGAGCCCGGTCTGCCGGACCGAGCCTTCCAGGCGCTGAGCGATACGCAGCGTATTGGATATAAGGGGATTGGAAGAAGTCTTCTCATTTCGTAGTTCGGGAACCTCCTCGAAGGCTCTGGCCAGAGTGGTTCCCGGCCGCTCCGGTACCAGTTTCGCCAGCCGGTCGGCCTCCGGGAGGGGAAGCTTCTGAATCCGGGCCACATCCCTGATGGCCATCTTCGCAGCCATGGTACCGAAGGTGACGATATGGGCCACCCGGTCGTGCCCGTATTTCTCCACCACCCAGTGAAGCACCTCATCCCGGCCATCCTCGTCAAAGTCGATATCGATGTCGGGCATGGAGATCCGGTCGGGATTCAGGAAACGTTCGAATAGAAGGTCGTACTGAATGGGGTCGATATCAGTGATCCCCAGGCAATAAGCCACTGCCGATCCCGCAGCCGAACCGCGACCCGGCCCCACAGAAACCCCCATCTCTTTTGCGGCGGCAATAAAATCCTGTACGATCAGGAAGTACCCGGGAAAACCCATCCGCTGAATGGTCTCCAGCTCGAAGTCGATCCGTTCCCTGATCTCAGGGGTGATTTCATGGAAGCGTTTTTCCGCTCCCAGGTAGGTCAGGTGGCGCAGGTACTGGTCCTCGTTATCGAATCCCTGAGGCAGGGGGAAATAGGGCATGACCGGCTTGGAATTGAGCTCGTAGTGTTCCACTTTGCCGGCGATGCGCATGGTATTCTCCAGCACCTCCGGGTGGTCGGCGAATATCTCCCTCATCTCCTCCTGGGTCTTGAACCATTCCTGGCGGGTATACCTCATCCGGGTGGGATCGTCCAGATCTTTGCCGGTACTGAGGCAGATCAGGTGATCGTGTGCCTCCGCATCCTCCATTTGAACAAAATGCACATCGTTGGTTGCCACGCAGGCTATCCCGTGTTTTCGGCCGATCTCCAGCAGGGTCTGGTTCACAAAGACCTGATCGTCGAAGACCAGTTTGTTCAACCCGGGATCGTCGGTCTGGTGGCGCATCAGTTCCAGATAGAAATCCTCCCCGAATATCCGCTGGTAATCCAGGGCGATCTGTTCGGCATCCTCCACCGATTTATGCATGATCGCCTGCGGGATCTCACCTCCCAGGCAGGCGGAGAGACAGATAATCCCTTCGTGATACTTTTCCAGGAGTTCTCGGTCGATCCGCGGTTTGTAGTAAAAACCTTCAGTCCATCCCAGCGAAACCATGGTGGTCAGGTTGCGGTAACCTGTATTGTTCTTGGCCAGCAGTACGATATGATCGTTTCCGTCCAGGTTTTTATCTTTTTTTGATTCCCTGGAGCGATGGGCGATATAGGCTTCGCAGCCCAGAATGGGCTTGATCCCCCGCTTGGTGGCTTCGTCATGAAATTCCTTGACCCCGAACATGTTCCCGTGGTCGGTTATTGCAATGGCCTGCATTCCGTCCTCAATGGCCTTTTTCAGGAGTTCGGGGATACGGGCGGCCCCGTCCAGGATCGAATACTGGGTATGAACATGGAGGTGGCAGAAGGAGACCTGTTTCAGGTCGCGCTCCCCGGTAAGTCCGGGTTCATCCGCGGGCGATGAAGAAGGCTCTTCTGAAGCAGGGCTGGTTGAAGAAGCTCTTCCGGCGGACTGTTTAGCGGAGGGCGCCTGATATCCGCCAGACTGGTGTGACAGCCCGAATCTGCCTACAGGGCCCTGGTTTCTGGAAATAAAGTCCCGGTAGGCCTCCGACGGGACGCCAATGGATTCCGGCGGAATGATCTTTTTACGAAGAAGCTCGAAAAAACAGCGGGCGGTGGCTTCCACATCGGCCGATGCATTGTGTGCTTCACTGAAGGATTCCTGGAACAGAAACCTGTGAAGCTCCATCAGTTTCGGCGGTTTGAATTTCCCGCCTCTTCCTCCCGGCAGCATCAGATGATCGGTGGTGAGATCCATCGTGCAGACTGTCCTTCTCTCCAGAAAAGGAGTCTCAATCCCGCTCCGGATAAATTCAGCCCCCAGGGCATTGAGATCGAACCGGATGTTGTGTCCTATCAGGAACCGGGCAGCTTCCAGTGAATCGTTGAATTTCTCAAGGGCCTCCTTTAAAGGGATCCCGTGTTCCCGGGCCATTCCGGTGGTGATCCCGTGGACCTTGGCGGCCGAATAGGGGATCTCGAAATCCTCGGGCCTGATCATCAGGTTGTGATGTTCGACCAGTTCACCGCCCTGGTCATGCAGCTGCCAGGCTATCTGAACGACCCGGGGCCAGTTTTCCACTTCCGAAATGGGAGCGTTATCCCGCTTCGGCAGCCCTGTCGTCTCCGTATCAAATATCAGGTACATATCCTGTAAATGTAGCAATTTGCCATTTGTCGTTGTCTCCGGACCCGGGAGGGGTTATCAGCATTTTATGAAGATGGGACTGTGAACTGTTTACATTAAAACAGGTTATATCTTTATTTAGACTAATTCTACTTATGCCCGTTGAATTTTGTTTGTACTAAACAACTAACCAGTCAGATGAGAACAAGTTTCCGACCTGTTACCTTACTTATTGCTCTTCTTTTCTTTTTCCATACTGCGAAAGGACAACACACCGACGCCAATATTTTCGGACATGTGCGGGGCGACGGGGAGCACATCCCCTTCGCCACGGTCTACCTGGAAGGAACGACCATAGGGACGACTACTGATATCACGGGTCACTATATGCTGATCGATCTTCCGCCGGGCAGGCATGTGATCGTGGCCACCTCCATGGGATATACCACCCGGAAGCAAGAGGTGACCCTGGTGGAGGGGCAATCGATGGAGGTGAAGTTCGAGCTGGAGAGTGAAACCATGGCCATTGACGAGGTGGTGGTCACGGGTACCAAAACCTTTAAACGTCAGACCGACGCGGCGGTCATTGTCAATGTCATCGACAGCAAGTTACTCTCCCAGACCCAGTCGTGCAATATCTCGGAGGGTTTGCGTTTTCAGCCCGGATTGCGGGTGGAAACCGATTGCCAGACCTGCAATTACACTCAACTCAGGATGAACGGACTGGGAGGCTCTTATTCCCAGATTCTGATCAACGGGCGTCCCATCTTCAGCCCTCTGACCGGTCTTTACGGAATGGAGCAGATCCCGGCCAACATGGTCGACCGGATCGAGGTGGTCAGGGGAGGCGGTTCGGCCCTTTACGGATCCAGCGCCATTGGCGGAACGGTGAACATTATCACCCGGATCCCGGTGGAGAGCGGCTATGATTTCAGTGTGACCTCGAATCTGATCAACGGCCAGAGCTATGATCACATTCTCTCGGGGAATATCAATATGCTGACTCAGAAAAGAAATGCGGGGGCCTCGGTATTTGTGAACCGGCGCACGCGGGAGGCCTATGATCATAACGGAGACCGGTTTTCGGAATTACCGCAGCTGGGGAACAATTCATTCGGGGCCAACCTTTTTTACAAACCCACCCCCAACCAGAAACTTGAACTCAGTCTGTCGAGCCTGTCGGAATACCGGTACGGTGGTGAGATGGTCAGCGGAGCGGCCCATATGGCTCAGCAATCGGAGGAGAGGGCCCACGACGTGCTGATGGGAAGCGCCGATTATCAGATCAATTTCAACGATCAGAACAGTTCCTTTATCCTTTACGCTGCCGGTCAGCGTACCGGGCGGGACCATTTCACGGGGATCATGCCTGACGAGCCTGTTGAAATAGATGAATATATGTACGATCCGCCCTATGGGTTCACCGAGAACACAACTTTTCAGACGGGCACGCAACTGAACCACCGCCTCCCGGATTTCCTGGGCGGGACCAATGTAATTACCGGAGGGATGGAATACGTGTATGATGATGTGCTGGACTCCATCGGTGCTTACAATTACGTGGTCGATCAAACGACCGGTGTCTTCGGGCTATTTTTGCAAAGCGACTGGGAGATCCGGAAAGGGTTTACCCTTCTTGCCGGTGTAAGGGCCGATAGGCACAACCTGGTCGACCAGCTGATCTTCAGTCCGAGGGTTTCCCTGCTCTATAGATTAAAGAACTATACGCAGTTCAGACTGACCTGGGGAACGGGATTCAGAGCTCCCCAGGCGTTCGATGCTGATATGCATATTGCTTTTGCCGGAGGGGGGATCTCCCGGATAAACCTTTCGCCGGGGCTGGCGGAGGAGCGGTCCAACAGCCTGAGCGGTTCGGTCAATTTCGACAGGGCCACCGAAAGCTATATTGCGGGTTTCACCCTGGAAGGATTTTACACCAGGCTGGACAATGCATTTTATCTTCAGCCTGCCGGGTCGGATGAATTCGGGGATCTTTTTGAAAAACGCAACGGGGAGGGTGCTTCCGTTCAGGGGGCCACCCTTGAACTTCGCGGAAACTACAATAAGCTGATGCAGCTGGAAGCAGGTTTTACCCTTCAGACCAGTCTGTATGATGAACCCATTGAGCATATCGAGGGGGAGGATCCCCGACAGAAGTTCCTCAGAACGCCCAACAGATACGGATACATGGCTTACTCCCTCACACCGGGGGAACGGTTCAATGCATCCATCACCGGAGTATATACGGGTCCGATGGAGCTGGTACACTTTGCCGGAGCTCCGGAACAGGCCACGGATGCCTATGTAACTTCACCTGATTTCTTCGAATTCAATCTGAAAGCGGGGTATATGGTCCAGATCAGCCGGCTGGACAGTGGAGTGGAGATTTTCGGGGGGGTCCGGAATATTTTCAATGCCTATCAGAGTGATTTCGACACGGGAAAAAACAGAGACAGCGGCTATGTATATGGTCCGGCGGCGCCCCGCACATTCTTTATCGGTCTGCGGCTCAGCTCTCTTTAATTTTTCCAATGCTTTGCATATTGTGTGATTAATACTACCTTTGCAGGCGCTAAAAATGATTGAGTATGCCAGCAAAAATCAGATTACAAAGACAGGGTCGTAAATTCCAATCGATCTACTCTATTGTAGTTGCTGATAGCAGGGCGCCACGGGATGGTAAATTTATCGAAACGTTGGGGCAGTATAACCCCAATACCAATCCTGCTACAATTATTCTGGACTTCAACAAAGCTTTGGAGTGGTTGCAGAAGGGCGCTCAACCTACAGATACCTGTAGAGCTATCCTCTCCTACAAAGGGGTACTTTACAAGAAACACCTTCTGGAAGGTGTAAAAAAGGGAGCTTTCGATGAAGCGGAAGCCGAAAGGCGTTTTCAGTCCTGGATGACTGAAAGGGAACAGAAGATCCAGGCGAAACGCGATCAGATCAAGTCGTCCAAAGCCCAGATCGAGAAGAGCAGACTGGAAGAGGAGACCAAGATCAAGGAGACCAGGGCCCAGGAGATTGCCAGGAAACGTTCGGAGCTCATCGAGGCTGAAAAGCCCGAGGAGGAGGTGGAGGAAGCCGGAGAAGAAGCTGCCGCTGCTGAAGCCCCGGCCGAAGAGGCAAAAGCCGAGGAACCCAAGAAGGAGGAACCCAAGGCCGAGGAACCCAAAGCTGAGGAGCCTAAAGCCGAGGAAACCAAGGCCGAGGAACCCAAAGCCGAAGAGGCAAAAGCCGAGGAACCCAAGGCCGAGGAACCTAAAGCCGAGGAACCCAAAGCTGAGGAACCCAAAGCCGAAGAGGCAAAAGCCGAGGAACCCAAGAAAGAGGAGCCTGAGGCAAAAAAGACTGAACCCGGAGGCGAATCTGAGGAGAAGCCCTCCGGCAAGTAATAGACAATTCGCCATTGTATGCCGGTATCTCCAACAGTGAAGGCCGGGAAAATCGCGAAACCTTACGGACTCCGGGGAGAGTTGATCATCATCCTGGAGCCTGATATGGAACCATATCTTAAAGCGGGTAACCCGCTGTTCGTTGAGATAGACGGACAGCGGGTTCCGTTTTTTGTGGAAGAGGCTGAGATCACCGGCGAAAGTAAGGCCATCGTGAAGTTCGAGTGGGTTGACAGTGTGGACGAGGCGCGTGAGATCTGTGATTGTCCGGTATTTCCGGATCCGGCCGGCAGGCGCGGGAAGGATGTCCCGGAAGATGATGGTTCAAAGGTGGTGGGATACAGGGCCGAGGATGAGAGGCTGGGTAAACTCGGTCAGGTAACGGAGTTCCTGGCCCATGATATGAATCCGGTCTGGATTATTGACAGGAATGGAAAAGAGTTACTGATCCCGGCAGCCGAACCATTTATCCGGCAAATCGACCATTCGGGAAAAATTATCACCTTCTGTTTACCTGAAGGTCTGACCGATGTGTAACAATCATCCCCGGCCATCGTCTTTACCACATTGAATCGCTCACTTAAAAAATTTACGTAATGAGAAAATTTATTTCACCTGGCATGGCCCTGAGTTGTTTCCTCATATTCATCCAGATGGCCTGGGCAGAAGCCACTGCCCAGGAGGTCAGGGATCTGGAACCTTTTACGGGAGTCGGGGTCAGTATCAGCGCAGATGTATGGTACACTCCGGGAAATACCCATGAGATCAGGATTGAAGGAGATGAGGATGATGTCAGGGAGCTGATCACGGAGGTTCGTGACGGATTTCTGAAGATCAAGTATGACGATTGGCGGACCAGGAGGTCGAAGCTGGACATCTACATTACTTCCCGTGAGCTGGAAGAGGTGAAGATTTCCGGGTCGGCCGATTTTTTTGTAGAGGAATCACTGAATGCCGGAGAGGTGGATCTGGCAGTCTCCGGGAACGGTGGTATCTATTTTAGTAAGCTGGAGGCCGAAGAAGTCGAAGTAAAGCTTTCAGGATCCGGTGGTGTGGAGATTAAGAGTGGCAGTGCTGAAGAGATGGATGCGAAAATCAGCGGATCAGGTAAGCTGATGGCAGAAAGTTTTGAAGTGGAGGAATTCTCAGCTGCCATAAGCGGATCGGGCGGAGTGGAAATCACAGCAACCGGGGAGCTGGATGCCAAGATCTCCGGCAGCGGAAAGGTATATTATCACGGCAATCCCAGGGTAAACAGTGTCACCTCCGGTTCGGGCAAGGTGGCTTCATTCTGAGCAGAGTCCTCTATTCAGACCCTTATTGATTCATGGTCTCACCACCGTGAAATCTCCGTTTTTCTCTAACCTGAGGATGGTGGAAGGAGCAGCAGGGGTAGTATCTTCCTGCCTCCAGTTCACCACATAATCGACTTCACTGCGAATGATTTCCCCGATCTCTGTAAAACGGGCAGGAGGCGGATCTCCGGAAAGGTTGGCGGAAGTGGAGACCAGGGGGACCCCGGTGAGCTCAAGGAGCCGGAGGCAGAAGGGATCGGTGGTGATACGGATTCCGATGGTACCATCTGTGCCTGTCAGTTCGGCAGGCAGGTTTCTGGCATCCGGGTAAATGATAGTGGTGGGTTTACCTGATCGTTTCAGCAATGCATCCAGATTTTCGGGCAGTTGCTCCATGTAACGGGCGAGCATCTCTTTATGGGGCACCAGGACCAGCATGCTCTTGTGATCGGGACGTCTCTTGATCCGGTATACCTTTTCCACTGATGTGCGGTTGGTGGCATCTGCTCCCACTCCCCAGATGGTTTCGGTGGGATAGAGAATGGTTCCTCCACCCATGATCACCCGGGCCGCGGTGCGGGCTTCAGCCTGTAAGGTTGAGGCACTCGAGGTAGACATGGTAGAGGGACGGTATAGTCTGTTCTTCTCTGAATTTGATGGCGTGGGCACCCCCCTCGCGGATCAGCCGGTCTCTGAGTGCCGAATCCTCCAGCACCAGCTGGATGGCCCGGATCATCTCTTCGGTCGATTCGGGATCGATCAGCAGTCCGCCCGCTCCGGCGGTCTCCTCCAGACAACCTCCCCGGGAGGTGATCACCGGAACTCCTGAATGGAGTGCTTCCAGTATGGGGATCCCGAAACCCTCGTAGGCCGAGGGGTAAATGAATCCCCTCGATCCCTGGTAAATGGCAGGAAGATCGGAGACCTGCACGTGATCAAGGAAATGGATTTGCCTGATCCTGTGCCTGTCGATATAACTTTTTACCTGGTTGAAGTAGGGGGTTCTGCGGCCCACCACTACCAGCGGGAAGTCGATCTTCCCTTCATGCATTGCACGGACTATCTTCAGCAGATTCTTCCTTTCCTCAATGGTTCCCACATACAGCAGATACTGGCCGGGCAGGGCGAACTGTTGCCTGGCATCTCTCAGCGCTTCGGGACCGACTCTGCGGTAAAACTGCCGGTGGCACCCCTGATACACTACTTTAATTTTCGATTCCTCCACTTTCAGCAGGCGAATGATATCCTGTTTGGTCTGGTTGCTGACAGCGATGATCCGCGTGGCCGCTTTCGCCCCGTATTCTGCTTTTTTGCGGTAGACATAGCGGTCGAACGGTTTATAAAGTTCAGGGCGCTCCAGAAAAATCAGGTCGTGGATGGTCATCACTGAACGGATGCCGGTTCGGTGGATCCCATAAGGAAGTTCATTACTCAGCCCGTGGTAAATATCCACCAGATCATTCCCAAGCCAGCGGCTGAGACGAAAGCTCCGCCAGTAAGAGCGGGTCCATTTACCCAATACTGTCCCGGGTTTTTTAATTACGGTTCCCTTGGGTTCAAGGAAAAGATCGGGGTCGGCTATTTTGGGGGTGTAGAGAAATACCTCATTCTCGGGATAGAACCTGCAGATATTAGAAATGATGTAACGGCTGTAATTCCCCAGTCCGCTGAAATTATTGAAGGCCCGCTTCGCGTCGTAACCGATTCGCATTATACGGCAACATTATATTCCCTGAGTGCATCGTTCAGAGAAGTTTTCAGGTCTGTGGAGGGTTTTCGCCTGCCAATAATCAGCGCACAGGCCACCTGGTACTCACCGGCAGGAAAAGATTTGGTGTAGGAGCCCGGAATCACCACCGATCTGGGTGGCACCACTCCTTTCATTTCGACGGGATCATTGCCTGTGACATCAATGATCCGGGTCGAATTTGTGATCACCACATTGGCACCCAGCACTGCTTCCGATTCTATTCGCACTCCTTCCACTACAATGCTCCTCGAACCGATGAAACAATGGTCTTCAATGATCACGGGAGCGGCCTGCACAGGTTCCAGCACTCCTCCGATACCCACCCCTCCGCTGAGGTGCACATTCTTCCCAATCTGGGCGCACGATCCCACGGTGGCCCATGTGTCCACCATGGTTCCTTCATCCACAAATGCACCGATATTGACATAGGACGGCATCAGGATCACTCCGTTGGATATATATGCTCCATATCGGGCGACAGCATGCGGGACCACCCTGATTCCCTTCTCTTCGTATGCCCTTTTCAGTGGTATCTTGTCGTGAAATTCGAAGGGCGGCACCTCTATCGTTTCCATTTTTCTGGTGGGGAAATAGAGGATGACCGCTTTTTTTACCCAGTCGTTGACCTTCCAGCCGCCGTCGGTTGGTTCCGCTACCCGGAGAGTTCCCTTATCCAGCCGGTCGACCACCTCCCCGATGGCATCAACGACGTCTCCTTCCTGCAGCCGGTTACGGTTATCCCATGCCGATTCAATGATTTCTTTCAGTTCCATCTGAGTTTTTTCGCGGTTTGCCTCCCAAAAGTAACAACTTTAATGAATCTTGCCGACAGGTACATGACTACCAGAATAAATATGATCGTTGCACCGGAAGGAATATCGAGGAAGTATGAAGCGGCCAGTCCGGCCACTGATCCCGACAGTCCCAGAATGATGGACCAGATCATGATCCGGTCGAACCGGTTGGTGTAGAGGTTGGCAATATTCTGGGGAATAGTCAGGATCGACAGGACCAGGATGATTCCCGCCATTCGGATACTCAGAACAATGGTCAGGGCAACCAGTATGATGAGAATGTAATTGAACCACATAACCGGTATTCCTCTGGTCCTGGCAAACTGTTCATCAAATGCCACGTAGAGGATCGGCCTGTAGAACAGAGCAAAAAAAAGGATGACAGCAAGTGCAAGGGACAGCATCAGCCAGAGATCGGTGCGGGATACAGTAATGATACTTCCGAACAGGAAACTCATCAGGTTGGGGGCATAGCCGGGCGACAGGTAAACGAAGATGATCCCGAGGGCCATTCCCAGCGACCACATAATAGCGATGATCGAATCGTTTCGCAGGATTTTTCTCCGGGTGAGATTCTCTGTTACCAGAGCGGCTGCCACTGCAAAAACCGCCGCTCCTCCCAGAGGCGGGAATCCCAGAAGATATCCCAGCCCGACACCCCCGAACGATGCGTGGGTGATCCCACCGCTGATGAAAACCATCCGCCTCGATACGATATAGGTCCCTATGATGCCGCAGGAGACGGACATCAGCAGTGCGGCCAGAAGAGCATTCTGTATGAAGCCGTAGGATAGTAGCTGGACGAGTGGCATATCAGTGAAGGTGATCTCTGATGACACGGTGAGGAACAGGACCGTGGGTGATAATCTCTATGGGACAGTTATAGACTTTCAGCTGCTCTTCGCTGATCTCGTTGGAAGGATGGTAATGAAGATCCCTGTTGACACAGGCGATGGTCTTAATGTAAGGGGTAATGGTGCCGATATCGTGAGAGACCAGGAGAATGGCCATTTTTTCATTCAGTTTTCTGAGGAGCCTGTAAAGTTCCATCTCGAACCGGTTGTCCACGTGGGTATCCGGTTCGTCCAGGACCAGAAGCCGGGGCGAGGAAATGACTGCCCTGGCAAGAAATGATCTTTGAAGCTCTCCTCCCGACAACTCTCCGATAGGTCTTTTCTGGAGATGGGTAAGCCCGGTTAACTCCAGCATCTCCTCTACCTGCAATCTCTTCTGTTTCCTGGTTCTTCCGGTGGTTCTGATCCCCTTCTCCAGTCCGGAGGCCACCACTTCCTTCACTGTGATGGGGAATTTGTCATCTACCTGATTTCCCTGGGGTAGGTATCCGATATCAGATTTTTCGATGAGGTATTCAATTCGACCGGCGGCAGGTTTCAGAAGTCCGAGTATCGCTTTCACCAGGGTAGTCTTGCCCCCTCCGTTGGGGCCAATAACACCAATGAAATCATGGTCGTAGATGGCCAGATTCACGTGACGGAGCGCAGGCTGATCCTGGTAAGTCACCATCACGTCTTTCATATGTAGCAGAGGTTCTGCCATCAGAGTGAATCGGCAAGTTTTATCGCAATATAATGCATCTGGCCGTACCAATCCTCATTCAGGGGATTGATCTGAATGATCTTGGCACCCAGGTCCCGCGCAAGCACCTCTGCATTGTCCTGATCAAATTCCTGCTGGACCAGGATGGCGCGGATCTTCTTCTCCCTTCCAAGGTCGGTCAATTCCCGGATATGAGCGGGAGAAGGTATTTTTCCCTCGAATTCCAGGGCATGCTGGTGCAATTGGTAGTCTCGGGCGAAGTAGGAGAGGGCCGGATGATAGATCATAAAGTGGCCTCCCTGCTTGCCGGCCAGAATCTGTTCAATGGATCGGTGCAGGCTGTCGAGGGAAGTTTCGAATTGTTCAAGCCGCTTCCTGAGGTCAGATACTTCGCCCGGAAACAGGATAACCAGTTCCTCGTGGATCCATCTGCTCATCGTTCTGACATTGTGTACCGACATCCAGGTATGGGGATCGGTTCCATGGTGGTGCCCGTTCTTTTCGCCAGGAGAGTGGTAGTGGAGATGGTCCCTCTTTTCAGCCTCAGAGATCAGATCGATTCCGGCGGACAGGTCTATTACTTTCATACGGGGATTCACCCCCCTGATCTTATCCATCCAGCTCTTTTCGAAACCCAGGTGACCCATCTTCAGATAAAGCCGGGACCGGTCGAGTTTCCCCAGCTGGGAAAGTGTAGGCTCATAGGTGGCGGGACTGGCACCCGGAGGAATCATGACATTCACATCCGCCAGGTCGCCGGCCAGTTGCTCGACCATATATTTCTGGGGGGGGATGGAGACCGTAATGACCGGCTTTTCCACTTCATTATTCCCGTTGCCGCAGGATATCCACAAAGGTACGAGCAGGATTGTTAACCATCTATTTATCATTCTTTCCGGGCTTAAATATTTTATAGAGGGGGGTCCCCCCGGGGGGGACGGGGTCCAGACCCTCCCCTCCCCAGGGATGGCAACTGAGGATCCGCCGGGTACCGATGATCAGTCCTTTGAAGGGTCCGTGAATTCTCAGTGCTTCAATGGCATATTCGGAACAGGAAGGTATGTAGCGGCAGGTCTTCGGAAGCGCGGGTGAAATGACCCACTGATAGATCCTGACCGGGATGATCAGCAGGAATATCAGGAATGCTCTGATCCACCTGATCAGTAAGAAACGATTCCATCTTTCCGTCACCTTTCCTCGTCCGTCCATCCCTCGAAAATTGACCACAAAATTAATAATTAATGTGCACTAATTTAGATCATTTCTTAAGGCGATGAATTTCAAATTTACGTATTTTGGCCCCCGAAAATTTCAAATTGATACCATGAAAGAAGCTGTTGCCATTCTATGTGCCGGGGGACCTGCTCCCGGGATCAATACGGTCATCAGTGCGGTGACCAAAATCTTTATTAATAACGGGTTTAACGTGCTTGGGATCAACGGGGGATACAAGAGTCTTTTTTCCGAGGAGCCGGCATTCGAGTATCTCGATTTTGACTACGCTGATCAGATATACAGCAGAGGGGGTTCGGCCCTGAAAATGAGCCGTTACAAGCCCAAGGATGAGGAATTCAAAATCGATTTTTTCAAAAAGAACAATGTGAAGTTGCTCGTGACCATCGGCGGCGATGACACGGCTTCCACGGCCAATCGCCTGGCCAAGTTCCTGGCCAAGCAAAAACTGGATGTGAAAAATATCCATGTGCCCAAGACCATCGACAACGATCTCCCCCTCCCGGAAGGTACCCCCACCTTTGGTTATCATTCGGCCAAGGAGGAGGGGGTCAGGCTTTGCACTACCATTTATGAAGATGCGCGGACCAGTGGTAACTGGTTTGTTGTCAGTGCTATGGGACGTGAAGCCGGTCACCTGGCCTTTGGCATCGGGACCGCCTGCCATTATCCGATGATCGTAATCCCCGAAATGTTCAATAAAACGAAGATCACCTTCGATAAGATTACCAGAATGGTGATCTCCTCCATGGTTAAGAGAAGGATCCTCGGGATCGACTATGGAGTCGCCATTATCAGTGAAGGGGTGTTCCACTTCATGAGCGATGAAGAGATTATCGATACCGGCATCAATTTCACATATGACGATCATGGTCATCCTGAATTAGGAAATGTGAGTAAGTCCCACATTTTTAATATGTTGACGCAGCAGCATCTAAAGACTTTACGGATCACTGTCAAGAGCCGTCCCGAGGAGATCGGGTATGAACTCCGATGTTGCCGTCCCATTGCATATGACCTCTCCTATGCCACCCGGTTGGGACTCGGGGTCTACTCTCTTTACAAGAAGGGTGAGACCGGTTGTATGACCACCATCGACCGGGGCGGAGAGATTTCTCCGCTTTACCTGAAGGATGTGGAGGACGAGCAAGGGAAGGTCAAGCCGCGACTGGTGAACATCGAATCGGAGCAGGTGCAGACGATTTTCAGAAATAATCTTCATTATATTACCAAGGAGGATTACAGGGCTGCCAAGAAGTATGTGAAGAATCCGGAGGAGTACGACTTCCTGAAGATTCTCAAGTGGGATGAATAGTCCTCTGTCCGAGATTGATTATTTTCGGCGAAAGGACTAATTTTAAAAGAAAAAAGCATGGCAAAGGGGATCAAGAAAAAGGGAACGATTGGGATTCTGACCGGAGGCGGGGATGTTCCGGGTCTGAACCCGGCTATCCGGGCCGTTACAATAAGGGCCCTCAGGGAAGGCTACCAGGTGGTCGGTCTTAGGAAAGGGTGGGCCGGGATCACTGAAATCATCAGGGACAAGGGAGCCGATAACAGTGAGCACTTTATGGTGCTCTCGGAGCAGATCGTGAACAAAGCCGGGCGAACCGGGGGAACCTTTCTCCATACCTCCCGGGTCAATCCCAGCAAGGTGAAAAAGGAGGCGGTTCCGATTCACCTGAAGAATACCTATGGAAAAGAGATCAATGATCTGACCCCGGAGGTACTTCAAAATCTGGATTTTCTGGGAATCGACTACCTGATCCCCATCGGTGGGGATGATACCCTGAGTTACTCGGTCCGTCTCTATCAGGAAGGGTTCAAGGTAATCGCGATCCCGAAAACCATGGATAATGACGTGCCCGGCACCGATTATTGTATCGGGTTCAGCACCTGTATCACCCGTACCATCAATATGACCAACACCCTCAGGACCTCTGCGGGTTCCCATGAGCGGATCCTGGTACTGGAGGTCTTCGGAAGGTACGCAGGGTTTACCGCCATGCTGCCCACTATGGCCGGAGCAGCCAACCGCTGTGTGATCCCCGAATTCCAGTTCGATATTGAACATCTGACCGGGCTGCTGGTGGAGGACAGAGCGCAGAACCCCTCCAATTATTCCGTGGTGCTTGTATCGGAGGGGGCTACTTTCAAGGGCATGAGAGAGATGATGTTCAGGGACGGTGAGAAGGATGCTTACGGACATGCAAAACTGGGAGGCATCGGTACCGCCGTTTCAGATCAGATCAAACAGCAATCGGTCAAATTTAATAAGGGCAGGCCGATCAATGTCATCAATCAGCACCTGGGATATCTGGTAAGGGGCGGAGACCCTGATGCCATCGACTCTATTGTGCCCATGGCATACGGAAACCTGGCACTGGACCTGATCCTCAAGAATATTCACGGCCGTCTGGTGGTCCTGAGAAACGGGAGGTACGATAATGCACCACTGGATGTGGTGACGAGCACTAAGAAACTGGTGGATGTGAAGAAACATTATAACACCGATCGCCTTCGCCCTCACTTCAAGAGTTTCGAGTTCCAGCCCCTCTTTATCATGAGTGGCACCTGACAGGTCGCCGTCCTTAAGGATCAGCCATCTTACTCCATGTAGACCCAGGCAGTCTCCACTACATTTTGCCTGACCTGTTCGAGATCATTCAGTGCCGCCTGAAGTGACTCATAGGAACCGGCACTAACCAGGCTGAAGCTGTAAGGTCCCTGCATGATGGTGCCGTCATATCCCTGCTCTTTTATCCTGGCCGAATACTCCTCTGCGTAGGAGGAATTCTTGAATGCACCCACAATAAGATGCACACTCGATTTGGCAGATTCTTCACATGCAGCCAGTTTCAACATCGCTTCATCAAGCTGCATTCTGGCAAGAGCGAGCTGGTCTTCCAGCTCTTTGCAATCAGATATCTGGTTCTTCAGAGCCTGATTTTCTGCTACCATGGCATCAATTTGCTCCTGCGACATGGAAGGCTTCTGGAATAAACTGCATGAAGACACAACCATGGAGATCAGCAAGAGCCCTGCTACTTTATTCATGATGAATGGGTTTTGATTCTGCATGATTAAAGATACGGAAATAACTGAATAGGGGAACTGCGATATCAACGGAGTTGTTAATAATTCTATTAATTTGTATATCAAATAATTAAGCTTCAATCAATACATTTATCCGATGTACAATACCCTTCCGGAGTATCTGCTGAAGGCTGCAGGGGAGTATCTATGGCTTCTCTCCAACGGGTATCCACAGAAAGCTTCACTCAAGCTGGTGGGGGATAAATTCATGCTTTCCAGGGATATGAGGCAGATACTCTATCGCGGGATATCGGCCCGGAAGGAAGCTGATCGCCGGAAGAAGATGATCGGGAGCTTTCATGTGGGTGAACGGGTGCTGATAGATAGCTATAATGTTCTTTTCACTGTCAATAACTATCTGCTTGGAAGGCCCGTATTCATATCCAACGACGGACTGTTGCGGGATGCCGGAGAGATGCGAGGAAGGATTATCAGCAAACCGGTTTTCCGCCGTTCGGTCGAATTGATGCTGGAGGTGCTTAAAGAAAATAATGGATCGGAATTCCTCCTCTACCTGGATGAACCTGTCTCTTTCAGCGGAAGGCTCGCTATGGAATTATCGGGGAAGATGTCACAACTGGATATCAGGGGAGAGGCAATGACTGTTTCATCGCCCGATCATATGCTCCGGAATGAACAAAGTGATGCCATCTGCACCTCCGATACCGCCATTATTGATCATTACAGCGGTAAGGTGGTCGACCTTCCCCGTTACCTGCTCGATAAATACTTTCAGCCGGATCTTTTTTCACTGATGCTGTAAGGTATCTCCTCTTATTCCGTCTAAATATGCTTAACATCCGTTACAATGCGTCACCATTGGTTATGGTCTGTGCTGCTGCTGGTTCTGTTCAGTTCTGAAGTCGTTGCACAGGAACCTTCGTTCAGAATGAGGGACCTGGATAATCAGTGGGTGGAATACAGTGAATTAAAGGGAGAGGAGCTTACCGTTCTCGATTTCTGGGCCACCTGGTGTCAGCCCTGTGTCAGATCTCTTCCGTTATTGAAAGATCTATATGAAGAGTATACTGACCGGGGGGTCAGTTTCATAGGGGTGAGTATCGACGGACCGAGAAATCAGGCGAAGGTCAAACCATTCATTGAATCTCTGGGGATTACCTATCCCATCATCAGAGATCTGGACAGTGAGCTGATGTCGGATCTGGGAGTGACGGCGGTTCCGACAATGCTCATTTATAACCATGAGGGGGAGATGCTTTTTTTCCATGAAGGATTTCTTCCAGGGGATGAAGTGGTGCTGAAGGAATTTATCGATCAGCAGTTGCAGCAGTGAGATGAACGGACGCATTCTGATATGGTGTATTGCTCTTTCCGCCGCGGTCCCTCTCCGCGGACAGCTGAGCGGGAACAATCTCTTCGAATATCAGCTGGGGAATCTTCCCGATACTGAGCCTTCAGATCTTTCCTCACATTACAATCAGCTCAACCTCGGATACCGCTACAAAGGTTTGAAGGCGTCTCTGCGTTACGAGCATTTCCTCAGCCAGAATGAGTCGAGCAACTATTTCAGAATTACACAGTTCCAGCTTCAGTACTCTCTGGACAAACTTGTTCTGAGGGTGGGGAATATCAACGAGACCCTGGGTAATGGTCTTCTGGTGAGAGGATATGAGATCACCGGTTCGGTATTCGAGGAGGAAGCCTACCGGAGCAGGTATGGTTTTTACCGTGATCTGCTGGGATTTTCTGCCAGTTACCGGGGCGATATCTGGTACATGAATACGATCCGGGGGAAATCACTGGTCAATACGCTCCCTCCTACGCTGCCCCTGGAGGAACGCCGGATCGATCTGGTCGAGGCGGTCGAGACCGGCATCTCCCTCTACTATCAGACTCTGGGACTGATTTTGATGCGGAACAGCAATCCGTTTGAAAAGGACTATTTCTATTCCCTTCTTTTTTCCGGATCCATTCCGGGCGCCGTTTCCTACAACCTGGAATATGCGCATCATTTGTCCGGCGGGGCACCTCTGTTTGCCATGCAGGACGGGACCCGTTACGGACTCTACGGATCACTGAGCTACAGCATAGGAGGGTTCGGAGTAAGCCTCGAGTACAAGAACTATCACGACCTGCTGATCGGGACGGGGATCAGTGATCCGCCCACCGCAGTTCGGGAACATAAGTATAAAGTATTGAACAGAAGCATTCATGTGCCACAGTTACAGGATGAGTCGGGCATTCAGGTGGAAGCTTATTATACCTTCCGCAATTACCAGCGCCTGGTGTTTAATTACGTTCGTTCGGTTAATGAGTTCGGGTCCACTTTCCTATTTGAGGAGTTCTTTACCGAGTTCAGTTTTCACACGGGCCGGAGAAGCCACATAACCCTTTTTGGTGATTACGCCACGGATGATTTCAAGGCAGAGGCTCTTAGGCTGGCCGGAGGTCTCCTGTGGGAGTATTCTGTTCTGGGACGCTGGTCGACCAATCTTCACCTGGAGTACCAGTATATCCGGAGGGATCTGCTGGAACGGGTGGGTATGAACAACGGCGTTTTGATCGCCGGGGTGAACCGATCTCCCGATCTCTCGCTGTCCATTCTCTGGGAATGGAGCAGTGATCCGTTCCTGACCGAATCTTCCGGCACAACCAATGGAGGGCCGGAGGGCGGGAAACAGTATCGTCACTGGCCGGGACTGGAAGCCAGTTACCGGATCAACCCTACCAATACCCTGTCGATTTTTGCGGGGAAGCGGAGGGGAGGACCTGCATGCACCTCTGGAATCTGTTATGAAGTATTGGATTTCGAGGGGGTTGAAATTCGATTCAGGACTAAATTTTTAAACAGAGTCATATGAAAAAGGGATTATACATCATCGTCATTCTCTTCCTGGCAGGAAGCATGAAGATGAAAGCTCAGCAGGAGGGGAGTACGGCACCAGATTTCGAGGCGGACCTCCTGGGGGGTGAGAAGTTCAGGCTTTCCGAACAGGAGGGGAAGGTGGTGCTGGTGTTCCTTTTCGGAAACAGTTGTCCGGGCTGCATTGCTGCCGGTACTGAAATTGAATCTTCCATCTACCAGGTTTTCAAGGACAATCCGGATTTCACCGCCATCGGGCTGGATACCTGGGATACCAGTTCGAACGAGTCCACTGTCACCAATTTCAGGAGCACGACCGGGATCTCCTTTCCCCTGGGCCTGAAAGCAGGCGCGATTGCGGCGGCCTATGCCACAACTTATGACCGGCTCATGGTGATCGACCAGGGTGGTATCCTTGTGCACAAGGGTGTACTGATCGCTGCCAACGATATCAATAACACCGTGCAGGCCATCGAACAGAGTCTGGCGGTGACGGGGGCCGGTGATCAGAACGAGGTATCTGCACCTAAAGTCTATCCGAATCCATCGGCCGGTGTAATTACTTTCGATCCGGGGAATCACGAGATCGCCGGAGTTACGCTGCATGATGCAGCGGGAAGGATTGTTTTCATGGAGCAGACAGATATCCATTTACCGGACTCTGCACCGATGACGCTGAACCTTGACCACCTGGAGCGGGGGATCTATTTTTATACCCTGACCACGCTCCGGGGGAGCCGTCTCAACGGTCATCTGATCATTCAGCGCTGAACCGGTCATTCTTTCTGCTTACCAACGGGCAGTGCCAACCATGTGGATATCGGATAGTGATCGGAGTATTTCACTTTGATCCTCCTGAACTGAAAAGCTCGTAAGGGATTGGAATAGAGTATATAGTCGATTCGGAACGAGGGAAGCTCTCCTTCATAGGTATGCCCGAAACCTCTGCCCGCCATCTGGAAAGCGTCGTGTAATCCTTTTTTGATCTTGCGGTATGAATAGGAGCTGGGAGTGTCGTTGAAATCTCCCATGAGAATCACCGGGTGAGGGGATTCCCTGACGTAGTGAGCAATGATTTTCGACTGTTCAGATCGGAGCGAGAAAGCTTTCCGCAGCTGTTCACCAATATTCCTGATCCCGTACATCTGCTCATTGGCATGTTTAAGACGGACCGTATCCATAAACGCATAGTCTTCGGGACGGAAACGGATCGATTGGAGATGCGCGTTGATCACTCTCAGTGTGTCGGTCCGGAATAGGATGTCGGTATACATGGCCGCATTGGTGGAGGTGGGGAAGGGTATCCGGCTTCTTTTTATGATCGGGAACTTACTGAAGGTGGCAATCCCGAAACCACTCGTATTGGTGTAATCGGAGGTATAATAGACCGAACTTTCGGGAAGGAAATAGAGCCGGCGGGCTATATCGCTGTGTGTTTCCCCTCTGCTGCCGGAAGAGTAATACTCCTGGAAACAGACAATATCGGGATCCTCTTCTTCCACCAACCGCAGGATGCCCTGCTTGACCTGGGGATGATCGGACCATCTGAAAACATCGAAGCCTCTGACATTGTAGGAAAGTACATGGATCAGGCTCTCATCCGGGATCTCCTTTGGGATGTTCATTTCCCGGAAATGGAGAGGCAACAGGGAGCTCAGGTGGTTCCATCCGAGAAGGATGGAAACCAGGGGAATAAGGATCTGTTTTTTCAGGCGGACCAGCCAGTAGAGAAGAAAAATCAGATTTAATAGCAGCAGATAGGGATATGCCAGTCCCAGCAGTGCCGGAATTAACACCCTGGCGGGGTTGACCACCGGTGCCAGGTATGAGAGGAGTATACTTGCAGCAGCCAGGATGGAAAGTATAAGGATGATCCTGTCGGTGATCTTGCCCACAACTATTTCTTATCGCTCATTTTAAAAAGCATCTCCTTTTCCCTGGCTGTCAGGCTGTCGTAGCCTGCTTTGGAGATTTTATCAAGAATCTGATCGATCTCTTTCTGCTCCTCCAACTTCTGCTTGTTATATTCCAGATCATCGGTGGGACGTTTGTATGTGACCTTCATTCTCCTGGGGCCGGGTTTGAACCAGCTCGCAATGCGGTCCATCATCCTGTCGAATCCCTTTGTTATATCTTTTCCCTGCCTGAAATAATAGGCGAACAGGAAACCCATCAGGGCACCCCCGATATGAGCGATCTTACCTCCTGTATTCACGGAGAAATCCACCATGGAGGTAAGGATGAACATTACCAGAGCGATATATACGATTTTAACCGGCCCGATAAAAATAAGGTGCATCCTTCTTTCGGGGCTGTAGGTGGCAGCGGCCACCACGATGGCCATCACCGAGGCAGAGGCTCCGAGGGCAATGGCTTGTTCTCTGACCGGCTCAAATACAGGGAATAGATTATAGGAGATTACGTACAGCAATCCTCCTGCAAGACCACCCAGCAGGTAGGTGCTCAGAAGTTTTTTTAAGCCGAGTTCCTGAACGAACACCGTTCCGAACCAATAAAGCCAGAGAAGATTGAACAGGATGTGCAAAAAATCCACATGCAGAAACATATATGTGAACAGGGTCCACGGTCGCCTGAGGAGCGCATCCGTATTGGCAGGCACTGCCAGGTAATTCAGGAAGGTGTCGAAAAAGCCATAGGAATTGGACAGGAACAGGATGATCCTGACAACCTGCACAGCCAGGAACAATCCCACATTGATGTAGATCAACTTATGCAGGATGGTGCCCTGACGGAATGATTGTTTTATCTCATCTGCAATGCTCATTCGATCGTCTCGTTAATAAAAGTTCCGGGTGTACCTGTTCCAGTATTTGATCAGGATAAACCCAAAAATCATACCACCCAGATGGGCGAAATGGGCGATATTCCCTCCCGTCCGGGTCACTCCCAGGTAGATCTCCAGGACCCCGAAGCCGATCACCAGCCATTTGGCCTTGATGGGGAATGGAATAGGGATAATGAATAGAGGGGTGTTGGGGAAAAGCATGCCAAAAGCCAGCAGAACCCCGTACACAGCTCCTGATGCACCCACGGTGGGCCTGATGAGCTGTCTTCCCAATTCGTAGAATCTGTTGCCCGGTGTCAGGATCTCCTCCAGAAGTGCCATGTTGATCCGGTCGGCCGAGTAAGCGGCTTTCAGGTTGGCGATTTCGGGGGCAAACTGGATATAGTTGACCAGTGAGTGAAAGAATGCCGCACCAAGGCCGGTGACCAGGTAATAGACCAGGAACCGCCTGCTGCCCCATACACTTTCCAGTGTTTTTCCGAATATCCAGAGTGCCCACATATTGAAAAAAATATGGAAAAGCCCTCCATGCATGAACATGTGGGTGACAATTTGCCAGGGCTGGAACATGGGAGACTGGAAATAAAAGAGTCCCATGACCCTGTTGAGATCCACCCTGAAGAATTGCCTGAACAGGAAAAGGGCGATGAGCATCGCCACGTTGATAATGATCAGGTTTTTTACTACCGGGGGAGTATTGCTTGATCTGCCTGCGTAAAACCGACTCATACGATTAATCTTTAAATAGGTTATCCAATTCCTCCAGAGTGACAATTCTGACAATGCACCTCCCGGAGGGGGAGTAATGTGGTGTACGGCATGCAAACAATTGGTCGACCATTCCCTGCATCTCCAATTCGCTCAGCTGACTGCCGCTGTTGATAGCAGTGGCTCGGGCGGCAGCACGGATCAGAACCTCTCTGGAAGAGTCCCTGACTTCTCCCTGTAACTCTTTATACTCGGTCAGCATGCTTTCGAGCTTTTCCCGGGGATCGGAATCAGGAATAGCAGACGGGAGCCCATGAATGACCACACTCTGATTGCCCAGATCCCGGATATCAAATCCCAATTGATCCAGATCCGTGATCATCTCCAGGCATACCTGGTAATCACCGGCACTTAATCTGACAGTCTCGGGGAAAAGACACTGCTGTGCAGCAGGCTTATCGAGGCTGGCCGATTCGAGCAACCGTTCATAAATGATCCGTTCATGTGCCCCGCGCTGGTCAATGACCATCAGTCCTGATTTAACAGGGGAAAGGATGTATTTGTTCTTGACTTGCAGGAGCCTCCCGGTTTTTCCGGATTCCCGGTTGGTTTCGAAAAGCTGTTCCCAACCCTCGTACCGTGAATCATCCGTTTTTTTCGACCGGTAAAGCTGCTCCTTTATGGGATCTTCTGCCGGGAAACCGTTCGAACCGACCCCGCGGTGTGTTCCCCGGTAAGACTTCCTGTTCCTTGCATCTTCCTCATCGAAGGGATTATAATCGGGATTCGTCTCGATCTCAGGGATATGAACCTCGGTATCCCTGGTGAGGACCGGGATGTCGATCACCCCCTCATTATTGAAATCCAGGGAAGGAGATAGATGATGCCTTCCGATGGCTTCCTTGACCGAAGCCAGCAGAATCTGCCTGATCGCGCGTTCGTCTTCGAATTTCACCTCCGTTTTGGAAGGATGCACATTGACATCGATACGCGATGGATCGATGTCAAAATAAATATAATAGGCCGGTATATGATCCGGCGCAAGGATCTCTTCGTATCCTTCCAGGACTGTTTTGTGAAAGTATGGGTGGCGGACATACCGTTGATTCACGAAAAAGAACTGCTCCCCATAGGACCTGCGTGCATGCTCGGGCTTTCCGATAAACCCATGGATCCTGACCAGGGATGTTTCAGTTTCCAGCGGAATAAGATAAGAATGAACCGATTTTCCGAATACACCTACAATACGTTTCCTCAGGTTGGACGGCACAAGTTGAAGGATCTCCGTATCATTGTGTAACAAGGTGTGCTCGATCTCGGGATGGGTCAGAGCCACATGGTTAAACTCATTGATAATGTGACGAAGTTCCGTATGATCGGTTTTGAGAAACTTACGCCGGGCGGGAATATTGAAAAAGAGATTTCTGACCTGGAAATTGCTGCCTTCGGGACAGGCAGAGGGTTCGGCCGACTCCAGCCTGGAGCCGGCGATGCGAACCTCGGTGCCCAGTTGCTCTCCTTTCAGCCGGGTTCTTAATATGATCTCTGCGACCGCTGCCATGGAAGCCAGAGCTTCCCCCCTGAATCCCCTGGTTCTTACTGCGAAAAGATCCTCAGCATTGCTGATCTTGGAGGTGGCATGCCGTTCAAAACAGGCTACGGCATCAGTTTGCGACATACCATTGCCGTTGTCCACCACCTGGATCAACGTCTTACCGGCATCTTTTATGATCACCTTTATCGAAGTAGCCCGGGCATCCACGGCATTTTCCATCAACTCCTTCACGACAGAGGCGGGGCGTTGAATAACTTCGCCCGCTGCTATCTGGTTTGCGACAGCCTCACTCAGGACGTGGATGATCCCTGGCATTATCCTATGAATAACAGATATGCGAGCAAAAGCAGGACCGCAAGTATGATCCCCAGCCGGATGTTGGAATTCCGGGTAGCCCGGACCTTCGCGTTCTTACTGGCCTGCCTGAATGAACCTCTCTTGATGGTGGTCCTGTTCCCTGAATTCCTGGTCACTTCAATGCCCATTTCCGCTTTGATCCTCCGGATCCGGTCCTCCCGTTCCTCCTTTTCAGGATCCCAATACCGGGGCGAATAGTTGAACTTTTTATGTCGAGGCAGTTTTATAAACCTGGGTATGCCCATATCTCTGTATTAAAAATGCAAATTTACGAAAGCCCGTAATAGTCGTAAAGTCCATAATAGTCGTAAAGTCCATAATAGTCGTAAAGTCGTAAAGTCTGTAAAGTCTGTAAAGTCTGTAAAGTTTGTAAAGTTTGTAAAGTTTGTAAAGTTTGTAAAGTTTGTAAAGTCTGTAAAGACTGTAAAGTTATAAATATGGTGCGTTCGCAGGGCATACGCGGTCGAATCTTTGTGAATTCTGCCTAATGCCACTACCTTGTATAAGGTCTGCATGATCAGAAAGTTCACAATGATCAGAAGTTTATGAAGGGTGAACCGGCATAAGTCGTATTTTTGGACCATGGATCCCATAAAAACGACCATTCAGGAGCAGCTGAGAGAGGCACAGGTGGTTCTGGAAGAGTTCATTTCCGGTCCCGGGAATATGGAAGCCATCGCGAATGCTGCTGATATTCTGTCAACTGCGATCGAAACCGGCCATAAGATCATCTCCTGCGGCAACGGTGGTTCCATGACCGATGCCATGCACTTTGCCGAGGAGCTTTCCGGGGTGTTCAGGGAGAAGCGCAGGGCACTGCCGGCGGTCAGTATCTCCGATCCCTCCCATTTGACCTGTACGGCGAATGATTACGGTTTTGAAGCGGTCTTTTCCAGGTATGTGGAGGCGCTGGGAGCGGAAGGGGATGTACTGGTTGCCATCAGCACCAGCGGTAACTCCCTGAATATTATAAAGGCGGCAGAAGCCGCCAGAGAGCGGAAAATGAAGATCATCGGGCTTACGGGCAAAACCGGAGGATTGCTCGGGGGAATGGTGGATCGCGAGATCAGGGTGAAAGGAGGAAAATACTCCGACAGGATCCAGGAGGTTCACATCAAGGTCCTTCATATTCTGGTATTACTGATTGAGCAGCGCTTCACCCAAGTCATAAAAAAAAAACCGTCCCATAATCAACTATGAGACGGCCTCTTTTCCTGTTGGCTTATTCCAGGATCATTCCCTGTCGGGTTCAAACCTGACGGGAACAATGACTTTTACGCTGACCGGTTTTCCCCGCTGTTTTCCGGGATTCCAGCCGGGCATATTCCGGAAAGCATCGACCGCAGCCGTTTCGAACACCGGATCAGAGCTCTGCACCACATGGATATCCTTCACCTGTCCGGAAGTATTAACCGTAAAGCCGACCTGCACCTCACCTTCCTGCCCCTTCTCTCTGGCACTTTCAGGATATTCCAGCCGGGTATAAATAAAGTTTCCCAACGCAGCCTTTCCTCCGGGGAACATCGGCATCTCTTCCACGATATAGAACAGTTCACCTTCCTTCTCCAACGGATTTTCAGTGGTCTGTTTGGAGGTGACCAGAATCAACCCGTCGGCTGCATGATACTTTTTCGCCAGTGGGTGATCCGGATCTTTGATCACCTCTATTTGTTCAATATCGTAAGTATCCAGATCCTCTGCACTTTCTATTCGTTCCCCGTCGAGCAGGATCACCGCACCCTCGATGGGCATCGGGGAATAGTTGCCTGTGGAGGTCGAAGGATCATTGCCGGACCTGCTGTCAACTTCCAGCAGAAAGGCTTTCGGGGTGAGTTGCAGAGATTTCCGGCCCACCTTGGAGGCTTTGGTGACAAGTGTGCCATACCCCACAAATGATACGACCAGCTCATCGTGCTTCCCTGCATTCAGGGAAAAAGTACCGTCCCTGTCAACTACCGTTCCTGCGGTAGATCCTTTGATAACGACAGCGGCACCTGTGGCTGGCTCTCTGGTATCGGCAAAGATCACTTTCCCGTGTATGGTATCCGGTTCCGGAATGGTCCCGGCAGTGAGTGTCAGAGTGACCAGTACCGATGGGATGATCAACAGGAATTTCACAATGCCGGGTGCATGTTTTCTTGGCTTTTTCATCATTTGAAATCTTTTGAAGGTGAATGAATGATTAAACGAATTGCCCGGCCGGAACAGGTCCACTCCGAGCGTGTACTGGAGCAGCCGGGCCCGGTACTGTGCCGGAGGAATGCCCTCCGAAAGTACCTGTCTGTCGGCCAGGTGCTCGTGATTTTCTTTAATCATCCTGGAAATAAGCCAAGTAAAGGGATTAAACCATGTGAGAAGCAGGGATGCTTCCACCATGATGAGGTCGATCAGGTGAAGCTGCCGGAGATGTGCTTTCTCGTGCAGCAGGATAGTATGAAGATCTTCCTTCCGGGCCAGTTGATTCGGAACGAAAATGCGGTTGAACAACGTGAAAACGTGACCCGTAGAGGTAAATGCCACCCCGTTTTGTTTTTCCGAACGTTTCCAGACCAAATTCCACCTGAAAAGAAAGACCAGGTTTCGGATAAACAGGTATAGAAGGCCGGTAACATATACAGCCATGACCGGGTGGAGCCAATGAAAGCGAATGTTGCTATGTTGTCCTTCGCCGATGGCATTCACCGGAGTTTCCGGGGGTAGGGAAGGATCGATGAAAAAAGCGGGAGCGGCCCCTGAAAGTATCTGCGGGGACTGGATAGTGATCAGAGGAGCGATCCATGAGAGCCATATTCCGGCAAGGAGATAGAATCTTTTGATTTTCAGGTTCGTATCGTTTCTCAGCAAAAAGTAATAGGGGATGGCGATAATCCCCATTCCGGCTGAAACCCGGATCAGATAGATCATAAACTCATTCATGACCGTCCTCCTCCTTTATTTCCCTCTCGATATCATGGATCACCTCCTGAAGTTCATTCAGGTCCATATCGTTCTCTCTGGCAAAGAAAGCAGCCATCCTGGAGAAAGAACCGTCAAAATAATTGGACACGATTCCCGTGAGGAACCCTTTAAGGTACTCTCTTTTTTCAATGACCGGATAATAGAGATAAGTGGTGCCCACCGCTCTGTGATCAACTATCCCCTTTTTCTCCAGTACCCTTACCACAGTGGAGATTGTCGTATAGGGCGTATCGGGCTGGTCAAGTTCTTCCATGAGATCCCGGATAGTCGCCTCCCCCAGTTGCCAGAGAGCCAGCATCACTTCTTCTTCGGCCTTGGTGAGTCTTTTCATAGCTGCAATGTTACCATTCTATGACAAACATACAACTATTTATTACGTAAGTCAACTAAAATAGCAGTAGAATGACTAAAAAATACGTTAAACCCACGATCTTCTGATCAGAGCTTTGGTGGCCAGAATTCCCTCCGGTTCGCCGAGTTTCTCCCCTTCATACTCGATTCCAACATACCCGTCGAATCCCGCATCCTTGATGATTTTCATCATTTTGTAATAATCAATTCGTGTTTCATCTCCCTGATTATTAAAATCATAAGATTTGGCACTGACTCCTTTTGCGAAGGGCATCATCTCTGAAACTCCCTGGTAAGGATCATATATTTTTTCACAGGGGATCTGTGTACTGCCCCACTTGGCACTCAGACACCAGTTCCCAAAATCGGGAAGGGTTCCCAGATTCGGATGGTTCACCTGACGGATGATTTCCGTCATAAATGCTGCGTCGGAGGTGTGCAGACCGTGATTTTCCACCAGGATGTTCAAATCCATTCCGGAGGCATAAGCGGTAAGTTCTCCCAAACCGCTGACCAGCGCATCCCGGAGTGATACTTTCGATCCTTCCCCGAATGCATTTACCCGGATCGAGTGGCAACCGAGGATCTTTGCAGCATGGATCCACTTATAATGGTTTTTTACTGCCTGGCTGCGCCTGGAAGCATCGGGATCGCCGAGATCGCCCTCATCATCCACCATAATCAAAAGGCTTTTTACATCCGACTCGTCGGCACGCTCCTTCATCTCTGTCCAGAATTTCTCGTTTTTGGCCCACTCTGTGTAAAAGGCGTTGACGTATTCCACCGCTTCGATGGAATAGGTGTCTCTGGCAATGCTTGCAAATTCCCTGGCATCGAGATCTCCGTCGAAGAAATGCCTGTGCAGGGACCATTGCGCCAGTGAGATCTTTACGGGTGCGGAGATACAGTACGAGGGGGAATTCAGGTGAAGGGCAGCAACTGCAAAAGCCGATTTTTCTAAAAAGTCTCTTCTTTTCATAATATGATAGCAAGTTACGGAAATATATGGGAGGAAAGGACGGGCAGGGTTCGATCGAAGCGGGGATCGACACATCAACCCTGTAAATGCTTGTCAAATCCTACAGCGCGGTTTTAAGAGGGATCCAGGCCATTCGAATCACCATTGAAGTGAACGTGACTCAGGGGATCCGTTTTTTCATCGTGGGTCTGGCCGATCATGCCATCAGGGAAAGCCAGCAGCGGATAGAAGCTGCATTGTCTCAGAACGGATTTGTCTGGCCCCGGTACAGGGTAGTCATTAATCTCGCCCCGGCCGATATCCGTAAAGAAGGCACTCATCTCGATCTCCCGATGGCACTGGGAATAATGGCAGCCACGGATCAGGTGAATGCCGAAAAACTTTGCAGGTACATCGTAATGGGCGAGCTCTCACTCGATGGTACAGTTTTACCGGTTAAAGGTATACTTCCCATGGTCCAGATGGCCAGAAATGAGGGCTTAAGGGGGGTGATCGTTCCTCTTCGGAACAAAGCGGAGGCATCCATTATTGGGGGTATGGAGGTGATCCCGGTGAGTGATCTGAAAGAAGCGGTTGCATTTCTAAACAGAGGTGAATATCCCGGGATTCAACAGTCGCCGGATCCGGTCCGAAGTCCTGATGATGAAGGGGAAAATCCTCTGGATTATTCGGATGTGAGTGGCCAGGAGGCGGCCAAAAGGGCGATGGTGATCGCAGTGGCTGGATTTCACAATTTGTTGATGATGGGGCCGCCGGGATCAGGAAAAACCATGCTTGCGCGGAGGCTTCCCACCATTATGCCCAGAATGACCACACAGGAGGCTCTGGAGACCACCATGATCCATTCAGTCGCGGGGAGGATGAATCTGAACGGGGGACTGATCTCCCAACGACCGTTCAGGTCACCCCATCACACCAGCTCGCATATCTCCATCATCGGGGGCGGGCAATCGCCGTTACCGGGGGAAATCTCCATGGCTCACAACGGCATCCTTTTCCTGGATGAACTGCCTGAATTCCCCCGATCGGTTCTGGAGGTCCTCCGGCAGCCCATGGAAGAGGGGGTGGTACATATCAGCAGGGCCAGATACAGGGTTGATTTTCCATCAAACTTCCTGTTAATCGCTGCCATGAATCCCTGTCCCTGCGGATATTTGAATCATCCGAAAAAACCATGTCATTGCGCAAAGGGAATGATTCTCCGGTATCATTCGAAGATTTCTGGCCCACTCTTCGACCGGATCGACATCCATCTCCAGGTATCTCAGGTAACTTTTCCTGAAATGTCTTCCGACTCCCGGCCTGTATCCAGTGATAAAATGTATGGGCAGGTCATGACGGCAAGAGATATTCAGCTGAAAAGATTCAAAAACGAGGGGAATATGATAGCGAATTCCCAGATGAGTCCGGGTTTAAGGAGGAAATATTGCCGGCTGGAAGGGGAGGCTCGCCAAAAACTGGAAGAATCCATGGAGAAATTGGGATTGTCGGCACGTGCCTACGACCGCATCCTGAAAGTGGCGAGGACCATTGCAGACCTTGATGGCAGCAGTGCTATCAATGCAACTCATATCAGCGAAGCCATCAATTACCGCAATCTTGACCGAAAGGATTGGA
>CAZOHA010000019.1:31822-68379 GCA_964579515.1 uncultured Bacteroides sp. | reverse complement strand
GCTGGGTCTGGTCCGGTTGGTGGAGGTGATCAATGTATTGTTGCCGAAGGTCGCCCATTTAAACGGTTGATAATCCACCCTGCTACGGATGCTGTATCGATTGAACAGGTCATCGGCAATTTTCAAGGCACCTTTCTGGGTATCATAGGCTCCGGAAAGGTAGAACCTTGTTTTGTCTGTTCTGCCATCCAGGGTGATATGATGCTTCTGCGATAAGGCAAATTCATCCAGGAAGTAACTGGTCCAGTCTCTGTTGCCCATGTATTCCCAGCGGGATGGATCGTTCGGATCTACCCTGACACCCGGTGAGGAGGAGGGATCGTCGGATCGCTGTTTTGCCCAGGCATACCTGTCATCGCTGAAATTCATATTATCCCATGGCGTATTGTCGGACGAGGTTTCCTTCAGACGCAGGTAGATATAGGGGTCTGTTATTTTCTGAGGCAGTACCGTGGGTTTGTCCCACGATATGTTGTTGTTGTAACTGAGATGGATCCCTTCCCGGGCACCTGATTTGGTAGTGATCAGGATCACTCCAAAAGCCGCACGGGCGCCGTAGATGGCTGCCGATGAGGCGTCCTTTAATACCGAAACACTTTCCACATCCTGGGGTGTGAGCCTGTTCAGCTCCAGTGCATCGGAGGGTACCCCATCGATCAGAATAAGCGGCTCCCCTTCATTGATGGAGGTAATACCGCGGATGTTGACATTGGCAGCTTTCCCGGGTTCCCCGCTGTTGAAATCAATGTTCAGGTTAGGAATCACCCCCTGCAGTCCCTGGGTGATGTTGGTGATGGGCCGGCTTCGGAATTCTTCAGCTTCCACGTGGTCGACCGCTCCGGAAAGGTTTACCTCCTTCTGCCTGCCATATCCGACCACCACCAGCTCTTCCAGTCCGGCGATATCCATTTCCATCCTCACATCCAGAATAGTCCGGTCACCGACCGGGATTTCCCTTGTCACCATACCCACATATGAAAACACTAGTACATCGCTGTCAGAGATCAGCTCCATACTGTATTTCCCGTCGATATCCGTTATGGTCCCGGTCGTTGTCCCTTTGATCGAAACGGAAACCCCCACCAGTGGTTCTCCTTCCTGATCGGTGACTGTCCCGGATACTCCTCTTTGAATGACGGATACTACTTCCGCTCTATTCTCTTCGGCAGCTACCAAAGGATCATTCTCATTGGGAAAAGCCAGTGTATATGTAAAAACCAGGCTTAAGAGGGCAAAGGCAATCTTCAGGTTTAATCGATTTCTCATCAGGTTCGTTTTTAGGGTTAACAATGAAAATCTGGAGTGGTAAAGTTTCAGCGAATAGGTGAACCCGGGTTTAAGGGCCTGTTAACTAAACACTAATTAACAATCGGCTTACTGGTGTTAATTCATCATTTATTAATGGTTATCTTGCCATTTGTTAATCCGTAATACAGATGTTATCCTGGTACAGATAATCAAAATCCCGCGATATGAAAAGATCCAATTCCTCCCCGGTTTTACGGTTGAACGCTGTCTCCGGTGGTCTTCCACACCTGTCGGTCACCATCCTGGTCCTTCTGTTCATTCCTTCCTGCACCTATAACTGGCCTCAGTTCCGGGGGCCGGATGCCGATATGGTCCCCGAGGCCCGCACCCTGCCCGTGACCTGGGGCGAGGAGGAGAATATCCGGTGGACCACCGGAGTGGAGGGGGAGAGCTGGACCTCTCCCATCATCTGGGGTAACCGGGTCTTTTACGCTGCAGCGGTCCCGGTGAAGGTGGCTCCCGAACCTGAAAGAGCGCCTTCACCCCCGCCCACCGCCCGCAGGGACAATACGGCCACCGAAGGGCAACAACCCGAGGGACCAGCCCCGGGCCAGCGTCCCCCCGAATCTCCTCCTGGCCAGAGTCCTCCCGCGACCGTTACAGAACAGGCTCTTCTGGACGATATCTACCGCTGGGAGGTGACCTGTGTCGACCTGGAAACCGGGGAGGAGCTATGGAAGCAGGTGGCCGTGGAAGGAAGCCCCAGGGAAAAGAAGCACCGTGCCACCAACTATGCTTCCGAAACTCCGGTGACCGACGGGAAGCGATTATACGTCTATTTTGGCAATACCGGTCTTTATTGCTACACCCTGGAAGGGGAGTTGCTCTGGGAGAAGGACCCGGGGGCATTCGAAACCCTCAATGAATGGGGCACCGGCTCCTCTCCGGTCCTTCACAAGGGGCTACTCTATGTGCAGGTCGACAACGAGGCACAATCGTTCGTGGCTGCTCTGGATGCTTCCACCGGAGAGGAGGTCTGGAGAGCCGAAAGGGAGGAGGGTACCAACTACAGCACTCCCGTTATCTGGAAGAACCGGAGCCGGACCGAACTGGTGGTGGGAGGGAAGACGGCCCGTTCCTATGATCCGAAGACCGGGGAGCTTCTCTGGCAACTGGAGGTGCCCGGATATTATAATATTCCCTCTCCGGTGGCGGACAGAGATCACCTTTACCTGGGGAACACCGCATTCAGGGACACGCCAGGTTCCATGATCTGTGTCAGGGCCGGGGCATCGGGCGATATCACCCCACCGGAGGGAGATACCACCAGCAGCGGGGTGGTCTGGATGCACCGGGATATCTCCACGGGCAATCCTTCCCCCCTGCTGTATGAGGGGTATTTGTACCTGCTCAGCAGCAGAGGAGGAGACCTGACCTGCCTGGTTGCTGCCACCGGAGCGATCGTCTATGAGGAGAGAGCAACGAGGGTGGGTGCCTGCTGGGCCTCTCCCTGGGCCTATGAAGGGAGGATCTATTTCATCGATGAGAACGGGGTGACCAGCGTGGTGGAGGCAGGGCCTGAATTCGAGCTGCTGCACCAGAATACCCTGGATGATAAATTCTGGGCTTCACCGGCGTTCGCCAGCGATGCCATGATCCTGAAAGGGGTGGAGAAGATGTACTGTGTGGGTGAATAAAAAGCTTTTAAAGGAAGGATGAGGATCGAAAAAATGGCACCGGTATGGATGGCAGCGGCAATGATGGCGGTCCTGCCGCTGAAGGCTCAGGAGTGGGAGCTGGTCTGGTCGGATGAATTCGACGGTACGGAGCTGGATATTTCCAAATGGTCCTGCCAGACCGGGACCGGCACCGAATACGGCCTCCAGGACTGGGGCAACAATGAGGAGCAATATTACCGGGAGGAGAATGTAAAGGTGGAGGAGGGCCACCTGGTGATCACCGCCCGCCGGCAATCGTACGGAGGCAAGGGCTATACTTCTGGCAGGATCCGGACCATCGGCAAGGGCGACTGGAAATACGGAAGGGTGGAGTTCAGAGCGAAAATGCCTGTGGGACAGGGGCTCTGGGCTGCCGTCTGGATGCTTCCCACCGATGAGGTATACGGCGCATGGGCGGCCAGCGGGGAGATCGACATTATGGAGTACCTGGGGCACGAACCCTCCACGGTGCACGGGACCCTCCATTTCGGTGGGGAGTGGCCATATACCCAGTACAGGACATCTGCCTACGTGACCGAAGGCTGGCCTTTCAGCCGGGAATTCCGCGATTTTGCCCTGGAATGGGAAGAGGGGGAGATGCGTTTCTACGCGGAGGGTAATCTCTACCAGACCCTGGGCCGGGGCGACTGGAATACCTCAGGCCATGCATTCCCGGCTCCCTTCGATCAGCGGTTCCACCTGCTGGTGAATCTGGCGGTGGGGGGTAACTGGCCCGGCTCGCCCGATGCTTCCACCGAATTCCCCCAGGAGCTGGTCCTCGATTATATCCGGGTGTACCAGCAGGCGCCCACTTCGGTGGACTCGAGGAACCGTCCGTCGCCCGACGATGGCTGGCTTATGCAGAACCGGCCCAACCCGGTCTCCGGAGAAACGGTGATCCCTTTCCGGATTCCCGGCAGGGAGAAGGTGGTGATCGAACTGTTCGATGTGACCGGCCGAAAGGTGGGGGTCCTGATGGAAAAGGAACTGCCCGGGGGCGAGCATGCATTCTCCCTCGACACTTCGGCGCTCGAGCCGGGTATCTACAGCTACCGGATGACGGCGGGTGAATTCCGGGAGACCCGCCGGATGCAGGTCCTGTAAACCCCGGATGCAAGTGCTGTGACCGGTTGTCGCAGTTGCTGTGACGGCCGGAGTCCGGGGCTATGATGGGGGAGTGCGGCTGGTCCTTTTGTCGATCGACCGGAGGATCAGGTACATGATCGACTTGTAATCGATGCTGCTGTTCCTGGAAAGACCGATTTCGCAGGTCCGGCTGTTGGAGTATCCCCGCGGCAGCATGGCCACCTGTTCCTGCAGCTTTCTGAGTGCAAAACGGTTCACTTCGGGATGGGAGAACCCTTTGTCGCCTGCAAAACCGCAGCAACCCACCTCTTCGGGGAAGACCGGTTTGTGGGTGCACGCCCCGGCCACCCTCCTGAATTTCTCCTCCAGTCCCATTTTAGTGCTGGTGCAGGTGACATGGAAGGCCACCGGCTTCTTATCGCGCTTCAGCTTCAGCCTGTCCAGCAGGAAGTCGTGGATAAACTCCACCGGCTCGTAGATCCGGAGGGATTCCGTCATTGAATGTTTCATCCGGTAGGTACAGGGACTGGTATCGCAGAGGATCGGGATCTGTCCCCCTTCACTGGCTTCCAGCAGTGCCTTTTCCAGCTCCGAGGATTTTGCATCGGCGATGTCGGGGAACCCTTTGCTCTCCCAGGGTGTTCCGCAGCAGAGCGATTCCATCTTTTCAGGGAAGATCACCCGGTACCCGGCCCGCTCCAGCACCTCCAGGGTCACCTCCACCAGGGGACGTGTTTCACGGTCCTTTACCGCAGTGCCCATGCTCTGGTTCAGGCAGCTGGGGAAATAGACCACCCGCGGGGTTTGTTCAGAAGCGGGATCTGCGGAAGCGGGATCGGAGGATGCGGCCCGGGGGCGCTGTTTTTTTCTGACCGGCCGGGGCATGTGCCGGTCCCATATCCAGATCCGCTTCAAAGGCACCACCCGTGAGAACCCCTCCATGAAGCCCAGTCCCGTTCTGACCAGGCGGTGTACCAGGGAGAAATGACCGGCGATCCAGCGGGCGGTCGCCCGGGCAGACCTTCTCTTCTCCCGTTTCGTTTCACGCATCTGCTTGATCAGGATGCCTGTGTCGATGGAGAGAGGGCAGGTGACAGCACAGAGCCCGTCGCCGGCACACGACTGGTCGCCCTGGTAGCGGAACGAGCGCTCCAGGTTCCCGAGCCTGACAGGGTCCTCGCCGGTGGACTGAAGGCGGCGGACCTCGCGCCGGACCACGATCCGCTGCCGGGCCGAGAGGGTCAGACCGGTGGTCAGGCAATTGATCTCGCAGAAACCGCATTCGATGCACTGATCGACCGATTCATGCACCAGCGGCATGGGTTTGAAGTGTTTCAGATGGATCTCCGGGTCGCCGGAGATGATCACCTCCGGGTTGAGGATATTTTTCGGGTCGAACGCCTGCTTGATCTCTTTCATGCACCGGTAGAGGGATTCGCCCCACTCATAGGCCACAAATGGTGCCATGTTCAGGCCGGTGCCGTGCTCGGCCTTCAGTGAACCGTCGTAGTGATCCACGATCAGCCGGGTGAGCCGGTCGATCATTTCCTCATATTTTTTCAGCTCCCCGGGCTGGTGAAAATCCTGCGCAAAGATGAAGTGGAGGTTGCCATCCAGAACATGCCCGTAGATCACCGCATCCTTATAATCCAGTTCGTCGAGCATCTTCCGGAGGTCGGTCACCGCAGCGGTCAGGTGCTCCCCGCTCACGGCCACATCCTCGATGATCACGCTGGTGCCCGGAGGCCGCATCCCTCCCACGGCCGGGAAAACGCCTTTGCGCACATTCCAGAGGGCGGTGATCTGCTTCGGATCGACCGTCACCTCGAAGGGCCTGACCAGTCCGAACTTTTCCACCGCCTTTGCGGTATCCTCCACCAGGCGGTCCAGTTCCTCCTGCGAGGAGGCCTCCAGGTCGATTAAAAGGGCGGTCACTCCGTCGGGGAATGCCCGGATGTAAGAGGGGATCCCAGGGTTTTTCTCCACTGAACGGAGCGCTTCCCGGTCCATGATCTCTATGGCCGGGACCCCCGATTCCCGGAGAAGGGGAACCGCCTCACAGGCGGGTTCCAGTCCCGGAAAGTAGATCAGCGATGAGGCCCGGAAGGGCAGAACGGGGACCGTCCGGAAGGTGGCCTCCGACACGAATCCCAGGGTGCCTTCGGAACCCACCATCAGCCGGAGGATGATCTCCAGCGGGTCGTCATGGTCCAGAAATGAGTTCATCCCGTATCCGGTGGTATTCTTGATGCGGTATTTTTTCCGGATCTTTTCGGTGAGTTCCGGATCGCTCCTGATCCGGTCGCGGATCTCCACGATCTTGTCCACCAGTCCCATCTTTTTTTTCCGGAAAGCTTTCCGGCTTTCCGGGTCGGAGGTGTCGAGCAGGGTACCGTCGGCAAGGACGATCCGGGCCGATTCGATGGTGGCATAGCTGTTGGCATGGATGCCGCAGCTCATCCCGCTGGCATTGTTGGCGATAATTCCCCCGACCATGGCCGAGTTGATGGAAGCAGGATCGGGCCCGAATTTGGTCCCGTACCCGGCCAGTATCTGGTTGAGCCTGGCTCCGGTGATCCCCGGCTGGGTCCGGATCCGCCTTCCGTTATCGAGTACCTGGCAGTGGCTCCAGTCGTCGCCCCGGGCCTGCAACAGCACTGAATCGGAGATGGCCTGCCCCGACAGGCTGGTACCTGCCGCCCGGAAAGTGACTGCGACCCCTTCCCTGTGCAGGATCGACAGGGTCTGTATCACCTCTCTTTCCGAAGCGGGTCGGAGCACCATCCGGGGAACTTTCCGGTAGCAGCCCGCATCGGCCGATGCAGCGATCAGGGACAGGTCGTCGGTACGGACCGCAGATCGTCCCATTACCCCGTGGAGCTTATGATACAGCTGATTCATGGTAGCTTTGTAAAGTTAAATATTATCTTTGTTTATCAAATTCCCGCCCATGAAAAGGAACCTGTTCCTTGTCCGTTCAGGATTACTTGCCATCATCGTGTTGATCACCCTCCCTTCCCATGCCCAGGTGAAACCCGGTATCGAAGTACTGGCGGGAGAGCAGTTCCGCATACTGGAAGGAAAACGGGTGGCACTGGTCACCAATCCCACGGGGGTGGACAGCCGGCTGCGATCGACCGTGGATATCCTGAATGAAAACGTGGAGCTGGCAGCGCTCTTCGGACCCGAGCACGGGGTAAGGGGCGACTTTACTGCCGGTGAGCATGTGGAGGATCAGACGGACCCGGTCACCGGGATCCCCGTTTACTCCCTCTACGGGAGCCACCGCAGGCCCACCCCGGAGATGCTCGCCGGGATCGATGTGATCGTCTACGACATCCAGGATGCAGGGGTGCGCTCTTATACCTATATCAGCACCCTGGGCCTGGTGATGGAGGCTGCCGCCGACATGGGCATCGAAGTGGTGGTGCTCGACCGCCCCAATCCCCTGGGCGGGCAACGTGTGGAGGGCCCTCTGGTGGAGGAGGGATTCCACTCCTTCGTCAGCGCCTACTCCATCCCCTACCTGTATGGGCTCACCTGCGGCGAGCTGGCCCTGATGCTGAACGGGGAGGGGATGCTGGAAGGAGGGAGGAAATGCCTTTTGAAGGTGGTGCCCATGGAGGGATGGGAGCGGGAAATGACCTTCGGGATGACGGGGCTGCCCTGGGTGCCCACCTCGCCCCATGTGCCCTCGGCAGGATCAGCCATGGCCATGGCTGCCACGGGGATCATCGGGGAGCTCGATCCGGCCATGGTCGGGATCGGTTATACCCTGCCGTTCCGGGTGCTGGCCACCGAGCAGACCGGGGCCCACCGGCTGGCCGGAGCCATGAACCGGCTGGGGCTTCCCGGGGTCCTGTTCCGTCCACTCTTTTTCAAACCATACTATTCTGCAGGGCAGGGGGTTGCCATGCAGGGCGTGCAGCTGCACTGGACCGATCCTGCCGCCGCCCGGCTGACCGAGATCCAGTTCTGGTTCCTTCAGGAGGCCCGGCGGATCGATCCCTCTTTCGATCCTTTTGAAGGGAGAGAAAGCCGTTACCGGATGTTCGACCAGGTCTGCGGCTCCGATTCCATCCGGCTCTCGCTGATGGAGGATTTCGATTTCAACCGGCTGAAAGATTACTGGAGAAAGGACGAGGAAATGTTCAGGAGCCGCTCGAAAGCTTATTACCTGTACGATTAAAAGGACGATGCAGTTATATGAAATGGATCTCAGCAGCAGGCTTATTCGTTACACTCTCCATCTTACCGGCGATGCCCCGGGATGCGACGCCGTTGCAGGCGATGTCCCGGGATGTGCTGCCTTTGCAGGCGATGCAACAGGAAGAGCTCCCGTTACCCGATTCCGTGATCCGGGAGCGGGTGATCCGCCGGGCCGACTCCCTTTTTAACGGAGGATGGTGGGCCGGCGCCACCGGTTTTTTGAAGCTCGACTCCACCCGGATCCGGTCGGTGGAGATCTCTGAAAGGGAGGAGTCCATCAACATCCACACCGACAGGCAGCTGGTATATGCCCCCGTCAGGGAGTCACTGATCGACAGCTTTGCCAGCCTCATCCGCCAGGTCCTTCCGCTTTCTCACAGGGAGTATTCCATCCGGCTCTATTCGGGGGGAAAAAATCTGCGGTACTATATTCCCAATTACCACCGGAGCGATGACAGGGACCGGGACCGGGAAAGGTCGCCCTGGAAATGGCGCCGCCGTTCAGAACCCCTGGCGGTCAACCTGTCGAAGGAGCAGCCGGAAGATCCCCTTCTTTCCAATATAAATATCGCCCTCTGGCACAGTCACGGATGGTATTATGAACCCTCCCTGCATCGCTGGGAGTGGCAGCGTGCCAGGATCTTCCAGACCGTGGAGGACCTCTATCCCATGGCCTACACCCTGCCGTTCCTGGTCCCCATGCTGGAGAATGCCGGAGCCACGGTCCTGCTGCCCCGGGAGCGGGACTGGCAGAAAAACGGGGTGGTGGTGGACAACAACGGCAGCTCCGGCGGCAGTCTGTACATCGGGGCGGAAGCGGCTGCTGAAAGTGCCGACAGCAGCGGTTTTGCCATGGGCCAGCCTCCCTATGTGGATGAGAATCCCTTCCGGCTGGGCACCTATTCCGTGATGGAGTGCGAGAGGGATCCCACGGCGGCCGTGCAGTGGATCCCCGAGATCCCCGAAACAGGCGACTATGCGGTCTATGTTTCCTATCATGCATCGGACGATCGCGCCACGGATGCCCGCTACCGGGTCCACCATTCGGGCGGGATCACCGAATTTGCCGTGAATCAGCAGATGGGAGGCGGGACCTGGGTCTACCTGGGAAAATTCAGATTTCCCGCAGGGATCCATCCCGGTCAGGCCAAAGTAGTGCTGACCAACCAGAGCAGGAGGCGGAGAAACACGGTTTCGGCCGACGCGGTCCGGTTCGGAGGGGGCATGGGACAGATCTCCAGGAACGGACTCACCAGTAACCGCCCGGCCTACCAGGAGGCGGCGCGCTATTACCTCCAGTATGCCGGATTTCCCGACACCCTGGTATGGAAACTGAATGACAATAACGATTACAACGATGACTACCAGTCGAGGGGCGAGTGGGTGAATTACCTGATGGGGGCGCCGTCCGGTCCCAGCGCCGACCGGAATGCCCGGGGCCTCGGGATCCCGGTGGACCTCTCCCTCGGTTTCCACACCGATGCGGGGATCACCTCCGGCGACACGGTGATCGGGACCCTGGGCATTTACAGCACCACCTTCGGGGGAGGGTATTTCCCGGGGGGACTCTCCAGGATGGCTTCCAGGGACCTGACCGATCTGGTCCAGACCTCCATTGTGGAGGACCTGCGGGCTGCCTATGACCCGGCGTGGACCCGCCGGGCCATGTGGGACCGCGGATACAGCGAGGCCTACCGGCCCAACGTGCCGGCCATGCTCCTGGAACTCTTTTCCCACCAGAATTTCATCGACATGCGTTTCGGCCAGGAACCGCAGTTCCGGTTCGATGTGAGCCGGGCCATCTATAAGGGGATCCTCTCCTTTCTGCATGCCCAGTACGGGATCGAGGAGGTGGTCCAGCCCCTGCCGGTGGACCATTTTTCGGCCGAGGTGAGCGGCGATACGGCCATTTTGCTGCGATGGAAGCCGCGGGCCGATCCCCTGGAACCCACCGCCACCGCATCGTCCTACCGGATCTACACGAGGATCAACGAACAGGGTGCCGGCAACGGACGGCTGGTGAATGATACGTTTTATATTCTGGAGGATCCCGTTCCCGATTCGATCTACTCGTTCCGGGTGACCGCCCTGAACCGGGGAGGGGAGAGCTTTTCTTCGGAGGAACTATCGGCATGCATCCGTTCCGGTTCCGGGGGGACGCTGCTGGTGGTTTGCGGTTTCGACCGGACGGGCGGGCCGGCCTGGTTCAACGACACCCGTTATGCGGGTTTCATGGATATTGTCGATCAGGGAGTCCCAGACGGGGTTGACCTCCATACGGTGGGATCCCAGTACGACTTTCTGAAAAGTTCCCCCTGGCTCGATGATGATTCGCCCGGTCATGGCGCCTCCTATGCCGATCTGGAGTCGGAGGTGATCCCGGGAAACAGTTTCGATTTCAGTTTTATGCACGGTCGCTCGATCCGGAATGCCGGCTATTCTTTCTCTTCGGTCAGCGACGAGTCCGTCACTGCCGGAATCGTTTCCCTGGATCCCTACCCGGTGGTGGACTATCTGACCGGGGAGGAGCGCACCGTCTACCTGCCCAAGAACGATACGGTACCCCGTTTCAGGGTCTGGCCGCCGGAGCTGCTCGACCGGCTGCAGCAGTATCTTTCGGAAGGGGGAAGGCTTCTGGTGTCGGGCGCCCATATTGCCTCGGATATGCATGAGAATAACCAGGATACCGTGATCGGCCGGTCATTGAAGTTCCAATGGCGCACCGGCAATGCCTCGCGGACCGGCAGGTTTTATTTTATGGATCCCCGTTTCGCACCGGTCCAGGAGACATTCAGCTTCAATACCGGCATCGATCCGGAGCAATACACCGTGGAGGGGGCCGATGCACTGGAACCTTTCGACACCACGGCGGTGACCCTGATCCGTTACCGGGAGAACAATATGAGTGCCGGGGTAGCCACGGGTGGGGGAGAGGGCGGTGTTGTGGCCCTGGGATTCCCCTTCGAATCGATCCGGGGAGAAAAGGATCGGGACCTGATCATGAAAAAACTGATCCGTTATCTGATGAAAACAGAGGAATATGAATAAAATCGATTGCTTTATCCCTTACACCGATCCGGCTGCCTGGAAAGAGACCCTGGCAGAGCTCACATCCAGTGATCTGGTGGGGGCCGTCTACCTGATGGCTCCCGAAAGGCCGGATCCGATGCCGGAATTCTGTAAATTCCTGGAGACCGACGGCCGGTTCAGCACCTCCACCATCCGCCGGATCGCCCAACATTGCAAGGAACCTGGCTATGCTCTCGTGTTCACCGGGGAGTGGAGGATCCGGTTCGGACTTTTTGCCCTGGAGCGGTTCATGGCGGTCACCGGTCAGACCGGTGCCCCGGTGGTTTATTCCGATTATCTGGACCGGCAGGCGGATGAACTGAAGAAGCATCCGCTGACCGACTACCAGGAGGGGAGCCTGAGGGATGATTTCGATTTCGGCCCGCTGATGTTCTTTCAGAACAGGGCCCTGGTAAAGGCGGCGGAGGTGATCGGTCCCGACCTGGACCATGCCGGGCTCTACCAGCTGAGGCTGAAGCTGAGCCAGGATACACTTCCTCTCCGGATCCCCGAGTTCCTGTATTCGGCCGAGCCGGTGGATACGAGGGTCTCCGGAAAGAAAATGTTCGATTATGTGGATCCCCGCAACAGGGAGTACCAGATCGAGATGGAGGAGGCGGTGACCCGCCACCTGAAGGAGATCTGGGCCTATCTGGATCCCTCGTTCGAGCGGGTGGAACTGAAATCGGGAAACTTTCCCGCCGAGGCCAGTGTGATCATCCCTGTTCTGAACCGGGAGAAGACCATCGGGGATGCGGCAGCATCGGCCCTGAGGCAGAAAACCTCCTTCCCGTTCAATGTGATCGTGGTGGACAATCACTCCACCGACGGTACCACTGCCATCCTCAGAGACCTGGCCGCTTCCCACTCCCATCTGATCCATGTAATTCCCGACCGCCACGATCTGGGTATCGGGGGGTGCTGGAACCTGGGGGTTCACCATCCGGATTGCGGCCGGTTTGCGGTGCAGCTCGACAGCGATGACCTCTACAGTGACGAGGGAACACTCCAGGCGATCGTCGATGCCTTTTACCGGGAAGAGTGCGCTATGGTGATCGGGTCTTACCGGATGACCAACTTCCGGCTGGAGGAGATCCCTCCGGGGGTGGTGGACCACCGGGAGTGGACCGAGGAGAACGGCAGGAACAATGCGCTGCGCATCAACGGTCTCGGTGCCCCGAGGGCCTTTTTCACCCCGGTGCTCAGGGAGACAGGGATCCCCAACGTGAGCTACGGGGAGGATTACGGGGTGGGACTGGCCATCAGCAGGCGCTACAGGATCGGCAGGATCTACGAGCCGATCTATCTCTGCCGCCGGTGGGAGGATAACTCCGATGCGGCGCTGAGCGTGGAAGCACAGAACCGGCATAACCTCTATAAGGACCGGCTGAGGACCTTTGAACTGCGGGCAAGGATACTGAAAAACCGGGGAGGCGGATGAGCATACAGGACCAGGCCAACCGGCTGTTCGAGGACCAGAAGCAGACCTGGCCGCTGCTGGGGGCCAACTGGGATAAGCTGGGCGAGGCGCTGCACCGCACGATCGGGTTTGAAGGGTTTTCCATTCATATCCAGTGCAATCCGAAGCGGATCGTCTCTTCGGCCGCCAGGGTGGATAAGAGCTCCATCGAACAGCGCAAATGCTTTCTCTGCCCGGAGAACCGTCCCGACGAGGAGAAGAGCCTGTGGTTCGGGGAGGATTATGAGATCCTGTGCAACCCGTTCCCGATCTTCCCGGTGCATTTCACCATCGCCACCGCCCGGCACACCCCCCAGGTGATCCTGCCCGAATTTGAGCGGTTCCTGGAGCTGGCCCGGGCACTGAACCGGATGGCGGTCTTCTACAATGCGCCCAACTGCGGGGCTTCCGCTCCCGATCATATGCATTTCCAGGCAGGCAGCCGCGGGCTGATGCCCCTGGAGGAGGATTTGGTTCCGCTCGGGGAGCTTTACGGCCGGGTGGTGATCGACAACCCCGCATTGCATGTCACCGCCATCGAGGATGGTCTCCGGAGGTTCCTGCTGCTGGAATCGGACCGGAAGGAACTGCTGGTGCAGCTCTTCGGACAGGCTTTCAGGGCCATCCGTAAATTGCAGGACGGTGAAGAGCCGATGATCAATATGCTGGCCTATTATCGCGATACCGGCTGGCAGCTGATGCTGTTCCCCAGGGAGAAGCACCGCCCCTGGCAGTACTTTGAGGAAGGAGAGAAGCACATCCTCCTGAGTCCAGCATCGGTCGATATGGGGGGCACCCTGATCACGCCCCTGGAGAAAGATTTTCACAAAATCACCCGGGCCGATGTGGAGGATATTTTTTCCCAGGTGTCGTTTCCCCGGGAAAAATTCGGGCTGCTGGTCCGATCCGTTGAACAAACTCCGATCTCCTATGAGTAGTACTGGAAAACAGAGCATCCCTGACTCCCCGGAAATTGAAGTGGGGATCCTGCACGCAGAGCATATCCGCCTGGAACTGAACGGACCATTCAGAGTGCTGTACAGTGATCCGCAGGAGGAGCCGTTCCGTCTGGCCGGGCCCGGAACACTCCTGGAAGTCCGGCTGGGGGAAGGAGAGATCGAACTTTCCGGCGGGGCGGGAGGGGAGACCCGGCTTTCCGGGCGGGGAAAAGAGGCGGTCCGCTCCGGCACTTTCCTCCTGGAGCCGGAAGAGCTCCACGGTTGTGCAGCCAGGGTGAAGGATGTGGTGATCGGCATCGGCTTTCACTGGGAACAGAAAGAGGACCAGGTGTTCCGCGGAGCGATCAAACTGATGATCATGGAAAACGGGATCCAGGTGGTGAACATCCTCCCGCTGGAGGAGTACCTGGTGAGTGTGATCTCTTCCGAAATGAGAGGGGACAGCGCTCCGGCCCTGCTGAAAGCACATACCATTATCTCACGGAGCTGGCTGCTGGCCCAGATCGGTAAACAGGCGGGCAATTCCGGTGGGAAGACCTCCCGCTCCTCCGGAGAGAAGACCGAAGGCGAATACATCCGCTGGTACGACCGGGAGGACCATACCCGGTTCCACGTCTGTGCCGACGACCATTGCCAGCGCTACCAGGGGATCACCCGTGCGGCCAATCCCGCCGTCGAGGCGGCGGTGCGGGAGACCGCCGGACAGGTGATGGTGTACGAAGGAGCGATCTGCGATGCGCGGTATTCCAAATGTTGCGGGGGGGTGTCCGAACAGTTTGAATACTGCTGGGAACCCGTTCACCATCCCTACCTGAAACGAGTCGACGACAACCCGGAAGAGGCTCCGGTGAACACCTTGGACCTGAAGGTGGAAAAGCATGCGGTCCGGTTCATCGAAAGTGTTCCGGAAGCGTTCTGCCATACCTCGGACGACCGCCTGCTGAGGCAGGTGCTGAATGACTACGATCAGTCCTCTCCCGACTTTTACCGGTGGACCGTGGAGTACAGCCAGGAGGAGCTGTCGGGACTGATCCGGGAAAAATCCGGGATCGATTTCGGAGATATCATCGACCTGGTGCCGGTCCAGCGCGGCGAGTCGGCGCGGCTGGTCCGGTTAAGGATCGAAGGGACCAGAAAGACGTTGACTGTCGGCAAGGAGCTGGAGATCAGGCGCTGGCTGAGCCCTTCCCATCTTTACAGCTCCGCCTTTACGGTGGAGAAGCTGGAGGTGCGTGACGGGATCCCCGGACGGTTCCGCCTTCGCGGCGCAGGCTGGGGGCACGGAGTGGGCCTCTGCCAGATTGGGGCGGCGGTGATGGCCGACCGCGGTTACAGCCACACCCGGATCCTGACGCACTATTTCACCCGGGCCACTATCGAAAAGAGATATGAATAAAACCCATCCTGTTTCGCCTGCCGGGGAACCGGAGAGCCGCCCGTGGCTCTGGGTCCCTTCCCTTTACTTCGCCGAGGGCATTCCCTACGTGATCGTGATGACCCTTTCGGTGATCTTCTACAAGCGGATGGGGATCTCCAATGCGCAGATCGCCCTCTACACAAGCTGGCTCTACTTGCCATGGGTGATCAAGCCGCTCTGGGGACCGGTGGTGGATATCCTGCGCACCAAGCGGTTCTGGATCCTGATCATGCAGCTCTTTATCGGAGCGGGACTGGCCGGGGTGGCGCTGACCATCCCCGCCCCGAAATTCCTGCAGCTGACCCTGGCCTTCTTCTGGCTGCTGGCCTTCAGCTCGGCCACCCACGACATTGCAGCCGACGGCTTTTACATGCTGGGGCTTTCCAGGGGTGACCAGGCTTTTTTCGTGGGGATCCGGAGCACCTTCTACCGCATCGCCATGCTCACCGGTCAGGGGCTCCTGGTGATCCTGGCCGGTTACTTCGAGGCCAAGACCGGCCTTCCCCCGGTGGAGGTGACGGTGGAGACCACCGATGAGTCCACCCCGCTCGCTTTTCCTGACGATCCGGCCTCCTGGACGCAGCGGGCGGATGAAAGTGCTGATGCGTCCGCAGGCCGGGCAGCCACCGGCCAGACAACCACCGATCCGGCTGGTGCTGTCGGCCAAGAGCCAGGATCATTTTATTTCCTTACGAACTCCTCCCTTCAGATCGGAACCCGGAACCCCGACCCCGCCACGGCCGACAGCATCTACCGGCTCATCGAGGAGTGGAATATCTCGAAGGGCTTTTACGGGGACTCGATCCTCTCACCGTGGAGCGGGGTGGACCGGGCCGGAGCGGGGAACCTGGCATGGACCTGGTTCCGGCTCAACAGGCCCCCGGAAGAGGGGGAGAACATCGTGCTCAATTTCACCTTCGAACGGGGCGACAAGAGCATCATGCTGGCCCGGAACTACCGTTTCGAATTCGACCGGGAGAACTGGGACCAGCCGGCTTTCGCGGTATTCCGGCTCGATCCGAAGCTCGATAAGGAGGTGACCGCACGTTTTACCGGACTCAGCGGGAACATCCGGTTTGCATGGACCATGGTGTTCCTGATCATTGCGCTGGTTTTCGGCGGATTCTTCCTCTACCACCGGTTCGCCCTTCCGAAACCTCCCGAAGACCGTCCCAACCGGAGCGGGGAAGGGAATTTCATGAGGGAGTTCCTGAGGACCTTTGCGGAGTTTTTCCGGAAGAAGCGCATCGGGGTGATCCTCACCTTCCTGCTGGTGTACCGGCTGGGGGAATCCCAGCTGGTCAAGCTGGCCTCCCCCTTCCTGCTCGACTCCCGCGAGGCCCACGGACTGGGGCTCACCACCGGCGACCTGGGTCTGATCTACGGGACCCTGGGGATCATTGCCCTGTCGCTGGGAGGTATCATCGGGGGAATCGCCGCCTCGCGCAGAGGACTGCGCTACTGGCTCTGGTGGATGGTGGCCGCCATGAACCTTCCCAACCTGGTCTATGTCTTTCTCTCCTATGCCATGCCCGAACCGCTCTGGGTTGTGGGTATATCGGTGGCCGTGGAACAGTTCGGGTACGGTTTCGGGTTCACCGCCTACATGCTCTATATGATCTACGTGTCGGAGGGCAGGCACAAAACCGCCCACTTTGCGCTGACCACCGGCTTCATGGCACTGGGGATGATGATCCCCGGTATGATCAGCGGCTGGCTGCAGGAGATGATCGGCTACCAGCACTTCTTCATCTGGGTGATGCTCTGCACCATTCCCAGCTTTATCATCATCCCCTTCCTGAACATCGATCCACAATTCGGGATCAAGGAGCGGAAAGCTGAATAACAGAACTACTTTTGATCTTCAACCCTCCTCCAGGATAATGGATGCGGCCATGGTGACGGCGTTGCGGACCACTTCGCTGCAGTGGTCGGTGGCCCCGTCAGCCTGGAACTGGCGCAGCTCGCCGGGATCGGTGAGCCGGTAGCAGCGGCCGAACTGCTCCTTCTGGACCCCGTGGCAATCGAGGGTGCCGTATAACTGTTCGAACCGGTCACAGAACGTTCCTGCGGGAGCCAGTGACCGCTGGTAGGCCTCCCAGTCCTCCAGCCGTCCCTCTCCCCGGCCGAACACCAGACCCAGGGCCATCAGGGGTCCGGTGACCGCACCGCAGGTGAGTCCCCGCTCTGCAATGCCCGGCAGGGGGGTGAGGGCCCTGGCCACCTGGCTGCCGGGCAGTCGGAACTGGTCCCTGAGGGCCAGAAAGCTGCTCTGGGCGCAGTGGTGGGTGCGCTGCATGTAGGTGTTCACCTTCAGGTCCAGCTGCTTCTGGACCAGGTCCGCCGGTAACTGCCGGTTTTTCTCCAGCGCTTCCCGGTAAGCTTCCATCCCTGCCGCAGCCGTTGCGGGATCTCCGGCAGAGTCATTCCCGGTTTGATCCTCTTTCTGACGGATGCAGCCTCCCAAAAAGAGAAGAGAGAGGGAGGCAGCCCCCGCTTTTTTTAAGAATCCGCGTCTTTGTCCATCCATAGCGTGCATCGATATCCCCTTAAAGATAGGAATTCATCCCGTTCCAACCCGGGGGATTTTTGTTAACTTGGCGTGACAGAAACGAAGGTTCGATGATCAGGAAGATACTTGTCTGCGGGCTGGTCCCGGTTGTACTGGCCCTCACCGCTGCCGGATGCAAACAGCAGAAAATGACCGATGCGGAAAAAGCGGAGGCGATGATCACCGCCAAGACCCTCGGTCTGGCCTACCTGGAAGAGAACAAGCTGGAGCAGGCCCGGGAGGAGTTCATGAAGATCATTGAACTGGACGACAGTGAAGTGATGGGGTATGCCAATCTGGGGATCGTCTTCCTGCGGATGGGGGAGTACGGGAAGGCGGAGGAGTGGTTGAAGAAGGCGATCAAAATAGCTCCGGAGGACCCCGATGTGAGGCTGATCCTGGCCAAGGTATACGAGATGAGCAACCGGCCCCAGGAAGCCGTGGAGACCCTGGAGACGAACCTGGAGCTGGACCCGGGGCATGTGAAAACCCTGTTCAGCCTGTCCGAGATCTACGGATCGATGCCGGGGGAGGAGGCCCTGGAGAAGCGACTGGAATACACCCGGGCACTGGCTGAAAATGCTCCTGCCAATGTGGTGCCCCGGCTGAATTTGATAGAGGTGCTCATTGCGGAGGGAGAGTCCGGCCAGGCCCTGGAGGAGATGGAGAAACTGCCCCAGGTGTTTCCGGAGTTCCCCGAAGAGGCAGGCGGGCATTACCAGGAGGCCCTTCTGGCACTCAGAAAGGGGGATGCCGGAGCAGCATCGACGCCTTACATGGTGTTTCACAACTATCTGAAAGTGACCACCCCATACCAGGCAGGCATGATGGATCTGAAGGGTCCGGGCGGCTCGCTGGTGGGCTCACCGGTGGTAACCTTCAACCAGACTCCGCTGGGATTCGAATCGCAGGACTGGGAGACCATCCTGGCCGCCATCCGGTTCACCGATATCACCTCCACGGCGGGACTGGACTTTTTACTCAGGGAAGAGGGAGCATCCGGGACAGGCGAACCCGGCAGGACCCATCTGTCAGCAGCCGACTACGACCAGGACGGGGACACTGACCTTTATGCCGGTCAGGCCGATCCGGCCACCGGCAGATACCACCATTACCTGCTCAAGAACGACTGGGGGGTCTATGAAAATGTGGCCCCGGAGGCCGGGGTGGATCATACGGAGACGGAGGCGGCTGCCGGTTTTGTGGACTGGGACAACGACGGATGGCTGGACCTACATATCGTGGCCGAAGGTTCGAACCGGCTCTACCGGAACAATAAAGAGGGAGGATTCGAGGATGTAACTTCCTCTTCCGGTGCGGGAGAACCGGCCGGTGGTAACGGATCGCTTTTCCTGGATTACGATCATGACGGTGACCTTGATATATATGTCACCCGGCAGGGGGAGAACCGGTTGTTCCGGAACAACGCCGACGGGACCTTCACGGAAGAGGCGGCCGCAGCCGGACTGGGAGGGGGGACCGTGGAAGCCTCCGGTGCCCGCTTCGGTGATTTCGATGAGGATGGCGACCTGGACCTGCTGGTGGTCAGCCCGGACGGACCCCCGGCCCTCTATTCCAACCAGCGGCAGGGAATCTTCCGGGAGATAACAGAAGATGCCGGTTTGAGTCACATTCAGGGAGCCCGGTCGGTTGCTGTGGGAGATTACAACAACGACGGGTTCCTGGACCTGTTTTTCGCATCCACGGAGCCCGGCGGATCGGGCCTTTACCTGAACCGGGGAGATGGAAGTTTTGCCCCGGACGATATTTCAGAGGATGTCTCCCGGACCCTGGGCGGGGTCAGGGCCATGGACGGAGCCTTTTTCGATTTCGACAACGACGGGTTCCTCGACCTGATGGTGGTGGGAGAGGCTGCCGGTGAGGGGGGGAGCGGGGTCTTCCTTTACCACAATGACGGCAACGGCAAGCAGTGGCTGGCTCCGGATAACCTCCCCGCGGACCTGACCTCGGGACGGGAGATCACCCTGTTCGACTATAACGACGACGGTGACCTGGATGTGGCGGTGACCGGTCTGGATGGCGGCGTACGGCTTTTCAGGAACGACGGGGGTAATAACCACAACTACATCAAAATGAAGCTGGTGGGTCTGAAGGCCGGCAGCGCCAAGAACAACTATTACGGCATCGGGGCCAGGGTGGAGGTGCGTGCAGGCAGTCTCTACCAGTCGGCCGTGGTCACCGGTCCCGACATCCATTTCGGCCTCGGGCCCCGGTCCCAGGCCGAGGTGATCCGGATCATATGGACCAACGGGGTGCCCCAGAACATGTTCTTTCCGGCCACCAATCAGGACCTGATCGAGGAGCAGCAGCTGAAGGGGTCCTGTCCCTTCCTCTACACCTGGAACGGGGAGGAGTTCGTGTTCCAGAAGGACATCATGTGGAAAAGCGCCCTGGGAATGCCGCTGGGTATTATGGGCGAGGGGACCGCCTATGCCCCGGCCGGTGCCTCGGCCGACTATGTGAAAATACCCGGCGACCAGCTGGTGCCGCGTGACGGAAAACTGGTGATGCAGGTGACCGGGGAGCTCTGGGAAACCATGTATATGGACCAGTTCGAGCTCATCGTCCTGGACCATCCGGCCGGTGTGGAGGTTTACGTGGACGAGCGGATGGGGCCGCCCTCGGTGGAGGGGTACAGGCTATACCAGGTGTCGGAAAGAATACCCCCGGTATCAGCCGTTAACCAGTACGGAGAGGACCTGCTGCCCTGGCTCCTGGAAAGGGACGACCGCTATCACCCCGGGAGCCAGCCGGGGAAATACCAGGGAGTGACCGAGGCCTCGGAACTGGTGCTGGATCCGGGAAAGATCGATCCGGAAATGCTGGAAGGGGAGAAGCCGTTCCGCCTGTTCCTCTATGGCTGGATATTCCCGACCGATGCCAGCATCAACGCCTCCATCTCTCAGTCGGACCAGGTGAAAACCTTCCCCCCTGTGGTGGAGGTGATGGGAGACGGCGGTGAGTGGGAGGTGGCCGTCGGGAACCTGGGCTTCCCCATGGGGAAGGATAAAATGCTGGTGGCCGATCTCACCGGGAAGATCCATCCCGGGGATCCCCGCGTGCGGATCCGGACCAATATGGATATTCACTGGGACCAGGTATTCTTTTCAACCGGTGATCCAGGTGCGGAGGTCCGTCCGGTGAGGCTGAAGCCGGTGGCAGCCGACCTGCACTACCGCGGGTTCTCCCGCACCTACCGGAAGGGGGGCAGGCACGGACCCCACTGGTTCGACTACAGCAAGGTTTCCACCGCTCCGAAATGGAGGGACCTGACCGGCTACTATACCCGCTACGGGGATGTGCTGCCCCTGGTGACGGAGAGCGACAGCAGGTACATCATTAAAAACGCCGGGGATGAGACCACCCTGGAATTCGATGCCTCCGGCCTTCCTGAGCTGCCCGCCGGATGGACCCGCGACTACCTGATTTACAGCGTGGGATGGGTGAAGGACGGCGATCTGAACACCGCCCACGGACAGACCGTGGAACCGCTGCCGTTCCATGGAATGTCGGCCTATCCGTACGGTCCCGGAGATAACTATCCCGAAAGCGAAGAGCTCAGGGAATACCGGCGGGAGTACAATACCCGGAAAGTGGGAACGGAGGGCTTTGTCAGGGAACTGATCGATCCCGGTTATTCTGCCGGTGGCGCTCCCTGATCCCGGGCCAGTCTCTCCGGTCGGGAACGGAGAGCATCTTCGTTCAGCCGGTAGACTGCCGCACTGTCGCGGTTGAATCCCGCAATGATCATCGGTTCGCCGCCCAGGGGATCGTCCATCCACAGAAGCGACTCTAACATTCCGCTCAGTACGATCCCTGTTTCCGAAGGTTCGAGCACTTCCGCCAGGGGTTTTCCATCCCGGCTTAGGAGCACCAGTCCTTTCAGGGCATCGTAGTAGCCTGTGCTGATGTCATAAGTGTGGTCGTTTCCGGCCAGCAGCACATCCGGAATTCCATCATTATTAAAATCCCTGACTAGGGTATGGGTGACGGGGGAGACCTGAACAGGGTCGGGGAGCCTCTCCCACCGGAAACCTGCTCCATTCTCCTCGTTCCAGAGTATATAACTGGATGCAGTGTGTGTATAGAAGGTATAATTGATCCGGTTCATCATGGAAGTGTCCAGCATGTCCTCTATGGTGGCATAACTGAAGGCGGTGTAATCGGGGTATTTCCGCTCGAAATAAGAGCACTGTCCAGCCAGTTCGTCCAGATAGTTGATGGGGAACTCCTGCATCACATCATTGGGATCTCTCCAGTACCCGGTGGAAATGGGATCGAGCGTGCCGTTCAGATCCAGATCGAAGGCATAAATCTTCAGGGGGTATTGCTCGCTGATATTAAAGCGGTGGTTTTCCCCCAGATTTCCCAGCAGATAGTCTTCGTCTCCGTCCAGGTCGAAATCCGCCGCGGTGATGGAATACCATATTCCGTGAAATTTTTCCAGCTCCGGGAACTCCTGGCTTTTTATCCCCTCTCCCTGCATATTTTTCAATATCATCGGGTTGTTCCACTCCCGTGCCACCAGCAGGTCTTCCCATCCGTCGCCGTCATAATCGCTCCACACCGCGTCGGTCACCATTCCCAGGTTGAAATGCAGCGTCCTCTCTTCGGTGAATTGTCCGTCGTCATTGATCAGGATCCATGAGTCCGCGGCAAAGGGGAACATATCGATCTTGATCCGGGCACCGATAAAGAGGTCCAGGTCGCCGTCATGGTCGAAATCGAAGGGACGGATCACCGAGGCGGAAAAGGGTGGGACAGGCAGCGGGGAACGTGAAAAAAAGTCCCCTTCATTCCTGTAGAGGTAGTGCCTGTATCTGGATTCCTCGCGGTGCTCGTAACCTCCGGCCAGCGCGATCAGGTCATTGTCACCGTCCAGGTCCACATCAAAAACAGCCAGGGCGGCCTCCGGGAATTCGTTCACTTTGTCCAGTCCCTCGATTTTGGTCTCGGTAAACCGTTGTCCGTCTCCGAGATACACCCTGGTGGGATCCATATTGGTGGCACCCACCACGAGGTCCTCGAATCCGTCTCCGTTCAGGTCTCCCTTTGCCATCCTGGGTCCTATGCGGGAGAATTTATGGGGCAGGATATTCTGGGAATACCAGAAATCGATGAAATCATGCTGTGTATGAAGGTACCGGAACACTCCCGTGTCTTTTTCGAAAAGGTAAGATCTGCCGGGCCGGCTGCCGGGAAGGGCTATGTTTCCTGTCAATTCCTTACGGGAAGATTCAGCCTCTTTTAACTCCAGGACCTGGTTGGCAACCAGGTCTTTTACCAGGGTCACCTTTCCGGAGGTGGGCCAGGTAACCCGGACGGAATCCACTTTATCCAGCTTACCCAGCCCGAAATGAACCACCGGGTCGACCGATGAAACATATCCCCGGGACAGATAATGCTCGTGGAACTGGTAGGACTCTCCGCCCCATAATTCCACTTTGGCACCGAAGGCTGCCGGATTGGAATCAGAGCCCCTGAGCCGGATCTTCAGATAGTTGGTTTCACCCTTTCCTTTCTCCACCGTGGTATTGCGGTAAACGAAGGCAGGATCGTTGATGTTGTTGGCGATGTAATCCAGATCCCCGTCCCCGTCCAGATCGACGAAGGCAGCCCCGTATGAGAAGGAAGGGACGGGGTCGAACCATTGTTTCGAGTGGTTCCTGAACCGGAACTCTCCCACCTGCTCGAATCCGAAGTTGAACATCTTGGCCTCCGGACACTTTTCGATCACGTGACGGTCATCGGCGATGGAGCCGTACACTTCGGCCTTGTAGCGTGTCCAGTCCTTATCGGTCATATCTCTCGGATATCCGTTGGCAATGATCAGGTCTTTGTCACCGTCGTTATCATAATCAGCAAACAACGGCGACCAGCTCCATTCGGAATGGAAGATCCCGAGCATTTGTCCCACCTCACTGTAGGGTACCATTTCACCATTGATAAACCCGTTGTGCATATGGAGCATGTTCCTCAGGTACTGGTGTTCATATCCGTATTTCTCATCATTGATGTAATAGATATAGCCGAACCCATTGATGGTCTGCTTTTTCCGGTGATAATACTCCGGCAGCATATCCAGGGTGAACATGTCGGGGTTACCGTCGTTATTGATATCGGCCATGTCGTTACCCATGGAGGATTTGGTCTGGTAGGACATATAGGTGGCGATCTCATTGCGGAAGGTGCCGTCCCGCTGATTGATATACAGCACGTCGTTGGAGATGTAATCATTGGAAACGTAGAGGTCGGGATACCCGTCTTTGTTAACATCTCCCAGGGCCAGTCCCAGTCCGAACCCTTCGTAAACGATGCCCGCTTCCAGGGTCACATTGCTGAAGGTGCCGTCACCGTTGTTCATGTAGAGAGCGTCATTACTGACGGCGGTCCCGTCGTTGATCTTCACCCGGTAGCTGGCCGAAAGGCGTTCGGTCACGTAATTGTTCATCAGGTAGAGATCGAGGTCACCATCCAGGTCGTAGTCGAAGAATGCAGCGTGTACGGTGTAACTGTCATCGGCAATCCCGTATTCATCCGCCCTGTCGATAAAGAGCAGCTGCCCGTCGGGCTGGATCCCCTGGTTGATATAGAATCTGTTCCTTCTGAGTGCGGAGTCCGGCAGGCCGGTGCAGGTCAGGTAGACATCCCACCAGCCGTCACTGTTAATATCGGTGAAGGTAATACCGCTGTACCACTGGCCGTTATCCAGGTCCCGGAAGCTGGAGGTGATGTCCCTGAACCTGAAATCACCCTCATTCAGGTAGATTTTGGGTGACACCTGATTCGCCGTGAAGATCACATCCTGGAGACCATCGTTGTTGAGATCGATGATACCGACCCCGGCTCCGTTGTAGATGTATTCAAAGGTCAGCACATTGACACTGTCGGTCTCCACCACGCGGTTGTTGAAATCGATCCCCGTTCTGCCCGAATCCAGGAGTTCGAACCGGGGTTTTTCGGCGCATGACAGGACCAGCAGGGAGAGGGCAATCAGCAGGTAGTTTTTCATTTCTTCACCAATCTGTCACAGAATCTTAATTGCTTAAAGAAACAAAAAAAAACACTAATCCTGCACTGAAATGGCCACTCCCACATAAGAATCGGCTGTTCCGTAATAGAGGAACCACCGGGACCGGTAATAGACCAGTGCTTCGGCGAAGGTGGTCCCTGAACGGTACTGCCCGGTGACTTCATGGGACAGTGTGGGGCGGAGGAGCGGGGTATCGGTGCGCTGCAGGAGCTGACCGGGATTTTTGGTATCGAATACCAGCTTGCCCACCGTGTACATTCCGGGGGGAATATCCGGGTCCCTGGTGTCGTCTTCCGCATTCTTCCCGTTGTAAAACAGGACGATCCCTTCAGGGGTGATCAGTGCCGGAGGACCGCATTCGGTCAGATGGCTGTCGAACATTCTATTGCGTGGCCGGGCCACTGCCTTTAACTCCCCCTCTCCATCCAGCTGCGGGTACCAGTTTTCCAGATCTGTCGACCAGGCCAGGTTCACCAGATTCTCTCCCCAGTACATCCAGTATTTCCCGTCGATCTTTGCAGCTACCGGTCGACCCTCCCTCATCCGGGTAATGATCGATCCCGATTTGGACCACTGGTCCAGGAACCGTCCGTTGTATGCTGCGGCAAATGCCGGTCCTTTCTTTTCCCACTGATACAGATCTGCGGAGAAGGCGATGCTCAGCCTGGCCACCTCCTGGTTCCACGAAGTGTAGGCCATGACATAGCCGCCTTCGGCCAGTTCGACCACCCTGGGATCTTCGCATCCCCCGGGATAGTCATATTTCAGGAATTGCCCCGAATCGGGATAGAGCACCGGTACCGGATGTTTGGTGAAGTGAAGCCCGTCGGTGCTGGTGGCCAGACCGATCCGTGAGGTCCGCCCTCCCAGTATGGCCCCGGGATTATCTTCGGCCCGGTAGAGCAGGAATATGGTATCGTTCCTGACCACCGCCGCCGGGTTGAACACATCGGCTCTCTGCCATTGCACTGTTTCACCCGAGACAGGACAGGTAAAGGTATAGCCGGGTTCGGCCTCCAGGACAGGATTGACATCCGGTTTCTCAAATGTGGCAAAATCCCATTCAGCCCAATCGGGTGCGGAGGAGCATCCCGCAATCAACGCCCATCCTGTCAACACCCATAATAAAGAGTGTGTTCTTAAAAGCCGGCTTTTCGTTTGCATCAGGCATATTTGTTGTGGTGATTCCAGATATTCATCGCTCGCTGAAATCCACCTCGCGAAGTGAATACGATGGATATATGCAAAAAAGAGGTTGCCTGTATCAGACAACCTCTTTTCCGTACTATAATTGCTTAGTCTTACCTGTTCTGTACCAGTCTGCCCAGCATCAGGTCGATCTGACGCTGCGGTACCGGGAAGTTCACATCTTCCGGTCCCACCGTGGCTCCTTCATAGCAGAGGTTAGCCCAGGGCATAGTTTTCTCAAAGTCCAGGATCCGGTTCAGTTCGGTCTCTACTTCTCCCCAGCGCTGCAGGTCATAGTAGCGGTGTCCCTCCTGGCCCAGTTCCAGCTTACGCTCGAATTTGATGGCGGTCATGGGATCCACTGCCGAGCCCCAGTCGGCCTGGTTGTAGCGTCCGATCACATAGTTGGCTGCGGGAGTGACGCCGTCTTCCTCCACCACAAAGCCTTCAGGATTGGCGGCCCTTTCACGGATGGCATCCACCTCGCCGAATCCCTCGTCATCGGAACCGGTCATGGCTTCACACTCGGCTTTCAACAGCAGCACGTCGGCGTAGCGGATCATCCGGTAACCGTTGGCGGTCCAGCCGGAGGTCCAGTTCCCCACCTCGGTGTAGGTTCCTTCCTGCGATTGCTTGTATACCTGCTTCTTCGGGCTGTAGGGACCGGAATAAGTCTGGTCACGGATCCAGTCGGAGCCGGTGTGGGGGCCCCAGTCCCAGTATGGGATGCCGCGGCGTCCCACCGACCAGTCGACCCTGGGGTCGAGCTGACCTGCATACTCGGTGTAGGGATCTTCCGGCAGCAGCCCCTGGTCGTTGGTCACCATCTCATCGTTATAGGTATTATCCAGGAAAGGCAGCCCGTTGGCGTCGGTGCGGTGCGAGTTTACGTAATCCTGGGTGGGGTTAAAGAAGCCACAGCAGCCTCCGGGAGATCCGCCTCCCTTGTAGGGGAAGTTCAGCACTTCGCCCCAGCCGGCATTCCGGGCGCCGGAGTTGTCGTTCACCGAATACTGGACGGTGTAAACCGACTCGATGAAGTTCCGGTTTTCGATATCGAAGATGTCCCCGTACTTTTCGGCCAGGCCGATGGGTTCGCCGTTGGGCTTGGTACCGTTGTTCGCTGCATCGGTGATGATCGGCAGGGCAGTGCTGAAATCACGGTACAGCTGCATATGGGCCTTGGCCAGGAAAACCTGGGAGACGGTTTTGTTGAACCGTCCGATGGCTCCCATGTCCAGGTCCAGGTTGGTCCCGGCCTCCAGGTCGGCAATGATACTGGGGCGGATATCCTCTGTGTTGGTCAGCTCATCCTGGTTGGTGTTCTCATCCACGTAGGGAAGGAAGGTTCCCGTATCCAGGTCGCCGAAAAGGCGGAACAATTCGAAATGATACCACCCGCGGAGGGCCCGGGCCTGGTTGACGAATGAATCGTGCTCTGCCTGGGTAATGTTGCCGTCCTCCAGCGCCTTGGCAGCGGTCACAATGGTGGAGTTGCAGCGTGCCACCCCTTCATAGCAGGAACGCCATTTGGCATTCAGATAACCGTTGGTGGGTGTTTCCCGGTATTGCTGGAGCGGGTTGATGGCCGGCTGGTCACCGGCGTCCGAACCTTTGTTGGCCTCCATGCCGCGGATGCTTCCGAAAACCCAGCCGGAGGTGGCGGCCTCCCATCCGAACGAGGCGTCGATGCCGTCGATCATGGAATATGCACCGACCAGCAGCGCATCCACTCCCTCATAGGTGGCCAGTACCGTTTGGTCCAGAGATCCTTTCGGTGTGATCTCCAGGAACTCCTCACTGCAGGAATTCATGAGCAATAACCCTGCGGTGATGGATATGACTGTGATATATTTTAACTTTTTCATATGACTATGAAGTTTTTAGCTCGTTAATACTAAAATCCAAGGTTGACCCCGATGATGAACTGCTTGGCCACCGGCAGGTTCCCCTGGTCCACACCGAACACGGTCTCGTTGGGCTGGAACAGCTCCGGATCGAGCCCCGAATAGTTGGTGATGGTGAACAGGTTGGTTCCCTGCACGTAAACCCTCAGGTTGCTGAATACATTCCCCACCAGCGAACGGTCGAAGGTGTATCCGATCTGCAGGTTTTTCAGCCGGAAATAGGATCCGTCCTCGATGTAGTAATCACTGAACTCGTTGTTGGTGGAGAAGTTCGACTTATTGGATGCCTTGGGAAGGTCGGCATCGGTCCGTGAGGGTGTCCAGCTGTTGTAGAGCAGCTCATTGGTCCGCTGACCCTGGAACGACTGCCAGAAATCGAGCCACCACTTGTTCAGGTTCAGGATATCGTTGCCCTGTGATCCGTAGAAGAAGGCTACCAGGTCAAATCCTTTGTACCCGATATTCAGGTTGAGGCTGTAAGTGAAATCGGGGTTAGGGTTCCCGATATGAACCCGGTCGTCGGGATCGATCTCCCCGCTTTCGTCGGAGTCGGCAAACTTCAGGAATCCCGGTTCGGCACCGTCCTGGGTGGCATGTCCGTCCACATCTCCCTGATCCATGAAAAGGCCCAGGTAGTCATACCCGAAGAAGGAACCCACCGGGTATCCCACCTCGTTGCGGGTGGTGGAACCGATCCTGGAGCCGCCCGACTGAGTGGCATCGAAAAACTCGACTCCTTCGGCCACCTTGACGATCTCGTTGCTGTAGGTGGTAATGGCGGCATTGGCCTCGAAACTGAAATCGCTCCAGATCTGGCGGTAGATCAGCTGAATATCGAGACCGCTGTTCAGCATTTCGCCCACGTTCACATAGGGACGGTCGGCGTTACCGGCTGTACCCGGAAGCTCCGGGTTGAAGAGCAGGTCCACGTTGCGCTTCATGTACCAGTCGAAGACCAGCTCAAACCGGCGGTCGAGCATGATGGCGTCGAAACCGGCATTGGCAGTCACATTGGTTTCCCACTGTGCGTTCGGGTTCCCGATCCGGGAGGGACGGAAGCCCAGCAGGGAGCTGTTGAAGGTTCCGTTAAGATCATAGAAGGAACGGTTAGGAGCCCCGCTGTAGAGGAAGAACTGGTTGGCGGTCGAAACGGCTGCCTGGTTCCCCATGGTCCCGTAACCTCCCCTGATCTTCAGGTCATCCAGGAAGCCGGCACCGGCCAGGAACGACTCTTCGCTGACCCTCCATCCGGCGGAGACCGAAGGGAAGATCCCGTAACGGTTATCCTCGCCGAAGACCGATGAACCATCCCGGCGCACGGTGGCGCTCAGATAGTACTTGCTGCGGAAGTTGTAATCGCCGCGGGCGAACTGAGAGACGATGGTCCGGGGGGTATTGTAATAGGAACTACCTCCCAGGAGTCCTTCGGCGCTGCTTACCGTCCTGAAATCAAATACTTCGGAGAAATACCCGGCACCGGTGGCCTGAACACCACGGCCGTACCCCAGTTTGTTGGCCTCATAGCCGGCCACCAGCAGGATGCTGTTGTCGCCGAACTGGCGGTCGAAGGTCAGGGTATTGGTCCAGGTCCAGAACCCGCCCAGGCGGCCATACTCCGTATAGGTGGAGGTGGCCACGTTTTCGGAATCCTCATAGGTCTTTCCGGTCCAGTTGGTCTGGTACTGCAGGTTGATGGAGCCCCCGATGGAGGTCCGCAGGTTCAGGCCCTCGAAGATCTTCAGGTCGGCGAAGACATTCCCCAGGATTCTCAGGTCCTGCCACTTGTCATCGGCCTCGCGGGAACGGGTGGCCACGTAGTTGGAACCGTTCCCCAGGCGGGGTGCAATGGCGGTACCGCCCCAGTCGCCGTCCTCGAAATCGTGGGCCAGTCCGTCGTAGGGTCCGTGGTTCCAGATCACCGGAATAATGGGCTGCATCCGGTAGACACCCATCATCATGGCAGTGCCTTCTCCCTGGTTGGGGACGCCGTTATCGGAGCGGTGGACGATGTTGATGTTCTCGCCCAGCGACAGCCGGTCGGCCACAGTGAACTCGGAGTTGAACCGGGCGCTGAAGCGCTTGTACCAGCTCTCCAGGGTGGTCCCTGTCTGATCGAAATACCCCAGGCTGGCGTAATAGTTGGAATTGGTGGTTCCGCCCGAAAGGGAAAGGTCGTAATTCTGCACGGTGCCGTTCTGGGTCACTTCGTCGAACCAGTCGGTGTCGGCCGCCCAGAAGGGAAGCGTGGGAGATGCGCTGGTGGAGGAGCCGTAGAAGGGATGTTCCTCCTCGGTGCCGTCATTTTCATATACCAGCCACTGGATGTCGGCATACTCCTGGGTGTTGGCAAGAAAATCGGGGGTCTGGCCCACTGTGGAGGTCCCTCCGTAGGCGTTAAAATTCACCCGGGTCCTTCCGGTTTCACCTTTCTTGGTGGTAACCACGATGACCCCGTTGGCGGCACGGGCCCCATAGATCGATGCAGCTCCGGCATCCTTCAATACCGACATGGACTCCACGTCGTCGGGGTTGATGGTATTCACATCGGTGGTGGGTACCCCGTCCACAATGTAAAGGGGCTCGTTGTTCTGGAAGGAACCCAGTCCGCGGATACGAACCTTGGCGGACTGTCCCGGACGGGCATCCTGGGTGACCGTTACCCCGGCCACGCGGCCCTGCATCTGCTGGGTGATGTTGCCCTGGGGCATCTGGACCAGTTCCTCTGAATTGACCACCCCCACGGAGCCGGTCAGATCCATTTTCTTCTGGGTGGCATAGGCGGTGACCACAATTTCGTCCAGTGCGGCCACGTCGGGGCGGAGCACCACGTCGATGGTGGTCTGATCGCCCACGGGGATCGCCTGGGTGGTGTACCCGATAAATGAAAAGACCAGGACAGCGTCCGGCCCCGGCACCTGAATGGTGTAGTTTCCGTCTGCTCCGGTCACGGCTCCCTGGGTGGTACCCTGGATCACGATGTTCACTCCGGGGAGTGCACCCTGATCCTCGGAAGTAACCGTACCAGTAACCGTTCTCTGTTGAGCGTAGGCAAAGCTGAACGCAATGCCAAAGAGGAGAAGAGACAGTACGCCGCTTTTCCACAATGTAGAATTACGCATAATACTAGTAGTTTAGGGTTTAAGAATGAATATGATTTGATCTGTTATGATGGTATATGCGGGTGTTGATTAGTTAGCTTTAGTATCAGTCTGGCGTGTGTTAGTTAGTTGGTGCGGTTTCCCGCAAACAGCAATACATTACAATGTTAAAATTTTTTTCCAGAAATTGACAGGGCCTTCGTCAATTTAGAACAGTTCAAAATAGCTGTATCGGGCGTTATTATTGCCTTTCCGGATGAGGAGGTCCGATGATTGCCCGACGGAAAAGGTTCATCTCTCCACTGTTATTCAGGACGATCAGCCAGGCGGTGTCCTGTACGTTCAGATACTCCAGTTTTCTGGTATCGCCGCGGATGATCAGACCACTTTCATGGGGCATCAAAGGGACGAAGCGATTTTGCCCGGAGCCCAGTAAGCACCATCCATAGCTGGCATCATACCTGCCGATGGAGGGACGCGGGGCGTGGCTGTTCCCTGCCACCACGAGATCGGGCAGGGAGTCGCTGTCCAGATCAGATACCAGGATGTCCCTGACGGTGGAAAATTGCGCCTCCTGAGGCAGGTTCCGGGTATGGAATGTTCCGTCCCCATTATTTAGAATGAGACAGGATTCAAATTTAACAGCTTTGCGGTATAACGCCTCTTTCAGGTTCTCTTCCCCGAAGATTTCGGCCGCCGTCCGGGCTCCGAAGTCTCTGTATGCGGGGTACCGGTCCCGGAGGCCGGGTATCTGGCGGATCAGTTCATCCAGGGTGGCCACCGGGTAACTGGTTCCGTCGCGGCAGACACAAAGGAGCGGATCGGGTGTTCCGTTCCGGTCAAAATCATTCACAAACAGCTCCACGGGGGCTTCCGGGGAGGCTTTGAGCAGCGAATTCAGCCCCAGGTTCCCGGCCACCAGGTCCATATCTCCGTCCCCGTCCAGATCGGCCGCCTCCACAGCGTTCCACCAGCCCGTGGTGTTTTCCAGTCCGGCCTCTTTTCCCGCAGGCTTCAATGTTCCGTTATCATTCATAAACAGGGAGATGTTCATCCACTCCCCCACCACTGCCAGATCGGGATCGCCGTCCCCGTCCAGGTCGGTCCATACCGCATCGGTGACCATCCCCGCCCCGGTCAGCTTTTCGGAGATGCCGGCTGCCTCATGGAAACGGCCCTTTCCGTCATTGATCAGAAGGGTACTTGCGGGGGTCAGGCCATAGATCCCGGGAACGGAACGGGCACCCACGAACAGGTCCGGGTCCCCGTCCATATCCAAATCTGCCGCCCTGACGCACGATCCGTTGCGGGCCATGTAGGGTATGGCTCCCGGCTCACTCCGGGTGAAGCGCCCCTTCCCGTCATTGATCATCAGCCGGTCGGCCAGCAGCGGATTTCCCTCCCGTGCCTCGTTGCCGCCGCGGACCACATAGAGATCGGGATCACCGTCCCCGTCGGCATCGAAGAAAAGGGCATCCACATCTTCGGTATAGCGATCATTGTGAAACAGTTCAGGTGATTGTTCCCTGAAACTTCCGTCGGGTTGCTGCAGGAACAGTGCGGCCGGCTGACCGGCTGCCCCGCCAGCGAACAGGTCGTCCAGACCGTCCATATTGACATCCGCCACGGCCAGTGCCGGTCCCTCCATGGAGAGGTTGTGGGGGATCAGTTGTTCCCGGTCGGTATCGCGGTAGTCGTCTTCCAGATGAGTGAAGGCCAGTCCGGGCAGAGAGTCTGCAACAAAAAGGGGGGCAGGGGTGGCGGGAGATCTGCCGGGTGATCCGGTGGCAACCGGGGGAACAACGTGTGCGGCATCTTTCTGTCTCAGCGTCAGCTCCCGGTCCGCTTCCACCTGCCGGAGGACCTGTTTCTGTCCACCGGGCCATTGCACGGTCAGCGAATCGATACCCGGATCGGTTCCCAGCCCGAACAGGATCTGGCGGGAGGAGGAGGAAAAGAAACCACGGGTGGAGAACTGCTCGGCCGTCTGCTGCATTCCCTTCCTGTATACCGTCACCCGGGCGCCGGTTCCGGACCGGTTCCATCCTTCCCCTTCCAGCCGGACCTTCAGGTAGTGGTGGGAGAGGAGGGTTTCCGCATTGTTGCGGTATATGAAGGCGGGTGCGTTGATGTTGTTGACCACCAGGTCGGGGTCCCCGTCGTTGTCCAGGTCGGCGGTGGCCGAGCCGCTGGAGAAGGAGGGCGGTGCGGAAGCCCAGGCTGCCGAGCTGTCGCTGAAGGTGAGGTCCCGGTTGTTGCGGAACAGGTAATTCACGTCGGGCTGCAGGGGCATTTTCTCATACAGGGTCCGGTCGGGCACCCCGCTGTTGTCTTGTTCCGGAAAATAGCGGTTCCCACCGGTCAGGAACATGACATAATCCAGGTCGTTGGCGCGGCGGAAGATCCCGTTGGTGATAAAGAGGTCGCGCCAGCCGTCCAGGTCCAGGTCCGCCAGCAGGGGCGACCAGCTCCAGTCGGTGGCATGGATACCGGCCAGGCGGCCGATCTCGCTGAAGAGTTCTCCTCCAAGGTTGAGCTGCAGGGTGTTGCGCACATACTGATGGTAATAGCCGTACTGAAGCTTGATCCGGAACACCTCCATCTCGTCTTCGCCGCCCGACTGCTGCCGGATCTTCTCCTCGTCGGGGAGCATGTCGAGCACCACCACATCGGGATACCCGTCGTTGTTCATGTCGGCCACGTCGTTCCCCATGGAAGAGCGGCTGGTGTGCCGCACCATGCTCCGAAGACGCTCGCTGAAGGTGCCGTCACCCCGGTTGATGTAGAGGTAGTCGTTCTCGTGGAAATCGTTGGAAATATAGATATCGGGATATCCGTCGTTGTTCAGGTCGGAGACGGCCACTCCCAGTCCGTAGCCGATCGGACTGCTGTAGATGCCGGCTTCGGTGGTCACCTCGGTAAAAAGGGGCGTGCCGGCGGGATCCTGACCGCCGTTCTCTGCCAGCATGTTGCGGTAGAGCCGGTCGCCCGCCCGGGGATCCGAATCCCGGCGCAGGTCGGCCCCGCCGTAACTGCGGGTAGTATGCACCGAATGGTTCAGAAGGTACATGTCCAGGTCACCGTCCAGGTCGTAATCGAAAAAGGCCGACTGGGTGGAAAAACCCCGGAAGGCGAGTCCGTAAGCTTCGGCCGATTCCCGGAAGGTCAGGTCTTTCTGGTTGATGAACAGCTGGTTCCTTCCCTCCATCCCCTTGTAATCGCCCAGCTGGCAGAGATAGATATCGAGCCATCCGTCTCCGTTCACATCTGCCATGGTAACCCCGGTGCTCCAGTCGCCCCGCCCGGCAACTCCGGCCTTTTCGGTGATCTCCTCGAACTCCATGTTCCCCCGGTTCAGGTAGAGCCGGTTGGGCCCCTGGCTGGCACTGAAATAGAGGTCGACCAGTCCGTCGTTGTTGATGTCTCCGGCGGCCACCCCGCCCCCGTTATTGAAATAGAGGTAGTCGATCATATTGAACTCCTCTGTTTCGGTGAGCCGGTTTTCGAAACCGACCCCGGTGGAGGAGGGATCGAGCAGGGTGAAGAGCTTCACCGGCTCCTCCCTCTCCTTCCGGCAGGACAGGGTAAGAATGAAGAACAGGGATATGAACCAGAGGGTCCTTGTCCGCATGACATTTACTTTTGCGGGCCTGACTTTTTTACGGGCCTGAAGAACTGGAAGGGGGCGTTGTTCCCGGCCACCACCAGGTGGGTCTCTCCGCCGATCTCCATTTCGATGATCCGGCGAACCTCCCCCTCCAGGTGCCAGCCTGACTCACCCGGGGGAATATTCCGGAATTTTCCTTTCCCGTCCCCTTTCAAGAACCAGCCGTAACTGGCATCGTAACGGCCCACCTCGGGTTTCACCCGGAACAGGTTTCCTCCCATCAGCAGATCAGTGAGGCCGTCACCGTCGTAATCACCGGCCCGGATGGCCATCACCGTGGAGAACTGCACCTCCGGGGGCAGGGGCCTTCGCGTAAAGGATCCGCTGCCATCGTTGAGGAACAGGGAGGTTTCCAGCATGGAAGCTTCCAGGAACAGCGCATTTTTCAGCTGGTTCGGCGCAAAAATGTCGGATACCTGCTGATTCTTGTACATGGAGTATCTGGGATATTTCTGGGCCAGCCTGGGGATCTGGCTGGTGAGATCGTGCTTCAGGGCCAGGGGATAGGCCGAATCGCCCTCGTACACCGAGATGATCTGTTCGGCCGATCCGTTCAGATCGAAATCGTTCACCACCATGGTCACCGGGCGCTCACGGGATGCCCGGAAGCGGGAGTTAAGCCCGTGGTTGCCCGCCACCAGGTCGGGGTCCCCGTCACCGTCCACATCGGCAGTGACCAGGCAGTTCCACCAACCTGCGGTGGGTTCACCGAACGCCTCCTTTTTTTCAGTGAACCTGCCGTTCTCCTGAAGGAATATCCGGACCGGCATCCAGTCACCGGCCAGGACCATGTCCAGGTCACCGTCGCCGTCCAGGTCCTCCCATCTCATATCCCGGATCATTCCCACCTCCTGAAGTCCCGGGGCCACACCGGGGGTAACGTTGGTGAATTGGCCGCTGCCGTCATTCTCCAGCAGGTAGCCGTTCACCGGCACTCCATACAGGAATGGCCTCAGGCGGATCCCCACGAAGAGCTCGGTGACCCCGTCACCGTCGAAATCGGCCGGCCTGACGCACGCCGTGCTCTCATACCTTCCGGCGGGAAGGACCTGGTCCGACCGGGTGAAATTCCCATGGCCGTCATTCAGGTAGAGCCGGTCAACCAGAGCCGAGGAGGTGGTGGGATATTCGTTCCCGCCCCTGGCCACGTAAAGGTCCATATCACCGTCGCCGTCGGCATCGAAAAAGGCGGCATCGGTATCCTCCGAGATGGCATCCGGGGCGAAAAGATCCTCGCCTGCACTCCTGAACCATCCGCCGGGCTGCTGGATCAGGAGGGTGCCCGGCTGTTCTTTCGCCCCTCCCGCAAAGAGATCCTCCAGGCCGTCGCCGTTCACATCGGCCATGCACACCCCCGGTCCCTCGGTGGAAAGCATGTGATAAATGAGCCGGTCGCGCTTGAAATCGTCGAACTCGTTCTCCCGGTGGACATACCCGGTCGTCACCCCGCGGGTCACCTCGCGGAAATAGTGGTGATCGACCCGGAAGGAATCGGTGACGGTAAGCTCCTGAACAGAGACCGGATCGGGGAAGGATGCCTCTTCCTGCAGCAGGGTCAGGGTCTGGTCGGTGGGTACATCCTTCATCAATGTGACCCTGCCATCGGGCCACTGCACCATCAGGGTGTCCACCATGGTGAGGTTGCCCACGCCCAGGTTGGGACGCGGATCGACGGTCGACTTGAATCCCCGCATGGGCATCTGCTCCAGGTAAAAGAGTTGACCCCGGTGGCGAACCGTCACTTTGGAACCGATGGCATCGGTGTTCCCGGGCAGTCCCTTCAGGACCACTTTGAGATAATGATGGTCAGGAAACTGCTCCCGGGTTTCGTTCCGGTAGAGGAACATGGGCATGTTCACATTGTTGACCACCAGGTCCAGGTCCCCGTCATTGTCCAGATCGCCGTATGCCGAGCCGTTGGAGTGGC
>CAZOHA010000019.1:19288-31812 GCA_964579515.1 uncultured Bacteroides sp. | reverse complement strand
TCGAGTCCCCATTCTGCGGCCAGGTTCTCGAACCGGTACCCCCCCAGGTTCCTGAAACCGTAGCTGGGGATCTTCACCGAGGGAATGGCATCGATCAGGGTTTTGTAATCCACACCGTTTCCCGAAACGATAGTCATCACCCGGTCGCGGTCGGCGAAGTACTGTATGTAATCCTGGTCGGTCAGGTCCTGGTAGATGCCGTTGGCCACAAAGATATCTTTCCAGCCGTCGTTGTCCAGATCCATGATCAGCGCACCCCAGCTCCAGTCGGTGGCATACACCCCGGCATACCTTCCGATCTCGCTGAAGGTGCCGTCGGTGTTGTTCAGATGGAGCATGTTCCGGGTGAACTGGTGGTGATAGCCGTTGGTGTAGTTGGACCAGTAACTGTCCCAGTTGTCGAAGGTGGTCTTGGTCTTGAGCCGGGCATCATGCTCGGGGATCATATCGGTCACGAAGATCTCCGGATAGTGGTCATTGTTCAGGTCGGCCATGTCGGCCCCCATGGAGGCGGCCGAAATGCAGCGCATCATTTCGGTGAGGTGTTCGCTGAAGGTGCCGTCCTGGTTGTTCAGGTAGAGATAATCCCGCTCGAAGAAATCATTGCTTACGAAGATATCCATCCACCCGTCCTGATCGATATCCCCTACGGTCACCCCGAGCCCGAACCCGATCACAGGACTGTAGATGCCCGCTTCTGCGGTCACGTCGGTGAACCGGTCGCCGTCGTTCCGGAACAGCTTGTCGCCCCCGATGGAGTCCCTCACAAGCCGCTGGTTCTCCTCCAGGTTGAAACTGCCGATCGCCTTGAAAGAGTTGTTAAGCAGGTAGAGGTCCAGGTCCCCGTCCCGGTCGTAGTCGAAGAAAGCCCCGTGGGTGGAATACCCCTCATCGTTGATCCCGTAGCGGGCGGCCGATTCGGTAAAGGTGAGATCCCCGTTGTTGATAAAGAGCTCGTTCCGCCGGTCGTCTCCATCCACATTTCCCGAGTGGCAGACATAAATATCGGTCCACCCGTCACCGTTCACATCGGCCATGCTCACCCCGGTCGACCATTGCCCGCTGCCCCCGATGCCTGCTTTTCCGGAGATATCCTCGAACTTCATGTTCCCCTTGTTCAGGTAGAGCACGTTCGATTCCATGTTGGAGGTCATGAAGATATCGATCAGCCCGTCGTTGTTCACATCGCCCAGGGCCACCCCTCCGCCGTTGTAGAAATTCCGGTAAGTGTAGATGTTGAACTTCCGCTTCAGCTGTTCATCGTAATCGAGATGGTTCACAAATGAAGCTCCCGTCCCGGATGCGGGTAAAAGGGTGAAGAGGGTCTCTTTCTTTTCTTCCTCTGTCCGGTCAGCGCAGGATATCAGAACCAGGCCCATCGCACCGGCGATTGCCATACGGACCGCACCGGCGATTGCTATGCGAGCCATTCCGGCGATCAATATGCGCGCCCCTGCGGCGATTGCCATGCGGACCGCACCTCCGGTCGATATGAAGACTGCTCTGCCCATCAACTTGCTTATCCCTCCGGGATCAACCCGCTTACCCGTGACTTCCGGCAGCCTACTCCTCATTCACATCCGTTGAATCCGGTTCGGAAGTTTCCTCTTTTTTTGCCAGTAAATCGGTAAATACGGCCCATACATAGGTATCGTTTTCCCTGAAAATGGTGATCCGCCGGTTTCCGTCCACCTTGGTATAGGCCCTTCCGTGGAGGGGATGCTCCACTTCGATGAACCCCCCGCCGTAGATATCGCGGTACCATTCCAGCACATCCAGCTGCAGGGAATCGGATGAAAGGGTTTTATTCCATGGTGCCCATCCGTTGTAGCAGAACCGCACCGGCATCTCCACGATCTTTCCTTCCCGGAACTCGGGATAAAAATCCATGGTAGCCGGATGATCCAGTTCTTCTATCACATTGTACATCACCGTTGTATTCGCGGATCCCTGTCTGACCAGACCCTGCCGGTTCAGTTCCCAGCAGTGTGTATAGAACTCCCGGTCGGTCATTCCCAGCCTTATCCCCATAAACAGTGAATCCTCCCTGATCCCGCTGGCCAGTTCTTTTTTGAGCATTCTTTCATACCTCGCTCCGGGCGTACATCCCAGGATCAGGAATACCCCCGCGATGACGATCAGGTAACTTATTCTGCACCATTTCATATTCCCCGTTCCCGTTTTAAGACCTGAAATTTATTATTGTTTCTGACAACTACCAACAGCTTCTCATTTTTTACGGTGATATATCCCAGATCGCGCACCTCTCCCGGTATCGAAAACCCTGAGCGGACCGCAGGGATGGCGGAAAAAGCACCGTGGCCGTTTCCCTTCAGCATCAGCCCGTATCCCGCCATATAGGTCCCGGTCTCGGGTTTGGCCCTCGACTGATTTCCGCCGATCACCAGGTCGGTGATGCCGTCATGGTCCAGATCCTCGGCCAGGATGGCATATACCGGGAAGAATTGGGCCGGGCCGGGAAAAGGCACCCTCCGGAAACCTCTTTCACCCGTATTCAGGAATGCACTGTTTTCCATGTACCGCGCCTGATGGATGACCGAGCGCTGCAGCACTTCTGCCGGGAAGATCTCCTCCATGGTTTCTCCTTTGTAGTCGTCGAAGGAAGCGTAACGTGCCGAGAGGGAGGGAATCTGCGCGACCAGGTCGTCTTTCATAACGAGGGGGTAGGAGGTGTCACCGTTAAAAACGCAGGTGATCTGCTCCACGCTTCCGTTCATGTCGAAATCATTGATGTACATGGTCACCGGTTTTCCCTCTCCGGCCCTGAACCTGGAGTTGAGCCCGTGATTTCCCAGAACCAGGTCGGGATGACCATTTCCATCCAGATCGGCCGCCTGCACCACCCTCCACCAGCCCTGTGTGCCGGTGAGCCCCCATTCCTCCGACCGGTCCGTAAAAATGCCATTCTCATTGACCAGAAGCTTCACCGGCATCCAGTCACCCACGATGACCATATCCAGATCACTGTCCCCGTCCACATCCAGCCAGCACATATCGGTAACCATCCCGATTTCATTCAATGCGTCGGCCCTCTCTGCGCTTGCATCGGTGAAACGGCCCTGCCCGTCGTTTTCCAGGAGATATCCGTTGACCGGTATACCGTAAAGGAAGGGGCGCAGCCTGATCCCCACAAACAGGTCGGTATCGCCGTCCCCGTCGAAATCGGCGGGCTCCACGCAGGAGGAGCTTTCATACCTTCCGGCCGGGAGTACCTGTGAAGAGCGGGTGAACCTGCCCGATCCGTCGTTGAAATAGAGGCGGTCGCGGAGGGCCGAGGAGCTGGAGGAATATTCGGTACCCCCGCTGCAGACATAAAGGTCGGGATCACCGTCCCCGTCTGCATCCAGAAACGCAGCGTCGGTGTCCTCCGATATCCGGTCCTCCTCGAAAAGGGGGTTGTATATCCGTGCAAAAGATCCACCGGGTTTTTGCAGGAAGAGGGCAGCGGGTGAGTCCTTGGCCCCGCCGAGAAACAGATCGTCCAGGCCGTCTCCGTTCACATCTGCCACCGCCATGCACGGCCCTTCGTTGGAATGCATCTGGAACAGGAGCCGGTGCCGGTCGAAATCATTATACTCATTTTCCCGGTGCACATAGTCCAGTCCCGGTGGAGGGGGCACCTGGCGGAACAGCATCGTTGAAGCAGGGTTATCCGGACTGATGGTCCTGTTTGCAGCAAATTCGCCATGGCCTTCTTCAAAGGATAAACCGGATTTCCCCTGTTCGATTTCGATCAACTGAGGAACGGAGATGTTTCGGATCAGCGTATCCGTTCCGTCGGGCCAGCTGACATGAAGGGAGTCGACGGCTGAGAGGCGGCCCAGCCCGAAGTGAACCCGGTGATCCATGGAGGATTTGAATCCGCGCATGGGCACCTGTTCATGGTAATGAAGCTGATCTCCGGCGTAAAGGGTCAGGGATGCCCCGATGGCGGAGGTGTTCTGCTTCAGGCCCTTCAGTTTCACCACCAGATAGGAGGTACTGTCGGTGCCGGCAGACTCGTTCCTGAAGATAAAGGAGGGCATGTTCACATTGTTGACCACCAGATCCAGGTCCCCGTCGTTATCCAGGTCCCCGTATGCGGCCCCGTTGGAATGGGAGGGGATGCCCAGGCCCCACTCTCCGGCACAATTGGTAAAGGTCAGGTCCCTGTTGTTGCGGTAGGCATAATTGGGAACCCGGACCGAAGGGATGCGGTCGATCAGCGCCAGGATGGCTTTCTCCTCGGTTTCGATCATGGAGCGCATGATGGACGGGTTGGAGTAGAGGTCCAGGTAGTCCCTGTCCAGCAGGTCCTTGTAGATCCCGTTGGCCACGAAAAGGTCCTTCCATCCGTCGTTGTCCAGATCGAGGATCAGCGCCCCCCAGCTCCAGTCGGTGCTGCTGACCCCGCTGAACCGTCCGATTTCGCTGAAGGTTCCGTTGCGGTTATTCAGCTGCAGAACATTCCTGGCAAACTGCCGGTGGTAGCCCATCTCCTGTTTCTGCCGGTACCGCTCCCAGGTCTCGAACAGCACTTTGGTCTTGAGCCGGGCATCCCCTTCGGCGGTCATTTCCGTGACAAACAGCTCCGGCCAGCCATCGTTGTCGATATCCGCCAGATCGGCCCCCATGGCCCCCAGGCTGATCTCCTGCAGCTGGTCTGTCAGCACTTCCCGGAAAGTACCGTCCCCCCGGTTCAGGTAAAGGTAGTCGCGTTCGAAAAAGTCGTTGGATACGTAGAGATCGATCCACCCGTCGCGGTTCAGATCACCGGCACTGACTCCCAGCCCGAACCCGATCTTGCTTCCATAGATCCCCGCCTGATCGCTCACATCGGTGAATCGGCCTCCATCGTTCCGGTAGAGCTTGTTCCCCCCGAGAGTATCCCGGATCTTCCGCTGACCCGGCAGGATATCGAACTCGGTGACCGACTGGAAGGAGTTGTTGAGCAGATAGCAGTCCAGGTCCCCGTCGCGGTCATAATCGATGAAGGAGGCATGGGTGGAGAGCCCCATGTCATCGATGCCGTATTCCGCGGCTCTTTCGGTGAAGGTGAGATCCCCGTTGTTGATGAAGAGCGCGTTGGAGCGGTTGGGCGTATCCGGGTCGCCCGATTTGCAGACATACAGGTCCGGCCAGCCGTCTCCGTTCACATCGGCCACACTGACCCCGGTGCACCATACATCCGGACAGGCCACCCCGGCTTTTTCGGTCACATCCTCGAAGGTGAATCCTCCCCGGTTGATATAAAGCCGGTTATCGACGATATTGCCGCAGAAATAGATATCTGTCAGCCCGTCATTGTTAAAATCACCCAGACCCACGCCGGCCCCGTTGTAAAAATTCCGGTAGGTGTAGGTGTTGTACTCTTCGGTGTACTCCAGCTGATTGTTGAATACTATTCCGGTGTGCGATTCCTCCATCAGGGTGAACCGGCCGGTTTCACTTACACCTGGTTGTTCACCCGGTCCGGAACATCCCGGAAGGATCCGGAAGACAAGTATCGCGGTGATCCATATGCAGAAGAATTGCCGGTGCCTCATGGTTGCATTCCCAGGGGGTGAAAATAACGAAAAAAGGCAAAAAAATGAGGCTGCCCCGAACGGGACAGCCTCATGAAATTCATGGATGTTATGGCTATTCGGTATATCCCGGGTTCTGATCCAGGTTGGGGTTGGCATCCAGAATATCCCGGTGGATGGGATAGAGGTTGGTGAAGTCGTCTGTCTTGAGCACATCACCCGCGTTGTAATAGGGGAGGGCCCACTTGTCCACGTCGGTGAAGAATCCCCAGCGGATGAGGGTCTGACGCCTCTGGTTCTCGGCGAACATCTCCCGGCCGATCTCGTTGAATAGCTCTCCGCCCGGTACATCACCGGCTTCCATATCGAAGCTCAGCGGTCCGTCCAAAGTGGCCAGGTCGGCCACCCCTGCTCTCTGCCTGATCTGGTTCACCAGGGTCAGTGCTTCGGCCTCGTTGCCCAGGCGCCACAGTGCTTCTGCCTTCATCAGGAGCACGTCGGCATACCGGAAGACGGAATAATCGTTGCTCATGGCATCGGGCTTGCTTCCCATGGCGATCTCCCATTTCCCGATCCGGACCCCGGCCTGGCGGTAAGCCTGCGGGCCGATCTCGTTGATCTGGGGCTGCTCGGAGAAGAAGTTCCCGAAGTTGAGGGGTTCCCCGTCCGGATCACCCAGCAGCGGTGCCGGTTCCCTGTTGGGCTGCGGGGCCTCGAAGCCGTCATCCCGCACCAGGGTCCCGTCCGACCTCCACTGGTAGCCGGCAATGAAATTCCCTCTCACTCCGGCCGGTCCTTCCAGGGTTCCCACACCTCCTTTCCGAAGGTCTTCATCGGAATAGGAATTGTAGAACTCTTCCAGGGTGCAGAATCCGTTCCAGGGCTGGGCCGTCAGGTTGTAGGTCTGCTGGCTCCCGTAGTGGAGGGTCCGGACTGCCAGGTTGAACCCGGTGAAAAACACCTCATCGTAGGGAATGGCGAAAATGAATTCCTGAGATCCGGAGTTGTCGACGTTGAAATTGGCAAAATAGTTGGACTCCAGGTTATACTCTCCTGAATTGATGATCTCGTCGCAGGCATCGATTACATCCTGCCACATGGCATTGCCGGTATATACTTCGGCATTCAGGTAGAGCTTGGCCAGCAGCGCCTGTCCGGCGTAATAGTTCATCCGTCCGTAGGTGGTTCCGTCGACGGCAGTGGAGAGTTTGGGTACGGCAGTCTCCAGGTTCGACAGTACTGCATCGAATACCTGTGACCGGGGCACAGTCGGTGGTGCTGCTTCGGCGGTTGCGAAATCGAATACCAGGGGCACGTTCCCGAACAGGTCGATCAGCTGCCAGTAGAAGAATCCCCGCACTGCTTCCAGCTCGGCGATAAAGGCATCGGCGGTTTCCTGTTCCACCTGGCCGTTGTCCACCAGGGTCTGGAACTGGAAGATCAGCCGGTTGGCTGTGTTGACCCCGCCGAAACCGAATTCCCAGGCTCCCCTGAAATAGACCTCTTCGTAGGTCCAGGAGTGCAGGTGTAGCCTTCTCCAGTGGCCCCCGTCGTCCCAGTCCTGCCCGCGGGTGGGCACTGCCATCTCGTCGGTGCTGGTCTCGTGGACCGAGAAGGGATCGTTGGAAGCATAGTTGCCGAAGGCCGTATAGGCAGCCCCAAGGGCGGATACATACTCTTCTTCGGTGTTGAAGAAGTTTTCCGGAGTGACCGAATCGTAGAGTTCTTCGTCCAGATTGGTACATGACTGATTCAGCCAGGCCATCATCAATCCTATCACCATGGCCTTAATCAGAAACAGTGACTTTCTCATGATATGTTTATCGCTTGTTTTCATCTCGTCTGTTTTTCAGGATTAAAAACCAAGGTTGATTCCCAGCGATACCGAACGCGTCCTGAACCAGGTGTTCCTCCTGTCGATCCCCGGGATCAGCACGTTGTCGCCGTCCGAGTACCGGGGGTTGGGATCCACTCCTTTGTACCCGGTGATAAAGAACAGGTTGTTCCCTGCCAGGTATACCCGGATATTGTTGAAGGCCGAGCTGGAGGACATGTCGAAGGTGTATCCCAGGCTGGCGTTGTCCAGCGAGATAAACGAAGCATCCTCGATGTGCCAGCTGGAGAGTACCCCGGAGGAGTTGTTCAGGTAGGTTCCGGTCTCCTCATTCTTCATATCCCTGGCGGTCCGGGGCAGGTTGTAGGAGCCGATCAGCAGCGGCACCTCGTAGAAGGCCCGGTAGGTGTTGTTCAGGTCGTGTCCCAGAACGCTCCGGAAGGTCAGGTTCAGGTCGAAATTCCTGTACCGGAAGTTATTGGCCCATCCGAATTCGGCATCGGGCAGTCCGTTACCCACTACCTGGCGGTCGTTGGGATCCACGGTTCCGTCCTCATTGATATCTTCCAGGATCAGGTTACCGTCGGCATCGATCTCTTGATAGACCAGCGCCCAGAGCTGACCGATGGGGGCGCCCTCCTCGGTGCGGACCACCGGGACATCGCTCATCCCGGGTGAACCCATACCGCCCAGGTCGCGGGTCCCGTACTCAAGAGTTTCACCCTGATAGGTTCCGGAAAGTGATACCAGTTCGTTGGCGATATAATAGGTGGGTGTAACAGACATGGTGTAAGAGAAGTCCCCCGCATCCACGGCCCTCCAGTTGAGGCTCAGCTCGATCCCGCTGTTGCGGATCTCCCCGATATTCACCAGGGCGGTGCTGTAGAGGTTGGGGGGTACCGGCACTCCGTATTCGAAGAGCAGATCGGTGGTGGAGCGGGTATAATAGTCCATGGAACCGTAAAGGGTCCCGCTGAAGAAGGAGAAGTCCACCCCGACATCGATCTCCCCTTTCTTTTCCCATGCCAGATCGGGATTGGCGTTGGAGACCGGGGCGTAACCGGGCACGAATTCCCCGTTGTAGAAGAAGTTCCCGCTGGGTCCCAGTCGCAGGAGCGACAGATACGGGTCTCCGGGTACGTTTCCGGTAACTCCGTAGCTGACCCTCAGCTTCAGGTTATCCATGGCGGCCACATTCAGGAAGTTGGCCAGTTCGACGCCACCGCCGACGGCGGGGAATAGCCCCCACTTGTTCTCTGCGCCGAACAGGGTGGAACCCTCATAACGGGCGCTGGCGGTCAGGAACCAGCTGTCGGTCACATTCAGGTTGACCCGGCCGAAAAAGGCCACCAGCTTGTTGGAGTTCTTGTAGCTGTCGATCGATCCGAGCCCGTCGTTGAATTCCTTGGCGGCGCTCAGGTTGTTGTAGCTAAAGGCATCGGTGATAAAGTCTCCGCCCTCTGCATTGAATCCTTCGTAGACAAACTCCTGGAAGGAGTATCCTCCCAGTAAGGTAAGGGCGGCCCCGCCGATGTTCCCTTCATAGGTGGCGGTGGTTTCGAACAACTGGTTGAACCGGTCGTTGTAATCTCTGGCGGCCAGTCCGTTCCGGTCACGACCCACCCAGTAACTGTTCTTGTCGTAGTAGCGACCCCGGAGGTCCGATTCGCTCTGGATGGAATAGAACGCCTCCAGATTGAGCCCCTCGATCACCTCGAAGGTCCCGCGCGCGGCCACGTTCAGCCTTTTGTCGACCCCGTTGTTGACGTTCTGCTCCAGGATCTGCACCGGGTTGTAGTAGTCGAACAGGATCTGCTGGAAATAGCCGTCGTAGGTATCGTAATCCGGGTGACCCTCCTCGAACATGACGGGGGCGGTGGGATTGTAGATGGTGGCGTAACGGAAGGCTTCGTTGAACCCGTACTGTGCTTCCCGCTGGGTTGCCCCGATATTCAGAGCCACTCTGAGGCGGTCGTCGATGGCCCGCTGGCTGATATTCAGCCGGCCGTTCAGCTGGGTGAAACCGGTGTTGATGATGGCACCCTCGGCATCCCTGACGTTGAAGGATGCCCGGTAACGGGTCTTCTCCGAACCGCCGGTCAGCGAAATATTATGAACATGGGAGAGGGCCGACTGGGTGGTCTCCTCGAACCAGTTGGTGTTGGCACCGAAGTCGGTCCCGAGGCCCACTTCACTGGAAAGAGCCCTCCATTCATCGGCATCCATCACATTGGGATACTTGGACACCGATTCCAGGCTCACATAGCCGTTGTAGTCGATCTGGGCGGTCCCCAGGCGGCCTTTCTTGGTGGTGACGATGATCACCCCGCTGGAACCCCTGGTCCCGTAAATGGCGGCGGCCGAACCGTCTTTCAGCACGTCGATGGTCTCGATGTCGTTGGGATCCACGTTACTGAGCGATCCGCCGATCACCCCGTCGATCACCACCAGCGGCTGTGAGTTGGCGCCGATGGTGCTGAGGCCCCTGAGCCGGAGGGTATAGCCTTCATTGGGGTTGCCTCCCGGCTTACTGATGGAGAGGCCGGCCACCTTCCCCTGGATCAGCTGGGCAGGGTTGTTCACATTCCCCTTGACGAAGTCTTCCGACTGTACGTTGGCCACGGCACTGGTGAGCTCTTTCTTTTTCTGGGTCCCGTATCCGATCACCACGATCTCGTCGAGCGAAGTGACATCCGGGGTCATCACCACATCGATAACCGAACGGTCGCCCACCGGGATCGACTGGGTGGAATAACCGATGGAAGAGAATACCAGAACGGCGTCCGGACCGGGAACGGTGATGCTGTAGTTCCCTTCGATATCGGTCACTGCCCCGGTAACGGTTCCCTGGATCACGATATTGACCCCCGGGATCGGCCCCTCCTCTTCGGAGGTCACCGTACCGGTTACCGTACGTTGCTGGGCAAAGGCCATGCTACCTGCAAAGCCTAGAAGGAAGAGCGCCAGCAGGCCACTCTTCCACCATGTAGGAGTACGCATAATGGAGTAGTTTAGTTTTGCAATGATGAGATGGTTTCTTATGTATGATTTCAGTTTCAGGGGGTGGTCAGTGTTTTCGCAGTTTAGTCACTACCAAATTTTAAAATTTTTTAACACTTCTGCACTATTTTTAACCTGGAACATGCCTATTTAGACAGTTTCTAAAAACCTGGGTGCGGCCCATATTTACTACATTTGGGTGTCATTTCGACTTCAATTGAACTATGTAAGAAAAAGATAATGATGAAACAGGAGTATGTGAACCGGGTGGTGGATCTGACCGGTCCGGGAAAAGATGTGATTTACAACATGTCGCGCGATGAGGCGGTGGAGCTGGTGCGCAGGGGCGACCTCGAGGGTGTGCGCCGAATTGACGGGCAGTTCGCCCTGGTGGCCGTCGAGGGAAAGACCATCCGCATGGCCCGTTCCATCGGGCGCCCGCTGAGGTTTTTCATAGCCAAACTAAAGGATGGACCCTGCCTGGTGCTGGCAGAACGGATCGACACCATCTATGAGTATCTGGTCAGGGAAGGCCTGGAAGATCAGTTCCATCCCTCCTACACCCGGATGGCCCCTGCCCATTACATCACTAAAATCGAGCTGCTGGGATGCCCCGATCCCTCCCCGGTGCATGAACGTTTCTTCACCCCGGAACGAAACAGGTACCGGCCCGACGGAGTGGAACAGATCGGGAAGGAGTATATCAAAAAGTGGCTGAAATTCAGGGCAAAGGCGGGACCTGTCGGAGTGACCTTCTCGGCTGGGATCGACAGCGGATCGGTCTTCCTGCTCACCTGCCATGCCCTTGTGGAACTGGGTGAGAGCCCTTCCAGGCTGAAGGCGTTCACCCTGAGCGTGGACGGGGACGGACGCGACCTGGAGCAGGCCCGGGAGTTCCTGCGGGCCGTGGATCTGGAGCTGTTCCTGGAACCGGTCGAAGTGCATTTCTCAGACCTCGACTGGAAGCGGACAGTCGGGGTGGTGGAGGATTACAAACCCCTGGACATTCAGGCGGCCACCATGAACCTGGCGCTGCTGGAGGGGGTACGAAGAAGGTATCCCGGGTGGAAATATATGATCGACGGCGACGGCGGGGACGAGAACCTGAAGGACTATCCCATTGAGGAGAACCCGGAGCTGACCATCCGCAGCGTGCTGAACAACCTGATGCTTTATCACGAAGGATGGGGCGTGGGAAAAATGAAGCACTCGCTCACCTATTCGGGCGGACTGAGCCGCGGGTATATGCGTACCTATGCCACCACGCAGAACCTGGGTTTCGAAGGGTTCAGCCCCTACACCCTGGCCAATGTGATCGAGGTGGCCGAGGGCATCCCGTTTATCGATCTCACCGAATGGGACCATGAAAAACTCTACCGTCTGAAAGGTCAGATAGTTTCCGCCGGGGTAAAGGCGGTCACCGGGATCGATATGCCGGTCTTCGAGAAGCGGCGGTTCCAGCACGGGGCGGCCGGTAAGGATGCCTTCTCGAAACTCTTCCCTGAAAAGGAGATCGCCTACCGGAGGGAGTTTCTGGACCGGTATGAGTGACCGGGAACTTTCTGGCGGGGATCAGCCCTCGCCGGGCAATGCCGGCGGCGGGAAGACCGGGACCAGGCAAACCGTCACGAGGCAAACCGGGACGAGGCAAACTGTCAAGAGGCAAACCGGGACGAGGCAAACCGGGACGGATCCGTATCAGCCCTACGGGGCGTTTACGGAGGAGGAGCGGACCGCCGGGGGCGAGGCCGGGAAAGTGGCCACCCTGCTGCTTACCAACCGCAGGTGCCCCTTCCGGTGCCTGATGTGTGACCTATCGGAGCATACCACCTCTTACACCGTACCGGAAGGTGCCATTCCGGCCCAGATCCGGAACGGTCTGAACGGATTACCGGAGACCAGGCACCTTAAATTATACAACAGCGGAAGCTTTTTCGATCCCGGGGCGATTCCTCCGGCCGATTACGGAGAGATCGCCGGTCTGGCCGGCCGGTTCGACACCCTGCTGGTGGAAAGTCACCCTGCCTTTATGGGGTACCGCACCCTTCGGTTCCTGGACCTGCTTCGTGCGGCCCGTGATGATCCGGGTTCAGTGTCCGGAAACACTCATCTGCAGGTGGCCATGGGGCTGGAGACCGTCCACCCGGAGATCCTTCCAAGGCTGA
>CAZOHA010000019.1:0-19188 GCA_964579515.1 uncultured Bacteroides sp. | reverse complement strand
CTGCAGGTGGCCATGGGGCTGGAGACCGTCCACCCGGAGATCCTTCCAAGGCTGAACAAACGGATGACGATGGATGATTTCCGGAGGGCCGCCGGATTCCTGCGCTCCCACGGGATCAGTGTCCGCGCTTTCATCCTGCTTCGCCCGCCGTTTATGACCGAAGAGGAGGGTGTGGAGTGGGCCTGCCGTTCCATCGACTTTGCATTTGAGGCCGGAGCCTCGGTCTGCTCGGTCATCCCGGTCAGGCTGGGCAACCGGGAACTGGCCAGACTGGCAGGGGAAGGACAGTTTTCACAGCCCTCCGTCCGCTCGCTGGAGCGGGTGATGGAATACGGGATCGGCCTGGGAGCAGGGAGGGTCTTTGCCGATCTGTGGGATCTGGAACGTTTCTCGGATTGTGATCATTGTATCCGGAGCCGCCGCGAGCGATTGCACCGGATGAATCTGACCCAGGAAGTGGTTCCGGAGGCGGTCTGCAGTTGCGAGCACCGTTAATCCCCGGAATTATCCGTTGCCACAGAATAATTCATCAGGAAGGGATGGTTTGTATCTATTTACTATACTTTTTCTGTTTTTTTGGGATATAAAATATCTACCGGTAGACATTCTAAAGACAAAAATGCCCCGAAAATGTTAATAAATAGATAATATATGTCTATACTGAAACGAAATCGGTGACCTGTTTCTTGCTGGAATGATGAAAAATTCGGGGTTTTGTTGTTTTTGAAGAAGTCTGTACTTTTCGAAGAAATAAAAATCTATATGACCGAACCTGTCCCCTTTCACCCGATCCTGATGCATTTTGCCGCCCGTCATGCGGGGTTCACTTACGGGGAATTCGCCTCCGACTACCGGGCGCTGGTGGAGAGTAACCTGCGGTGCCTGGAGGATTTCCGGCTCGATGCCGTGGGACTGATCTCCGATCCGTTCCGGGAGACTTCGGCCTTCGGGGCCGCGATAGAATTTCAAGAAGAGGCGGTACCCCGGCTGAAGGAGCCCATTGTCCGCTCCGTGGAAGATATCCGGGCACTGAAGGATCCGGATGTGTACCACAGCGAACGGACCCTGGACCGGATCCGGGCGGGGGAGGAGCTCCACAGGCATGTGGGCGGCTCCGGGATCCCCATCATCGGCTGGATCGAAGGTCCGCTGGCCGAGAGCTGTGATCTGGCCGGGGTGAACGAGGTGCTGATGAAGATATTCATGGAACCCGACTTCGTCCGGATGCTCATCGACAGGACCATGTCCACGGCCCGTTCTTTTGCAAAGGCTCAGGTCGAGGCGGGGTGTTCCGTCATCGGGGTGGGGGATGCCATCTGCTCGCAGATCTCGGATGAGAATTACCGCGATTTCGTGAAGGAGAAGCACCGGGAGCTGTTCGGCTACATTCAGTCGCTGGGTGCGAAGGTGAAGTTGCACATCTGCGGGAATATCACCCATCTACTGGCCGACATCCGGGATACCTGTCCCGATATCGTGGACATCGACTGGATGGTCGATATGGAAACGGCCCATGAGATGCTGGGAGGAGCGATCACCCGCTGTGGAAACCTCGATCCGGTATCGGTGATCCGGGACCTCCCTGCCGGTGAGGTGGCCCGGCGTTCGGAACAGCTGTGCCGCAGCGAGGAGGGCCGCAGTTTCATTCTTTCCGGAGGGTGCGAGATCACGGTGGATACCCCGGAGGAGAATTTGAGGGCCCTGAGGAGTCCGCTGGATCCCTGAATGTCGAATCGTCAGATCAACCAACCATACCGATCGTTATGAGACCATATATTCTGTCAGAGACCCACTGGAGTACGGTAAAGGAACTGGAATATCAACTGGCGGTGCTGCCATGGGGGGCCACCGAGGCCCACAATTACCATCTTCCATACGGGACCGACAATTACGAGACCGAAGCACTGGTGTATGAGGCGGCGCGGATGGCATGGGAGTCGGGCGACCGGGTGGTGGTGCTTCCGACGGTGCCCTATGGGGTGAACACCGGACAGCGGGACATCGCCATGACCATGAACCTGCACCCCTCCACCCAGCAGGCGATCCTGGAGGATATCACGGAGAACCTGGAAGGACACGGGGTGAGGCGGCTGCTGTTGGCCAACGGGCACGGCGGGAACGATTTCAAACAGATGATCCGCGAGGTGGGCCACCAGTTCCCCGAAATGCTCCTGGCCACCTGCAACTGGTTCCAGTCGGTCGACAAGAGCACCATCTTTGAGCATGAGGGTGACCATGCCGATGAGATGGAAACCAGCCTGATGCTTTACACCTGGCCGGCGCTGGTCCGTCCGCTGGAAGAGGCTGGAGAGGGCCTGTCCAGAGGCTTTGCGGTGAAGGAGCTGAACGAGAAGTGGGCCTGGACCGAGCGGAAATGGAGCCTGACCACCGCCGATACCGGCATCGGGGATCCGCGAAAAGCCTCCCGCGAAAAAGGGGAACGCTATTTCAAAGCGGTGACGGAGAAGCTTGCCGCCCTCATGAGCGGACTGGCCCGCACCGCTCCCGGGAAGATGTACCGGTAGCAGTTTAGTTTTGTTCTAAACAGGATATTCTCAATATTTCCCGGAGTTAATCCTGATCTCATGCCCCTGGACAGAAGAACCTTCCTGAAAACCGGGATGGCCGGCTTCGGGAGCATCCTGCTGATGCCTTCCTGCATGCGGCCCCAAGGCCCCTACCAGTTTTTCACCTCCGAAGAGGCCGCCTGCCTGATGGCCCTATGCGAACAGGTGATCCCTGCCGATGAGTGGGGAGGAGGGGCCGCCGAAGCAGGGGTGATCCACTACATCGACCGTCAGCTGGTAGCGGTGTTCCATTACCACCAGGTGATCTACCAGCGGGGCATCGCTGCCACCCAGGCCACTTCGCTGGAGGAGTCGGGAAAGCGTTTTCAGGCCCTTGACTTTTCGAAACAGAATGCTCTCCTGAGCAGGCTGGAGAGGGGTGAATTGCCCGGGTCTCTCTGGCAGGGGGTGGACCAGGCAGAATTCTTCAACCTGGTGATCGACCATACCATGCAGGGATTCTACGGCTCGCCCAGGCATGGGGGTAACCGGAATTACATGAGTTACCGGATGATGGACATCGATTATCCTCTGGTAGTGGGAAGAAATCATTACAGACATTTGGAGGACTATGGCAAATAAGCGAGTCCATGTGGCGATCGTCGGCGCCGGAGCCGGCGGCGGGGTGGCGGCGCAGGAGCTTGCCCGTGCGGGGCTGACGGTGGTGCTCTTCGAGCGGGGCGGATGGCCCGACTATGATGCCCATATCAACGACGAGCTGATCTCCCAGCGCACCCAGGTGCTCGGGTCGGCATTCGGGCCCGACCACCGGAAGCATCCCAGGGTGAGGATCGGGGCGGACGGCTCGAGAAGGGTGGTCACCCCCATCATGGGAGGATACGGGCACAATGCCGCCTGCGTGGGATCGGGAACGGTCAGCTACGGGGCCATGGCGTGGAGGTTCATGCCGGAGGATTTCAGAATGCGAAGCACCTACGGGGATGTGGAGGGATCGACCCTGGAGGACTGGCCACTCTCCTACGAAGAGCTGGAGCCTTATTACGAAAAAGCGGAATGGGAGATCGGCGTGGCGGGCGATGACAGCCAGAATCCTTTTGCCCCTCCCAGAAAGCGGCCGCAGCCCATGCCGCCCTTCGAGAATAACAGCGAGGGAAAGGTGCTGGCAGCTGCCTGCAGGAGGCTGGGGCTCCATCCTTTCCCCATCCCGATGCTGAGGAACTCGGTGCCCTATAACGGCCGGCCGGCCTGTATCCGGAACCGCACCTGTGTGGGATTCGCCTGTCCGGTGGACGGAAAGAACGGTACCCAGAACACCGTGATCCCGGCTGCCATGGCCACCGGGAACTGCGAGGTAAGGACCCGTTGCCAGGTGGCCGAGGTGCTGATCGATGACCGTGGCAGGGTGACGGGAGTGGCCTATTTCGATGAACGGGGGAAGGGACAGGTGCAACATGCCGATGCGGTGGTCCTGGCCGCTTCGGCCACCGAGACCGCCAGGCTGATGCTCAACTCCACTTCCAGGCTCCACCCCGAAGGACTGGGCAACCGGTACGACTGGCTGGGCCGGAACCTTCAGGGACACGCCTACACCGGGGCCCAGGCCATTTTCGAAGAGGAGATCACCGATTTTGCCGGACCCGGTGCCACCTTTGGTTTCTGTGACTATAACCATCACAACGAGGGGATCGTGGGGGGTGGACTGCTTTGCAATGAATTCAATGCACTGCCCTATCTCTACACCGGTATCCGGCCCCCGGGTTCACCACGTTGGGGGAAGGCCCACAAGGATTTTCAGATGAGGAATATCAAAAGGACCGCCGCCCTTCACGGGCCGGTCCAGGAGATGCCCAACTTCCATGCCAGGGTCACGGTCGATCCGTCGGTGAAGGATCACTGGGGGATCCCCGTGGTGGCGCTTTCCGGGGAGCGGCATCCGCTGGATCATGAACAGTGCCGGTGGCTTTCCGAAAAGGCGGAGAAGGTCCTGAAGGAGGCCGGAGCTGCCCGGACGTGGCTCCGGGTGGGCGGACGCGGATTGAGCGGAGGTCAGCATCAGGCAGGCACGGCCAGGATGGGAAACGATCCGCAGACCTCCGTGACCAACCGGTACGGACAGGTCCACGGCATCGACAACCTGTTTGTGGCCGACGGGAGCCTGTTTGTCACCGCCGGGGGATTCAATCCGGTACTGACCATCCTGGCCCTGGGGTACTGGGTATCGGATTACATGATCCGGACCTGGAGGGGAACCGGTTTTAAATCATAACACAGTGAAGCGAAGTCATATACGTCTGACAGCATCCATTGTACCTGCAACCCTTTTGCTGCTGTTTCTGGGCTATACCGGGTGGAACGAGGCCGACCCGGAACGGACCTGCGGTTCCTGTCATGAGATCGTTCCTTCGCTGGAGAGCTGGCAGCTTTCGGCCCACCGGGATATTTCCTGTGCGGGCTGCCACGGAACGGCACTGAGCAACGGATGGCACAGTCTGACCGAAAGGGCGGGTATGGTACTGACCCACTGGCGGGGGGATCCCGCACCCGGCACCGTTAAGCTGGAGGAGGCACAGGTTCTGGAGGTGATGCAGGAGTGCATCCGCTGCCACCAGGACGAATATAAACGGTGGACTTCCGGCGGGCATTCGGCCACCTATGCCGATATCTTCCTGAACGAAGACCATAACCGGATGGAACGGCTCTATCCCGATTGTTTCCGCTGTCACGGAATGTATTACGATGGAACTATCGGGGACCTTGTGGAGCCGATCTCCACCTCGGGCCCCTGGCAGCTGAAGGACGCAGAAAAGGGCGGCGATCCGGTGATCCCCTGCCTCGCCTGCCATCCGGTCCATATGGAGAATCCTGTCCGGGTACGCCCGGCCTCCATGGATGATCCGGATGCCATCTTTTATGAGCGGGAGCGAAGAGAAGAGTTCCCCGGACTCTACCTGAGGGCCGATCAGATCCACCTGAGGGCCGGTGATCTTCCCCGGCCGGAGATGATGAGCGACGGCCGGCAGGTCTCTTTTTCCCCCGATCCCGTACAGCGGGTATGCGTGCAGTGCCACGCCCCCGACTGGAAGCATCAGGCGGGGAGCGAGGATGACCGGACCCCGGCGGGCGTTCATGAGGGATTGAGCTGCAGGGCCTGCCACCAGGATCATTCCAATGATGCCAGGGCATCGTGCAGGACATGTCACCCGGCCATCTCCAACTGCGGCCTGGATGTGGAGACCATGAATACCACCTTCAGGGACCGCTGGAGTGAGAACGATATTCACTTTGTCTCCTGTGCCGATTGCCACCTGGAGGGGGTGCCGGGAAGATCCCTTTAAGGCGTGCCGGGCAGATCCCTTGATGGCGCGCCCCGGAGATCACGGTTACACGGCAGGTGAACTTGCGGTTAAATTTCCGTTGCCCGTTGTTATCACGGGCCAAAAGCCATAAATTTGCTTTTCGCTCTGAAACCAATGATTCAAAAACCTGCTATATATGAATTTTAAATCCAACGTGGAATCGGCGTTCTACCAGTTGTCCGGTTCACCTGAGATCACCACCCGCATTCCCTACATCGTGGTCGAGAACTTTCCTCTGATGGGTCTGCTCACCTCGCTGCGGTTTCTGGAATGGGCAGGGGAGAACCCCACGGGGGTGATCAGTCTGCCCACAGGAAAAACCCCGGAGTATTTTATCAAATGGACCAGTTATATGCTGGAGAACTGGGAAGGGAAGAAGGTCAAGGACCTGCGGGAGAAGTACGGGATCGCCGGAATGAAGAAGCCCTCCCTGAAGGAGCTGCAGTTTGTTCAGATCGATGAATTCTATCCCATCAGCTCCAGGCAGCACAACAGTTTCTGCAACTATGTGAAGAAATACTACGTGGAAGGCTTCGGCCTCGATCCCGGCAATGCCCTCCTGATCAATTCCGACGAGATCCCCCTGGCCGGAGGGCACCATTATTCGGAGGTATTTCCCGATAACCGGGTGGATATCTCGCTGCGCTACCGGGAACCCAGGACCCATTTTGAACGGCTTCAACAGGAGTCGATCTTCGCCATCGACGACTGGTGCACCGGTTATGAGCAGAAAGTGAGAGAGAAAGGGGGCATTGGTTTCTTCCTGGGAGGGATCGGTCCCGACGGACACATCGCATTCAATACCCGGGGATCGGATCACTATTCCACCACCCGGCTCACGGAAACCAATTTCGAGACCCAGGCGGTGGCTGCCTCTGATCTGGGCGGAATTGAGATCTCCCGGAACCGGCTGGTGATCACCATCGGCCTGGAGACCATCACCTACAATCCAGACTCTGTGGCGATTATTTTTGCCGCAGGGGAGGCGAAAGCACCCATGGTGAAGAACGCCCTGGAGAGTGAGCCTTCGGTCCTATACCCCGCCAGCGTCCTTTCCAAACTGGATAATGCCAGGTTCTACCTGACCACCGGGGCGGCCTCTTCCCTGCAGACCTCGGTCGATGCCTATTACAGGGAGGGTGAGTGGACCCAGGAGAAAACCGACCGGGCGGTGATCGACCTCTGCAACCGCCTCCAGAAATACGGTCACCACCTGACCATGAATGATCTCCGTGAGGACCGCTATTGCCGGATGATTCCCGGCCTCAGCGAAAAAACGGTCCCCTCGGTGAACGATTCCACCGTTGGAAAGTTCGAGAAGGGTATGGTGGCCGAGAAGAACCAGGTCTACTACCATACCGGACCGCATCACGACGATATTATGCTGGGGCTGAATCCGCATATTCACCGGCTCATGAGGAACGAGACCAATTCCAATTACTTCTCGGTCCTCACCTCGGGATTCACCGCGGTGACCAATCAGTTCGTGATCGACGCGCTGGAAGATACCAAACATTTCCTGGATACGGGGTCCATCTCCATGGTCCGCTACCCCGATTTTTTCGAGAAGGGGTATCTCTACAAGCGGGACAAGGATGTGAACCACTATCTGCTCAAGGTGGCTTCCGGAGAGGAGCATGAACGAAGGCGCGGGCTGGCCCACAGGATCGTGCGGGATATCGTCGGCCTTTACAAGGTGAAGAGCGTTGAACAGCTGAGGGATGAGATCAACAACATCCTGATGATCCTGAAAAAGAGTTACGACGGAGAGATCAACCTGCCCGATATCCAGAAGCTCAAGGGCATGATCCGCGAATACGAAGAGGAGCTGGTCTGGGCCTATTTCGGTATCGAGACCAAAAACGTGCATCACCTGAGGCTGGGATTCTACACCGGCGATATTTTCACCGAGCAGCCCAAGAGGGACCGGGATGTCCAGCCGATCCTGGAAAATTTGAGGGAGATCAGGCCCACCGTGGTGAGCCTGGCCTTCGATCCCGAGGGCAGCGGACCGGATACCCATTACAAAGTACTCCAGGTGATCGCGGAGGCGCTCCGGATGTGGAGCAAGGAGGAGGACCTTTCGCACCTCCGGGTATGGGGTTACCGCAATGTCTGGTACCGGTTCCATCCGGCCGAGGCCAACCGGATCGTACCGGTCTCGCTCAACGCCATGAGCGTCATGGACAACGCTTTCACCAACAGCTATCTCAGTCAGGTGGAGGCCTCCTTCCCCAGTTACCAGCATGACGGAAAATTCAGCGATCTCACCAAGAGAATCTGGGTGGAGCAGCTGAAGATGGTCCAGTTACTGCTGGGCAAGCACTACTTCTATCAGAACGACAGCCCGAGGGTGCGCACCACCCACGGGCTGCTCTTATTCAAGGAGATGAGCCTGGAAGAGTTCCTTGGCCATGCCCGCGAACTGGAGAAATCGATGGAAGGCGTGGTGCTCTGACCACGATCCTTTCGCGATTGGGGGCGGCGTTGTAGGTGATGTAGGTCGCTGAACCCTCCTTCTCGACGGTATGATCCAGGGTCTCCCCACCCTGACTGACGATTACCTGCTCCCAGTCGTCCGGCAGCAGGGTTCTGAGGGTAAGGGGCATGTCATAAAGCTCCGGATCGATCCGGTGGGTGAGCTCGATGTTCAGTTCGCCGGCTTCGCGGGTGACCGATATTTGACTGCTCATCCGTTCCCTCATGTATTTGGTGACCTCCCGGAAAGTACCCACCCATAACCGGTCACCGGAGGAGTCCATATAGCGGAAATAACGTTCCAGGGTCTCTTCCGGAACAGGCTCCCATCCCACTCCTTCCACACCGTGGAAGACCAGGACCAGCCAGAGATGATCATGGGCCAGACAGGTGTCCACCCATGACTTCATCCTTTCCAGCGGCGTGCCGGACAGCGGGCCCCGCTGCCACTGCACGTACTCCCCTTCAGCCGCGCCGGGGGGAGTGTCACTGGCACGGTTCAACTCGGCCAGATAGGGTTCCGGCATCCGGTTGCGCAGGGCCGGATGAATATCGAAGGCGTATTCCATGACCCGTTCATTCTCGGTGCCGTAGGGACACTCGCAGGAGAAGGTGTGTCCCGGCCCCAGGTTATGGAGGATATCCTCCCTGCACATTTCCAGTTCCCAAAGCAGGTTCGGCTCGTCCAGGATAGCCAGCCGGGGATGGGAGATGGTATGATTCCCGAACTCGTGACCGCGGGAGGCGATCTCCCGGATCTCCTCCCAGGTGATCAGCTCCCCGCCCATATAGTCGTCATTGGGGAATTCGACCTCGTCGCTTCTTTTTACCTCTCCGGAACGGACCAGTGCATAAGCTTCGTCGATGATATCGCAGGCCCTCTGGATATCTCCGGCATCCACGGCAGAACCGGCCCTGGAGTGGTAGGCCATCATACCTTCATATCCCAGGAAACCCACCGCCGATCCTCTTTCGAACAGGTTCTCCAGGCCGGTGGGGATGGTCTCAGTCTCCCGGATGATCTCCTCCACAGGCCTGCCGATGAACCTGGCCTGATGTTTAGAACCAGGTATATGGCCGGTATTGATGAAGAAAGTTCCGCGAAACCCGTATTTTTCCAGCAGCGGTACTCCCACCCTGAACTGATTGATCGAGCCGTCGTCCCATGTGATGGATATCGCTGCTTTTTTCCCGTCCTTCCACCGGAGTATCTCGGTGCGGCCGGCCTCCCCGCCGGACCTGCCCGAGCAGGCTCCCAGCACCAGGCAGAATGCTGTGCAGACTGATAGGCAGACTGCTGTTGTGCCACGTATTGCTATTTTCATCATTTCACGAAGTAACATAAATGTTAATTGCGAAACAATTTTGCGACTTTTCTTAAAAACTCAACAATATTGTTCGTTCGTATAAATTACTCATTAACAAAAGTATAAGTCGATCTTTTTATTCAATTGATCTTAAATGAAATTTTCGATATTTCAAAAACGAACGAAAATGTTACCCCGTGAAATCGGAAAACGGGACCCCTGAAAACCATAACCGGGAACCCCTGAAAACCATAACCGGGACTCCCCTTTGAAAAAAAAGGCCGCCTCACAGAAATATGAGACAGCCTCTTTTTCATTTTCAATCTGTGGACCCCGGCCTACATCTCCCAGATCTTGATATTCCGGAACCAGACTGCATGGCCGTGGTCCTGAAATCCGATATACCTGGTCTTGGCCACATCGGCGAAATCGGGATTGAAGTCGGGGAACTTGCTCTCGGCGATCATCCCGTTCCAGTGGCCGGTCCAGAGATGTCCATCTCTGCTTACGCCGGCATGTCGGGAAGCTCCCATCCCCCCTTGCGCGGGGTATGCTTCACCAGTTCTTTGGCGAAATCCTTGGCTGAGAAGGGATCGGTCCAGGTTTTATCGAAACGCGGATCACCGTCGATGATCTCGAATCCGTCCTCGATGACGGTCCGGAGTTTTTCGTTATCTCCGATATTGGTGAATTCCATGTTCTCTCCATCCCACTCCAGCTCCTTGTTCAGGCCCTGGAGACGCACGGCGTTCACGCCCATGACCACCATCTCGTTGAAGGGGCCGGCTTCGCTGAAGGGTGAGGCAGTCTCGACCCTGTTCTCCGGGCTCTCCTTGCAGGCACGGATCCAGTCCATCTCGTGGCTGGTCTCCACGCGCCTCCTGAATTTCGGTGCATCGGGAACACGGCCTGAAAGCAGCCAGGGATCTTTTCCGTAGCATCCGCATATCAGGGTGTCTTTGGTTCCGTGGAAGAGCACTCCGCCTCCCGCATCGTTCATGTTCCTTCCGTCGGGCCAGCCTTCCGGTTTCATGGGCTGCAATCCGCCGTCGTACCAGGTGACTTCCACCTCGGGGAATTTCACCTTTTCGGCTGCGGGACGCTCCGGATAGGTCAGTTTCACCATCTCTGCATTGGGAGCGCATTTGGTGAGCAGCAGCGTTGAACTTCCCTGTACCCTGGTCGGGTACTGGAGCTGCAGCCCCACGAATACCGGGTGCAGGATGTGGCACGCCATGTCTCCCAGGGCACCGGTACCATAGTCCCACCAGCCCCTCCAGTTCCATGGAGTGTAGATTTCGTTGTAAGGCACCATTTCGGCCGGACCGGTAAAGAGATCCCAGTTCAGGGTCTCGGGCACTGCCATTTTTTCCTCGGGCACGTTGAGCCCCTGGGGCCAGATGGGCCGGTCGGTGAACGCCTCCACCTTGCTGACTTCGCCGATCTCGCCGTTCATGATCCATTCCACCACCAGGTTGACCCCTTCGCCTGAAGAACCCTGGTTCCCCATGGAGGTGGCCACCTTGTGCTTCTCGGCCAGGTTGGTCAGAAGACGGGATTCATACACCGAATGGGTCAGGGGCTTCTGCACGTACATGTGCATACCCATCTCCATCCCGTAAGAGGCGATCAGGGCATGGGTGTGGTCGGCGGTGGCCACTACCACGGCGTCGATCTCTTTGCCCATCTCATCGTACATCTTCCTCCAGTCCCAGTACTTCTTGGCCTTGGGATAGTCGTCGAAAGTTTTTTGTGAATATTTCCAGTCCACATCGCAGAGGGCCACGATGTTCTGGCCCTGGATAGCCCTGAGGTTGCGGCGGCCCATGCCGCCAACACCCACTCCTGCGATATTCAGTTTGTCACTGGGTGCCACATGTCCAAGCCCGCTCACCACATGGCTGGGGATGATAGTGAAGCCGGCGGTTGCTGCTGCGGTGGTTCCGAGGAATCTTCTCCTGGAGATACCCCCGTCATTCTTTTTACTCATAACGATACAGATTTTTGTTAGGTATTTTATGCAATGTTGTCGAAAACGCCATCCAATTTAAGAAAAAAATCTTTCAGAACCGGGTCTGAAGGGAAATGCTTACATTTAGGATACTAAAACCAACTACCAACATGAAACATTCTGGAAAAATGACCCGCAGGGAGTTCGTGGGAACTACTGCGGCAGCCACTGCATTTACCATCGTTCCGGCCCATGTATTGGGGGGCAGCCGGCACACCCCTCCGAGCGACCGGTTGAATATCGCTTACATCGGATGCGGCACCCAGGGTATCCGCGAGATGACCAGCCTGCTGGGGCAGGAAGACGTTCAGATCACTTCGGTCTGTGATCCCAATAAGTTCAGCACCAACTATGTGGACTGGTCCCTTCACGGTATCCGAAACAGGGTCAGGCGGGCCCTGGAGGATCCCGGCTGGGGAGCCGCATGGGAGGGCATACCGGGAGGCCGTGATGTGGGTCAGGAGCTGGTGAACAGATATTATGCCCTCAAGCGGGAAAAGGACAGCTACCGGGGATGTGCTTCTTACAGCGATTACAGAGAGCTGCTGGCGAAGGAGACGGGGGTGGATGCGGTGAAGGTGATGACCCCCGATCATCTCCATGCGGCTGTTTCCATCGATTTCATGAAACAGGGGAAGCATGTGGTCATCCACAAACCCATCGCCAACCGGATGCTGGAGGCGAAGCGCACCATCGGGATAGCAGAAGAGACCGGGGTGAGCACCCACCTGCTGGCATGGAGCGAACGAAGCGGGCTGGCCACGGCCCTGGAGTGGATCGGTCAGGGGGCCATCGGAGAGCTGAAAGAGATCCACAACTGGTCGAACCGGCCCGTATGGCCGCAATGGACCTCCAACCCGGATGAGACACCACCGGTACCGGAGGGGTTCGACTGGCAGCTCTGGCTGGGACCGGTCCCCGACAGGCCCTACCATCCCAATTATACCCATGCAGTCTTCCGCGGATGGTACGATTTCGGTGCCGGAAGCATCGCCGACATGGGGCACTACAGCATGTGGCCGCTCTTCCTCACTTTCGGTATCAACACACCGCCCCTGAGTGCCAGGGCCTACGGGACCACCACCTGCAGGATCGAGAATCACGTGAGCAGGATGGTTCATAACGATGTGGCATTCCCTTACTCCTGCATGGTGGAGTTTGAATTCCCGGCCCAGGAATCCCTTCCGGCATTTAAGCTGTTCTGGTACGACGGGGGAATGAAGCCCCTTACACCGGATGAACTGGACATGGATGATAAGGAACTTCCCAGGGAGGGGATGATGTTTGTGGGAGAGAGCGGTAAGATCCTTGCGGACTTCCGGGGGGAACGTCCGGCCCTTATACCGGAGCGGCGAATGATCGAGTTTACGGGCAGTGCAGAACCGCCCGAAGAGAAGACCAGCAGGAACGAGCGGGTATGGATCGATGCATTCAGGAGCGCGACCCAGTCGCCCGGGACCTTTTTGAAAGCCGGTCCGGTCACGGAGACGATCCTGCTGGGCGGGGTGGCCCTCCGAGCGGGTAGAAAGGTGCAGTGGGATTCGGCCCGCGGGGTCATCTCCAACCATCCGGAGGCGAATCAGTACCTGACCAGGGTTTACCGGGAAGGATGGGATATGTAGTCTATAAAGTTTGTAAAGTCCATAAAGTCATAAAGGTAGCTATGAAAAGGAGGGAGTTTATTGAGAAATCGGTGGCGGCGGGTGCCACGGGAATAGTTGCCGCAGGTGCCATGGGGGTGGGTGCCGCGGGGGCCATGGGAATGGTTTCCACGGGAGCGAGGGCTTCCGGTTCCGCCTATCCCCGGGACAGCGCGGAGGATGCTCCCGGGAGCCGTCCGGAGGATGTTCCCGCCGGCGGTCCGGAGGATGCTCCGGACCGCCGGGGACTCGCTGCTGATAAAGATGATATCTCCATCGCCCAGTGGGCGCTGGTCCGCGAAATCAGGGAAGGAAAATGGAAAACCCTCGATTTTCCGCGAATCGCCCGGGAGGATTTTGATATCAACGGAATCGAGTTCGTCAACACCCTGTTTGAAGTCCCCCATGTGAATTACCTGAACCAGCTGAAAAGGAATGCCGATGACCACGGGATCACCATGGTGCTGATCATGGTGGATGCCGAGGGCGATCCCTGTGTGCCGGACCGGGAGGGTAGGGAGCAGTTCGGGATCAATCACCGCAAATGGATCGATATCGCCCATTATCTGGGCTGCCATTCCATTCGCACCAATTGCCGCGGACGCGAGGGGGATGACCCGGAGGAATGCCTCAAATGGGCCGCCGACTCCTACCGGATGTTGCTGGAGTATGCTTCAGAACCGGGGATCAATGTACTGATCGAAAACCACGGCGGGGTATCCAACGATGCCGGATGGATGGAAAGGCTGTTCAGGGAGGTGGACCACCCCCTGTTCGGCAGTTACCCCGATTGGAGGCAACCCACGGATGACTTCGACAATGTTCAGTACCTGGAGAAGATGCTGCCCTTTGCAAAAGGCATGTCGTACCGGAACCAGCCGGACGACCTTCTGTCGGCCCGCATGATCCGGTTGTGCCGGAAGATGGGCTACCGGGGATGGTACGGGATCGAGAGTTCGGGCAGAGAGGCGATCCGGAAAGGCAAGCGAATACTAACGGAATATCTGGAACTAAACGAATAAACCATGAAAAAGCTGAGTATTGGTATTTATGTGGCCCTGTTTGCTTTGACCGGCCGTGTGTCGGGTCAGCAAGTCGAACCGGCCGAAATGATGTTCGGGTACAGTTTTATGCAGACCACCTGGTATACCGAGGAGCAGGACCAGGAGTTGCTGGCCCTGTTTGAGGGACTGAGAGTGGCCGATGTTTCGGATGGCCTCGATATGGCAGGGCTGCCCGGCCAGGGCCTGGTGGATCCGGCCATCCACCCTTCGTGGGTCGATTACGAGGAGCTCTCCCATATTATCCGTGGGATTGCGCTGACAGTACGTTATGTGCCCACCCAGCGGTCCGATCGTCCCGAACCCGGGGAGGATTTTTCTGCCTGGGAGGGCAATTTTTACGGCACATATTCGTCGGAAGCGTTCATCCCGCTGATTCACAAGGGTGTAGTGATCGTGATCGATGATGTGGAGGAGATGGATATCGGCACCATCGGTTCCAACAATGTGCTTCTCTGGAAATCGCACGGGGCTGTCGGAGTAATCACCGATGCCTCCTCGCGCGACACCGACGAGGTGGCCATGCAGCAATTCCCGCTCTACCTCAGAGAGAAAGGCCGGGGGATCCGTCCCGGCCGTAATGAACTGGAATCGGTGAACCGTCCGCTCTCCTTCGGCGGCGCGCTGGTCTGTCCCGGCGATGTGGTGGTGGCCGACGGCGACGGGGTGGTGGTGGTTCCCCGCCGGGTGGCCAGGGAGGTGGCCGGATATGCCAGGGAGGTGTTGGAGAAGGACAAGGCCGGCCGCCGGAACCTCTATAAGAGGCTGGAGATGCCGCTGGACCAGACGGTTCAGTAAGCTCGGAGAAAGAGATGTAAATTATCAGTTTGCTATACTTGTTTGGTTCTATTCGAGACTGAAATGGTTAATAAATGGATAAAGTATAATCATCACTATGAGAAAAGGAGGGCATTCACCCTGCTACTGGCAGTCTCTGTTCTTTCAGGGATCACTCTGCATTCGCAGGATCCGCCGGTTCTGGAGATCGGGGCGGAGGCGCCCGGTTTTCGTCTGAAGGGAATCGACGGCCAGTTTCACACCCTCGGTGATTTCAGCCGGGCGGAGGTTCTGGTGGTGGTCTTCACCGCCAATCACTGTCCCACGGCCCAGGCCTATGAAGAGAAGATGAAAAAGCTGGCATCCGGGTACTCCTCCGTTGAAATGCAGCTGGTGGCCATCTCTTCCAATTATCCCGATGCGGTATGTCCGGAGGAGCTGGGATACAGCGATCTGGGGGACAGTTTCGAAGAGATGAAAATCAGGGCGGAGGAGCTGGACTATAATTTTCCATACCTCTATGATGGGGAGACCCAGGAGACGGCCATGGCCTACGGGGCGGTTGCCACCCCGCATGTGTTTATTTTCGATAAGGAGAGGAAGCTCCGGTACCGGGGAAGGTTCGATGATACGGAGGATCCTTACCGGGCACCCGGGCAGACCGATGCCATAAATGCCATAGAAGCCCTGCTGTCAGGAGAACGGGTTCCGGTGGAGACCACGCGCGCCTTCGGGTGTTCCATGAAATGGAAATCGAAGGTGGACTGGAGGGCCACGCTCGACAGGCGCTGGGCGGAGCGGCCGGTCACCCTCCGGTATTTGCAAAACGACGGCCTGGATACGCTGCTGGCCAACCGGGGAGATACCTACCGGTTGATTAATTTCTGGGCCACCTGGTGCGGTCCCTGTGTGATCGAATTTCCCGAACTGGTGACTCTCCGGCGTATGTACGGTCGGCGGGACTTTGAGCTGGTGTCAGTCAGTTTGGACCGGCCCGGACAGGAAGAGCGGGTGCAGGATTTCCTCGAGTCGACGGAAGCTTCATTCATCAACTATCTGTATGCCCATGACGATAAAGATCCTTTGTTCGATGCGGTGGATCCCGGCTGGCAGGGCAACATTCCCTATACGATGCTGATCGCCCCGGGCGGGGAGGTCATCTACAGGCATTCAGGGATCATCGATCCGCTGGAGGTAAAACGAGTCATTGTCGGAGAACTTGGAAGATACTACGTCGATGATCAATAAATGGAATTTGTTAACAGGTTGTTTTCTGATGGCAGTGGCAATGGGTTGCAACCGGAGTGACGGAAAGGAAGGGGATCTGTTCAGCAGGGAGAATCTGGTGGCCTGGTGCATTGTTCCGTTCGATGCCGCAGAACGGACACCCGGGGAGCGGGCAAAGATGCTCAATGAACTGGGGATCAGTCGAATGGCTTACGATTACCGGGACCGGCACATTCCGTCGTTCCGGAAGGAGATCGAAGCGTTGGAGACAGGCGGGATTGAACTGACCGCGGTCTGGCTGTGGGTCGATCCGCGGAACGAAGACCTGTTCAGCGAGGCCAACCGGCAGATCTTTCAGATCCTGGAGGAGACCGGCACCCGCACCGACCTGTGGATCGGATTCCCGGAAGGTGCTTTCGAAGAGGGTCCGGAGGAGCAGCGGCTCGATGCCGCTGTGCAGGCAGTCAGGAAGATCCTGGAACGGGCGGAGAAACTGGGATGCACACTTTCGCTCTACAACCATGGCGGATGGTACGGCGATCCCGAGAACCAGGTCCGGATCATTGAAGCCATCGGGTCGGACCAGATCGGGATCGTCTATAATTTCCATCACGGTCATCACCAGACGGACCGGTTCGGTGCGTTGCTGGAGCGGATGATGCCCTATCTGAACACCATCAATCTCAACGGCATGAAGAAAGAGGGCCCCAAGATCCTTCCCCTTGGAGAGGGGAACCTGGAGCTGGAAATGATGCGCACCATCCGGGATGCGGGCTATGAGGGCCTGATCGGTATCATAGGGCACACCGAAGGAGAGGATATCCGTCCCGTCCTGGAGCGGAACCTGGAGGGGCTGGAGCAGTTGAGGAGGCAGCTTTAATCACTCCAATCACAGGTTCCAGTTTAGTCCGTAACGATCGCTGATATCCAGTCTCGGCATGGGTCCGTCGAGGGGCTCCTGGTCTCTGACATACCAGTCGAACCACTCCATCTGGCGGTAGAGCACATCGATCTGGCCCACCTGTTTCCGGTTGCCGTGCCCTTCGCCGGGGTACTGGACCAGCCTTACGGCAGGGTGATCGTTCATTTTCATTCTCCGGTACAGCTCCAGACTCTGGGAAGGGTGCACCCTTGTATCGGCTGCTCCCCCGTAGATCAGGGTGGCGGTCCGGCTCTGGTGGGCCCAGTAGACGGGGCTTCTCTCCAGGGCCAGCTGCCACTGCTCCTCCAGGGGTTTGCCGGAATGGACATAGAGCTCTTCATAGGGGATGTCGGTGGTGCCCCTGCGGCTGATGTTGTTGCTCACCCCGACGAACATGCACACCGCTTTCACATACCGGGTGTAATAGGTGGCGAACCATCCCGAGGCATACCCTCCGTAGGATCCGCCGGCCATCCCGACCCTCTCCGGATCGGCCCCTTTGGCCGTGACCGCCCATTCGATCCCATCGGCGATGTCGTCGAACTCTTTGCCCGCAGGGTCCATGAATCCCTCCATACCAAAATCGACGCCATACCCGGTGCTGGCGCGATAGTTCAGGTACATGACCAGATAGCCTTTGCCGGCCATCACCTGTCCGGGGGTGGAGTACCGGCTCAGCCAGCCGTTGGAATGGTGCGATTCGGGTCCGCCGTGCACATAGACGATCAGCGGATAGCTCTCCCCTTCGGTATATTCAAGGGGGTGGATCACCAGTCCCTCGATCTCCATCCCGTCCCTGGCCTGGAAGCGGATCACCTCCTGCTTCCCCAGTTCCTTTTGACGGAGGGCCGGATTCAGGTCGGTCAGCCGTTCCGGGTCACTCTTTCCGTCCCAGTGATAGATGTTTCCGGGATCCTCCGGGGTGTCGGCGGTGAAATAGAAGTGCGATCCGTCCTCGGATATTTCCGGGTCGCTGAATATCAGTCCGATGTCGGCTGCATTCAGGATCACTTCCCGCTCTCCCCCCTTCAGGGGAACGGTGCTGAGGGTGGGGTAGACCCCCTCGCCCGACCGGTAAAGCACGTGGCGGTCGTCCTTCCAGCTCACCCAGTTCACATGACCCCGGAAGTCCGGTGGTGTCAGGTTGACCACCGAAAAGTCCTCCAGGTCCACCACATAGACCTGGCTCTCCTTGTGGTCGTTCAGGTGGAGGGAGGCGTTGTAGGCCAGGTGGGTGCCCGAGGGATTGAACTGATAGTTCCCCAGTTTTCCTTCGTTCCGGGAGACCTGTTTCATCTCTCCGCTTTCCAGGTCCACCACGTAGATCTTACGGAACATGTAGCGGTGGTCGATCAGGTTCTCCGGCGAGAGGGTGACGGCGATCTGCGTCCCCTGGTGATTGAATGTGAAATCCCAGGCGTTCATTCCCCCGGTGAGCTGCCAGAGTCCCACCTGTTTCCAGTTCTCGTCGTACCAGCTGTAGAAGAGGTGATTGTTCTTCAGGTTCTCTTCATAAAAGATGAAATCGTATCCGCGCTCCTCCAGCTGCTTTTCCCGCTCCGAAGGCTCTGCCCCGGAGAGGTAGGCCAGCCCCCTTCCCTCCGGCTGCCAGCGGAAGGAGCTGACGCCCGAGGGTGCCGAGGTGAGCCGGAACATTTCTCCGCCCCGGGCGGGCATGGCCCACACCTGTCTCTGATCTTCCCCTTCCGCGTAAAGAAAGCCGATCCATTTTCCGTCGGGACTGTAGGCAGGAGAGGAGGCCCGGAACCCTTCTTCAAAAAGTGGTTGGGGTGAACCGGCCTCCAGGCCTGAACGGAGATATTCCATCCTTCTGCCGCCCGGCTTTTCATTGGGTCCCCGGGGCGTGTAGACCGCATAGAG
>CAZOHA010000018.1:9350-69023 GCA_964579515.1 uncultured Bacteroides sp. | reverse complement strand
TGACCAGCCCCAGTTCCCGAAAGGGAAGAAAGATGGCCGACCGCACACCGATCACGATCCGGTACGGATCTTCATCGGTCAATCCCAGCAGGTTCCGGTAAACATGCACCCGTTCCGAATCGGTGTAGAGCGAATGAAAGACCCCGACCCGGTTGCCGAATACACGCCGGATGCGCTCGATGATCTGGGTGGTGAGCGCGATCTCGGGAAGCAGGTAGAGCACCTGCTTTCCCTGATCCAGCATCTCCTGCATCAGATGGGTGTAGATCTCTGTCTTTCCGCTGGAAGCCACTCCGTGCAACAGGACCGATTGCCGCTGTCCGAACTGCTCCCTGACCTGTTCAAGGGCTTTCTCCTGGACCGGTGAAAGCTGAAAAGGCTCACCCCGAAGTTCTGTATCTTCAACCACATCCCTCCCCAGTTCCTCCCTCTCCACCTGTTCCATAATTCCTTTTTTCAGAAGAGCCGCCAGGGCACCGGAATCGCCCTTCTGGCGGATTAGTTCCTTCCTTCTCAGCTCGCTCTCGCCTCTCTCCTCCAGAAAGTCCAGGAAACGCTCCAAAAACGACTGCTGCCTGGGGGCCCGCTCCAGCTGGTCGAGGATCTGGTGAAGATCTTTTCCGGTTTGGGACTCGGGAACCAGTTTCACATAGGCGACAGTGCGTCTGGGATGGGCACGCCGGACAAATTCGTTGATTTCCACGGCACCCAGCTCCACCATTCTCTTCAGCAGCTTCATGGGATCGGCACTCAGTCCGGCCAAATCAAGCTCCCCCAGGGTCACCTCTCCCTGGTCACGGACCACTTCAAACAGCAGCAGCTCATGGCGGTCCAGCCTGGAAAAATCATTAAATACGGGAGAGATTCTGATTCTCGATTCACTCTCAGGCCTGAGTCCTGAAGGAATGGCCGCCCGCATCACCTCCCCCAGGCTGCAGAGATAATAGGAGGACATCCACTCCCAGAACTGCAGCTGCTCTCCGGTGACCACTTCATCCCGGTCCAGCACCTCCAGAACCGGTTTGGGCCGGAATTTTTCCGGCGGAAGATCGCTCAGAGAATGGACAATGGCCGGGTAGACCCGCTTTTTGCCGAAGGAGACCAGTACCCTGCTTCCGGGTTTCACCTTCTCTCTGAACTCTCTGGGCACCTGGTAGGTAAATGTGCCCCCCACGGCCAGGGGTAAAATGACACTGGCATATACCTTTTCCCCTTCCATCTATGGAAATGTACAAAAAAAGCTACGGGATGAAAAAATGCAGGATGCTAAACAGACAGGATCTCCACCATCTGCATCTCATCAGGATCCACCTGCTTCTTCAGTTTGATCACTTTACGGAACGGAACCTGGTCGATCTCATTGTTGTGGATCCCGATCATCACACTCTTCTGATCATCCATCAGTGCCTCCACGGCTGCGTATCCAAGAGTGCTGGCCATCACCCGGTCGTGGGCTGAAGGGGTTCCTCCCCTCTGGATATGTCCGAGTACCGAGACCCGGGTATCATAATCCTTGAAATCCTCCTTCACCTTATCGGCGATGGCAAATGCACCTCCCTCTTCATCCCCTTCGGCCACGATAATGATATTACTGGACTTCTTTCGCTTGAAACCCTTCTCCAGAAAATCCTTCAGGTTGGTGACCTGCCCTTGAACTTCCGGTATCAGGATGGCCTCGGCCCCGCAGGCGATACCGCTTCTCAGGGCTATAAAACCGGCATCCCTGCCCATCACCTCGATAAAGAAGAGCCGGTTATGGCTTCCGGCGGTGTCCCTGATCTTGTCCACCGCCTCCACTACCGTATTCAAAGCAGTGTCGTAACCGATGGTATAATCGGTTCCGTTGATATCATTGTCGATGGTACCCGGAACTCCGACAAACGGAATGTCGAAGTATTCGTCACAGAACACACGGGCCCCGGTCAGCGATCCGTCCCCGCCGATCACCACCACCGCATCGATCCCTGCCTCTTTCAGGTTCTCGTAAGCTTTCCTGCGCCCTTCCGGTTCCATGAATTCCTTACTTCGGGCCGTTTTAAGAATCGTACCCCCTTTGGACAGAATATCACTGACGCTGTGGGCCCTGAGGTTGACAAAATGGCTGTGGATCATCCCGTGGTATCCGTGGCGGATCCCCGTTACCTCCAGGCCGTAATAGATGGCCGTCCTGGTGACACCTCTGATGGCGGCATTCATGCCGGGGGCGTCCCCACCCGAGGTCAGGACCCCTATACGCTTGATCTTTCCCATGAGAAGCAGGTTTGATTATGGCGCAAAAGTAGTGAAAAATGTATTAAGTGGAGGTTAACTTTTTAACCCTGCGGGCCACCGATTCAAGCTGTTGTGTGGAGGTGGAGGTGGCTCCGCTGATGCCTGCCGATGATACTCCTTTGAACCATGCGGGATCGATCTCCCCCGCACCGGAAATCCGGTAGGTGTCCGGATTGACCGACCGGCAGTACTCCGAGAGCATACGGCCGTTGGAGGAGTTCGGGCCGCTCACAAAGAGGATGACATCGTGCTGACGGGCGAAGGCTGCCAGGCCCGGTTTCCTTTTCTTCATCTGTCCGCAGATGGTGCAGGAGGACCGGAATTTCCCGGTGCCTGCCGGAGGATCCGACCGCTTTTTTAATCTCTTTTCCACCTCCGAAAACTCTTCCGGATCCATGGTGGTCTGGGAAAACAGGATTATCTCTTTTGCCGGATCGATCCTGCCGGCCTCTTCCACCGAAGAGACCACCTCTGCATTGCCCTCCGCCTGACCCACCAGGCCGATGGTCTCGGGATGGTCAGGCTTACCGAAGATGACCAGTTGCTGATTCTCGCGGTCCATGGACAGATAGACCTCCCTGATCCTTTTCTGGAGGCTCAGGACGATGGGACAGGTACCGTCGATAACCTCGATCTTCAATTTCCCGGTCAGCTCATAAGTGGAAGGAGGCTCGCCGTGGGCCCTGAAAAGCACCCTTTCCGGACGCAGAGAAGTCAGATCGAGGTGGGTGATGGTCTCCAAACCCAGTTCGTGGAGCCGTTCCATCTCCGATTCATTGTGAACCATTTCTCCCAGCCCGTATATCTTCTCCCCTGAACGGAGATGCGACTCGGCCGTCCGGATCACCTGTTCCACCCCGAAACAGAAGCCGGCTCCGGGATCAATCTCAATGTGCATCGTCTACTGAATAAACCCGTTCCCGATATACTTTCCAAAACCATTCCATCTGCCGGTCAACGGTCATATCGCTGTTATCGAGGACCAGAGCATCCTCTGCCTGTTTCAGTGGACTGTCCTCGCGGTTCGAGTCGATATGATCCCGCCCGGACAGATTCTCTTTCACCTCTTCGAGTGTGGCAGGCATTCCCTTTTCCAGCAGCTCTTTGTAACGCCTCATGGCTCTGATATCGAGGGAAGCTGTCAGGAAAATCTTCAGCTCGGCCCGGGGGAATACCACCGTTCCGATATCCCTGCCGTCCATCACCACTCCCTTCCCCTCCCCCAGCTTTCGCTGAAGATCCACCATCCTGCGCCGGACTGCTGATATGGTTGCAATATAACTGACATGGGCCGATACCTCCATGCTGCGTATCACATCCTCCACCATCCGACCGTTCAGATAGATCTCGGTCCGCTCCTTCTCTTCATTGAACCGCAGAGAAAGAGCTATACTGTCCAGGAGTGCAGTGATGCTGTCGTGACTCGGAGAACCGGTCTCCCTGAAGAGACCCTCTTCCATGGCTGCCAGGGTCACCGCCCGGTACATGGCACCGGTATCGATATAGGCATAACCGGTTTCACGGGCGATCCGTTTTGCAAATGTGCTTTTTCCGCACGAAGAATGCCCGTCCAGGGCGATGATGATCTTCTTGGGTTCCATGCCGGGTCAGGGGTTTTTCCTGTAGAACTCTGAAAGGTTGGTGGTCAGCGAAAAATGGTTGGTCCCTCCGGCCAGATGATAAGAAGCACGCCCGAACGAAAGGTGGAACTTGGAGATCCTGAATCCGAACCCGAACGAAAAACCCACCATCCCGGGACGGGCGGTCACCTTCATCTCCTGCCGCCTTTTGTAATTATACCCCAGATCGACATGGAAGTTTTCACCCAGCAGGAATTCTACGCCCACCACCACATGACGCATCAGTTTATCACCGAAAATATCGAAACGGCTCCGCTCCACCGGGTCCCCCTGGCCGGTCAATCCTTCCCGGACAGGTTTTTCATAGGTAAGGTCCCACCGTTCCAGGTGCTGGAATGTCAGAGTGAAACGGAAAGGAGCATGGGCCAGGCCCTGGGTGATCCCTGCCTGAATCTCGAATGGCAGCTTCTCCCTTTTCCCTGTGTAGGTAGTGATCTGGGTCCCCAGGTTCCGGGCTACCAGCGCCACTGTTGTGAGGGAGAGGGGAGAGTGATAGGTAAGGCCCAGGTCCAGGGCCAGACCGGTGGAGGAATATTGTTCGAAGGAGGAAAAGATGGGTTTCACGTTGATCCCCGCTGTCAGGATGGTATCGATCAATTCTCTGGAATAGAAGAGATTAAGTGCATATTCGGAAGCCCGGAAGGTTCCCAGGGACTGACCCAGTTCATCGGTCCGGTCGAATATCCCGTAATTCACATAGTGCATTCCGGCAGCAAAACTGCCGATTCCCGCCTGGTGGTGACTGTAAGCGGCGTAACCGTAATTAACCCCTGCAAAATAGTTGACATAATTCAGGGTCAGATGGCTGTGCATCCCCCGGGTAAGAAGAGAAGGATTATGAAAGACCATGTTCAGGTCATCATCCATCAGGGAAACCACCTCTCCTCCGAGAGCCGCCACCCGTGCAGCATTGGTCAGTCCCAGGAAGCTGTAGGTCGATTCACCTCCCTTCTGGGCATAAAGGCAGGAAAGTGTCAACCATATTCCGGCCGCCAGGACCAGCGATCTTTTCATACTCCTTTTAAACGTCGGCACTCTGCATGATATTATTTAACAACAACTCTCCCGCACGGTTCACCCAATCCCTGTATGCAGTATTTTCCGGTTCAGCCAGAAGATCCATCGTTTCGCCGGTGAGCATCTCCGCAGTCTTTCCCAGTCCGTTTCTCTCCATATCTGCCGCATTGCACTGCTGCTCGTAATGATTTTTCATGGGCACCATCACCAGGGGAACTCCCAGGAAAGAGGCCTCTGCTGCCAGGTCGAATCCGGCCGTGGCGACCAGTCCCCGGCATCCGGCCAGCTTCTCCCTGAACAACTCCTGGTCCGGCCCGAACAGCCTGATCTGCTCGGGAAGCTCCATCCGGGGCGATCCTGCCATAAAAACATCCACCCCCAGCGAGGGATCCTTCCTGACGATCCGGACCAGGTCATAAAGGTACCCTTCGGCATGCAGATAGGCAAGAAGACGAGTTCCCTTTCGGTACCGAAGCGACCGGAAAGGTTCTCTGATCAGGGGCGGGATGATCCTGATACGGCCCTGTTGTTCTCCATCCCGGAACGAAAGGGCCAGGATCCGGTCGCAGCCCCTCATAACGGTCCGGGTGTGCAGGGACAGGAGCCACCGGTGCCATCGGGAACTCCCTTCCCCGCAGGGATAGTTCTCCAGGTGCAGGAGGAAGTGGTGACCCACGCCTATCCGTAAAATGCCTCCCCGACCGCTCCGCTGGTTCCGGAGCGCCAGGGCGCCCACCACATCGTAAAAATTCAGGACCAGTTCCGGTTCCAGAGCCGCCAGCTCTTTCCGGATCCGCCGGGACTCTTTCAGGTAGACCGGAATTCGGAACAGGTTCCGGAGCAGGGTACGATTCACCAGGATCCCTTTCCGGTCATGGGTTCGTATAAAACCGGGACTGCGGAAAAAGGAGATCCGGTCGCTGAATGCATCCCTGAAATGCACGGGCAGCTTTTCAGGATCGCTGGATCCCACCAGTACCCTTTCAATGCGGTATCCGGCCGGTTCCATGATCCCGGCTGCTGCCATGGCCTGGGACATGTGCCCCATGCCCTCTCCCTGAACGATGAAGACAGTACGGGTCATAATTTCAGGAGTAAGGTGGGTGACGGAAGTCACCGGCTCCGGCCGGTTTCCTCATCCGGATCCCGCTGATCTGCGACATCAGCAATCCGAGGATGGTCACTAAGATACCCACTATTTTTAACAGAGGCATGGATTCATTCAGCATCAGAAAAGAGATCAGGGCCGCTACCACCGGGGTGATATTGGCGAAAATATTGGCCCGGGCCGCACCCAGTTCCCGGATGCCGATGGTGAGCAGGATAAAACAGATCCCCGAGCCGAACACCCCCAGATATCCCACCGCAAGAAGGCTGGACGTAGTGATTGCTTCCCATTCCAGGCCGGGAAGACCCCCGGCCAGAAAAAACGGAGTGAACATCACCAGTCCCAGGAGACTCTGATAGGCAGTGATGGCGATCGGAGTGTACCGGTCCACCAGGAGTTTGACCACCATGGTATAACCGGTTGCGGAAATCACGGCCACGAACATCAGCACCACACCCAGCGGATCGGCCGAAAGCCCGTCGCTCCTGGTCAGGATAACCATCATAACACCACCGAAAGAGACCACCAGGCCCAGCTTATTGAACCTGGTCAGCCGTTCCCGAAAAAGATAATAAGCAGCAAAGGGGACCACCAGGGGAATGGTGGAGATGATGACTGCTCCCACGGTGGGAGAGACCATGGTCATACCGTTGGCTTCGCCCAGGAAATAGAAAAAGGGTTCAAACAGCGACATCAGAAGGAACCATTTCAGATCCTTCAGCTGCATACGCCGCATCCTTTTGAACATCCAGGCAAACCCGAAGAGGAAGAAGATCGAAACGAACAGCCTCAGCCAGATGATCGAGATGGGGCTGAAGGAGAGGTTGGCATATTTATAGAGGACGAAGGTGAACCCCCAGAAGGTCATCGCAAGGATGGCGCTGATATATGCACCTGTCCGGGACCGGCTCATCAGGCAGCCCTGAGGCGCTTCACGTTGGCTTTTTCCAGTTTCTCCCTTGCGTACTTGATCCCGATAGTCAGTTCTTCCGGGTTCTCCTTGGAAGGCAGTTCGAACATGGCATCCATCATGATCGCCTCGCAGATGGAGCGGAGGCCCCTGGCGCCCAGTTTGAATTCAATGGCCTTCTGTACAATGTAATCCAGCACTTTATCATCCCAGGTCAGCTTGATCCCGTCCATCTCGAAAAGCTTCTCGTACTGCTTGATGATCGCATTTCGCGGCTCGGTGAGGATCCTGCGCAGCGCTTTCTCATCGAGCGGATTGAGATAGGTGAGAACCGGAAGGCGACCGATGATCTCGGGGATCATCCCGTAGGATTTCAGATCCTGGGGAGCCACGTACTGCAAAAGGTTCTCCTTGTCGACATGGTCGGTTTTTTTGGCGGCGTTGTAACCCACCACCTGTGTGTTCAGCCTGCCGGCGATCTTTTTCTCGATCCCGTCGAAGGCGCCTCCGCAGATGAACAGGATATTCCGGGTATTCACGGGGATCATCTTCTGATCGGGATGTTTCCTTCCACCCTGCGGCGGCACATTGATGATCGAACCCTCCAGCAGCTTCAGCAACCCCTGCTGCACTCCTTCTCCTGAAACATCCCTGGTAATGGAGGGATTGTCGCTCTTGCGGGCGATCTTATCGATCTCATCGATAAATACGATGCCCTTTTCGGCCGCTTCCACATTATAATCGGCCACCTGCAGCAACCGGGTGAGCACACTCTCAATATCCTCCCCCACATACCCGGCCTCGGTCAGCACGGTGGCATCCACGATGGTGAAAGGTACATGAAGCATACGGGCAATGGTTCTCGCCAGCAGGGTCTTTCCGGTTCCTGTTTCCCCCACCAGGATGATGTTGGATTTTTCGATCTCCACCTCCTCCTTGCTGTCCTGCTGCATCAGCCGCTTGTAATGATTATAGACTGCCACGGAGATGTACTTCTTTGCCTGCTCCTGACCGATCACATACAGGTCGAGAAATTTTTTGATCTCCGCAGGCTTGAGAAGCTTGATCTGCCCCATGTCGAATTCACCATGGGCACCGAGCTCCTCCTGGACAATACTGTAGGCCTGTTCTATGCAACGGTCGCATATATGCCCGGAAATCCCCGCGATCAGCAGGTTGGTATCCTTCTTCTCTCTACCGCAAAATGAGCAACGATCCATAACGATCCGATTATTATTCTTCTATTTCTTTTCCTTGGTCCTGGCCAGCACTTCATCAATCATGCCGTATTCAAGGGCCTCCTCGGAGGTCATCCAGAAATCCCTGTCACCGTCCTTTTCCACCTGGTCGATCGGCTTGCCCGAGTGGTCGGCAATGATCGAGTAAAGCTCCTTCTTCATCTTCAGGATCTCTCGGGTGGTGATCTCTATATCGGAAGCCTGCCCCTGGGCACCTCCCATAGGCTGATGGATCATCACTCTGCTGTGCCTCAGGGCAGAGCGCTTGCCTCTGGTTCCTGCCGCCAGCAGCACAGCACCCATGGAGGCCGCCATTCCGGTACAGATGGTCGCCACATCACATGAGGTGTATTGCATGGTGTCGTAAATACCCAGTCCGGCATGCACCCCTCCGCCGGGAGTATTGAAATAGACCTGGATATCCTTGGAGGGATCGGCCGAATCCAGATATAGCAGCTGGGCCTGGATAATGTTGGCCACATAGTCGTCGATGGGGGCCCCGAGAAAGATGATGCGATCCATCATCAGCCTGGAAAAAACATCCATGGAAGCCACGTTCAACTGGCGTTCTTCAATGATCGTCGGGGATATGTAGCTGTTATACTGTGAAGAAAAACGGTGTAGGGTCATACTGCTGATCCCCATATGCTTGTTCGCGTATTTTTTAAAATCGTCCTGTGCATTCATCGGTACTGTGCTATTTATTTTTCGTACAATTTACGGAACTTCTCCGAACTTACCTCTTTCTCATCCAGCCTGACCGTTGATTTGATGAAGTCGATCAGCTTCTCCTCGGCCTTCTGGTCCCGTATCCTTCGGGCCTCTTCCGGTTTGGAAAGCATTTCCCGTGCGAAATTCTCCAGGTAATCATCGGGCACGTTGGCGATGCCGTATTGTCTGTACTGGTTCATGGCTATCTGCTTGGCCATATCGAGCACCTCCTGCTCGCTGGCCTCGATCTCATGCTTTTTCAAGAGGTGCTCCTTGATCAGTTGCCAGCGAAAGTCATCCTCGTATTTCTCAAAGTCATTTTCCACCTGTTCTTCGGTGATATTCTCGTTGGTTTCCACCATCCACCGTTTCAGGAAACCAACAGGCAGCCCGATCTTCGCCCTCTTAATCAGCGCATCCCTGGCATCGACACTGAACCGGTACTCGCTTTCCCGTTCATAACTGGCAGAGATCTCATCGGTGATCCTGTTCATGAACTCCTCCTCCGAGGTCACCTCTCCTTCTCCGTACAGCTTATCGAAGAGCTCCTGCCCCAATTCGGCCTTTTCAAACTTCAGTACCTCATCGATGATGCATTTAAACGTTCCTTCCAGCATCGGTACCTGCTCCTTTTCGATTCTCAACAGCGAAGCCACTTCCGAGTCGCTGGGGAAAGCTTTCTTCACATCGAAAACCACTTCATCACCCGCACCTGTACCGCTGAAAAGGATCTTGTGATCATCATCCTTCATCATTTCCAGTGACATGGATACATTCTCGGCCCGTATTCCGTTCTCTACTTCCTCCCCTTCTTTATTGACCTTCACCAGGGTCCCCTTGATCAGCTCACTGTCCCCTGCTTTCTCCACCGGCTTGAACTCACCGTTCTGCTGCAGGAGAGAATCCACATACTCCTCTTTCTGTTTCTTGTCGACCTTGATATGGTAATAAAGGATCTTGTCCTTCGGGGTCACCTCCAGGTCTATCTCCGGGGCCAGTCCGAGATCGAAACGGAAGTCGAATTCGGCCTGGTTTTCGAAATCGACCTTTTCCTGATCTTTGTGCGGCAAGGGCTCTCCAAGGATCCTGATATCTTCTTTTTGCAGATAATCGAAAAGCTGCTCCGAAACCAGTTTGTTCACCTCGTCGACCAGCACGGGAGTATAATACATCTTCCGGATCATACCCATGGGTACCTTGCCCGGACGGAATCCGGGCACATTGGCCTTGCGTCTGTAATTCTTCAATACTTCATCCACTTTTGCCTCGTAATCCTCCTTTTCCACTTTCAAATGGAGTACGGCATTCAGCGGATCAACCTGTTCCTTTGTAATATTCATAAGCCACTTTCAAATATTTCGTGCGGATGAAGGGACTCGAACCCCCACTCCCGAAGGAACTAGATCCTAAGTCTAGCGCGTCTACCAATTCCGCCACATCCGCAAAATTTCCCGCAAAATTAACTTAAATTTCCGGATTAACAGGTGGATAGGTCAGCGAAGCTCGAAATTCTGACCCAGGTAGACTTTGCGCACCTGCTCATCATCAGCCAGGTCTTTTGCCGTTCCCGCTTTCAGGATAGCACCCTCGAACATCAGATATGCACGATCGGTGATGGCCAGGGTTTCGTGTACATTATGATCGGTAATCAGGATGCCGATGTTCTTTTCCCTCAGCCTGGAAACAATGTGCTGGATATCCTCCACGGCAATGGGATCGACTCCTGCGAAAGGTTCGTCCAGCAGAATGAACTGCGGACTCAGCGCCAGCGCCCTGGCTATCTCGGTACGGCGCCTCTCGCCACCGGAAAGCTGAATCCCCAGGCTTTTCCGGATCTTTTGCAATCCGAATTCAGCCAGCAGGGACTCCACCCGTTCCCTCTGGTCGGCCCTCGACATATGGGACATCTCCAGCACCGCACGGATATTGTCCTCCACCGATAGTTTGCGGAATACCGATGCCTCCTGGGCCAGATAACCGATTCCCATTCTCGCTCTCCGGTAAACCGGTTCCCTGGTGATATCCTGGTCGTTCAGCATGATCTTTCCCTCATTGGGAGTGATCAGCCCGACGATCATATAAAAGGTGGTGGTCTTTCCCGCTCCGTTCGGCCCCAGCAACCCAACGATCTCACCCCGTTCGACGCTCACCGACACCTGGTCCACCACCCTTCGGTTCTTATATTTCTTTACCAGGTTGTGCGTGTGAAGTTTCATGTTTCCTGCGATTCCATTTCCTCTTCCTGCTGGCGGGCGATACGCTTGCTGATCACTATGCCAATTTCGTAAAGGACCATCAAAGGCAGTGCCACCAATACCTGACTGAACACATCCGGTGGTGTAATGATCGCCGAAAGGGTCACGATCAGGATGATGGAGTGCCGCCGGTAACGCCTGAGGAAGTCAGGAGTGACCAGACCCACCTTACTGAGGAAGTAGACCAGGATGGGAAGCTGGAAAACGATCCCGGCTGCCAGCACCACTGAAGTGATGGTCTGGACATATGACCGGAGGGTGGGGGCACTGATTACACTCTCACTGACCCTGTAATTTCCGAGAAAATTGACCGACAGCGGGGCAATGATATAGTATCCGAATCCCACACCCATAAGAAAAAGCAACGATGTATAAAAGACCGCTCCGCTGGCCGTCCTTTTCTCCTTTTCGTAAAGGGCAGGAACGATGAATCTCCAGAATTCCCAGAATATGTAGGGGAAGGCCACCACGATACCGGCCACCAGGGAGACGATGATATGCATGGAAAACTGTTCGGCCATCTTGACAGTCTGCAGATCAAATGGATCTGCATTGATGCACAGTCTCTTCAGGTTGAGGGTCTCACCCAGCTGACAGAGCCATCGGTTGGTCGGGAAGGGAGGCTCCTTAGGTGCCAGGATGATCTGGTCGAATACAATGTCTTTGAATACGAAGGCCACAAGGGCGACGATGATCACCGCCACCAGGGAGCGCAGGAGATGCCACCGCATCACCTCAAGATGCTCCAGGAAAGACATTTCCGCTTCCTGTTCTGCCGCCATTCAGGGTCCGTTTTTTTAGGATGTGCAAAGTAACAAAAAAAAATGGAGCCGCTTGAAACCTAAATCATATTATACTATCTTTAGTATCCTGTGATTTGATGGGGTGATAATGGAGCATACCGGAGAGATACTGCACGAGAACCTCAAGAAATATTTCGGCTTCGACAGTTTTAAAGGGAACCAGCAGGAGATCATCACCAATATCCTGGAGGGTCGTGACACCTTTGTTCTGATGCCGACAGGGGGTGGTAAATCCCTCTGCTATCAATTGCCTGCCCTCATCAAGGAAGGTACCGCCATAGTTATCTCTCCGCTGATTGCCCTGATGAAAAACCAGGTGGATGCCATGAGAAGTTTCAGCCTTGACGAGGGAGTGGCTCATTTTCTCAACTCCTCGCTGACCAAGAATGCCGTTGCCAAAGTGAAGAAGGATGTGTTGAGCCGGCGCACACGGTTACTTTATGTGGCCCCGGAGAGCCTGACCAAGGAGGAGAACATTGAATTCCTCAAACAGGTCAAAATATCTTTCTACGCCATTGATGAGGCGCACTGTATCTCTGAATGGGGTCATGATTTCAGGCCTGAATACCGTCGGATCCGTCCCATCATCAACCGGATCGGTAATGCTCCGATTATCGCCCTGACCGCCACAGCCACCCCCAAGGTCCAGAGCGATATCCAGAAAAACCTGGACATGCTGGACGCCAATGTATACAAGTCCTCCTTCCGGCGGCACAATCTCTATTACGAGATCAGGCCGAAGATCCACGCCACCAAGGAAATCATCAAGTTCATCAAGTCCAATCAGGGAAAATCGGGCATTATTTACTGTCTCTCCAGGAAGAAGGTGGAACAGCTGGCCGAAACCCTGAAAGTGAATGGCATCCAGGCGCTTCCCTACCATGCAGGCATGGATGCTGTTACCCGTTCCAGCAATCAGGACCAGTTCCTGATGGAAGAAGCGGATGTGATCGTGGCCACCATCGCCTTCGGGATGGGGATCGATAAACCCGATGTCCGTTTCGTCATTCATTATGATATCCCCAAGAGCCTGGAAGGCTACTACCAGGAGACCGGCCGTGCCGGCAGAGACGGCGGGGAGGGCAGATGCATTGCATTCTACAGCTACAAAGACATTCAGAAGCTGGAAAAATTCATGCAGGGAAAACCGGTCTCTGAACAGGAAATCGGCCGTCAGCTGCTGCTCGAAACGGTGGCCTACGCAGAATCATCCGTATGCCGCCCCAAGCTGTTGCTCAATTACTTCGGAGAGCTTATGGAAGGCAGGTGCAACAACTGCGACAATTGTTTGCACCCCAGAGAAAATTTTGAAGGTCAACCTTATTTAGTTTTGAGTTTAAAAGCTATTTTAGGGGTCAAAGAAAAGTTCAAACCGGAGCATATTGCGAATATTCTTTCAGGCACGGCGACCAGTGCGGTTAAGACCTATAACCATCACCAATCTGAGTTTTTCGGTGCGGGAAAGGAAAGGGATTCAAAATTCTGGAACGCAGTGCTCAGGCAGGCCCTGGTGGCAGGACTGATCACAAAGGATATCGAGAATTACGGCTTACTGAAGCTGACCGAGAAAGGCCATGAGTATTTAAAGAAACCCTATTCGATGATGTTGACACAGGACCATGACTTCGATATTGCCCCGGAAGAGGGAGTTGCTGCAGGAGGCGGCGGGACCGGTGCGGTGGATGAGGAGCTGCTGCATATCCTGAAAGACTTGAGAAAGAAGATGGCCAAAAAACTGAACCTGCCACCGTTTGTGATTTTCCAGGACCCCTCCCTGGAGGATATGGCCATCCAGTACCCCGTGAAACTGGATGAACTCCAGAATATTGTGGGAGTAGGGGCAGGCAAGGCCAGGAAATACGGAGAGGAGTTCGTCAAAGTGATCCATGAATACGTCGATGAGAAAGATATTATCAGGCCGCAGGACATGGTTGTCAAATCGGTTGTCAACAAGTCGGGGCTGAAAGTATTTATCATACAAAGCATCGACCGCAAACTTCCGCTGGAGGATATTGCCTCGACCAAAAGCCTCGAGATCATGGATCTGATCGAAGAGATCGAGGCCATCGTAAGTTCCGGAACCAAGCTGAATATCGATTATTACCTCGATGAGATCATGGATGAAGAGAAGCTGGAGGAGATCTATGAGTATTTCAGAGAAGCCGAGACCGAATCTGTCGACGAAGCACTTGCAGAACTTGGTGAGGAGGAATACAGTGAAGAAGAGATCAGGCTGGTCCGCATTAAATTCTTTTCCGAACTCGCCAACTAGCATGAACGGTCCTGCATGAAGGAGGTCCTTACTATCCGCGGTCTTGCCAAATCTTACAAATCGGTCAGGGCGGTCCAGCATCTTGATCTGGAGATTTCAGAGGGACAATCCTATGGGATCCTCGGGCCCAACGGGAGCGGAAAAACCACCACGCTCTCCATTGTAACCGGGATCATCCGGCAGGACAGAGGTACTTTTCTCTGGTTCGGAGAGTGGCCGGAAGCACGACAGCGCAGGCTGATAGGATCACTCATCGAAGCTCCCCATTTTTATCCCTACCTGAACCTGGAAAGGAACCTGAGGATCATCTGCGATATCAAGGGAATCGGATACCGGGATATTGATCGTGTGCTGGATACTGCAAAGCTCCTGGAGCGTAAAAGGTCCCGCTTTTCCACCCTTTCTCTCGGCATGAAACAACGGCTGGGGATCGCTGCCGCCCTTCTGGGCGATCCGAAGGTGCTGGTCCTGGATGAACCCACCAACGGTTTGGACCCGGAAGGCATCGCCGAGGTCAGGGAGATCGTGATCGAACAGGTGAAAGGCGGAAAGACCCTTATCCTTGCCTCCCACATCCTGAATGAAGTGGAAAAGATCTGCGGTCATGTGGCCATACTGAAAAAGGGACAGCTGCTTGCCGACGGCCCCGTAAAAGAGTTACTTTCTGAAGAAGAGATCATCGAGGTCGCCTGCGAAGACAATACTGCATTGAAAGAGAAACTCAGAGCATCCAGGCTGGTCAAAGAGGTCGGTGAGGAAAACGGCTTGCTGATACTTACCCTGGAGGAAGAAGTCGGGGCGGCCGAGATCAACTCGTTTGCATTTTCTGAAAACCTGGTGATCCATCATATGGTGAGCCGTAAAAGAAGTCTGGAATCCCAGTTCCTGGAACTGGTCAAGGAAGAGGATGCCTGACTATGAGAAGACTGCTTCACATAGAACAGATCAAGATCCTGAATTACAATCCCTTCAGGATTGCTCTGGGGCTCTACTTCATCGCTTTTGCCCTGGGATTGTTGATCTATCCTGCAGTGGATAAGGAGATCCCTGTGATCTCGCTGAGCGACCTGTTCCGGTTTCCCGATGTCTGGATGTTCCTGACCTGGGTCACCGAACCCTATAACATATTGCTGGCACTGATCGTTATCATGATCACCACCAAAGAGTTCGGTAACCACACGTTCAAAACCCAGGTTATTTTCGGAATGAGCCGGACCGATCTGCTGCTGCAGAAACTATCACTGGTTTTGCTGCTCGCCCTGTTTGCCACCCTGCTTCTTGGTGCCACCTCGCTGGTACTGGGGTTGATCTACAGCTACAAATTGACCCTGAAGATCGCCCTGGAAAACACCCGGGTTCTGGCGAATTATCTGCTGGCATCTTTCACCTTTATGTCATGGGGGCTGATGGTGGCCCTGCTGATCAGGAACACTGCGCTTTCACTTTTGGCTTTTCTGGCTCTCAGGACCTTTGTGGATCCCGTTCTCTTCCTGGTTCTGAGAAATTCTGAAGTGAAATGGTACCTGCCTTTCCGGACTATGACCAGGCTTACTCCCGTGCCGGATCTGATCGAGATTTTCCAGCGAAGAATGAATTCCGGCGACCAGGTCGATCCCACCTCCATGGATCTGCTCCCCCGGGGACTTCCTCCATGGCTGAACATCCTCCTGGTCTTCGCTTATGCGGCTCTGGCTGTTTTTATCAGCCACAGATTGTTGCAGCGGAGAAGATTTACCTGAGATCCGCTCTCCCCTTCCACGGTAATCCCATCACCAATGATCCCGCAAGAACCAGCGGAAAATAGAGATAATAGATGACCGATACGGGGAGGAACCACCAGAGGGTGGACCGCTGCCCGGTCAGACCGGTGATCCTGAAGAGAAGAATGAAATCCGCCACTGTTTTCAGCAGAATAGCTAAAGGAAGCGATGGGCTTTCAGCCTGACCGGTCAGTAAGAGAGCGACCGAAACCAGGACCGTGAGGTTGGTCAGCGCCACCAGCACCGCCACTGTCTGGATATCGGCCATCCTGTAATACATACTCTTCCCGCCCCAGCGGATCCTCTGCCGGAGGAGTTCAGAAGGCGATTGAACCGGTGCGGTGCACACCATCGCCTCCCGGGCATTCAGGAAGGCGAGTGGCCTACCCAATTTTCTTGCACCGATCATCAAAAACATATCGTCGCCGGAAGCCAGCCTGTCGGATGGATCGAATGCCCGGGTGTCCCGGTAAAGTTGTCTGGAGTAGGACAGATTGGCCCCGCTGCACATCACCGGGCGCCGGTATCTGAACGATCCTGCCCCGGCCCCCGCCAGGCTCAGCATGTCGAGACGCTCAAATGCCTTTAAAAATGCTCCCCCCTTTCGTTTCCCCTTCCGGGTGGTCACCAGGCCCGCCACCAGGTCGGCAGGCCGTTCCTCCAGGAAAGAGAGATGGGAACTGATAAACCCGGGACCTACCCGGCAGTCGGCATCGGTTTGTATGATGCGGTCGAATCTGGCCCTTGAAATGGCATATTCCAGTGCCATCTTTTTACCGGAATAGCTTTCCGGAAGGTGTATACAACGGATATGACTTTGTGGCGGGATCAGATGTGAAAGCAACTCGGCCGAACGGTCGGTGGAGTGGTCATCGACAAAAATGATCTCCATCCGGCCGGCCGGATAATCCTGCCGCAACAGGTCGGACAGCAGATCAGGCAGGTGGACCTCCTCATTTCTGAAAGGGATCACCAGTGAAACCCCCATCGGATAAGATAAGCTGTATTTCCTTAACTTTTTGCCGGTTCCGGTCCCGGAAGCAAGAGTCAACACAAGGAGGGAGTAAAGAAACACGAGGATCCAGAAAACGGCCCACGGTATGCCGATCCACTCACCCATTTCCGGAATTGAAGAGTTGCTGCATGAATTCGAACAGGTCCCGGAATTTTAATGGTTTGATAAAACAGGCCTCGCAGCCGGCCCTGAGGAAGGCCTCCCTGTCTTCCAGGTAATCACTGGCAGTGGCCGCAATTACCCTCTGATCCGGACGGTTCTGCCTGATCCTTCTGGCAGCTTCCATGCCGTCGATCCCCGGCAGCTGCATGTCCATAAGCACCAGGTCGTAAAGTTGATTCCGGCAAAATTCAACTGCCTCCTCTCCGGTCCAGGCATGATCAAGTTCCACACCCATCCTGTTCAGCATGGAGGAAGTTACCTTAAAAGCCACCGGGTTATCCTCCACCAGCAGGATTTTCCTTCCATTGAAATCAAAATCGTATGTGCCGCCTGCCGCCATAGTCAACCAGCCAGGATCCCGATCAGTGTAGCTGACAGCAACGAGGCGAGTGAACCTGCCAGAAGGGCCCGCATGCCCAGTTGTGCCAGAAGCACTCTTTTTCCCGGGGCAAGTGCGCCGATTCCTCCTATCTGGATCCCGATGGAAGCAAAATTAGCAAATCCGCATAACATGTAGACCGACATCAGGATCGATTTAGGATCCCGGAATGCTCCGGCCTCTTTCAGCGATGCGAGATCAATATATGCAACGAACTCGGTAAGTATCAGCTTCTTTCCAAGCAAAGAACCGGTCAGCGTAACATCCTCCGCGGGAATCCCGATTAACCACATAAGGGGCGACAGTCCATATCCCAGGATGAATTCGAGGCTCAGTTCCCCGTACTTACCCCCCGTAGCAGAGGCAATTGCCTGGTTCAGAGAGGTCCACTCACCGACCTTCAAAAAGATGAAATTGAACATGGCTATAAATGCAAGGAAAACCAGTAACATGGCTCCCACATTCACCGCCAGTTTCAATCCATCGATGGTACCGTTGGATATCGCGTCGAGAGCGTTTCTGCCAATCCCTTTTTTGGAGATCCTGATCTCTCTGTCGATCGGGCCGGTCTGGGGAATGATGATCTTGGAGATCACCACCACCCCGGGTGCTGCCATAACCGAGGCCGTTAGAAGATGTTTGGCAAAAAGTACCTGGTGAACCGGGTCATTCCCTCCAAGAAGCCCGATATAAGCTGCCAGAACTCCCCCGGCCAGGGTGGCCATACCACCCGACATCACCATTAGAATCTCCGAGCGGTTCATCTTCTCCAGGTAGGCTTTGATCAGCAACGGTGACTCGGTCTGCCCGAGAAAAATATTACCGGCCACAGAAAGGCTCTCCGGTCCTGAAAGACCCATCGATCTGGAGAGGGCGTAACCTAAACCTTTTACAATCATCTGGATCAGGCCCAGATAAAAAAAGAGGCTGGAGAGTGCCGAGAAGAAAATAATGGTGGGAAGAATGGTGAAGGCAAAATTCCGGAGTGCCGGTTCCACTTTCCCGGTATCATCGCTCTTGAAAAGATAGGAGACCCCCTCTCCCGTGAAATCGAGAATCTTTACAAAAAACTTTCCTGTAATCTCAAAGAAAGCCTCGATAAATGGTACATACAGAATCCCTGCAGCAAGGACCACCTGGAATAGAATCCCGATCCCCACCGTTTTCCAGGGGACGGCCTTCCGGTCGGAACTGAAAAGCCAGGCGATGGCAATGAGGATTGCCATGCCCAGAAGGCCTCTTAATAAGTTAGTAAAACTGAATGTGAATCCGGACATCTCCGGAAGGATCTGGGTCATTTGGACCGCTTGTTAATCTCATCCCTGATTTCGGAAGCCCGTTCGTAATCCTCCTTCGAAACTGCATCTGCAAGCATCTCCTTCAACTCCTCCATGGAGGAGTCCGAAAGGTCGGGATGCACCGTTCTTTTCCTCTTCTTCCCGGCTGGTTTCTCAGCTTCAGGCTCTTCGGGCGAATCTGCCTGCTCCATACCAGTCCCCTTTTCAAAATCGAGAATGATTCCTGCCTTCTCAACAATCTCGTCGGTCGTAAAGATCGGACACTTAAACCTGAGAGCCAGGGCAATCGCATCGGAGGTACGTGCATCCATGGTGAGTTGCCGGTCACCATTGTCACACATAATGTTAGCGAAAAAGACTCCGTCTTCCAGCTTATGGATATTCACTTCCAGGATCCGGATGCCATAGGATTCGGAAAAGTTCCTGAACAGATCATGGGTAAGGGGGCGGGGGGGGGTAAGACCCTCCAGCTCGATGGCAATGGCTTGTGCTTCAAACCCTCCAACAATGATGGGGATTCTCCTGTTTCCTTCTTCTTCGGATAAAACCAGCGCATAAGCACCCGATTGCGTCTGACTGTATGATATTCCCAGTACGTTTAGCTTTATTTTACCCATACCAGCTCTCGAACTCATTAAACACAAATATAGGAATAACTCCGACATATTCCGAACACTCTCCTGGCCCCTTTTCTTAGGCTTGAAGCGCATCGGAGGGCTCCAAAAATAAATAGATCAAATGTTTGTTGATAGGTATAACTTTTCTATCTTTGCAAACCCAAAAATCAGACTTTTAGTAAAATCGGCAAGCATGTATGCAATAGTGGATATCGCCGGGCAGCAGTTCAAGGTCGAAAAAGACCAGAAACTGTTTGTTCACAGACTCGAAGGAGAAGAAGGTCACCAGGTATCTTTTGACAGAGTCCTGCTGATCGATTCAGAAAGCAAAGTCACCGTGGGAGATCCTATTCTGAAGGGAGCTTCGGTAGAGGCCAGGATCATATCTCACGTGAAAGGCGATAAAGTGTTGGTATTCAAAAAGAAGAGAAGGAAGGGCTATCAGAAGCTGAATGGGCACCGCCAGCTGCTCACTCAGATCCAGATTGAGGGCATCCATGAGTCCGGATCCAAAGCCGGAAAGCCCGCAGCGGAAAAAAAGGAGGCAGCGGAGAAGAAGCCCGCAGCGGAGAAGAAACCTGCAGCCGAAAAGAAAGTAGAGAAGCCCGCAGCGGAAAAAAAGGAGGCAGCGGAGAAGAAGCCCGCAGCGGAGAAGAAACCTGCAGCCGAAAAGAAAGTAGAGAAGCCCGCAGCGGAGAAAAAGGAGGCAGCCGAGAAGAAACCCGCAGCCGAGAAGAAGCCCGCTGCCAGGAAGGAAGAAGAGAAGCCCGCAGAAGACAAGAATAAGGACGAGGATACTAAAGAGTAACCGCAACCAGTAAAAATCCATAACACTATGGCACACAAGAAAGGAGCCGGTAGTTCAAGAAACGGACGCGAGTCAGAAAGCAAAAGGCTTGGAGTGAAGATATACGGAGGACAGGTAGTCAAGGCAGGCAATATCATCGTCAGGCAGAGGGGAACGGTGCACCATCCCGGTCTCAACGTGGGGTTAGGTAAAGACCATACCCTCTTTGCAATGATCGACGGAAAAGTCAGTTTCTCCAGGAAAAAGGACAACAAATCCTATGTGTCCATCGAACCGCTCGAGAGTTAGGTGATTTCCGGGATAAACCCCGTATCTTTCACCTGTAATCCACTACCTTTGGAGTGAGTTACAGGTTTTTTTTTCTTCAGACATGCTTACTGTCCCATTTATCCGCGATCACAGAGAACTGGTGATCGAACGATTGAAAATCAAGAATTTCGAACAGCCTGAATTGATCGACAGGATCATTGAAAAGGACGATGAACGCCGTTCACTTCAGGTACGCACCAATGAATTGCAGGCTGAACTGAAGCAACTAAGCAGAGAGATCGGTGTTCTTTTCAAACAGGGTGAGACTGAAAAAGGCAACCGGGCCAGGGAGCGGACCGTTGCGATCAAGGAGGAGCAGGAATCCTTCGAAAGGAAGTTCAAAGATGCTTCCCTGCAATTGAACGAATGGCTCACACAGGTCCCCAACCTCCCCCACCCTTCCGTACCTGCAGGAAAATCAGATGCCGACAACCGGCTGATCCGTGAAGGAGGCACCCTGCCTGTTCTGATGAAGGAGGCCGAACCTCACTGGGAACTGGGTGTCAGATACGGTCTGATCGATTTCGACCTGGGAGTTAAGATCGCCGGTGGTGGTTTCCCCGTGCTCCGGGGAGAGGGTGCCCGGCTTCAGCGCGCTCTGATCTCCTATTTCATTGACAGTAACAGGAAGGCCGGCTACGAAGAATTCCTGCCGCCCCTGCTGGTGAATGAGGAGTCCGGTTTCGGGACCGGTCAGCTACCCGATAAGGAGGGACAGATGTACCATGTGACCGAAGACAATCTCTACCTGATCCCAACCGCGGAAGTCCCCGTGACCAATATCTACAGGGATGTGATTCTGCCGGAAGACCGGCTGCCGGTTAAAAACACCGCATATACCCCCTGTTTCAGGCGGGAGGCAGGATCCTACGGCAAGGACGTCAGGGGACTGAACCGTGTTCATCAGTTCGACAAGGTGGAAATCGTACAGATTACCCTCCCGGAGCACTCCTACGCGGCCCTGGAGGAGATGGTGGCTCACGTGGAACAGCTGGTGGTAAGCCTGGGACTTCCTTACCGTATCGTCCAGTTATGCGGGGGTGACCTGAGTTTTACCTCGGCCCTGACCTACGATTTCGAGGTATATGCCGCTGCCCAGAAGAAATGGCTGGAGGTTAGTTCCGTCTCCAACTTTGAATCCTTCCAGGCCAACCGGCTGAAACTCCGGTTCCGGAAGAAAGGCGAGAAGAAGCCGCAGCTGGCCCATACACTGAACGGCAGCGCACTGGCGCTACCCCGCATTTTCGCAGCGATCCTGGAAAATTACCAGACCCCGGAAGGGATCGCTGTTCCCTTTGAATTACAACCCTATATGGGCGGACAATCGATGATCACTCCCCGGCCAGGGTCCTGACGGACTCCGGTTAACGATTCACGGATGTCAGGAAATCCCACCAGGAAAGCCTATCTTTTTGCCATTGTGGCTGTACTTTTCTGGTCGACCAGCCCGACAGCTTTTAAGCTGGGGCTCCGGGAAATGGAGCCCTACCAGCTGCTCACCGGGGCCTCCATTGCCTCGTTCGCCGCACTGGGAATGATCCTGCTGACAGGGGGCAAAATCCGCCTTCTCAGGAATCTGAACCACAGGGACCTGCTCTTTTCGATGAGCATGGGACTTCTCAATCCGGTCTTTTACTACCTGGTACTCTTCAAAGCCTATTCGGTGCTTCCTGCTCAGGTCGCACAGCCTTTGAATATGATCTGGCCCGTCGTTCTGGTGTTGATCTCGATTCCCATGTTACGGCAAAAGATCCGGTGGATAAGCATCGCGGCCATGCTGGTCAGTTTTTCCGGCGTGGTTCTGGTGTCCCTTCAGGGAGGAACAGGCGGACAGAATCCCGAAAACCGGGTCGGGATTGCACTGGCCCTATCCAGTTCTCTGATCTGGGCCTTTTATTTCATTCTCAATGCCCGCGACCGTCGGGATCCGGTTCTCCGGATGTTTCTGAATTTTGGCTTTGCCAGTCTCTTCCTGATTGCCGGAACCCTGCTGATGAAAGGGGAGATTCCCGCATCAGCAAAAGGTTGGGCAGCTTCCACCTATGTGGGATTTTTCGAAATGGGTATTACCTTTGTCCTCTGGGTGAAGGCGATGCAGCTCGCCCCGACCACCGACAGGATCAGCAATCTCGTTTATGTGGCTCCATTCCTGAACCTGGTAATTGTCCGCCTGGTCCTGAATGAGAGAATTTTTCTAACCACCCTATACGGAATCGTTCTCCTGGTGGCCGGGATCCTGATCCAACAAATGAGCAAAAGAGATGCAGCAGCGGTCCGATAAGATTATCCTGGGCATCGATCCAGGTACCAACCTGATGGGATTCGGAGTGATCGATGCCGGCGGTACCCTGCCAGGGTTTATCGACATGGGAGTGATCGACCTGAAAAAAGGAAAAGGACACTACCATAAGCTCAGGATGATCTATGACGGGACGCTGGGGCTACTGGAAGCCTACCATCCCGATGAGGTGGCCATCGAAGCACCATTCTATGGCAAAAACGTTCAGTCGATGCTCAAACTGGGCAGGGCCCAGGGGGTGGCCATGGCTGCGGTGCTCTCCAGGGATATCCCGGTTCACGAATATGCCCCCAGGAAGATCAAGCTTTCGATCACCAGTGCAGGGGATGCTTCCAAGGAACAGGTGGCCGCCATGCTGATGCGGATGTTCCTTCTGAAAGAACTCCCCAAAAACCTCGACGCCACTGACGGATTGGCGGCAGCGGTTTGCCATTTCTATCAGAGAGGAGCAGGAACAGTAACAAAAAAGGGAGCCGGCAGCTGGGAAGAGTATATTCGGAAGAATCCGGGCCGTGTTAAATAGACCTGGCCGCGAAAAACAGAATTCCGCCGGATATAAAAGTGACTATTCAATGGCTTTGGAAATCCTTTCGGCAGTGCCCCTGAACTCTTCTTCGGTGAATTTCAGCTTAGGTTTGCTGAATTCGATGTCGTAAAGATCATTGATCGGGATCAGGTGGATATGGGCATGAGGGACCTCCAGCCCCAGAACGGCCACCCCTACCCTTTTGCAATCAATAGTCCGGTCAATGGCCCTGGCAACCTTTCTGGCAAAAACCATCATATCGCCAAGCAGATCCTCCTCCAGATCGAAAAGATAATCGACCTCTGCCTTGGGAATGACCAGCGTATGCCCTTCCGCCAGCGGATGAATGTCCAGAAAGGCCAGAAACCGATCGTCCTCAAGAACCTTGTATGAGGGGATCTCACCTGCAATGATCTTTGAAAATATGGATGACATGGTCTGTATTTTATCTGGAGATCTCCATGATCTCAAAGGACATCAGTCCCGAAGGCACACGGATATCTACCACATCACCCACTTTCTTGCCCAGAAGTCCTTTGGCGATGGGTGTGGCAACGGAGATTTTCCCGTTCTTAATATCTGATTCACTTTCAGAAACCAGGGTGTATTCCACCTGCTGGTTGTTCTTCGTATTCTTGATCTTGACCCGGTTGAGTATCTGGACCTGGGAGTTGTCAATTTTCGATTCATCAATGATCCTGGAATTGGCCACCATATCCTCCAGTCTGGCAATCTTCATCTCCAGCAATCCCTGTGCCTCCTTGGCGGCGTCATACTCGGCATTCTCGGAAAGGTCACCCTTGTCCCTGGCCTCCGCAATTTGTTTAGATATGGCGGGCCGCTCTACCGATGTGAGGTGTTCCAGCTCTTTTTTCAGTTTGGCAAGACCCTCCTCGGTAATGTAAGTTGACTTAGCCATGTTATATCTCCCAATTTACTGTTAAAAACAAAAAGAATCCCAGCTGGACCGGAACTCTTCCATGGTAAAATTATAAAAAAAATCCTAATAATCAATGCGATTGATGATCGCGGAGTAGATTACAGCCGTACCTGCATCAAAATCCCTGACGATGTCAAAATAACTGGTCCCCTCCTCCTCATCGAGGTCGATCACTTCAATGGGATCGGTCATACTCTGCCCCTCCCGCATGATCTGCTCAAGCTCTCCTGCAGAGTCGCTTTGCATCAGACGCTCATAATTGTCCATCATCCTGGATCCCGGACTAACCAACAGTTCGGTGGATTCATAAGAAGGCGCAGGTTCTCCTTCCTCGGCCGGAAGATCGGCTTCATCCTCCCTCAAACGGACCACCTGACTATCCTCCTCCGAAAGGTTGAAAGCCCTCTCCAGATTTTCCAGGAAACCGGATCTGGGCGGTTCCTCGTCCCCTGCCGCTGAATCCCCGGCTGGTTTCTTTTTTTTACCTGCCAGGCCGATAATCACCGCTACCAGCGTAATCAGGATGTAGATGAGATTTCCAATGTCAAATTCCATAGGATTGCACAACAATTAGCCTCAAACCGGGGTTAAAATTATAAAAAAATGACGACATTGAAAGCCATGCGTAAGAATCTGCCGGGATGGGTCCTTCCGTGGCTGTTCATAACGGCACTGATCATCATACACTCCTGCGAGACCAACCGCGGTGAGATCATCCCCTACGTTCAGGTCGATCTCTACCTGCTGCTTTATGCCGACCTGGCCGACGTAGGAATAGGAACCACCAAAATAATTGAAAATGAGGGGGTCAACGGTATCGTCCTGTACCGGGAGTCGGACCTGGTTTTCCATGCATACGACCGTACCTGCACGCTCTGGCCCGATCACAACGAAGCAGTGATTGAGGACCCCGGCTTTTTCGGAGTGTTCGAATGCCCGGAGTGCGGATCAAGCTATCTGCTGATGAACGGAGGTGAACCCAATGACGGACCGGCGCAATATCCCCTGGTCAGATACCGAACCTCCCTGCGGGGCGACGTCCTGCATATCTCCAACTAGCTAGCAAACAAACGGGTGCATGAGATGTATCCCCTGTTTTAATACCGGTAATGGGACGATTTGTAGGGTCCCTCTGCTTTAACTCCAATGTATTCGGCCTGCTCGGGAGTCAGCCTGGTGAGTTTGACACCCAGCTGATCGAGATGCAGCCGGGCCACCTCCTCATCCAGCTGCTTCGGCAGCATATAGACATCAATTGCATAATCATGCTCCCACAGATCCATCTGAGCCAGGGTCTGGTTGGAAAAAGAGTTGCTCATGACAAATGAGGGATGGCCGGTGGCACAGCCAAGGTTGACCAGGCGTCCCTCTGCCAGCATAAAAATGGAATGCCCGTCCCCGAACCGGTACTTATCCACCTGGGGTTTGATATTGATCTTTTCGATCCCAGGCCATTCATTGAGCCGGTCCACCTGAATCTCGTTGTCGAAGTGACCGATATTGCATACGATGGCCTGGTCCTTCATAGCGGCCATATGTTCCACCGTGATCACATCCCTGTTCCCGGTGGCGGTCACAAAAATATTTCCCTCCCTGACGGCCTCCTCCATGGTGGTCACCTGAAAGCCCTCCATGGCAGCCTGGAGTGCGCAGATGGGATCGATCTCGGTAACCAGGACCCTTGCGCCGTAGGAGCGGAGCGAATGGGCCGATCCTTTGCCCACATCACCGTATCCGGCAATTACGACTACTTTTCCGGCTACCATCACATCGGTGGCACGTTTGATCCCGTCGGCCAGGGACTCCCTGCAACCGTAAAGATTGTCGAATTTCGACTTGGTCACAGAATCGTTGACATTGATGGCGGGGAACAACAGTTTCCCTTCCGAGAGCATCTGATAGAGGCGGTGGACCCCGGTGGTGGTCTCCTCCGAGACTCCCTTGATCTCCGGGACAATCCTGTGCCAGCGGCCGGGATCATTCTCCATGATCTCCTTCAGTGTGGTAAGGACCACGGCCTCCTCCCGGCTTCCGGGAGTTGCTTCCAGCATGGACGGATCGTCCTCGGCCTGATACCCTTTATGGACCAGCAGAGTGGCATCCCCACCGTCGTCGACAATGAGGTTGGGTCCCTGACCCCCGGGAAACTGAAGCGCCTGGGATGTACACCACCAGTACTCTTCCAGAGTCTCTCCCTTCCATGCAAACACAGGAATGCCCGCCTCGGCAATAGCAGCTGCCGCATGATCCTGGGTGCTGAAAATGTTACAACTGGCCCACCTCACGTCGGCGCCCAGCTCCACCAGGGTTTCGATGAGCACGGCTGTCTGAATGGTCATATGAAGCGAACCGGTGATCCTGGCATCTTTCAAAGGCTTTTCCGGACTATACTTGCGCCGGATGGCCATCAGGCCCGGCATCTCCTTTTCCGCAATCTCGATCTCTTTCCGCCCGTAGCCGGCCAGCCCAATGTCGGCCACCTTATAAGGCAGAGTTTCCTTGTACGTTAATGTCTCCATAGTTATCGTTCTGGATGGCAAAAATACTCTTTTCTGCAGAAATATACCAACTATCCGAGCGAGCGGAGGTATTCACTGATCAGAGTCCTGTCTTTCTCCAGTTGCTCCTTCAGGGCTTCCAGACCATTGAATTTCATCTCATCTCTGATGCGCTTCAGGAAGTGGATCACCACCTGTTCATTGTAAAAGTCACCCGAGACATCAAAAAGGTGCGCCTCGACAGTCTTCACAGCCGAAGCGCTATCGATAGTCGGCCGGAAGCCTATGTTGAGCATTCCCCCGTAGGAGCGGCCGTTCAATCCGGCCCGGATAGCATACACTCCGTTCATGGGAATCAGCTTGTATGGATCCAGAGGGTGGATGTTGGCAGTGGGAAATCCGATTTCTCTTCCGATGCGGTTTCCTTCCACGATAGTGCCTGAGAGATAGTAAGGATATCCAAGCATTGCGGAAGCCTTTTCCAGGTCGCCCTTTTCGATATATTCCCGGATGATGGTGGAATTCACCCTCCCGCTGGGGGAGATGTACTCCGGGATTTTTTCGATCCTGAAACGGTTCCTGCTGGCACATCTGGCCAGTCCCTCCGGATCTCCCCTCCTGTCCTTTCCAAATCGGTTGTCGTAGCCGAGAAGCAGCACCTCCACACCCAGTCTGTTGACCAGGTACTGCTGAACGAACTCGCATGCAGTCAGGGAGGCAATTTCCCTGTCGAAGGGGATCATCACCAGTTCATCCAGGCCACATTTCTGCAGTTCCCGAACCTTCTCCTCCCTGGTATGGAGGAGCCTGAATCCATACAGATCCTGGCTGAGCACAAGCCTTGGATGGGGCCAGAGGGTGACCACCACCGCCTCTCCCCCATGTTGCCTTGCTCTCTCTTTCAGATGTTCCAGGATATAACGGTGTCCCATATGCACCCCGTCGAAGGTTCCGATAGTAATAACCGGTTTCCGGAATTTACGGGTCTGGTGGATCAAAGAAACATTCATCGACAGTTCATCACAATTTAATTGATGAAGTCCCCAAATTTAATAATTTTAAAGTCCCGCATGACCGATCTGGAACTCATCCGAAATGACCCCTGGCTGGAACCATACCGGCCTGTCATCGAGCGTCGCAGGAATAAGACCCTTGAAAAGCAGAATCATCTGTCGGGTGAAAAGGGATTGGCTGATTTCGCCTGCGGTCATCTCTACTTCGGTATTCACAGGGAGAACGGGGAATGGGTGATCAGAGAATGGGCGCCGAATGCCATAGAGATCTTTCTGATCGGGGATTTCAATGACTGGAAAACCACCGGGAAATACCGTTTCTCCAGACAGGATCGGGGAAACTGGGAAATCCGTCTGCCGCAGGAAGCCATGAAACACCGGGACCGCTACAAGCTGGTGGTCCGGTGGCCGGGGGGTGAAGGAGAGCGGATCCCTGCCTGGTGCAGGAGGGTGGTCCAGAATCCCGAAACCAAAGTTTTCGATGCTCAGGTCTGGGCACCTGAAAAGGGCTACCGCTGGAAACATCAGCCGCCCGGGCTTACCGATTTCCAGCCTCTCGTATACGAGGCTCACGTGGGAATGGCCACCGAGGAGCATAGGGTGGGAACCTATGCCGAATTCCGGGAAAAAGTGCTTCCCAGGGTGGTGGAGGGAGGATACAATACGCTGCAGTTGATGGCTATACAGGAACATCCCTACTATGGTTCCTTCGGTTACCATGTATCCAGTTACTTTGCAGCCAGCTCCAGGTTCGGCACTCCGGACGAACTAAAGGAGCTGATCGATGAGGCCCATGGAAACGGTCTGGCCGTGATTATGGACATTGTCCATTCCCATGCCGTAAGAAATGAAGTGGAGGGGCTCGGAAAGTTTGACGGGACTCCCGATCAATTTTTTCATGGTGATCACCGCAGGGAACATGTGGCCTGGGATTCCCTCTGTTTTGACTATGGCAAGGATGAGGTCATTCATTTCCTGTTGTCGAACGTGCATTACTGGCTGGCCGAATACAGGTTCGACGGATTCCGGTTCGACGGGGTCACCAGCATGCTATACTGGGACCACGGACTGGGTCGTGATTTCACCTCCTACAATTTCTATTTCGATGGCGGACAGGACGAGGATGCCATCACCTATCTTTCCCTGGCCAACCAGTTGATCCGGGAGGTGAGGCCAGGGGGTATCTCCATCGCCGAAGATATGAGCGGTTACCCCGGGCTGGCTACCGAAACAGAACAGGGAGGAGTGGGATTTCTTTACCGGTTGGCCATGGGAACCCCCGATTACTGGATCAAGACCATCAAAGAGCGTTCCGATGAGCAATGGAATATGCAGGAGCTCTATCACGAGCTGGTCTCCAAAAGAGCCGATGAGATGACCATCGGTTATGCCGAATCGCACGACCAGGCGCTGGTTGGAGATAAAACAATTATCTTCAGGTTAATTGACAAGGAGATGTACTGGCACATGGGCAAGGGATCGCAGAATCTCCTTGTCGACCGGGGAATTGCTCTGCATAAAATGATCAGGCTCATCACCGCGGCAACAGCGGGAAACGGATATCTCAATTTCATGGGAAATGAATTCGGCCACCCTGAGTGGATCGATTTTCCGAGGGAGGGAAACAACTGGTCGTTCCAGTACGCCCGCCGGCAATGGAGCCTGCTGGATAATAAAGATCTCAGGTACCATCAGCTGAATGATTTCGACAGGGCCATGCTCGCTGTCATCTCTGATCACCATATCTACGACGGCCCCTGCCATCATATCAAAACCGATCAGGGAGACCTGGTCATTGCCTTTGAGCGTGCCGGACTGCTTTTTGTCTTTAATTTTCATCCCGGCCACTCCTACACCGATTACGGGATCGCAGTGGATGCGGGAAAATACAGATGCCTGCTGCAGACCGATGAATCACGCTTCGGGGGATTCGACCGGGTCGACCTGAATGTGGTATACCGGTCACAGGTGGAACGTTCCTTCGGTTTAAAGCACAACCTGAAACTCTATCTGCCTTCCCGGACCGGCATGGTCCTCAAACTCCAGCCGATCCCGCGGATCAGGCCCGCCTGACAGATAACTGTTTGACCGGCATCTGTCCCGTTAGGACGGAATGGGTTGCGGCTCCTGCCTCAGATCCATCTGACCAGAGGAAAATCCATCCGGTGCGGAATATGCTCGTTCTTCGGAAAAATCCGGAATCCGATATCGAATACTCCTGCCTCATCCACATCCTGCACGAAAGTGTATTCGGCTTTGGTGCCGTCCACCCGGGTGCATTCGAATTCGAGAGTGCCCCTGTATGAGGAGTGCTCCCGCCCGCTCTCACTGCGGGTAAAAACCATCTCCACGCCGATCTCGTCGGGATCGAGTCCGTCCAGTTCGAGCAACACTTTCCCGGTGTAGGTCTCACCGACCATAAACTCACCGCTGGTGGCATCCGGAAAATGCTGGTCCAGAACCTGTATGTTCTTCCAGTGGCTCATTACCCGGTGCTTCCATCGCGACAGCTCCTTGGGCAACTGATAATCGTGCTCCTTCAGGTCAAGGGTGCGTTTCTGCAATTTTAAATAAAAGCGCTTGATATAATCCCGGAGCATCCGGTTCATGGTGAATTCAGGTGCCACATGGGCTATGGTATTCCGGATCATCCCGATCCAGTCCTCGGGAATACCGTCTCCCGACCGCTGATAGAACTTCTGGGTGATATTGTTCTCCAGCAGGGAATAGATCCGTTCGGCGTCCAGTTCATCCTGAAGCTCCTGGTCATCAAAGGTTTGCTCAATCGGCAGTGCCCATCCGGCATCCTGGCGGTACCCTTCTGCCCACCAGCCATCCAGCACGCTGAAATGCATGGTCCCGTTCATGACACATTTCTCTCCGCTGGTGCCTGAAGCCTCCAGGGGCCGGGTGGGAGTGTTCAGCCAGATATCGACCCCCCGGTAGAGCTTTTTGGCCAGCTGTATATCGTAATTCTGGAGAAAGATGATCTTCCCCATAAATTCGGGTTGCTTCGAGATGCCCACGATCATTTTGATCAGATCCTGACCGGGAATGTCACGGGGATGGGCTTTGCCGGCAAAGATAAACTGTACCGGCCTTTCGGGATCGTTGACAATCTTTGCCAGGCGCTCCAGGTCCCTGAAAAGCAGATGGGCTCTTTTATAGGTGGCAAAGCGGCGCGCAAACCCGATGGTCAGGGTATCTTTATCGATATTATTGGCGATCTCCAGCATCTGACCCGGATTGTCCATCATACGGATGGAGGCGGTGGTGAGTCGCTCTCTGATATAGTTGACCAGCTTTTCCCGCTCCTCACACTTCAGGTCCCAGATCTCATCATCCGGCACCAATTTGATCCGGTCCCACATCAGCCGGTCTTCCTGTCTTCGGTAACAGTCGCTGCCGAAAGCCTTCTCGTACAGCTTCTTCCACCCGGAGCCGAGCCAGGTTGGAAGGTGAACCCCGTTGGTCACATAGCCGATATGAAGCTCTTCGTTCATATAGCCCGGCCACATACCCGCAAACATTTCACGCGAAACCCTTCCGTGTATCCTGCTTACCCCGTTCACCTCCTGGGATAATTTGACGGCCAGCACACTCATGGAGAACTTTTCTTCCTTGGCATTCAGATGGTACCTGCCCAGATTCATGAAATAATTCCAGGATATCTGGAGCCGTTCGGGATAATGGGCCAGATAGGTCCTGAGCAGATCCTCATCGAAAGAATCGTGCCCTGCAGGGACCGGCGTATGGGTGGTGAAAAGGCTGGATCCCCTGACCACCTCCAATGCCTCGGGAAATGTCATTTTTTTCTCCTGGATAAGCTCCCTCAGCCTCTCCAGTCCGGTAAAGGCCGCATGCCCCTCATTGCAGTGGTAAAGATCGGTATCAAGACCGATCTTTCTGAGGGCACGGATCCCTCCGATCCCGAGAAGAATTTCCTGTTTCAGTCTGTTCTCATTGTCCCCACCATACAGGCTATGGGAGATCTCCCGGTCCTCCTGCTGATTGGCCTCATAGTCGGTATCGAGCAGATAGAGTGGAACCCGGCCCACCTGGACCTTCCAGATCCTTGCCGACAGGGTACGTCCGGGAAGCACAATCTGGATGTTCTTCCAGTTGCCATTTTCATCCCGGACCGGAATGACCGGCAACCTGGAAAAATCCTGGGAGTCATTCACCGCCACCTGTTCTCCTCCGGCCGATATGACCTGCCTGAAATACCCGTAGCGGTAGAGCAGGCCCACACCCGCCAGCGGAATGTTGTAATCGCTGGCCTCCTTGAGGAAATCCCCCGCCAAAAGACCGAGTCCCCCGGAAAAAGTTTTCAGGGAATTATGGATGCCGTATTCCATGCTGAAATAGCTCACCGAAGGCACATCCTCCCTGGGCTTCTCTTCCATATAGGCTTTGAATGCGCCGTATACCTCCTCCAGTTTCCTGGTAAAATCGTCGCTTTTTTCCAGCCTCTTCAACGTATCGTATGGAAGGCGTTCCAGCAGTTCCACCGGATTCTCACCCACCTCCTCCCACAGCACCTCATCGATGGAGCCGAACAGATCGATGGCATCCTGGGTCCAGGACCACCAGAGGTTCCTGGACATCTCCTCAAGTGTTTTCAGTTGTTCCGGAATGCGCTGCTGTACCATCACCCGGTGCCAGGTGGGTCGGATATCCACCAGTGCCAGTTCTGCTTCGGGGAGTTGTTCGACCCGTTCTTTCTCATAGATGAATATCTCTTTCCCTGAAGCGCTCGCCAAAGCATGATCATAAGCCTGCCAGTAATGGTTGATCAGGCTTTCCCATAGAGCAATACGGGAGATTCTGTAGGCTCCTTTATTGACTTCCCCCCTGCCTTTCTCATCCAGTCCGCAATGATGCATAATGGCCTGACCGATCCCTTTAACCACCTCTTTATCATTGAAATCATCCCTCGGGATCACCCGGATCCCCGGAACCGGTTCCTCTTTGAATTCCTTATTGACCCAGCGTCCGAATCCGGTGAGCGTTGTGGTCACCGTCGGAATGCTGAAAGCAAGACTCTCCAGGGGGGTGTATCCCCATGGTTCATAATAGGAGGGAAAAACTGTCATGTCGAGTCCGATCAGGACATCGTAATAAGGAAGATCGAAAATCCCGTCGTGCCCGTTCAGATAGGAGGGCACGAATACCACCTTCACCACAGAACCGGTCATATTGTGCAGACCGTTTTCTCTGAACCGGTTGAGGATGATATCATGTTCCGCATAATGCAGGTTGTGGGTCAGGTACTTCTCCTCCATTTCACCCTTCCCGGACCCGCCTATCCGGTCCAGCAGATCCTTCCGGGCTCCGTAATGATTGGCCGGGATCAGGAAAAACGCAACCACCTGTTTTTCGCATTTTTTCTGACGGTTGAGCTCTCCCAGTGAATCGATGAGCAGATCGATCCCCTTGTTCCGGAACTCATACCTTCCGCTGGTCGCTATCAGCAGGGTGTCTTCCTTCAGATCCTCTCCGCTCAGGGCAGAAGCCACCTCCAGCATTTTAGTCCGGGCTGCATGCCGCCTCTTCTGGTAGTCCTCCAGGGGTACGAAAGAATCCTCGAATCCGTTGGGCACCACCACATCCACCTCCCTTTCATGGATCTGTCTGCACTCGCTGGCGGTAAGCTCACTCACCGTGGTGAAGGTATCGGCATTCTGAGCCGCCAGTTTCTCCAGAGAATGTTTGGATACCACATTCAGTTCCCTGGCCTTAAGATCACCGTTGAGTTTTTCGATCTGACTGTACAGGGACTGGTTATTTCCTGCCATGGATCTTCCCACCGTCGTTGCATGGGTCGTGAAGACCGTGGCGATGCTGGGTTGATGTTGCTCCAGGTAGAGCAACCCGGCACCCGTTTGCCATTCGTGGAACTGGGACACGATTGGCTGGTCCTCCAGGGCATGGTAGCGCACGAAATGCTCCACAGCCTTCCCTGCGGCGTATCCGAATAGAGCGGGTTCCACATAGTCCCACTGGCCCGAGATCGAATCAAGCCTGTAGGTCTCCCACAGGCTTTTAAATATGTCATTCTTCTGGGTGAAGAGCGTGGTGAAGTCGAGGACGATGGCCACAGGGTTCCCCGCGATCTTCCAGCGGCCTACCCGGACCCGTATACCGTCTCTGACCGCCTTCTCCCTCCATTTACGGTACAGCTCGGGCTCCTCCCTGAACTCGGGGTGTTCCTGGCTCTCCCTCCAGACATCGGGTCCGATGGTGATGTACCTGTCTTCGAAACGTTTCACCATGGAAAGAGCCTTGGTGGAGATTACTGTATGGATCCCCCCTATTTTATTGCATACTTCCCAACTAACCTCAAATGTATACTCAGGTTTATTCATTGTTTATGAAAGTGTTTAAGATCAAACAATTATTCTCCGGTGGCCGGATTTCCGGAAGCCGGTTTACGCGCTGCGGACCTCTTTGTAGCAGATTTTTTTCCGGTAGTTTTCGTAGTAGGTTCCGGGGCAGGTTTTGATGTGGATTTTCCAGAGACACTTTTGGGTGCTGCTTTTGAACCGGTCCTGGCAGACCCTCTTTTTACGGAAAGGCGTTTTTCCAGCTTTTCGATCTGCTCATCCTTTTCCTGGATGATTTTGCTGAGCCGGGCCACATCATCATCCACATCGGCCCTGATGGAGGCATTCACCCGTATCTCGAAGTCACTCAGGATGTTCATATAGTTGATAAAGGCATCGTAGGGAGTATCGAATGGATTGAAATAGGAATGGACCTCCCCGTCGGAGAAGAACTTGGTCGACATGTAGTAGAAATGGTCGCTCACCTGCAGGTATGCAAAATCCTGCATCAGAGTCTGGTCTCCCGATTGATACACCTTTTCGGAAAGTGAGTATAGTTTTCCGAAGGCCTCCTGCTGCATTTCGTTCCCGAGCCATGCCGTCAGATCCCTTTCCTCGTCAGCCCAGGAGATAGGATTCGGTACGCTGGCAGCAGAAACCACCTGCAATTTACGTGCTGCCTCCGAAGGCGTAATAAAAGCGTAGTCCGACTTCTTCAGAACCTGATCGGGGAGCGCCTTCATAAACTCGAAAATACCGGTATCGGCCCACTGATGTTCTCCGAAAGTCTCATAATCCAGGAACAGATTGACCAACTCTTCCTTTTTGGGGATCTGGTTGAGCCAGCGGACGAACTTTTCGGCGGTGAGCGGGTATTCCGACCAGCCCTTATTGGAAAACCGGAATGCAATATCATCGCTCAGCTTGAAGTTTTTCAACAACAGTTTGAGCCTGGGATTGATCGCATTGCAATAGAGATAATTGGGACTTTTCCATCCCAGCACATGTTTCGCACCCTCGGTGAGCATCGCCTGATATCCCATGGAGGCCACCGTGGCCCCGATCGCATCGGAGTAGATCAGCTCGGTGTTCCTGAATACCTTCGGATCCTGACCGAAATGGGTTTTGATCAGTTCCCGGTGGCTGGTCACCTGTCGTTCGAACTCCTCCCTGCTGTGAAGGGAACTCAGTGAATGAGCATAGGTTTCCGATAACATTTCCACATGACCAGTGTCTGCCAGCTCCTTAAAGCTGTCCAGTACTTCCGGGGCGTAAAGGCTGAACTGGTCCATGGCTATCCCGGATACGGAGAGAGCGAACTTAAAACGGCCCTTATGCTTCCGGATCAGTTCCAGCATCATCTTGTTGGCCGGCAGGTAACACTTCTGTGCCACTTTCTGGAGTATCGAATCATTGGAATAATCATCATAGTAGTAATGATCGTTACCGATATCGAAAAACCGGTACCTCCGGAACCGGAATGGCTGATGGACCTGGAAATAGAAACAGATGGTTCTCATGCGCTTAACACTGAATAGATTTACTGAACAAACTCTTTATAGACACTGTAGACACGTTTCCCCGAATCCTCCCATTTCATGTCATGGACCTCTTTGATCCCGTATTTACGGAACATTTTTGAAAGGGCCGGGTAATTCAGGATGCCGTAAATGGCATCGGCAAGTCCGTCGACATCCCAGAAATCGACTTTAAACGCGTATTTGAGGATCTCAGACACCCCCGACTGGTGGGAGATGATCGACGGGACATTGGACTGCATCGCCTCCAGAGGCGAGATCCCGAATGGTTCCGAAACCGAAGGCATGACATATACGTCACTGATGGAGAACATCCGGACCACATCGTCTCCCTTCAGGAAGCCGGTGAAATGAAACCGGTCGGTGATCCCGAGAGCAGCGGTCCACTGGATCATCCGTGTAAGCATCTCCCCGCTCCCGGCCATCACAAACCTCACATTATCCATCTTCTGAAGTACCTTATGGGCTGCCTGGACAAAGTACTCGGGCCCCTTCTGAAGGGTGACCCTGCCCAGGAAGGTGACCACCTTATCGGTGATTCCCCGGCGAAGTTCCATTTTCCTATCTTCGGGCAGAGGGTCCACGGCATTATATACGGTCACCACTTTTTCCGGGTCCACTCCGTATTTCTCGATAATCGTATTTCGGGTCAGATTGCTGACCGCTATAATCTTATCGGCCAGATGCATCCCGGTCCGTTCTATCTCGTATACCCCGGGATTCACATTTCCTCCGCTCCTGTCAAAATCTGTGGCATGCACATGGATCACCAGCGGTTTACCGGAAGCGTTCCTGGCGGCGATGCCGGCAGGAAAGGTGAGCCAGTCGTGGGCATGGATAATATCGAAAGGTTCCTTTTGCGCAATCTCACCTGCCACTAAGGCATAATTGGCGATCTCATCGAAAAGACCGGGGCCGTATTTCCCGGTGAACTGGATCCTGTCCCCCATGGTGGTCTCCACGAGGCGATGTCCGCTCTTCTCTGCCTTATCGACCATTTCCATATACTCTTCAGGAGTGGTATAGGGCAGGATATGAGAATGGATTTCCAGGTAGGAAAGCTCATTCAGATACTCACGATCCTTCACTTTCCTGATATCAAGGGTCACATCTCCGGCGCCCAACACTCTGAATCTGCTCTGGTCCTCGTCCCCGTATGCTTTGGGCACAACGAACAGAATATCCAGATCGGGAATGACGGCCATCCCTTTGGTCAGGCCATAGCAGGCCGTGCCAAGTCCTCCGGAAATATGGGGTGGAAACTCCCACCCGAACATCAGTACCCTCATAGGATTCATTCATTAAAGTTTTCAATCATCTCACCCATCCTCAGCAGGGCCGCCACACCGGTTGCCTGAGAAAGAGCCCCGCGCGGTTCATGGGGCGGATTCCCGTCATAAACCTCTGAAATACTGCCTATGCCCCTGATCATCAAAACCTCCTCGAAACCGTCATACAGCCTCTTGATCAGTGATTGTCCCGATTTCTTATGTACCTCCAGGTAACCGAGGGCGAAGTGCTCCAGCAGCCAGGGCCATACCGTTCCCTGGTGATAGGCAAGGTCCCTGGTGTCCTGATCGCCTTCATAGATTCCCTCATACATCTCATTCTTGGGGGAAAGACTCCTCAATCCCCTGGGAGTGAGCAACTCGCTTTCCAGCACATCGAGAATCGATTTCTTCATTTCCACGGTGAGGGGTGAAAAGGGCATGGCGACGGGGATCACCTGACTGGGCCGTACTGAAAAATCTCGGAATGATCCGTTCACATAATCGGCCAGGTATCCGTTTGCCTCATCCCAGAATTCCCTCAAGAACGAATCACGGATCTGATCCGGAAGATCACGGTACTGCTCAGAAAAGCTCTTATCTCCTGGCCCGGCCCATTCGAGAGCCTGGCTGACGGCATTGAACCATAACCCGTTCACCTCGACAGGAGATCCCGGACGGGGGGTGACAGGCCTGTCTCCTATCACCGCATCCATCCAGGTGAGGGCCTTCCCTTCTGCCTCGGCATGTAAAAGTCCACTTTCCAGCATTCGGACTATTCCGGAACTCCCACTGCGGTAGGCATCCAGCACTGTCTTTACAGCCTTTCCGTATTTTTTCCAGATATCGAATCGGGGATCGTACCGGGAATACTGCTGGAGCGCCCAGATGAACCAGAGCGGGGCATCCACCGAATTAAAGGCAGGCTTGCCCCGGATCACCGTGTTGGGAAAAAGGCCGTTGCGCATTCGCGATACCATGGTATCAATCACATTCAGGGCTTTTTCATATTCCCCTGTGGTAAGCGTCAGTCCGGGAAGAGCCATGAACGTATCCCTCCCCCAGGTGCTGAACCAGGGAAACCCTGCCTTGATCTCGGTGCTCCCCTTCTTGTAGACGAAAAACTGTTCTGCAGCGTTCAACAGGCAACTTTTATAGGAATCCCTTGGAATCCGGGTGTTCAGTTCGCTGGTGAACCTCCTTTTCAGGCCCGATGGGGCGGATTCACTGGTGGAAGCTGAAAAGACAATCGATTCACCCTTTTTGATGGAAAGCTCGAAGTAACCCGGAACGTAAAGATCTTCTTTGTATTCATACCCCCTCTTCAACTCTTCCATATACTCCACGTTATAATACCATTCGGGAACGGGTATGAACTCGGCCTGTTTCGACAGCTGCATGTAGAGCCCCGGGTAACCATCATAGAGCCTGGACATGATCCCGTTGGGCACTTCTGAATAACGGGTGTTGACATACAGATTGGACTTGCTCAATGCATGGAAATTCCGGAACGCCAGAAAGGGGGTCAGGCGAAGCCTGGTGGGGGACTGTGCTTCCAGAAGCGTGTATCTCAATAATACCTGTTCCGCTTTGGATACCAGCAACATCTCCCTGGCGAGGACCACTCCGCCGATCCGGTAGATCAGATAGGACCCCTTGGTGGCATCGAAGTCCCTCACATATTTATGCCCCTTGGGAACATAATTATCCCCTTCATATTTGTGGATGCCCAGATTGAACTCCTTTTCATGCTGGATCACGGTGGCATCCAGTGAAGAGAGCAATACGTGATGCTCTCCGTCCATCTGCTCCAGCGGGCAGACGAGCAGTCCGTGGTACTTACGGGTATTGCATCCAATAATGGTGGTGGAGGCATAGGATCCCGCACGATTGGATCTGATCATCTCTCTTTTCAGAGAGTACTCCAGGTTGATAAGCTCCGATTTCTCAAACTTCAGGTAACTCATTGGAACTTGTATTATTATTAGGTCAGCAAACGGGTCCCAAATTTATTTAAACTAGTTCTAATTATCGTTAAAACCAGATGAAAAAACAGGGGAATTTCAACATTCTTTCCGTTCTACAAATTAAGAAACTAATTCATAGAATTTTCATTCTTATTATTTTTACAGTCAAAAGAAATGGACGTGCAAAACTATATCTGGATCAAGGTTTTATTCATTGCATTTCTCCTCTGTCACGGTTGTGGCCGTTCGGGCGGTCCACCTCCCGGAACTGTCAGAGAGGGAACAGCCGTACATATGACCGGCCGGCTGGATAACGGAGGAGGGAAACGTGTGTTGCTGGAGGAGATGGGAGCCACTGAATACATTCCCATCGACACCGTCACAAGCGACTCTGCTGGCAGGTTTGAGATCACCTTCTATCCCGAGGAGCTGGCCTTTTATGTGCTCAGGCCGGGACAATCAGGTTATGTGACCTTCCTGATCGAACCGGGGGAAACTATCACATTTACGGGCGACGCTTCCGATCCGGGAGCATACCGGATCGAAGGATCGGAAGGATCGGAACTGCTTCGGGAGCTTGCCGTTCATCACCAGGAAGCCATCAAACTCATGAGCGATATTTCCAGAGAGAGCCGGGAGTTGTCCGGGAGACCTGGTTTTGCTGAAGTGAAGGAGCGGCTGGACCGGAGGTTTGATTCCATCACCCAAGATTTCCGGGATTACTCTCTTGAATTTATCAGGCAGCACAAGGATTCACCGGTCATCCTGGTGGCTCTTTACAACCTCTATGGTCAGGGACTCCCTGTATTTGATCCTCAAAGGGACCTTCAGGTTTATCAGTATGTGGATTCGGTGCTCGCTCCTGAATTCAGCGAATTGGAGGCTGTAGAACTGCTTCACGCTCAGGTGAGCGAAGCTGAGCAACTTCTGAAACAGTCGGAGGGCAACAGATTGCTGAAACCGGGACAGATTGCCCCCGATTTTGTATCTTCGAGGCCCGATGGAACTGTTGTTGCCCTGTCGGAGTTCAGGGGGAACTATGTGCTGATCAGCTTCTGGGCAGGATGGAGTCACCTGAGCAGAGTGGAGAATCCCTACCTGGTCAGGGCCTACCGGCAGTTTGGCGATGAGTCGTTCAGGATCCTGCAGGTCTCTCTGGATGATAACCGGCGGGTATGGACAGATGCGATCAGTGAGGATCAGCTCAGGTGGGAACAGGTGAGTGACCTCAGGCGATGGGAATCACCGGTGGCTGATCTTTATTTTCTGGAAAAGATCCCCTCCAATGTGTTGGTCGGCCCGGAGGGAAGGATCGTATCCATCGACCTTTTCGGGGAGGAATTACTGGAAAAACTTGAAACCATTTTCGCAGAATCAAATGAATAGACTGTATGTTCCGCTGCTTTCCGCTCTCGTGGTAATAGCTCTTTCTGCGTGTGACCGGAATATTACCCGTATCCGGGGAGTGATTGAGGGAGGAGAGTCCTCGAACCTTACTCTTGAGAGGTTGAATGTGAACCGTACCACACTGATCGATTCGATTGTCCTCGGTCGACAGGGTTCCTTTTCCGTCAGGGTGAAGGCAGAATCACCCGAACTCTATATACTGAAAAATCAGGAGGGCAGGATCATCAATCTTCTCCTTTCGCCGGGCGAGAATGTCACAGTGACCACTACCGCCGATCAGTTCGACAGAGACTACCACGTGGAAGGATCGCCGGAATCGGAAAAAATCAGCCGGCTGGTGGCCCGGATGAACCATACCCGTCATACCATTGACTCCCTGTGGACCCTCGGTGAGACGATCGGTGATCCTTCCAGTCCTCAAATGGACCTCATCAGGAGTGCCATCGGGCGTTCCATCATTGCGCAGAAAAGATATACCATCCGTCACCTGGTGGAGAATATGGATTCTCCCTCCAGCGTTTATGCCCTTTACCAGAAATATGACGAGGAGACTCCGGTTCTTGGCGAAGAGTCTGATCTTCAATATTTTATCGCTGTCGCCGACTCGCTGGAAAAGCTCTATCCGAACTCTACCCTGACCCGTTCCCTCCGCGCCGACATCGAATTGAAAAAATCGGCCTTCCTCCAGGATCAACAGCTCAACACCCTGCTCAGTATGGCCGATGAAGTAACCGGGGTACTGGACCTGTCGATTCCCGACCGTGACGGCAATGAAACAGCACTCTCCTCCCTCAAGGGGAATGTGATCCTGGTGGCCTTCTGGGCATCGGGCAGTGAAGAGAGTATCGAGGCGTTGCTGAGGCTTCGCTCCACCTATCTTAAGTATCATGACAGCGGATTCGAAATATATGCAGTATCGCTGGATAACGATAAAGTGAACTGGATGAGTACCATCGACTACAACGAATTCGACTGGATCAACGTGTCGGAACTGAATTATCCCGATTCCAGGTCGCACCTCATATATAATGTCACCTCCCTTCCCACCACCTTCCTGATTAACCGTGAAGGAGATATCGTGGCCAGGGACCTCTACGGAAAAACACTCGAGACCTGGCTCGATAATCTAATCTGAATCTCCATGGCTGAGAAGCAGCTGACATACTTTATCTCAGATCTTCATCTTGGGATGCATCCCCCTGAAGAGAGCCGGGAACGTGAAAAGCTCTTTGTAAACTGGCTGGATGAAATCGGGACGAATGCAAAAGAACTCTGGCTTCTCGGAGACATTTTCGACTACTGGTTCGAATACAGAAAAGTAGTGCCACGCGGGTTTACCCGCTCGCTGGGAAAACTGGCCCAACTGAATGACAGCGGCATAGAGATTCACATGATCCCGGGGAATCATGATATATGGATCTTCGACTACCTACCGGAAGAAATCGGCCTGCAGGTCCATAAGAGTCCGGAAATCCTGGAGTTGGGTGAAAAAAAATTCCATCTGGGTCATGGCGACGGTCTTCACAGAGGGGATACTATCTACCGCTTTCTTCAGGCTCTTTTCCACAATAAAGTGCTGCAATGGCTTTATGCGCGGATCCATCCAAACGGATCGATGGCGCTGGCTCACTGGTGGTCACGAAAGAGCAGGCTCCATCATGGTATCACCGGAAGATTTGAGGGAATCGAGAATGAGCACCAGGTCCTTTTTGCCAGAAACGAAATTTTAAAAGATCCGTCCATTAATTATTTTATTTTCGGTCATCGCCATGTACCCTTTGATATCCATATTGCCGGTGATACCAGAGTGATCTGTCTGGGTGACTGGATCGGGAACTTCACCTACGGGGTATTTGACGGAAATACATTTACTCTGAAAAGATTCCTGGAAGACCGGGGCGAGATCATCCGGCTGGATGCCACCCTGTAAGAATCTGCTGATATTATCAGAAAAAGATAAAACAGGGAGGCCCGCGCTTCCGAAATTCGCTTTGCAAATTGCAGATAGCTGCGAGGGCCTCCCTGTCCTGTTCTGAATAGCCTCTCGTATATCAGGTGAAGAATCCCAGAGTGACGGTCAGTCCTGCCATCACCACCGAAACCATGGTCATCAGTTTGATCAGGATATTGAGCGAGGGACCCGAAGTATCCTTGAACGGGTCTCCCACCGTATCGCCGACCACGCCGGCCTTATGGGCCTCCGATCCCTTTCCTCCGTAGTTCCCCTTTTCGATGTATTTCTTGGCATTGTCCCAGGCGCCTCCCGCATTATTCAGCATCACAGCCAGGGTGAACCCGGTGGTCAAACCGCCTACCAGGAGTCCGACCACACCTGCAACACCAAGGATCACACCGATCAGTACCGGTACGATAATGGCAATCAGCGAGGGCAATATCATCTCTCTCTGGGCGCCCCGGGTCGAGATCGCCACACATTTGGCATATTCAGGAGTGGCCTTCCCTTCCATGATCCCGGGGATATCGCGGAACTGGCGCCTCACCTCATCCACCATGGAACCTGCTGCCCTTCCCACGGCTTTCATAGTCATGGCACAGAACACGAAGGCCATCATGGCACCCAAAAAGATACCCCCCAGCAGCATGGGATTGAACAGCGAAAGGTTGTAGGCATGCACAAAATCGTGGATAGTTGCGTTGGCCACCTCGACCACTTTCATTCCCTCTTCCACTCCCTGCGGGACGGTTTCGGTATAGAACAGGGTATCTCCCACCTGCTTGAATCCTTCCATGGTCGCGTTGGCAATTTTGCCCAGCCACAGCCTGACCTCTTCCATATAGGCAGCAAGAAGTGCCATGGCGGTAAGAGCGGCCGATCCGATGGCAAATCCTTTTCCGGTGGCAGCAGTGGTGTTCCCCAACATATCGAGTGCATCTGTGCGCTCCCTTACTTCGGGTGGAAGCTCGGACATCTCGGCGTTTCCTCCGGCGTTATCGGCAATGGGTCCGAAAGCATCCGTAGCCAGTGTGATCCCCAGGGTAGAGAGCATCCCTACGGCCGCAAATCCGATACCGTAGACTCCGCGTGCAAATTCGGTGAATCCGCCCGAGAACCCAAAGGCGGCGATAATGCCTACCACGATGGTCACCACAGGGATCCAGGTGGAGTACATACCCACTGCAATTCCATCGATAATGGTGGTTGCGGGACCCTGCTGCGCCTGACCGGCAATGCCTTTGGTATAGCGATATTCATCGGAAGTGAAAAGCTCGGTGCCCTGCCCGATGACCACTCCGGCGATCAGACCGGCCACTACGGCTCCGAATATTCCCCAGGTGACCCAGCCTGCGGCGGCCATACCGGCCATGGCACCCAGGATCAGGACCGAACTACCGCCCGTACCCAGAAGCAGAGCGTTCAAGAGGGTTTTCTGAGTGGCTGATTCTTTGGTACGCACCATGAAGATACCGATTATGGAGAGTATGATCCCGATCCCGGCAACGATCATGGGAGCCACTACGGCCATCCCCAGATCCGCCCCCGAAAGACCCGGCAATGCAGCTCCCAGGGCGGCGGTGGCAAGGATCGAACCGCAATAAGATTCATAAAGGTCAGCACCCATTCCTGCCACGTCGCCCACGTTGTCGCCCACGTTATCGGCAATAGTAGCGGGGTTACGGGGATCATCTTCAGGAATCCCGGCCTCCACTTTACCCACCAGGTCGGCACCCACATCGGCTGCTTTGGTGTAGATCCCTCCGCCCACACGGGCGAAGAGTGCCTGGGTGGAAGCTCCCATTCCGAAAGTAAGCATGGTGGCTGTGATCTCCACCAGTTTCTGCTTTTCGGTGGTCCCTTCATGGACCAGGGTCAGCCCGATCCAGCTGAGACCGTGTTCCATATTTTCGGGTGTGAATACTAATTTGTTCAGGATCCAGAACCAGCCGGTGATATCCAGAAGACCGAATCCAACCACGATCAGCCCCATAACCGCTCCGCTCCGGAACGCTACCTGCAATCCTTTGTTCAGCGATTGGGATGCACCGTGGGCGGTTCTTGCCGAGGCGAAGGTTGCTGTTTTCATTCCCAGAAAACCGCAGAGTCCGGAAAAGAATCCTCCGGTCAGGAACGCCACCGGAACGAACGGATTCTGGACACCCAGATAAGCCAGGAAGATCAGGATGATCAGCAGTACACCGAATACCAGCGCCACTACCCGGTACTGGCGCCTGATGTATGCCATCGCACCCTCACGTACATACTGGGCTATTTCCTTCATCCGGTCGGTACCTTCCGAATTCTTCATCATGTTTTTGAAGAAGAACCAGGCGAATACCAGGGATAGCAGCGCCGCCAGCGGAAGTAACCAAAACATGCCGAAAATGTTGCTCATAGGTCTAATTTTAAATGGTTTAGTTTAAACAGAAACCAAAGATATAGAATTTGATTTTAGAATGATATTAAATTAATTGTGATTACTGTATCTTTGTATACTACACAACCTGTTCGTCTATGAAAACAACCTCCCGGCTTCTGGCCATCGCCGCCGTTTCTGCCTTCACATGGATGGGATTATACGCCCAGTGTGTTCCCGACACGGTCAACTGTAAAGATACCGGGAACCCGGGACAGATCTGTCCCCGCTTTCTCCCCGAAGTAACTGTCAATGTTCCTTATGATGAGGTGATTACGGTCATTGCGCCTTCATCATTCGAATATGGTGGGACAACGATTGATCTGGCTTATATTACGGTCGACTCGGTGCTGAATCTTCCCGACGGGATCGATTACTTCCCCAACGCCGATAAATTCTACCCCGATTCGGCCTACTGCATCCAGGTGGTGGGGACCCCCACCCAATCCGGGGAATTTCCACTGACGATCTTTATATCCCCTTTCATTTTCTACCCGGGTATCGGTTATCTTGCCGGTGACCAGATCCGGGATGATACTTCGGTGGTGATGACCGTGCAGGAACCTTCGGGAATCAATCCCTATCCGGTCCATGAATTCTCCGTGCTCCCGAATGTACCCAACCCCTTCACGGTGAGCACCCGCCTCGGCTTTTATACTCCCTCCGATGAAAAGGTCGGCCTGAGAGTCTACAATATACTCGGGAAAATGGTCCACGAGGAGGAAATGGGTGCACCTCCCGGGGAACACTTCTTCCTTTTCAACGGAACCGGACTACTGCCGGGCACCTATTTTTATAAGGTGACCACCCCCTCGAGGTTCTATACAGGCAAGTTTATAAAATCAAGGTAACGGCACTGCCGGCAACTCCCGGGCTACCGGGCAACTTCCGGAGGATATCAGAAACTGAGCTTCAGCTGAAAACTGATGTTACGGGGAGGGCCGATATCCCCGGGTCTGCCCAGATACTCGATATTAAAGGCATTCCTCAGGTTGGCCACCACCCGGAGATTCTGGCTGATGTTCCATCCCAGCCGGAAGTCCACCAGTGTGTATCCGGTGGCATGAGTCTGCCAGTAATCAGGAAATCCGGGTTGCAACAGGTTGCCAATCAGCGGATCGATGAATACCTGATCGACGTTGATCATTCTCGAATTGTATTGAACACCGATCCCGGTGAAAAGGTCCCTGAAGACCCATTCCATATCGCCTTTGGCCTGATGGCGGCGGCGGTATTTGAGAATGTGCGCCTCCTCTCCGGTAATGGCGGAATCGGAAAGGATCTCCGGATCCACGGGATGCATAAAGGTGTAACCACCGGTTAAAATCAGTTCGAACGGACCCACTCCGCCGCTTCCGCTGATCACTGCCTCTGCCCCCGTGATACGGGCCGTTCCGATATTCAGCGCCTTGAAACCCACGTGCTCGATAGTCGGTATCTCTATGGAATCGGGGGGATAGGCGCCAAAGGTATATTCGATCATATTCCGGTAGTCGGTCCGGAACAGTGCCAGATCGGCAAACCCCATCCATTTCCCCAGAGTAAATCCCTGCTTCACGCCGATCTCCGCTGCCCAGCCCCTCTCAGGTTCCAGACCGGGATTCTTAAAGATTTTGAGTCCCCCGATATCGGCATCGGCATACTTCTCCGCCACGGAGGGAAAGCGGTACCCCTGCCCGTACGATGCCCTCAGGAACGTTGCTTCGGCGGCCTGGTAATTGATCCCCGCCCTGAAAACCGGCAACGAATAATACAGATCACCGTTCAGGGTATTGAATTCCCATCGCACACCGGTGGACAGTTTCAGCCGCTCGAGGAGGTGGGCGTCCACCTGGGTATAGAGAGCCGTGGTGGTCCCCGCATGGTTTTCATAAAGATTGGCCAGGACGGTGTTCCTCGAAAAAGAGATCCCGCTGGTCCAGTTGCTCCGGCTCCAGAATCTCTTCTGATATCTGTATTCGGCGTACCAGAGTTTTGCGTAGCTGCTCCGGTCGATATTAAGGGTCGCATTTCCAACACTGTACAGGCGTGTCTTCAGACTGTGCTTATTCCCCGCAGGGGTCAGGTATTCCACATAGGGATCGATGTTGTAGCGGTGACCGGTAAGCGGAGTGCGGGTATCGGGATTCTGGCGGTAGGCACCGGAATCGGCATCAACCCATAGCAGGAAATCGGCCTGATCGAGGTACATGGCACTGGAGGTGATCCCAAAGACCAGTCCCCGGTGCTTCCTGCTGTTGTACCGAAGTGCAAGGTTTCCCCGGATCCGGTGTTCATAGTCGTATTCCCGGTACCCCTCGTCTCTGTAGTAATTGCCCCCGAGGGTCAAATCGAGATTCCCGATTTTCCGCAGATGTGAAAGTGAAGCCCCGGCCTGCAAGGGTTGCCGGTCCCACCACACCAGTTCACCCCGGCGCGGATCGGTGTACATGCCCCCGAAGAGGGTCACCTCGGTCTGCGGTTCCTGTCCGGGAAAACGGGTCCTGAAATTGATGACTCCGTTCAGGGCGGATGAACCGTACAGTACGGAAGAGGCTCCTTTGATCACCTCCACCTGGTTGAGATTCTCCACCGGCATGTAGTTCCACTTGATATCACCCGCATCGGCCGAAATCATAGGGAGGTCATCCACCAGCATCAGAACCCTGCTGCCCACCCCGTAACTGAATCCGCTTCCTCCCCGGATGGAGGGTTGTCCGTCGAGGATACTGATCCCGGGAGTCTTTTCCAGGATCATATCGAGTGACGGAATATTCTGATTGGAGAGCTGACGTGGCTTGATCACCTCCATGGAGACCGTTACATCGGATAATCGCTGCTCATATTTGCCAGCACTCACCACCACCTCATCGAGCATCTTGCGGCTCACTTCCATCTCCACATCGAGGCGCACTTTTTCACCCGCTTCCAGTTCCACCTCTCTGCTCTCCCGGGTATAACCGATATAGAAAAATTCAATCAGATACCTGCCCGGACCGAGGTTCAGCGAATAGGAACCCTCCTGGTCAGAGATCGTGCCCGTGCGCCGGTTGGCACTGATATTCACAGCGATCAAAGGCTGCCCGCCGGATGCATCCGTAACCGTTCCTGTCACCCATGCCTGCTCCTGACCGCTCAGGGATCTTCCTGCAAGCAAGAGCGTAAGGCATAGAATCGAGTGGATGATCAGTTTCATTTCGAATGAAAAGACTTTCTTATATTTATCCGACTAATGTACCCAATTTCAACGAACCTTTACTTCAATGCTTCTCCACCATCAGTTTGTCCGGACGGCTAAGCAGCACGCCGGCAAAATTGCCATCAAGGACAAGTCCACTCAATCGGAGATCACCTATAAGAGAGCACTGATCGGTGCACTGATCCTTGCTAAAAAACTGGGCAAATACGATCCCGGCTACATTGGGATTATGATCCCTACTTCCGCGGGGGCTGCGCTAGCCACAGCCGGAGCGCTGATGAGCGGACGCGTGCCTGTGATGATCAACTATTCCACAGGAGCAGAACGGAATTCCCGATATGCCCAGAAAAAATGTGGATTCCGGACCATCATCACCTCCGGGAAATTACTGGAGAAGATCCAGTGCCCGGTGATCGATGGAATGATCCTGATCGAGGACATCATGAAAACCGTCAGCACCATTGATAAACTGTCCGCTGCTCTTCGAACCAAATTATCGACAGGTATGATCCTGAAGTCCATTCATGGGGGAAAGGAGGACGACACCGCTGCGATCCTCTTCACAAGCGGCAGTGAAAAAGATCCGAAGGCGGTCCAGCTGAGCCACCGGAACATCTCCTCCAATATCCGAAGCTTCAGCGAACATCTGGGCGTTCATGAGTCCGACATCCTTCTGGCGAACCTGGTGTTTTTCCACATCTTCGGGCTGACGGTCAATCTCTGGGTCTCATTTGTGAAGGGCATGACCATGATCACCTACGCCAATCCCACCGAATTCCAGACCATTAGTAAAATAGCCCGCGAAGAGCGGCCAACTATCATGGTGGGCACTCCGAGCTTCTTCTGGGGATATCTTCAGAAATCAGAGCCCGGTGATTTCCAGAGCCTCCGGTTCATGGTGGCAGGGGCTGACAAATGTCCCGATGTTCTGAGAGAAGGTTACAGGAAAAAGCATGGTGCTATCCTGCTGGAGGGATACGGGACTACTGAGACCTCCCCGGTGGTTTCGTCCAACACCCTGGAATTCAATCGACCCGGAAGTATTGGCAAGGTGATACCCGGTGTGGAAGTGAGAATCGAACATCTGGAATCGGCAGAAGAGTGTGAACCGGGCGAGATCGGGAAGATCATGGTCAGGGGTGACCTGGTGATGAAGGGGTATCTGGGCGACCCTGAACTGACAGACTCGGTTCTGGTCGACGGATGGTACGATACCGGCGACATGGGGTATATGGACAAGGATGGTTATCTCTGGCATTCAGGGCGGCTGAAACGGTTTGTGAAGATCGGCGGCGAGATGGTATCCCTGGTGAAGGTTGAAAATGTGATGGAGAAACATCTTCCTGAAGGAGTTTCCTGCTGTGTGGTGGAGATCCCCGATGACGTCAAAGGGTCGACCATTGTGGCTGCCATTACCAGGGACATCAATAAGATAGCCATTTTGAGAAAAATGGGAAAAGAGCTACCGAACATCGCCCTTCCCAGGCAATTCTTTGTGATTGAGGAGATGCCGATGATGAGCACAGGTAAGATCGATTTTCGTTCGGTGACTGCACTGGTGCAGGATATGGCAGGGAATGCCGAAGCAGTCTCCAGTTGAGTATGGACAGTCCGGCCTTTCCTTCGGATACCCCAGGATCAGTGACGACTCTGATGGTACTGTCGAATCAACGTGGGTTCTGTGAAACTCCGTGTGGCTCGTAGGTTTCCCTGGCCCTGGTCATGGATCTGATCAGAAACCACCTCACCAACCAGGGAAACAGCCTTTCCGACCAGTAAAGCAACTTTCCTACGCGAGACAGTACGATCATTCGCTCTCTCCTGATGATCAGCCGCAATATCTTCCTTCCGGCGTCTTCCATGGATTGCAGCCGGATTTTATCCCGCTTGCCCGTGGGCTGAAGTTTTCCTTCAGGCCCCATCACCCTTTTATCCGCACGGTTCCTCAAAAAGCCCGCATAAACCAATCCCACATGGATTCCCTTGCCCGCCAGCTCTATCCGGAGCGCTTTCGCGATGGCAGTCAGCGCCATCTTTGAACTGCTGTATGCTGAAGTGAAGGGAATACCGGTCAGCCCGGCAATACTTGAAATAAAAACAAGACTGCCCCTGCTTTCCTGAAGGCCGGGAATGGAATAACGGGCCATGTAGATCGATCCCAGTGTATTGATCTCGAAAACAGCCCTGAAAGCCTCCGGGACTGTCTCCGAAAAAAGCCCGCCGCTGCCCAGTCCTGCATTGCAGATCACCAGATCAATCCGTCCGAATTTCTCTTTGATCTGCTCCACCATCATCCGGCAATCTTCAGGTAACCGGACATCGCCCACCACACTGAATGGGTCGAAACCCTCGCTTCGGATGAATAACTCGGCCTCTCCGAGTCTCTCCCGGTCCCTGCCATTCAGCACCACCCTGGCCCCTTTCCGGCAGAGCTGCAGGGCGAGTTCTCTCCCGAGACCCGCTGTGGAGCCGGTTACCAGAGCGACTTTTCCTGTTATCTTTTTCATCTCACATAAATGTAGTAAATATCATCCATTTTCACCGAACAACTATCTTTACATCCTTTACAGACTTTACGACTTTACGACTTTACGACTAATGCGTGTATTTGTGTCCGGAGCCACCGGTTATATAGGCATGCAGCTCGTGAAGCGGCTTCTGCAACAGGGGAACCTGGTCCACGCACTCTGCCGTTCCGAATCAAAAGCGGATCTGATCAGGGAAAAGGGAGTCCGTCTGTTTCAGGGGGATATCCTTGACAGGGACTCCCTGCGCAGAGCCATGTCGGGCTGTGACCGGGCTTATCACGTAGCAGCCTTCGCCGGTATCTGGACCAGGGATCCCTCCGTGATATTCCGCATAAATGTGGAAGGAAGCCTGAATGTCATCGAAGAAGCGAAAAAATCAGGAATCGGCCGGGTGGTGGTCTGTTCCACAGCAGGAGTCTTCGGTCCTTCGGCCGGTGAGCCAGTCACAGAAGAGGCCCCGCCACCCTTGACCTTTTTCACTCCATACGAGGCATCCAAGATGAAGATGGAGGAGTCGCTCCTCAGAAGAGTGGAGAAAATCCCCGAAGTGGTCGTAGTGAATCCCACCAGGGTCTATGGTCCGGGTTACCTGAGCGAATCCAACGGTGTAACACGGATGATCATCAGATATCTGCAGGGAAAATGGCACGTGCTTCCGGGCCATGGAAACTCCGTCGGGAATTACGTCCACGTGGAAGATGTGGTTTCGGGGCATATCCTGGCCATGGAAAAGGGAAGACCCGGTGAGCGCTACATCCTCGGAGGGGATCATCTCACCTACAGGGAGCTTTTCGCCTTTGTGCGCAGGGCCAGTGGTAAAAACCGCCGACTCTATCCGGTGCCCCTCTGGCTGATGCTTTCTGTCGCCGCAGCCATGAAAGGATGGGCCGGGATATCGGGACGCCCGCCATTGATCGTACCCGGACTGGTTAAAAAATTCATCCATCACTGGAAAGCCTCCTCCGGAAAAGCGAAAAGGGAGCTGGGGTACGATCCATTATCCGCGGAAGGGGGAATTAGACAAACGGTTCGCTGGATCGAATCTCAGATAAATACCAACCTTCACAAATAACAGTTCGCATGAAAAAAATTGTATCCGCTTCAGACAAAGCATTCGTTTTCCTGATGGCTGTTTTATGGCCATCTGTTTGTATTTCCCAGGAATTGTATTCTCTGACAGGGCATATCGACCGGCTGGATCCTGAAATTGACGAAATTCTGCCGCCGGGTGCCCGGCCGGAGATCCTTGCCGAAGGATTCAACTGGTCGGAAGGGCCTCTCTGGCTGCCTGAACTGCAAAGCGTGATCTTTTCCGACGTTCCTGAAAACAAGATATACCGATGGTCGGAAAAAGGCGGGCTGGAGATCTACCTGGAGCCTTCGGGTTATACCGGTGCTGTCCCCCGCGGCGGAGAAAGCGGCTCCAACGGCCTTTTACTGGACCGGGAAGGCAGGCTGGTCCTCTGTCAGCACGGGGACAGGAGAGTCGCCAGGATGACCGCTCCGCCGGATGATCCTGCCCCTGACTTTGAGACCATTGCCGGCCGCTGGGAGGGAAAGCGGTTCAATTCCCCCAATGATGCGGTATTCAGCAGTGACGGGACTCTGTTTTTCACCGATCCCGCCTACGGTCTGGAAAAACGATACAACGATCCGGCCCGGGAAATGGATTTTACGGGAGTTTTCCGCGTCGATCCCGGCGGAGAGGTGACCCTGGTTACAGACCATCTGAGCGCCCCGAACGGCATCGGGCTTTCACCCGACGAGAAACACCTCTATGTGGCCAACTCCGGAGGAGGCAAGAACTCCTACTGGATGATCTATGATATCAGCGAAAACGGACACATCGCCAACGGAAGGAAGTTTTACGATGCTGCAGCGGCCGCAGACACTCTGCGGGGTGCGCCCGACGGACTGGTGGTTCGGGATGACGGCATCATCTTTGCGACGGGGCCGGGAGGGGTCTGGATCTTCAAACCTACCGGGAAGCCCCTCGGGATCATCCGGACCGGCCAGGCTACCTCCAACTGCACACTGGATCGCTCCAGCCGTTATCTGTATATGACTGCCGACATGTTCCTGATGCGGATCAGGCTGGCCGACTGAACGGCCTATACCTCAGGCAATGTCCAGGGTTTACGGTAGGAGGGCATTAAATGTCCGTTGGCCTCCGGGTCTCCCTCAAACCGGCTGTTTTCGGCATCCCAGTATAATCTTCTGCCTGTCTTAAAGGCAATATTGCCCAGGTGGCAGGTGCGTGCCACACCTGCTCCGATCCCGATGGGACAGTTGAGCGGGGTTCCCTCTTTGACCGCCGAAATGAAATTGGCCATGTGGTTCTGAAGCCCTTTCCCGTCGCCGGGGATCAGATCGACTCTTTCCAGAGTGGGCTGACCTCCTTTGGGCTCCGGAATCACCTCCCATCCTCCCCGGTCGACCACCAGGGTGCCGTCATTGCCCACGAATCCCACTCCGTGGGACCGGCCGTAATACCCCCCGTCGATGCCAATACCGTGATCCCAGAGCAGAGTGAAACCGTCGAACTCATAGACGGCCTGTTGGGTATCGGGAGTCTCGCAGGCATCATCGGGATAGGCAAACTTTCCACCCAGCGACATGACCGACCTGGGCGAATATTGCTGCATTCCAAACAGTGCATAATCGACGATATGGACTCCCCAGTCGGTCATCATTCCCCCTGCATAATCCCAGAACCAGCGGAAGGTAAAGTGAAATCGGTTCTTATTAAACGGCCTTTTCGGTGCAGGTCCGAGCCAGAAATCGTAATCCACACCATCTGGAACCGGTGAATCCGGCACCACCGGTACCGAACTCATCCATCCCTGGTAGGACCAGGCCCTTACGGTCCGGATCTTACCCAGTTTTCCCGAATGTACATAAGCGATGGCATCCTGCCAGTGCTTATCACTCCTCTGCCACTGGCCTATCTGGACTGTATTCCCGTAACGCTCCACCGCCCTTTCCATCAGGTTGCATTCACCGATGGAATTGGCCAGGGGTTTTTCGCAGTAGATAGCGTACCCCTCCTGTGCCGCATTGATGAACGGAATAGTGTGCCAGTGGTCGGGAGTTCCGATAATGATCACATCCAGACCCTTGTGCGCCAGCAGTTCCCTGAAATCCCTGTAACCTTTGGGGGCTTTCCCCTGAATCTCCTTTACGTTGGCTATTCGCTCCTGCAGCACATTATCATCCACATCGCACAGTGCTGCGCACTCAGTATTTGGCTGGTTCAGGAAGGCCCTGAGATTGGCAAATCCCATTCCTTTGACGCCGATCACCCCGCATACCAGCTTTTCATTGGCTCCCAGTATACGGGCACCGAATGCGGGAATGGAAGAAGAAACTCCGATGGCCGCAGCTGCAGCGGCGGTCCGTTTCACAAATTGTCGTCGATTGGTAAGCATATCCGGATTTTTGATTGGTAGATGAGTAAATATAAACAATTCTTACCTTGCAAACATTCTTACCACTGGCTGGTCATTAACTCAGCAGAGAAAACCGGTATTCCATTCATGAAAAATTGCAACGGCAGGGTGACAGGTATTCTTCTTGCAGGAGGATTGAGCAGAAGAATGGGGCGGGAAAAGGGGATGATCCGGCTCAGGGACCGCTATCTGTTTCAATATCCCCTGAGGGTGCTCGAAACGGTGTGTGACGAAATCCTGATCAGCAGCTGCCGGGGACCTCTTCCTGAAACGAACCACCCCACTGTGTGCGACGAGGTCGAGGAAATCGGTCCCATGGGTGGTATCCACGCCTGTCTCCGCCGCTCCGCTACCGATTACAATCTGGTCCTCTCTTATGATCTTCCCATGGTGAATTCCGGACTGATGAAATTCCTCCTCAGCCACCGGGAAGGTCACGACCTGGTAGTACCCGCCATCCATCCTGAAAGGCCTGAACCCCTCTGCGGAGTTTACCATCGAAGGGTGGCGGATATCTTCGACCGGATGATCCGGGAGATGCAGTATGCTGTCCATATGACCATTTCAAAAGCAAAAGGCAAGGTCATTTTGATCGACCGTTCGCATCCTTTTTTTCATCCCGATCTGTTCCTGAACATCAACCGGAAGGAGGACCTTGAAAAATTACCCGCTGACTGGAGGAAGGAAAACCATGAAGAATGACCTGGATCCCATATGGATGAAGGCAGCAGTGGCCGGAGGCCTGTGGGCCAGTTTCGAGATCATCGTCGGCAGTATGCTGCATAATCTGCACATTCCTTTTTCGGGCACTATGCTGGCCACCTTTTCGGTGGTCCTGATGATCTCGTTCGTCCAGATCTGGAATACCCGCGGGCTGATCTGGAGGGCCGGGATTATCTGCGGACTGATGAAGTCGCTTTCGCCCAGCGCGGTGATCCTGGGCCCTATGACAGGGATCATGATGGAGGCGTTCCTGATGGAAATGATGATCTTTCTGGCCGGCAGGAACCTGGCAGGATATATCCTGGGAGGGATCGCCGCCCTTCTGAGTGCCATCCTGCACAAACTGGCCAGCCTTTTCATCCTTTACGGAACCGACCTGGTGACCATCTACCTGAACCTGTTCGAATTCATCAAGAAACAACTGAACATACCGGGAGCCAGTGCGGGTGATCTGATTTTAGGACTGATAGTTGTATATGTGGTCGTGGGAGCGGTTGCGGCGGTCGCAGGAACCTGGCTGGGAAGACGGGCCCTGCACTCCAAACCCGACAGCAAAACGATTGATCTGCCCGGGGATCCCTTTGCCACCGCCTGGCAAAAGACCGATCCCGGTCAAAAGTTCCGGATCCTGTTGCTGTTTCTGCACCTACTCTCCATCCCCATCCTTCTTTTCACGATCAACCGGTTCGGACTCCAATGGCCTGCCCTCGCTCCTTCCATCATTTATATCCTTTTTCTGTTGATATATTATCCCAGGATCAAACACCGCCTGCTCAAACCTTTTTTCTGGAGCCAGCTTCTGCTGATGATTTTGATTGCTGCTCTGTTTTACCGTTCAGGTGAACCGGGTTTTTTCCATCCGGAAGGTGTGGTGGTGGGGCTGGAAATGAGTCTTCGTGCCATACTGATCGTATCCACCTTTTCCGGACTTTCCGTTGAAATCAGGAATCCCCGGATCACAAGCTGGCTGATGGGACTGGGACTGGAAAACGCTTATTCGGCGCTATCGCTCGCTTTCAATTCGCTCCCCGTTATGCTGGACCGCTCCACCGGACTGGCTACCTTCCTCCGGAAACCGGTGGGATCGTTCACCATGTTGATCTACGAAGCGGAACTCTGGCTCCGAAGCTATCAAACGCATTTTGAAAAGTAATTTAGTTTCATTCCAAATTACTGCATCTGCCTATATAATTGATATTTACGATATATGTATATAGTTAGATAGTTAAGGATATAAATCTCTTCATTTTTCGAAATGCCAAATTACTTAAATTCGCCTCTTAGATAGTGACAGACATTGATTTAAGCTGATTCGAATGGGTACCAGAAGAGACTTCATTAAGATAACAGGACTGGGACTGGGCGGTTTGGCCGTAAGTGCCTCCGGGCCGGGGGTTTACCGCACACTTGCTTCCTCTCCTCTTTCGGGTGACGGCCTGAAAGTGGATAATACCCGGACTCCCACTTATTGTGAGATCTGCTTCTGGAAATGTGCAGGCTGGGTGTACAAGAATGAGGAAGGAAAGATCTGGAAGGTGATCGGAAATGATGAAGACCAGCACAGTAACGGCCGGTTCTGTCCACGCGGAACGGGTGGTCCCGGCATGTATTACGACGAAGACCGGCTGAAAACTCCGCTGATCAGGACCGAAGAGCGCGGAAATCAGGTCTTCAGAGAGGCCAGCTGGGACGAGGCGTTCGATTATATTGCCGAAAAGATGAAAAAGATCGCCGAAGAGCACGGGCCCGAATGTGTGGCTCTTCTGACCCATGGCTCGGGAGGGGATTACTTCGGGAACCTGATCCGGGCCTTCGGGTCGGGGAGCATTGCCGCCCCTTCGTATGCACAGTGCAGGGGGCCGCGCGAGGTGGCCTACCACATGACCTTCGGCGAAGGAGTGGGCAGCCCTGAGCGAACCGATATCAGGGACACCCGTTGCCTGGTGCTGATCGGTTCCCACCTGGGTGAGAACATGCATAACGGACAGGTACAGGAGATGTCGGATGCCATCGACAAAGGCGCTTCCATCATCACAGTCGATCCGCGCTACAGTATCGCAGCCAGCAAATCGAAATACTGGCTGCCCATCAAACCGGCAACTGACCTGGCCCTCCTTCTGTCATGGATCCATGTGATCATCTACGAAGATTGGTACGACAGGGAGTATGTGGAGAAATACACCTTCGGATTCGACCAGCTGAAGGCCCATGTGAAAGAGATGACCCCCGAATGGGCCTACGGGATCACCACATTAAAACCGGATCTGATCAGGAAATCGGCCAAGGAAATGGCCGATGCCGCCCCCTCAGTGATCATCCATCCGGGTCGTCATGTCACCTGGTACGGAGACGATACCCAGCGATCCAGGGCCATGGCCATTCTAAATGCATTGCTGGGTTCATGGGGTCGCAGGGGCGGATTCTACAATCCGGAACGGCTCGAAGTACCTTCCTGGCCGCATCCACCCTACCCGGTACCCAGGAGAACCTGGAAAGATGCCTACCCCGACCAGTACAACCTGGCCTATGAGACACTTGCCTCCGGGATCTGTGACGCCACCATTCCCACGGTCAGTGAAGCCTGTAATTTCAAAGCATGGATCGTCAACGGGACCAACCTGCTGAAAACCATTCCCGATTCCAGGAAAGTCGTGGAAGCCATACAGCACCTGGAGCTCCTGGTGGTGGTCGACACGATGCCCATGGCCATTACCGGTTGGGCCGATGTGGTCCTTCCCGAGTGCACCTACCTGGAGCGGTACGATACCATACGGAACAGTCCGCACCGTAAGCCGGCGGTGGCGCTCCGTATGCCGGCCACCGATCCGCTCTACAACTCCAGGCCTGCCTACTGGATGGCCAAAGAACTTTCGAAGAAACTGGGTCTGGAGGCCTATTTCAGCTGGAATAACATCGAAGAGATGCTGGATTGGCAGTTTCACCAGATCGGAACCTCCCTGGATGAAATGAAAAGGATCGGGGTCAAGACTTTTGAACGTTCTTACGATGACCTCTATTTCTTTCCCGGCCAGGAGATGGAATTCTACACCAACAGCGGGAAGATCGAACTCTACAGTACCGCTCTTGCCGCCGAAGGTTTCGATCCGATCCCCGTCTACACTCCCCACGAAGAGCCACCCGAAGGTTATTACAGGCTCAATTACGGAAGAGCGCCATCCCACACGTTCGGACGGACGGCCAACAATGCCCTGCTGACAGACCTGATGGATGAGAACAGCGTCTGGATCAATCCCCGTGTGGCCAGCCTGTGGGGAATTGAGAACGGCCAGTACATCTGGCTGGAAAACCAGGACGGAGTACACTCTACCTTCCCGGTGCGTGCCAGGGTTACTGAGCGGATCCGGTGGGACAGTGTTTTCATGGTCCATGGATTCGGCCATTCCAACAAGAAACTATCACGGGCCTACGGCCGGGGTGCCAGCGATTCGGAGTTGATCACCCGTGTCCATATGGACCCGATCATGGGGGGTACTGGAATGAGGGGTAATTTTGTCACCTTCAAGTTCGAACCTAAGGAAGCGGAGGCAGAGTCATGAGATACGCAATGGCCATTGATACCAGGAAATGTGTGGGCTGCAGCGATTGCGTCGTCGCATGCCAGACCGAGAACAACGTTCCGGTGGGTTACTGCCGCGACTGGGTGGTGGAGGTAACCGACGGAACCTATCCGCAGCTGGAGATCGAAATCCGCTCCGAACGTTGCAACCAGTGCGACAATTCACCCTGTGTTCGCTGCTGCCCCACCGGGGCAAGCCACTATTCCGACGGAGGAATTGTACTGGTCACTCCCAATAAATGCATCGGTTGCGGAGCCTGTATCGCTTCCTGCCCGTACGATGCACGATTTTCTCACCCCGAAGGGCATGTGGATAAATGTACTTTTTGCATTCACCGGATCCGGAAAGGACTGGAACCGGCCTGTGTGGCCGCCTGTCCCACAAAATGCATGTATTTCGGAGACCTTGATGATCTAAACAGTTCCGTGTCCGGGATCCTGAAAGTGAGAAAATACAAAACCCTGATCCCCGAAGCGGGAACCGAACCTCAACTCTATTTCTTAATCTAGCAGCCATGAGAGAAGAAATCATTGTGAGCGGACGCGCCAATCCTCTGATCGATCCCCACCTGCATATATGGCACTGGCAGATCCCGCTCTATCTATTCCTGGGAGGTCTTGCAGCGGGCATTCTCTTCTTCGCCGGCCTCTATACGCTGCAGGGTAAAGAGAAAAAGTACCGGACAGCCACCAGAGTGGCACCGCACATTGTACCCTTTATCCTGATACTCGGGCTGATCGCCCTCTTTCTCGATCTGAAACACCAGCTCTATTTCTGGAGGCTATATACCACCATCAGGCTGGAATCTCCCATGTCGTGGGGTGCCTGGGTGTTGATGCTGGTAACCCCTCTGTCGTTAATCTGGTCGGCGATCCACATCAGAGAGGTTTTTCCCGACTGGAACTGGAGGTTCAGGTTCCTGATGGTCCTGGAGAATTTCTTTACTAAACAAAAACGTCTCCTGGCCTGGATCATGGTTGTATCCTCGGTTATCCTGGGGGTCTATACCGGAATCCTTTTTTCGGCTTTCAATGCGAGACCGCTCTGGAACACCTCCATACTGGGTCCACTGTTCCTGGCCTCAGGGCTTTCGGCCGGCGCAGCAGCCATTATGCTTATTTCTAAAAATCATGAAGAACGGGTCACCTTTGCGAGAATAGATATCGGTATCATCATCGTGGAACTGTTCCTGATCGTCCATATGTTCATGGGCTTTCTGGCCAGCACACAGGTGCAGATCAATGCAGCGCAGCTTTTTCTGGGCGGACCCTATACGGCCTCCTTCTGGATTTTCGTGGTGATCCTGGGAATGATCCTCCCGGTGATCCTGGAGATCCTGGAATTGAGGAAATTCAGGGTGCCTGTGCTGATCCCGGCTGTTCTGGTCCTGTTCGGAAGCCTGATGCTCCGGTTCCTGATCGCTTTCGCCGGGCAGGAGAGCAGATGGCTGTATTAATAGTCTGTAAAGTCCATAATAGTTTGTAAAGTC
>CAZOHA010000018.1:0-9250 GCA_964579515.1 uncultured Bacteroides sp. | reverse complement strand
TGTAAAGTCCATAATAGTTTGTAAAGTCGTAAAGTTGATAAAGTCGTAAAGGTTATATGATATGAGTGAGATGAAGAAAACAACGTACATCAATCCGTACCTGGGAGGGGTGCTGCTGGGACTGGTTCTGATCGCGGCCAATGTGATCTCGGGAAGAGGGCTCGGTGCCAGCGGTGCGGCAAAGAGTGCCATTGTGGCCACCGTGGAGACCGTGGCGCCCGCCCATGCCTCGGAAGCCACTTTTTATAAGGATTATTCCGACTCCCATCCGGATGGTGCCATGAAGTCGTGGCTTGTCTTCCAGATGCTCGGAGTGATCGCAGGTGCATTCTTATCGGGAGCTATTTTCAACCGCTTGAAATTCCGGGTGGAACACTCCCCGAAAATTACCTCCCGGCGCAGGATCATCTTTGCAGTATTGGGAGGGATACTCTTTGGATTCGGATCACAGCTGGGCCGCGGATGCACCAGCGGTTCGGCCCTCAGTGGTATGGCTGTATTATCCTACGGGGGCTTTATTTCCATGGCCTTCATCTTCGGAACAGCATTTGCACTCGCCTATTTCTTCAGAAAGAACTGGATCTGATCAAAAACTGAACTTATCATGGCACCACTAATAGTGAACGACATCATCTCCCAGAATACCAACTTCTTTCTGGCTTTCCTGATCGGCATGGGTTTTGGTTTTGTGCTGGAAAGCAGCGGATTCTCCTCCAGCCGTAAGCTGGCAGGGGTCTTTTACGGCTACGACACGGTGGTTCTGAAGGTATTCTTTACCGCAGCCATCGTCGGAATGCTTGGTTTGCTTTTTCTGAGTCTGTTTAACTGGATCGATCTCGATCTGGTCTACATCAATCCCACCTATCTCTACTCCACCATCGCCGGTGGGATCATCATGGGTGCAGGCTTCATCATGGGCGGCTTTTGTCCCGGAACAAGTTTCTGCGCTGCTTCCATCGGGAAGGTCGACGCCATGTTCTTCATTGGCGGAATGTTCCTGGGCGTGTTCATTTTTGCAGAAGGCTATACGCTCTGGGAAAACTTCTACAATGCGAAATTCATGGGGATCCCCACCATCAGCCAGATGCTCGGTCTCAAAGACGGTGTGGTGGTCCTCGGGGTCATCCTGGTGGCCATGGCGATGTTTTATGTGGGAGAATGGGCTGAAAAGAGATTCCCCCGCGCAGAGTACTGATCCGGAAAAACCGGTCAAACTGAACTTATTTTACATGAAATCGTTTGAACTCATAAACCCTGACTTCATGAAAGCACGACACATCCTGGCCCTGATCCTGATCCCCCTTGGACTGATCATGGCAGCTGTTCCTCAGAATACCACACATCCCTACAAACTCTCCCCCGAAGAGATGCTGGAACATGTCAACAGCGGAATGCAGTATTTCTCACCCGATGAGGTGGCCGATATGATCATCAACGAAGATCCCATGCTGCTCCTGATCGATGTCCGTCCACAGGATGAATACGAGAAATTTCATCTTCCCGGAGCTATCAATATTCCACTGAGCTCTCTGCTGGAGGATCAGTGGAAGGATTATCTGAACCAGGATATCCGCTACAATGTCTTTTACTCCAACAGTACGGTGAATGCCAACCAGGCCTGGATGCTGACCCGGCAGCTGGGGTACAAGAACAATTACGTGCTCCAGGGCGGCCTGAATTACTGGGCCGAGACCATTATGGATCCGGAGGCTCCCGAATCGACCAGTCCCGACGAGGAGATTGCCAAATATAATTTCCGCAAGGGTGCTGCCAGGGCGCTGGGCGGGTCTGCCGCTGTCGAGGCTTCCACCCCGCAGCCTGCTCCCGAATTGCCCAAAATTGCCCCCCGCCCCCAGAAAAAACAGCGGGTACAGGGAGGTTGCTGATCCGGCGGCACCCTGGAAATAAAGGACTGGAATTGCATCATTCTTTTCCATATCTTTAGGTTTCAGCCGACTAACTGAAATCTGAATATGGACCCTGAAATCAATGACCTTTACCAGAATTACCAGACCGGCCAACTGGACCGGCGCTCCTTCCTGCGAAAGCTGACAGTGCTGGCGGGCAGTACCGCAGCAGCCCTTCACATGCTCCCGATCCTTGAAAAAGCTCATGCTGGCACCTCTGCCGATTCATCCCCTATGGAAACCGGGCAACCGGAATTACATACTGAATTCATCACCTACCCTGCCGAAACCGGACAGATGCGTGCATTGATGGCCTATCCCGAAGGGAAGGAAAAACTTCCCGCGGTGATCGTGATTCACGAGAACAAAGGCCTTCAGCCACACATCCAGGATGTAACGCAGCGGATGGCCAGGGAAGGATTTCTTGCCCTGGGACCCGATGCCCTCTCTCCCATGGGAGGAACACCCGATGACGATGTGGACAAAGCCAGATCGATGATGAGGGAACTGGACCGGGAGGACACAGTAAAGAATTTCGTCGCGGCAGTAGCCTATCTGAAGACTCATCCGCTGAGCACAGGAAAGGTTGGTTGTACCGGCTTCTGCTGGGGAGGCGCCATGACCAACCAGGTGGCTGTCCATGCACCGGACCTGGATGCGGCGGTTCCCTACTATGGCAGTCAGCCCGATGCGGAGGATGTACCCAAAATCAACGCCGCCCTGATGCTGCACTATGCGGGAGACGACGAAAGGATCAACCGGGGCATCCCTGCATTTGAAGCGGCGCTTGAAAAAGCCGGAAAGGAATATCAGATCTTCATCTATGAGGGTGCCCAGCATGCCTTCAACAACGATTCCAATCCCGCGAGGTATCACGAAGAGGCAGCAAAACTTGCCTGGAAGCGAACCATCGCCTTCTTCAGGGAGGAGTTAAAAACCTAAGGCGGACTTTTCCTGTCACGGTCCGTTTCCCAGATCCGGGCCACTTCACTGACGAAAGGAGCGCAGTGGGTGAAAAACATTTTATATCCTTTACAGAGATAATTCAGTCCCGGTTCACCACCGGGAGTGGAAATAAATCTGTTCCTGGGACATTCCCCTCCGCACATTTCCAGGACCTCGCACTGGAGACAGTATTTGGGAAGAGTGGTATATTTCGCCTCTCCGAAGCGCGTCTGCTGAACACCTTCCAGCAGTTCCCCCAGGTGGGTCTCCAGGATATTCCCCGGACGGTGCTCCCGGTCCACATAATGGTCACAGGAATAAAAGTCGCCGTTATGCTCCAGAACAGGAACCCTGCCACAGGTCTTTTTAAAAATGCAAAGGGTATGGTCCTGGCCGAATGCACTCCTTAGAGCCTCCTCGAATATCTGCACCTTGATCTTCCCGATATCCCGCTCTTTCCAGCGCTCAAATATCCTGATCAGAAATTCACCGAATTCCTCTGGCGCGACGGATCGCGATGATACAGGGTACGAACCTGCTTCTCCGGAAGAGGCTTCCGGTGTATACTCCACCAGCGGAAGGAAGGTCAGATAGGATGCACCCATTCCCAGAAAGAAATCATAGACCTCCGCCGGATGTGGGACATTTCGGGAATTCACCACACAGAGGATCTCGGGTTGGACCCCGAATTGACGCAGCAGGTGATAGCCCCGGACAGTAGCCTGATAGGTAGGATTACCCCGGTGATCTCTCCTGTGGGCACTGTGAAACGGTTCCGGTCCGTCTATACTGATCCCGACCAGGAAATTCTCGCGGGCCAGGAATTCACACCAGGCGGGATCGAGCAATGTTCCATTGGTCTGAATGCCGTTCAGGATCCGGCCCCCTTGCGGACAATACCTCTTCTGAATGTCCACCGCCTTTTTGAAAAACTCCAGGCCCGCCAGCAATGGCTCTCCGCCATGCCAGGCAAAATGGATCAGCTCTTCCCCGGAAGCCTCGATATGCTGGACGATATACTCCTCCAGAAGAAGATCAGGCATCCGTTGAACCGATCCGCCGCCGTACAGCTCCTCTTTACCGAGGTAGTAACAGTAGCTGCACCCCATGTTGCACATTGGGCCGACAGGCTTTACGAATACCTGGAATGCGGAGGACAATTTCTTATCGCGTTTTGACCACCTTTGTCATCCCTTTCAGCCGGGTCCCTTCGAACCAGCAGAGGATGTACAGACCCCGGGTCAGATGTGAAATATCCATCCGGATCATCTCGTATCCCTTCAGCACCTGACCGGTGTTTACGATCCTGCCGCTCATATCCATCAACCTCAGAACACCATGTTCTTCCGAAGGTTTGCCCAGATTCAGGTAAAAATGGTCTTTTGCAGGGTTGGGAAAAACAGTTAAATCTTCAACCTGCAAAGGATCATTTCTGCCAACGGGATATGATACCGAGTTTCTTTCTGCCTGAAGTACTTTCCCGGTTTCTCTCTCCTGAACAAATGCCACCACCACCAGATCTTCCGTATCTTCGACATATGCAGGATAATCCCAGGTGAAATCCCGAACCTCCGACATTCCGGTATTCCAGTCACTTCCCAGCAGTGTTCCTGCCGGTGTGGGCAACATATCCAGCACCACATTCCTGAAAACCGTGTCTCCGTTGGCTCCGGTGTATGCCTTCACCTCCCGCTCCATGATCACTATGTAGAGTTGGACATGATTGGCATAGAATCCGGTATTACAGGTGACTGTGGCCTCTGCCTCCAGGCTGCTTTGCAGAAAGTTCACGGACAGGTCGATATCGAACGGAGATCTTTCAAGGATAGAGCTCGATACCCATCCGGGGGCCGCATCAACCTCAGAGTTCGCAAATCCCAGTCTGAAATCAACTCTGTATCCGCCGTCCACGATTGCGAAAGGAACAGTGGGGATTCCGTAATAAAAAGTCCGTATAGTCGCAGGTTGTGCATTATTTTCATTCATGGGATCGAATCCCGGGAAGTCGGTATGGTACTGCAGATTGATCAGGTCGGTCCTTTCTGCTGACGATATCGAATCGATCCATTCATCCACTTGTGAGGCCGGAAAACTGGAAGCGTTGGTGAAATACTCCAGAAGGGCCATTTTGTTTCGCCCCCGGATAGCTATCTCATCAAGAGCAAATCCCTGATTTCCGGTTAACTGAGCCCCCGGTGAAGCAAACGCCACCCTGAATGAAACCTTTTCACCGGAAGGTAGTTGATCCAGCCGGTGTTTGGCTGAAACCCACCCGGTATCCGGAGAGAATACCGAAAGTCCCCAACCGGTTGAACTTCCGCCAGGTCGATTTAAGAGACTGTCGGTATTATACCAGTTCAACCCGCTGTTCACCGAACCGACGTTCTTCCATTCCGAATCCCCTTGCTGATCCTTGAACTGAAGAACTGCACCGCTGGTCCCGGGAATAAAACTCTTCATCATGTTCATTTCAATGAAAGGCTTCCTGATGGCCGAAAGGTCAATACAGGGACTCTCGAGCCACGATCGTTCTGCTTCGCCTGTCGGAAGGGAGGAGAGATCGGTATACCAGGATGAGTTCCCGGCTTCCGGAATATGACCGGTAAAATCAGGCACACCCCATCTCCAGCTTGCACTCCTTTCCTCTGATTGTGGCACCCACAATCCCTCATCCAGGTTAAACTGTTCCACGTATCCCTGGTCGGTCAGCAGGATAGTCGGCTTCAACGAAACCATTGCCTCCATACTATCCCGGCATCCCGCACCGGTCGTTACATGAAGTTGCACCCGATAATTATCAGCTGCGGGGAATGCATAACGGACCGTATCCTCAGACGAAACGGAATTTATAGTTGTCAGGAGCTCGCCGCCGTTTGTCATGAACTTCCATTGAACCATTTGGAATTCTGAAGCTCCGATGTCCGTTATGTTCAGAAACTCCGAACCCTCACCCTCCACATAACAGCGGTCGGTTAAAATGAAATCTGCAGCAGGAATAATTCCGATAACTGTATCGATCTCAAAAGTACTTACACAACCACTCTGGTGCATAGCCGTAAGGCTCAGACTTTTTAAGCCTCCTGTATCGTAATAGTGTTCCGGCTCAAGACCACTGCTGCTATTTCCGGCTCCACTTCCCGGATCTCCAAAATCCCAGTTCCAGCTTTCGATGTTGACTTTATCAGGGGTTGTATTATTGAAATTGACGATACCGCCCTCCACAGGGATACAGTGTCCTTCCATTGTGAAACTGGGTTGGGGTGCCGCCAGAATGGTAATTTCTTTCACACTTTTTGCCGTACAACCGTGAGGGGTGAAATTGATGCATTCGATGGTCACGGGTCCGGGATTCAGCTGACCGGGATTGAAATAATAATTTCCCTCTTCAGAAGTGATCCCGGATCCGCTGAACTGAACATCACCCGGGTTTGCCACCAGAAGAAGCGGAGCTTCATCCTGGCAGAAAGAAGAATCAACCGGATTAAGAATCCCGGGAACCACAGGAGATTCCACAGCAAATCGCTTTTTCATGGTGTGCCATGTCTCATCGAAATACTGATATTGAATAATATACTCACCACCGGCCAGCAAGGAGGGATCAACCTCCGCCTCATTATTACCCAGATCGGTCAAACCGCTCACCGGAGAAGAGGCATTGTCCAATAATTCAAAAGACCCTTCTGCTCCTGCAATGTTTGAGGCATTTACCAAAAACGGCGAGCCGGTGCTGCAGACCACATCGGAGGGTATATAAATGTCGCCCAGAGAACCCAGAACAAAAACCAGTTCAAATGTCCTGCTCGTACAGCCATAACCGTTTGTATAGGTGTATAAAATAAGATGCGGGGAGTCAACTGTATCTGCAATGGCCGGATTAAATTCACCTGTCGAGCTGATTACTCCAGGGCCCGAAAAGGTCCCGCCGGGCACATTGGCTTCCAGCGTCACCGGGTCATCGTTCACGTTGTAACCCGATGCAAGATTGGTGATCTCGACCGGAGTCAAAGGATTTACGATCACTTCACTGTTCCCCGATCCTGTATTGACGACCCCGTTCACATCCCTTACTTCCACGATCTCGTACGAAGTTGTTTCCACCGGGCTGACATTGAATTGAAAAGTACCAGCTTCAATATTCGAATAGGTGATGATCTCGTCCCCGTCAGTCAGGTCGAAACTCCAGGGGCTACGGCCCTGAAGGAACACATCCAGATCGGCCGATTCACCGTCACAAATCTGCTGCGTACCGGCCAGGATCGCATTGGGCAGATCGGTGTATATTTCCACATTGTTCCCTTCCACTTCCGCGTACGGATCACTGGTATTTCCCGCCCGGTCGGCCAGAAGGATGGTTGCCTCCAGTTCACCCGGAAGGACCTCCGTATCATTGACATCCACCCTGTAGGAAAGCACGTACAGGCCATCTTCCCTTTCAGTAAAGGAAATTCTGGAATCACTGAGGGGTACATTGTTCACTTTGGTCCCCGTTGCTGCCGTATAGCGCTCCCCGTCGGCAGTAACAGCGAGCTGAATGGTCTGCCCCGGCCCGAAATCTCCCGATGTTGCTTCGATTTTTTCAACTACCGGTGAATTGGCGTCGATGGACAGGTTGCCGGAGTTGTTTATCACCGAGTAGACCTCACCCACGTTCCCGGACGGCCTGATCAACGAAACAGAAGCCTGAAGCTGGCCCGGGGAAATATCATTATCCCCCTCTCTGACCGTATAGATCAGTTCATATCTGCCCCCGCCCAGTTCATTAAACTCCATATTTGAATTATTTGTGCTCTGTCCGTTAATCCTGGATGCTGAGTTAAGACTATACCCTGTTCCATCCGAGTTGATGGTCAATACCACTTCATCTCCCACTCCTTTGGTACCTGATTCCACTCTCATTTCCGAAATAACCGGAATCCTGGCATCCAGCGGATCATTGCTCTGAATGATAGGGGAATTGTATTCGGTACTTTGCAAATTACCATCAGTTATTATGAGATCTGAAACAGGGATGTTCTCTCCGGCCAGATAGCTTGCACCACCCTCTACAACAGTGAAAGTTGAGAGGTAGGTGGTAGCCGTTTGCCTCTGAAAACCACTCAATGGATAACCACCGATATTTCCTGACAACAGGTCATAGGGTATTCCTGCATCATTACTTACCTGTATGGTGACCGGCACGACATCATTAATTTTCATGGGATTGTTGGGGATATTCACATTCTGAACCTCAACAATCTTAATAAATTGGGCCTCAATAGCCGCATCGCCTTCAGTGAGTGTGGCTGTAGCACTTACTGAACTTGCATCACCGATCTGTGCGATACCTTCCACGATAGACCATTGGACAAAGTCATAGCCGGCCGGCACAATACTGACGGTAATTGGCAGAGGGATTCCATGGCTTACATCAACCTCACCCGAGGGTTCGACCTCTGCACCTGTAGTGCCATCGGTCACGACTGTCAGTTGATAGGTCTTTAACTCAAGATTGGCCTGAAGGTCGGCATCTCCTGTTAAAACCACATTGGTCGCTGGAGCTGTTGGATTGTCAACGGTTATCTCGCCCGAAATGATGCTCCAGTCAATAAAATCATATCCTTCAGGGACAGAGACTGAGATTTGCTGAGGTGTCCCATGCGTACATTCTACCGGAGGTGCCGGAGTGAATAGAGCTTCTGATGCTCCTGGAGGATCTATTCGAAGTGAAAGAAAATAGGTCTTCAACTGGAATGTTGCCTGGATCTCCTTATTCTCATCCATCAGAACATTTTCCGGATTATTTATACTTACCAAATCGCCTTCCCATCCAAGGAATTCCCATCCCTCTTCTGGAAATGCCTGTAAGTTGACCATATCTCCATCCAGATATATCAGCTGTTGAGGAGTTGTGGTCACCGTCCCACCGCCTTCGATCGTTACTGTCAGCGTGAACTCCTCTAAAAAGGTGGCCGTAATCGCCTTGTCACTGTCCATGGTCACCGTAAGCGGGTTCTCCGTCGATACTTCATCCCCGCTCCACCCCGTAAAGGCAAATCCATCGGCCGGAGTTGCCGTCAGGGTCACTGTCTCGCCGTCCAGGAATACCGTACCAAGTGGGTCGGTGGTGATTGTGCCGCTACCTATAGTAATTAGCGTCAGGGTGAACTCCTCCAAAAAGGTGGCCGTAATCGCCTTATCACGGTCCATGGTCACTGTCAGCGGGTTCTCCGTCGATATTTCATCCCCGCTCCACCCCGTAAAGGCAAATCCGTCGGCCGGAGTTGCCGTCAGGGTCACTGTCTCGCCGTCCAGGAATACCGTACCAGGTGGGTCTGTGGTGATTGTGCCGCTACCGATGGTGTTCAGCGTCAGGGTGAACTCCTCCAAAAAGGTGGCCGTAATCGCCTTATCACGGTCCA
>CAZOHA010000017.1:0-71370 GCA_964579515.1 uncultured Bacteroides sp. | reverse complement strand
TCACAATTTCCAGAACACGGATGCCCCTTGAGAAGGGATGGCGGTCCCCCCTCATACGGGCCCAGACGAAAAAGGGCATCCTGCCGGATACCCTTTCTTGTTTTCACTGGAGCGGGAAACGGGACTCGGACCCGCGACCCCGACCTTGGCAAGGTCGTGCTCTACCAACTGAGCTATTCCCGCAAATGGATTGCAAATATATAACTGAAAAATCATTCATGCAAGTATAACCCGGGTTACAACCCTGATAATCTTTTGATGTCGTTCAGTTTGTTGAGCGCCTCCACCGGGGTCAGATTATCGATGTCCAGATCTGCTATCTGGTCGCGAATTTGTTGAAGGACAGGATCATCCAGCTGAAAAAAGCTCATCTGCAGCCCCTCCCTCTGACCCGCCAGGTCCGCCACCGGTTTGCTCAGGTTTTTCTCCCCGCCGGTCTTTTCCAGCTCCCGGAGGATCTCGTTGGCCCTTTTCACCACGCTACGCGGCATTCCTGCCATCCGGGCCACATGGATCCCGAAGCTGTGTTCACTTCCTCCGGGAACCAGCTTTCGCAGGAAAATGATCCGGTCCTCCATCTCTTTGATCGATACGTTATAATTCCGGATCCGGGAAAAGGAGGCCGCCATTTCATTCAGTTCATGGTAGTGTGTGGCAAACAAAGTCTTGGGCTTTCCCTCCGGCTTTTCATGAATATACTCCACCATGGCCCACGCAATGGAGATACCGTCGTATGTGCTGGTTCCGCGACCGATCTCATCCAGGATCACCAGACTGCGTTCCGACAGGTTATTCAGTATGCTCGCTGCTTCCAGCATCTCCACCATGAACGTGGATTCGCCCAGGGAAATGTTGTCCGAAGCCCCCACCCGGGTAAATATCTTATCCACCCATCCGATCCGGGCCGACCTCGCCGGAACGAAACTCCCGGCCTGGGCCATCAGGGTGATCAGGGCAGTTTGCCTGAGAAAGGCCGATTTTCCCGACATGTTCGGCCCGGTCAGAATGATGATCTGCTGCTCCTTTTCATCCAGGGTGACACTGTTGCTCACATAAGCCTCATCGACGGGCAATTGCCTTTCGATCACCGGATGGCGTCCTTCAGTGATCTCAATGGTGGTGGAATCGTTGATTTCGGGACGGCAGTAATGGTAATTCCTGGCGATCCTGGCAAATGAGAAAAGGCAATCGAGCCTGGCCACCAGAGAGGCATTCTTCTGAATGGGCTCCACCCACCCCAGAAGATCAGAGACCAGCGACTGGAAAATCCGGGTCTCCAGCTCCAGGATCTTCTCCTCTGCTCCCAGGATCTTCTCTTCATAGGTTTTCAGCTCTTCGGTAATGTATCTTTCGGCACTGACCAGCGTCTGTTTTCTGATCCACTCCGATGGAACTTTCTCTTTATGAGTATTTCTGACTTCAATATAATAGCCGAATACATTGTTGAACCCCACTTTAAGGCTGGAGATGCCCGTCCGTTCGGTCTCTCTCCGCTGCAGGTTCACCAGGTAATCCTTTCCCGAATGCAGGATCTCCCGGAGCTCATCCAGTTCTCCGGACACTCCCCCGGCGATCACCCCCCCTTTGGCCAGGTTGGCCGGCGGTTCAGATACGATCTCACGGTCGATCCGGTTCCTGGCCTCCTCACAGAGATTCAGAGCATCCGCCAGTTGTTGCAACGATTCTTCCCCGCTCTCTCCGCATCGCTCTTTCAAAGGTGCAACTGCCGTCAGAGCCCGTTTGAGTTGGACCAGTTCCCGTGGATTGATCCTACCCACCGCTACTTTGGAAATGATCCGCTCCAGATCGCCGACCGATTCGACCTGCTGCTCCACGAAATCCATGAAATCACCGTTCCCGACCATGAATTGGACCATATTATGCCGCTCACGGATCAAAAGAATATCCTTCAGTGGCAGGGAAAGCCAACGTTTCATAAGCCTCGACCCCATGGGGGTGATCGTCTGGTCCATGACCTCCAGCAGGGTGCGGCCCCCTTCATAGATCGACTGAAAGATCTCCAGATTCCGGATGGTAAAACGGTCGAGCCAAACGTAATGATCTTTCTCGATCCGGGATAACCTGGAAATATGGCCCGTCTGGTGATGTTCCGTGATCTCCAGGTACTGAAGGATGGCTCCGCTGGCCATGATCGCAAGATTCAGCTCATTGACTCCGAAACCCTTCAGATTATCTGTCCTGAACTGACGCTTTAACTTATCCCTGGCATTCTCCTCGGTATAGATCCACTCATCGAGTGTAAAGAGATAAAACTCGGAACCGAACTGTTCCACAAACGCCTCTTTCCGGCTTTTCTGGATCAGGACCTCACTGGGCTTGAAACTGCTGAGCAGCTTATCGATAAAAGCGGCATCTCCCTGGGAGGTGAGAAATTCGCCTGTGGAAATATCCAGAAAAGCAATCCCACACAAGCCCTGTTCCAGGCAAACGCTGGCCAGAAAATTATTCTCCCTGTGATCCAGTACATGATCGTGAAAGGTGACCCCCGGAGTAACCAGCTCGGAGATACCCCGCCTGACCAGTTTTTTAGTCAGCTTCGGATCTTCCAGCTGTTCACAGATGGCCACCCGTTCCCCCGCTCTGACCAGCCGTGGCAGGTAATTATCCAGCGCATGATGGGGGAACCCTGCCAGCTCCACCGATGAAGCGGCCCCGTTGGCTCGCTTCGTGAGGGTGATCCCCAGGATTTCGGCCGTTTTGATGGCATCCTCCCCGAATGTTTCGTAGAAATCACCCACCCTGAACAGCAGGACAGCATCGGGGTGCTTCGCTTTCAGCGAGTAGTACTGCTTCATCAGCGGCGTTTCGACAATATGTGCCGGAGAGGTCAAAATCAATCGGTTGATTCTCAAAAATAAAGGATATGGGAAGATTTCTGAAGCATTGTTGATAAGTCATTCTTTTCATTTCTCACCGATTTTTCCTTAATTGGACAGTGCTCTCCAGGAAATACCTACTCACCTACCTGATTTTCGCGGGATTCTTTCTGGGGATCCTGGCAGGATGGCTGGTGGGGGATCCGATCCTGCCCGTGGCCGAACCGATGCAGGAGCTTTTCCTCCGTCTTCTCCGGATGGCCATCCTTCCCCTGGTCATCACTTCCATCATCAGCGCCGTAGTGAAGGTCGGCAGTGGTAAAGGGTTGGGAAGAATTACCTTAAGAACGATCACCTATTACATTACTACAAGCTTTCTGGCCATCATTACCGGTCAGATCCTGGTCAATATCTTCCAGCCCGGAAAGAACTCCGGGATCGACCTCTCCAAAGATCCGGAGACCATCGGAGTGGTGGAACAGGGATTCGGTGAACTGCTCCTGAATATCATCCCCGAAAATCCTTTTCAATCCATGGCCGAAGGAGATGTTCTGCCGGTGATCTTCTTCTCCCTTCTCTTCGGCTTTTTCGTCACTCAGCTGAAATCCGACCAGCGCGATCTCCTGGGGAATGTTTTCCGTGCAGCCTTCGAAGCCATGATGAAGCTGACCTCCTTCGTGATCTGGACCGCTCCCATAGGAGTATTCGGAATCATTGCGGGGATTGTGGCACGCACCGGGTTCGATGCCTTCGCCTCACTGGGTAAGTTCTTCCTGGTGGTGCTGGCCGGCCTGGCCATCCATTTCTTTATCACCCTTCCCCTTCTTCTCCGGTATATAGGAAGATTCAGCCCCGTCAGGCACTACCGCGGAATGCTTTCGGCGCTTCTGACCGCATTTTCCACCTGCTCGACCATCGTCACCCTTCCGCTTACAATGAAAGCCACCACCGAAGTATCGGGAGCCTCCCAGAAGGCAGCCGGGTTTGTTCTGCCCATAGGAGCCACCATTAATATGGACGGAACGGCCCTGTATGAATGCGTGGCCACCATCTTCATTGCTCAGGTCTACGGATTCGACCTGGGGCTGGCCCAGCAGGGGATCATCGTCATCACCGCCATCCTCGCTTCCATAGGAGCGGCCAGCATCCCCATGAGCGGCCTGGTCATGATGTCGATCATACTGAATGCGGTGGGCCTACCCCTGGAGGGGGTGGCCCTGATCCTAGCGGTGGACCGGATCCTGGATATGTTCCGTACAACGGTCAACGTCTTCAGCGACAGTGTGGGAGCCGTGGTGATCAGCCGCCTGGAAGGAGATTGATAGGAATTCCTTTACGGTTTCTTAAGGTTAAGTTCATCTCATTCTGAACCGAAGACCTTACATTTGTTTTGAACTGATACAGAGATTCCCTCCGTTTATTTGAATTATCTCCTCAAATCTGCTAAATGGTCAATCCAGCCCGGTACCCCGCCGGGCTTTTTCTTTCCCCTAAGGAACAATTTGAGCGATCCTTCAACATTTCTTCCGCCAGCTGGTTTAATGTATTACTATGAAAAGAGTGACTCGAGAGCAGCGAGCACGGGAGTCTTTTCCAGTGGATGGATCATGGATCCGGAAGGCAACAAGGTAGAGCTGTGGGAACCTGTCGCACCCGCAGATAGCTGATGATATGAAGATACCTGTTTTATGAAGACATTCTGGGATGAGAGGTATGCAGCGGAGGAGTTTGTATACGGCAGCGAGCCCAACCGGTTCTTTAAAGAGTCGCTGGTTTCGCATCCTCCGGGAAAACTTTTTTTACCGGGTGAGGGTGAAGGCAGGAACGCTGTTTTTGCCGCAAAAGCCGGATGGGAGGTGGACTGCTTCGATCAGAGCGGTGTAGCCAGGGACAAAGCGCTGAAATGGGCAGAGGAGGCAGGAGTCACCATCCGCTACCGGACCGGGGATATCGCCGGATTCGATTACCCGGAGGAGACATATGATGCAGTGGGATTGATCTTTGTGCATACAACCCCGGACCTGCGGAAGTATTTCCACCGGTGCGCTGAGCGATCGCTGAAGCCCGGCGGAGTGGTTATTCTGGAAGCATTCCACCCCCGGCAACTGGAATACCGGACCGGGGGACCGCCATCCACTGAAATGTTGTACGACCTGGAGACGCTGCATTCCGATTTCAGGATGCTGGAAACCCTCCACTCGGAAGAGAGGGTGGACCACCTGAATGAGGGTCCCTTTCACCGGGGAGAAGCTGCCGTGGTCAGATATATGGGAAGTAAACCAATAAACGGAAAGAGCAATGGATCTGGGAATTAAAGATAAAGTGATCATGGTGGCCGCTTCCAGTAAAGGACTGGGCTACGGGATCGCCAGGCAGGCAGCAATGGAAGGTGCCATAGTTTCCATGGCCAGCCGGAGTGAAAAGAAAATTGTGCAGGCCGCCGAACGGATCCGGCAGGAGGTCCCGGAAGCAGCCATTTTTCCCGCGGTGGCGGATGTTTCCGATCCGGAATCCATCGATCACTGGGTGCTCTCCACGCAGCGGGAGCTGGGTTCCATTTACGGATTGGTCGTCAACGGGGGCGGACCGCCCCCCGGCCGGTTCGACGATCTGGACGACGAAACCTGGAGATCGGGATACGAAAACACACTGATGAGTGCAGTAAGGCTTATCAGGGAAGTGCTGCCCGAAATGCGGAAGAACAAATCGGGATCCATTCTCACCATTACTTCCAGTTCGGTCAAGGAACCGATCGATAATCTGCTTCTTTCCAATGTCTACCGCTCGGGGGTCACCAGCCTGGTGAAAAGCCTCTCTTTCCAGCTGGCAAATGACCATATCCGGATCAATAACCTGGTCCCCGGACTATTCGACACCGACCGGCTGAAAGAGCTCGATCTGAAGAATTCCAGGGAGTGGAGGATCGATCTGGAGAATGTCAGGAAGTTCAATTTCGAAAAGATTCCCATGGGCCGGTACGGCGAACCCGGTGAATTCGGAAAAGCGGCCATGTTCCTGCTCTCTCCGGCTGCTTCCTATGTGACCGGCGAGACCTTTGTGATCGACGGCGGAAAAATGCGTACCGTATGGTGACCACCATTTCCCGGCAGGTGCGTCCGGTGAACGTGACATTCATCGAGGAAATTTCCCGGTGCCATTTTTTATTCGGATTCCCCCGGGATTTCGATTTCACTGCCGGGCAGGTGGTGGGGATCGCTCTGGAGAATGGAGGACCCAGAAGGCTGTACAGCATCTGCAGCGGGGAAATGGATCAGCAGGTACAGATCCTGTTCAACGTAATCGAAGAGGGATATCTCTCCCCGCTCCTGGCTGAATTGCAGCCGGGGGATACGATCTGGATCACCGAACCGAGGGGAGAATTCACCGGCCGTCCCGGTCCTGCTGTCTGGATCGCCACAGGCACCGGGATCGCTCCCTTTTATTCCATGTTCCGCTCCGGCCTGGCGGAAGGCAAGATCCTCATTCACGGAAACCGTTACCTGGAACAGTTCCATTTTTATGACGAATTCAGCTCCCTGATGGGCGCGAACTATATCCGTTGTTGCACAGCGGAAAGGGATGAGAGGGTTTACCCGGGCAGGGTGACCGGCTTCCTCACTGAACAACCGGATCCCGATCCTGCCCTGAATTACTATCTTTGCGGCAGTGCAGAGATGGTGGTGGACACGCGGGATGTATTGATCAGCAGAGGGATCCCTTATGACCGGATCCTGTCGGAGATATATTTTTAGGTATGAAAGAGCGTTTGCTCGGAAAGACTCTCCCAGAACTGAGAGAGATGGCAGCAGGTCTGGATCTTCCGGTTTTTACCGGGAATCAGCTGGCCGACTGGATCTACCGGAAAGGGATCGGTGAATTCGACCGGATGACCAATCTTTCGAAAAGAGCGAGGGAAACCCTCCGTGTCAACTATGACCCGGGTTTCGCTTCGCCGGTAAATGTACAGGAGTCGGTCGACGGGACCAAAAAATACCTGTTCCCGGCCCTGTCCGGGAAATATATCGAGACCGCCTATATCCCCGACGGCCGCCGAAGTACGGTTTGTGTCTCCTCCCAGGTGGGCTGTAAAATGGGTTGTCTTTTCTGCATGACTGGAAAACAGGGATTCCAGGGGAATCTGACTGCAGGGGAGATCCTCAACCAGGTGCGAAGCATCCCTGAATTTGACCGGGTGACCAATATCGTCTATATGGGAATGGGAGAACCACTGGACAACCTGCCGGCTGTGCTGAAAAGCCTGGAGGTGTTTACCTCCCCCTGGGGATTCGCCATGAGCCCCAGGAGAATCACCGTTTCCACCATCGGGATCACGCCGGCCATGGTGGAGTTCCTCGAAAACAGCCAGGCCCACCTGGCGGTGAGCCTTCATACACCTTTCGATAGTGAGCGAAGCCAGCTGATGCCGGTTCAGCAGGTATACCCTCTCGCCGAAGTTCTTTCGGAGATCCGTTCATGGGATTTCGGCCGCCAGCGCAGGATCTCCTTCGAATATATACTCTTTAAAGGTTTGAATGATTCGGCTTCCCATATCAACGAGTTGTCCAGGATACTGAATGGCATCCGCTGCCGTGTCAACCTGATCCGGTTCCACCCCATTCCCGGAACCCCCCTGGAGGCACCCGGCGAATCGACTCTCCTCCATTTCAGGGACCGGCTCACAGAAAAAGGGATCACCACCACCATTCGTGCCAGCCGCGGCCAGGACATCTGGGCGGCGTGCGGTCTTCTTTCCACCAAAAAATTACTGGAGAAATCATAGGGTAACCGATCTTCCCGGCGCTTATCACATGAATGGTCAGTATGTGCTGGCTGGAAGATCTGGAAATGTTCTTTTTTCCCTGCAACTGCCTGGTATGCGGGAAGAGCGTTCCATCCGGGAGGGCGATACTCTGCCTGGCGTGCGAATATCAACTCCCCTTCACCCGTTTCAGGAGTTTGTACGATAACCCTGTAAACCGGATTTTCTGGGGAAGGGCCCCGGTGGAAGCGGCCACTTCTCTTTTTCGCTTCGAAAAAGGATCCCCCTACCAGTCGTTGCTGCATGAACTCAAATACCGGGGAAATAGGATGGTGGGCACCTACCTCGGCCGGCTTCTCGGAACAACTATCAGGAATACTCCCCTGGCCGGATGCAGTTTGATCGTCCCGGTCCCTCTTCATGCTGCCAGGCGAAGGAAAAGAGGATACAATCAGAGTGAACTTATCGCCAGGGGCATTTCCGACATCTTATCCGTTCCGGTGGCTCCTCATATACTCAGACGCCGGATTCAACACCGCTCTCAGACCTCTGTGGGCAGATACGACCGGTTCCTCAATGTTTACGGGAACTTCACCGGCGGGTTCCATGAAGGGGAGCTGAAATCGAAGAGCATTCTCCTGGTGGATGATGTGGTCACCACAGGAGCCACACTGGAAGCATGCAGCACCATCCTTCACAGACAGTTCCGGTGCAAAGTGATGGTGGCCACAGTAGGTTATGCGTGACCGGAATGCCGGGCCGGGGGGTTACCGGTGACTGAATTTGTAGGCCAGTGTCAGGCAGATTACATTGTGGAAATACCCCCGGTAACGCGGATGGTTCCACTCCCTGGGCACTCTGAAAGGAAGGGCCGAATAGGTGTAACGGATCCCGGCGCCCATCGATGGATTGAACCAGTAGCCGATTCCTCCGAAAACACTCAGACCGACCCTTCTGTTATCCGGATAATTTGAAGGATCGATCATGCCGTTCTCATCCCAGAAGCGGGTGGTGATCAATACTTCGGGAGAGATGCCTGCCTCCACCATGATCCGGTCATCGTAGAGATAGTGAACCGACAGAGGGAACTCGACCACGTGATAACTGCTTCTGTAGAGGGTCGGGTCGTTCTCTCCGGGACCCTTGTATACTCCCCTTGTAACGTATTTTATCTCCGCCTGCCAGTAGATACCGTAATCGATGTACCGGTTCACAAATACTCCTCCGGTAAGCCCCAGTTTATTGAATCCACTGTACGAATCACCATCCACCTGAGAGGCTGTTACCCCCCCGAATACTCCCGCATTGAATCGCTGGGCCGAAACACGATCCCCTGTCAGAAACAGGATCACGACCATCAGAAGGACTCTCCCCAGTTTTCGTCTGTTCTCAACCATCCGATAAAGCTTTGATAAGTTTTCGTACACCCTGCCCGGCCCCCATCCGTATCACATGAAGATCCGGAATATCCTTTACGGCAACCTCATTGGGATCGATCAGATAAACCGGGGTGCCGGAAGGAACATAATGGACCAGACCGGCTGCCGGATAAACGTTCATGGAGGTTCCGATGATCACGAAGATGTCTGCAGAGGCAGCAATGGCTGCAGCTTCTTCCATGGCAGGCACCGGTTCCCCGAACCACACCACATGGGGGCGCAATTGTGATCCTTTCTCACACAGATCCCCCTCTTTCAGCTCCCATCCCTCTATTTCGATCACCAGGCCGGGATCCACCGTGCTCCTTGCCTTGCGTAACTCCCCGTGAAGATGAAGCACAGAGGAGGAGCCGGCCCTTTCATGCAGGTCATCGACATTCTGAGTGATGATCCGGACATCGAAATCCTTCTCCAGCTCCGCCAGTCCGTAGTGTCCTTCGTTGGGGGAGGCTTCCAGAAGCTGTTTCCGCCGTTCGTTGTAAAATCTCAGCACCAGCTCCCTGTTTCCGGTCCATGCGGCAGGACTGGCCACTTCCTGCACATCGTACTCCTCCCACAAACCACCCATTTCACGGAAAGTCCTGAGTCCGCTTTCAGCGCTCATGCCCGCCCCTGTTAAAACTACCAATCTTTTCATATCCGGATTTTTATCCTGTACCGTTTCGCCTGATGACCTCTTCCACCTCCCAGCGGTCATTTACATACAACCCCACAAACTCAATTCCTGTCCCGAAAGCCTTCTCCAGGTAGCGGATCGCCTCCTCCATCTGTTGCACCTGGCTGGAACGGTCCACGGGATTGTCCGTGCAATCATGGTGTCCCGCCACCACCACCAGTTCCGATTGATGCGATTCGATGGAAGAACGGATCTGCTCCTTCAGGGAGATCAGACGACATTTGTCGCTCCGTTCACTGAGGATCTTCAGCGGCCCCGCTTCGTTGGCCGCATCAAAGCAGGTCAGCTCTTCATGTTGTTTCAGATAATCCAGCACCGGATACTGCACCCTCCCGTCCATGCAATTGATCACTGTTCCGAATTTCATACCTTTCACCCGTGATTGAGGATTCCTGTAAATATAAGATTTTGGGCGGACATTTAGTTTCGCTAAATTTATCCTAAATATTCTAAATGATTGATCAGCAGACCATAAACAGAATATTTGAAACCGCCGATATTGTGGAGGTGATCTCCGATTATATCACCCTGAAACGCAGCGGAGCCAATTATAAGGGGCTGAGTCCGTTTACCAATGAAAAAACCCCCTCTTTCATGGTCTCCCCTGCCAAAGGGATCTTCAAGGATTTCAGTTCGGGAAAAGGCGGCAATGTGGTGGGGTTCCTCATGGAACATGAGAAGCTGACCTATCCGGAAGCTCTTCGCTACCTGGCAAAAAAATACAACATCCCGGTGGAAGAGAAAGAACAGTCGGCCGAGGATATCCAGCAGATTAATGAACGGGAGAGTCTGATGGCCCTTACCGGGTTTGCTTCCAAATTCTTCCAGGAAAAGCTGACCGGCGCGGAGGGCCGTCAGATAGGCTTGAGCTATTTCCGAAACAGGGGGATACGGGATGATACCCTCAAAAAATTTCATCTTGGGTACAGTCCGGAGAACCGGACCGCACTGACGGATGAGGCTCGCCGGAACGGGTACAAAAAAGAGTACCTGGTCAAGACCGGACTCTCCATTGAACGCGACTCCCGTCTTTTCGACCGCTTTTCCGGAAGGGTGATCTTTCCCATTCACTCCATTTCAGGCAATGTCATCGGCTTCGGGGGAAGGACCCTGCGATCGGATAAGAATCTGGCCAAATATCTCAATTCTCCCGAATCGGATATCTATCACAAAAGCAGAGTTCTTTACGGACTGTTCCATGCGAAACGGGCGATTGTTTCGAGCGGACTCTGTTACCTGGTGGAAGGATACACCGATGTGATCGCCATGCACCAGGCAGGGATCGAAAATGTGGTGGCTTCCTCGGGCACCTCGCTTACAGCAGAACAGATCAGGCTGATCAAACGGTTCACTTCGGATATTACCATTTTATTTGACGGTGATGAAGCGGGGATCAAGGCCTCCTTCAGAGGAATTGACATGATCCTGGAAGAGGGCATGAATGTGAAGGTGGTCATGCTCCCGGAGGGTGAAGATCCCGATTCTTATGCCCGCACCCACAGCTCTTCTCAGTTTATCGAGTATATCCGTGAGCAGGAGAAGGACTTCATCTCCTTCAAGACCGAAATACTGTTGGCCGATGCCCAGCACGATCCCATTAAACGGGCTCAGCTGATCACTGACATCGTGCGCAGTGTGGCTGTCATTCCCGATGGCATACAGCGCAGTGTGTTTCTGAAGGAGTGCAGTTTGTTGCTGGGTGTGGAGGAACAGATCCTCTACACCGAGGTCAATAAAATCAGAAAAAACCGTCAGGAGCAAAAATGGCGCGCCGAACAGTCCTCCAGGAGAGGCAGATCCGGTTTTTCCCGCGAGGGGGTCAGCGGAGATGGCCGAGGGCTTTCATCTGCAGGCGAAGGACGTAGGGCGGAAGATCCGGATACTGCCGGCATCCCCAGTCAGCCTCTTGTCCCCGGTTTCGTGGAGAATGTCTTCTCGGAGGTGGAAGAAAGGGAGATCATCTATTTCCTGCTTAAATTCGGGAACCATACCCTTCAGGTGGGTGCTGATGAGCCTTCCGAGATTTCTGTGGCCCACTATATAATCAGGGAGATCCAGAATGACGAGCTGGAATTCAATAACCTGGTCTACAGGCAGATCTTCGAGGATGTGAAATCGCTCATCGAGAATGGAGAGCAGATAACAGAACGTCATTTCATATACCATGACCATTCCGGTGTGAGAGACCTTGCCGTGGATATTTTCACCTCCAGGTATGAGCTCAGCAAAGTGTGGAAACGGAAGGAAGCCTATGTGGAGCTTCCGGGGGAAAACCTGGGATTCGAAGTGCCTAAATCGCTTCTCTCCTATAAAATGACGGTGATAGAGAAAGCGCTTTCACAGCTTCGGGAAGAACTCGTGAAGACGGAGAAGAAAAACCGGCAGGATCCCCTTCACAGGCTGATCTCCCGGATCACCAGCCTGGAACAGGTGAAAAGAGAATTATCGATCGGCCTGGGGGGCAGAACCATTATCCGCTGACATTTCTGTCCATCTCCCGGAGCAGCAATCCCAGACCTTTCTTCACCGAATCATGGATCGTTTGGAAATCGGCCAGATCTTTGTTGATGAACTGTATAGCCAGATTAAGCTTTATTCCCCTGGTATCCAACTCCCGATAAAATGCTGCTTTCTCCAGACGGTATGACTCTCTTATCCTTCTCTTCAAAAAGTTCCGTTCCACAGCCTTGTGGAATAAACGCCTGGGCACTGCAATTACCAGACGGGCGGGATAAGCAGCATCTTCGACGGGCAGATAACTGATTCTCAGGGGAGGGATAAAAACACGTTTACCCGACTGAAACAGTTCGGCGACAGCTTTCCTGCCGGAGAGTCGCTCTTCTTTGCTGAATGAAAGACGGGTCAGGGTTTGCCGTTGCTTTTGTTATGGTGCTTGATAAAATTTTCCAGGGCCATCGTCATGGAGGGTGCCTGGGGCTGAGGGGCGGTTATATCGAGACGCAATCCGGCCTCTTCGGCCGCTCTGGCAGTTTTAGTGCCGAAGGAGGCGATCTTGGTATCGTTCTGTTTGAAATCAGGAAAATTCTGGAACAGCGACTTGATTCCCGAAGGGCTGTAAAATACCAGGATATCGTAGTTCACGTCAGCAAGGTCCGACAGATCGCTGCACTCGGTGCGATAAAGGACCGCCTTGCTGAAACTGAACTCGTGTTTCTTCATCAACTGGGGGATCTCCTCCTTGTGTGCTGCCGAAAGCGGAAGGAGGAATTTCTCACCTTTATGTTTCGCCATCACCACCATTAAATCGGGAATCTTACCGTTCCCGTAGAAGATCTTTCGCTTCCGGTAAACGATGTATTTCTGAAGATAATAGGCCGTGGCCTCAGAAATACAGAAATACTTCATGGTGTCCGGGATGTTGGTCCTTGTCTCCTCGGCCATCCGGAAATAGTGATCGATGGCGGTTTTACTGGTGAAAATAACCGCCGTGTGGGCGCTCAGATCGATCTTGTCCTGCCTGAAATCTCTGGCACTGACTCCCTCGACATGGATAAAAGGCCGGAAATCAATTTTCAGATTGTGTTTACTGGCAAGATCAAAGTAGGGGGATTTATTATTCTCAGGCTCAGGCTGAGATACAAGGATTCTCCTTATTCTTCCCATTTTCTGCTCCGTTTAGACGTTAAGGATACCTTCCAACCACCTGTACAGCAATAAAAGTGGTACTATTTCAAGGGCACAAATGTACAAAATAAGATAGAGAATTGAAATATCTTTCTTGATAGAAAAAGCAATACCTCGGATAATTCTTGCTATATATATGCTCATTATTAATGCGATAGCCATCAAACCGAGGATTTGTTGCAATGCTCCCCTGGTGTAGGCAAGGAAGATCAGCGCCGGTATCACACTTATCCCAATTACTTTGTTATAAATGAGCGCATTATATAAATATTCCCGGTAGAGACGGGTCCGGCCGAACAAATAACCCGCCATGTTGATGATGATCCATCTGAAGAGCAGAATTCCGGAGAGCAGGGCCAGATTGAAAAGATACAGCGATCCCCCCCTTAGTCCGTAGGGTCTGAATTCATTCCGCTCTTCCAGCAGAAAAAGAAAGAATGAAAAGGAAAAGAGATACAAACCATAAAGAACAGTATCAAGCTGTACCTGTAACTGGCTGTTATCATTAAACATCCGGCTACTGACCTGAAAATTGAGGGAAGCTGTCACTGTCTGGTGGAGAATTTGCCCGTATTGCCTTAATATCCAGGCGAATGATGCCAGCAAGATGAAGAGAAAAAGAAAGTGCCAGAAAGGCGCATGGTCTGCCACCCGTTCCACGATATGCATTCCTCCGGCCGAAACGGAAATCTCTTCTGCCAGTATGGAACGATCGAACATGGATGCCGGGACTCTCTCGCTCCCGCCGGCCACTGAATCCTGCACGATTCCTGTTATCACCATTGATTTCTGAATGAATGCTGCCCGATCTGCAAAGATAATCGGACTCCTTTAAAAAAAGTTAAGGAAGAATGATATTTAAATGGTTTGTAGTTCCTTTGTGGTATGGAAAAAAAGAAGTATCACATTTTTTTCGGCGGGGCCCTTGCAGTATTACTGTTTGTGGGCTTCACCACGATCCGGAACAAGGACCTGGAGATCGTTAAGAATCTGGATATCTATTACACGCTTTTCAGGGAACTGAATATGTTCTATGTAGACGACACCGATCCTGAAGAACTGGTTACCAAGAGCATAGATGCCATGCTCAATTCTCTTGATCCCTATACCACCTATATTCCCGAGTCCAATATGGATGATTTTAAATTCCAGACGACCGGGGAATATGGAGGCATCGGTTCCCTTATCCGCCGATCCGGCGATAACGTGATCATTGCGAACCCCTACAAAGGGTTTCCTGCCGATAAGGCAGGTCTTCGCGCCGGCGATATTCTCCTGGAAGTGAACGGATCTTCCACCGGTGGCCTGCCCATTGAATCAGTCAGCGAACAGCTCAAGGGCAAACCGGGCACCCAGCTTACTCTTCTAATCGGTCGATACGGAGAAGAAGAGCCTCTGAAGTTCCGCCTGATCAGAGAGAAGATCTCCATCAACAATGTACCATACTACGGTATGCTCGACGACCAGCATACCGGATATATCAGGGTTTCAAATTTCACTTCCGGAGCAGGGAAAGAGGTGGCAACTGCCTTGCTGGACCTGAAAAAAATGCATGATCCCCGATCTCTGGTTCTCGACCTGAGATCCAATCCCGGCGGCCTGCTGCTGGAAGCGGTCAGAATCTGCAATCTTTTCGTGGAAAAGGGAGAGCTGATTGTCAGCACCAAAGGAAAGGTTTCCCGATGGGATTCGGAATATCATACCCCATCCGAACCTCTCGATACAGAGATACCCCTGGTGATCCTGGTCAACCGGGCTTCGGCTTCGGCTTCCGAGATCGTGGCGGGAGCTCTTCAGGACCTTGATCGCGCTGTAATCGTCGGTCAGCGCACCTTCGGAAAAGGCCTGGTCCAGGCCACCCGGCCTCTGAAGTATAATGCTCAGCTCAAAGTGACTACTGCCAAATACTATATACCCAGCGGCCGCTGCATCCAGGCGCTTGACTATTCCAACCGCAACGAAGACGGAAGCGTGGGTCAAATTCCCGATTCACTGATTTCCGAATACCATACCAAAAACGGACGTGTGGTCTATGACGGAGGAGGTATCGAGCCCGATATCGGCGTGGAACCCGAGCAGCTCTCCGAGATCACCCTGCAGCTTTACGGCCAGGAATTGATTTTCGATTTTGCCACCCGCTTCAGATCGACCCACTCCTCCATTTCAGATCCGGGCTCCTTTTATTTGAATAATGAGCAGTATGAGAAATTTAAATCATTTGTTCAGGAGAGTGGATTTGAATTCCAGACAGCCAGTGAGAAATCATTCCAGGAATTAATGAAGAATGCGGTCCGGGAGAAGTATTACAAACTGGCAAAGGAGGAGTTCAGTGCGCTGGAAAAGAAACTCTCTCACAACAACCTGAAAGACCTGGAGACGTTCCAGGAGGAGATCCGCCAGATCCTTTCGGAAGAAATTGCAGGCCGGTACTATTATCAGGAGGGACGGATCATGGCCCAGATCAGGAATGACAGGCAGCTGGACAAGGCAAAAGAGATCCTGGACGAGAACTCCCGGGTTGCTGAAATCCTTCAGGTGAATATTGATATTGATCAATGAGCTTCAAGCCAATTGGCTCCTTCACCTGTATCGACAGTTAAAGGCACTTTTAAACTGACAGACTGTTCCATCTTTTCGATGACAATGGACTTAACCTGTTCCATTTCCCCTGGAACAACATCAAAATTGAGTTCGTCATGTACCTGAAGGATCATCGCCGAACGGATTTTTTCAAGTTCAAATGCTTCTTCGATCTGCACCATGGCGATCTTAATAATATCGGCAGCAGATCCCTGAATAGGAGAATTGATGGCGTTTCTTTCAGCATTCCCGCGGACCACACTGTTCCTGGAAAGGATATCGGGCAGATACCGCCGGCGGCCGAACATGGTCTCCACATATCCCTTTTCCCTGGCCATTTGAATGGACCGGTCCATGAATCTCCGGATTCCGGGATAAGTTTGAAAATAGCCTTCGATCAGTTTCCGGGCATCACTTCTGGAAATCTGCATTCTTTGAGAGAGTCCGAAAGCAGAGATACCGTATATGATGCCGAAATTGGCAGTCTTTGCATTGCTTCGCATCTCTTTGGTAACAGCCGGCACCGGGACTTTGTAAATCTTTGAAGCCGTGGCAGTATGAATATCCTCCTCATTGACAAATGCCTCAATCATGTGGGGATCTTCACTGAGATGAGCCATCAGACGCAATTCGATCTGCGAGTAATCGGCCGAGAAAAAGCGATTGCCTTCCTCTCCGGGAATAAATGCACGCCTGATCTCTCTGCCCCTCTCTTCGCGGATGGGAATATTCTGAAGATTCGGATTATTGGAGGAGAGTCGTCCGGTGGCCACAAGGGCCTGGTTAAACGAGGTGTGGATCCTGCCCGTTTTTGGTTTCACCAGTTTCGGCAATGCATCCACATACGTGGAGAGGAGTTTCTTTAAAGATCTGTATTCCAAAACCATAGAGACTACTGGATGTGCATCCTTCAACTGCAACAATACCTCCTCGCCTGTTGCATACTGTCTGGTACGCGTCTTCTTCGGATCCGAAACGATCTTCAGCCTATCGAACAACACCTCTCCCAGCTGCCTGGGCGACCCGATGTTGAATTCGATTCCGGCTGCACGGTAAATCCTTTCTTCCACCGAAAGAATCCCCTCCCTCAGTTCTGCTGCAAACTCCTTCAGTGCTTTCAGGTCGAGGCGAACTCCGTGATGTTCCATTTTCATCAACACCCTCACCAGGGGCATCTCGATATCTTCGGATAATCCAGAATAGCCCTCCTTTCCAATGAGTTCAGTGAATTTAAGCGCCAGCTGGAGGGTGATGTCGGCATCCTCTCCTGCATACTCCCTGGCAAGTTCAGGATCAACCGAGCGGAATGATCGCTGCCCCTTCCCTTTCTCTCCTATAAGCTGTTCGATCCTGACCATTGAATAATCGAGATACTGTTCTGCCAGAACACTCAGATTATGCTTCTGGTCCGGCTTTAATATGAAATGGGCCACCATGGTATCGAATAGCGGACCTTTCACCCCGATCCCATAATTGGAAAGAATATGGAGATCATATTTCAGGTTCTGCCCCACCTTCCTTATCGCCGGGTTACTCAGCGGGACGGCCAGCTCCCCTAGCCATTTCCGGATCTGCGATTCCTCCTCTCCAAAATGCACATAATGGGCCGAATGGGGTTCCCAGCTGAAAGCGATCCCCACCAGTTGCGATTCTATGGGATCGAGACCGGTTGTTTCCGTATCGAAACAAAACAGATCGACCTCCGACAGCTGTTTAGCCAGTTCCCTGATTCCCTCCTCATCATTGATCAGCCGGTATTCATGGGGCACTGTTTCAATGGTTTTAAAATTCTGACTGACATCTTCCACTGTTTGCGGAGAAAGCCCCTCTTTTCCGAAGAGCGTATGTTGTTGCCCGGATTGGTCCCTGCCTTTTCCCGGCGCTTCCTGTTGACCGGGCTCTCCGAAAATACGACTGGCCAGATTCTTAAACTCCAGCTCCTGAAAAAGGGTTCGCAGCCTCTCTTCGTCCGGAGGCTTACGAACCAGTTCTTCCGGATGTTGGGAAAGAGGGATATCCACCGCTATGGTGGCTAAAACCTTCGATAACTTCACGAGATCGCCTGATTCTTCCAGCCGCTCTTTTTGTTTTCCCTTTAATTGATCGATATTCTCATAAAGATTCTCTACCGATTGAAACGTACTTATCAGCTTCTTCGCGGTTTTCTCCCCGATGCCCGGAACCCCGGGTATATTGTCGGAGGTATCGCCCCAGAGGGCAAGAATATCGATTACCTGCCTGGGATGTTCCACGAGGAACTTTTCCCGGACTTCCTCCAATCCCAGAATTTCAGGAGCATTGCCACCTCTCGCCGGCTTATACATGAACACTTTTTCTGAGACAAGCTGGGCAAAATCCTTGTCGGGAGTCATCATATAGGTGATAAATCCCTCTTTTTCTGCCAGTTTAGCAATCGATCCTATCACATCATCCGCCTCAAAACCCTCCTGTTCCAGCACGGGAATGTGAAATCCTTCCAGGATCTGTTTAATGTAAGGGATCGATTCGGTGATCTCTTCAGGGGTGACTTCTCTGTTAGCCTTGTATTGGGGATAGAGCTCCTTCCTGAAAGTCGGGCCCGGAGGATCGAACACCACTGCAATGTGGGAAGGATTCTCCTTCCTGAGGATATCCTCCAGAGCCAGTGTGAATCCAAAAATGGTGGAGGTGGGTAATCCTCTCGAATTTCTCATCGGATTAGAAATAAATGCATAGTATGCTCTGAATATCAAAGCATAAGCATCCAATAGGAATAGCTTCTTCTCCATTTTTCACTGTTTGAGGTGATCTTCGGCCGACCACTCGGCAAAGGAGGTGGCCGTTTCATACAACTTCACCGAATGCAGGGCAACTCCCCGGGGAAGTTTCGGGATGATGATCCCGGCGATAAAACTGACCAGGTTTTCACAGGTAGGTTGGAAATCGAAAATGTGTACTTTCTGATACATCCGCCTCACCGCATCCAGGGAGTCTCCTTCCGCTTCTCTGTAAACGGCCAGAGAATGGTCCAGGAAGTCGGCCACCGGACCCTTTACAATATGTTTCAGATCTCTGAAATCGATCACCATTCCGAATTTCGGATCAGTGCTGTCTGAACTTGGTTCACCGGTCACCGTAACGAACAACCTGTACGAATGGCCATGGATATTTTTACAATCCCCGTCATAATTCCACAGGGCGTGCGCCATTTCAAACGTAAACTCTTTTGTGACCCTGATCCTGCTCATTACGGAAGATTTACTCACAGGCACATTCACTGATACATTTGATCAGATTACTCAGGTTCTCATGCTTCAGATAGTATAGCGTATTCTTTCCCTGCCGGGTGGAGGCCAGGATTCCCTTATCCTTCAGGATGCCCAGGTGATGAGAGGTGGTCGATTGCTCGATATTAAGTAATGTATGAATTTCAGTAACGCTCAACCGGTTTCCCCCTCCCAGCCGGTCAAGGATCGCCAGTCGCATCGGATGGGAGATCGCTTTGATCATGTTTGCTGCTTTTTCTACCTGCTCAGGTTTGAGATCTGAAAATTCCATAGTCAGGGTTTATACTTTTATCGTATGGATGTTATGCAAATATATCAATATTTAGGTATCTGGATAACCCGCTGAATTATATCGGTAATCTTTTCCTACCTTTGTGCATCCCGATATAAGCAATTTCCGGATGGTAAATTTGGAGGAGATCCGCAAGCCTGTACAGCAGGAAATGAAAGAATTCAACAGGAGGTTCCGTGCATCCGTTACCAGTCCTATCCCGCTTCTGAATGTAGTGACCAGGTATATTCTCCGCCGGAAAGGGAAGCAAATCCGCCCTCTCTTCGTGTTTCTCTCCTCGAAGCTCACCGGCCATATCACCGATTCTTCCTACACCGCTGCATCTTTGATTGAATTAATGCATACAGCCACCCTGGTCCACGACGATGTGGTGGATGAATCGAACGAACGAAGAGGGGCTTTTTCTATCAATGCCATCTGGAGATCCAAAGTGGCAGTTCTTTTCGGTGATTACCTGCTGGCCCGCGGTCTTCTGCTTGCCGTGGAAAAGAAGGAATATGAGCTGCTTGAGATCGTATCCAATGCCTCTCGTGAAATGAGCGAAGGGGAACTCCTTCAAATTCAGAAATCGAGAAGCCTGAACATCGATATGGACACCTATTATGAGGTGATCCGGAAAAAGACCGCCACATTGATTGCTTCCTGCACCTCATCGGGTGTGAGAGCCACATCGGCCAGTCAGGCGGTGGTCGACCGAGCGTATGAAATGGGGATCCAAATCGGTATGGCTTTTCAAATAAAAGACGATCTTTTTGATTATCAACCACATGGCCTTATCGGGAAACCCACCGGTAACGATATAAAGGAGAAAAAATTCACCCTTCCTTTGATATATGCCCTGAACAGGGCAGACTCTGTACGAAGGAAACAGATGATCAGGAAGATCAAAAAAGGAAAAAAGAGTCAGCATGTGGTGAACGAGGTGGTCAGTTTTGTCAATGAGATGGGTGGGATCGAATTTGCCATGGAAAAAATGAATGAATTTAAAACGAATGCCATGGAGATTCTTCAATCCTTCTCCCCATCACCAGCCAGGGATTCTCTTCGTAATCTGGTGGAATTTACCGTATCCCGGAACAGGTAATACTAAACGTTCTGTTTCAGCTTTTCCGCTATCACTTTTCCGACAAGCTGATCCAGCTCCTCCCTGCTGGCCGACCGGATTTCTTCCAGTGAACCGAATCGGGTATAAAGCTTCTCTATAGTCCGGCTACCAATGCCCGGTATGCCCTCCAGCACAGAACGGGTTAGTTTTCCAGAACGTTTCTGCCTGTGAAAATTAATCCCGAAGCGATGAGCTTCATTTCTCATTTGCTGTATCAACTTCAGTGATTCGGAGCTTTTGTCGATATAGAGCGGAACAGGGTCTTCAGGAAAATAGATCTCTTCCAGTCGCTTGGCAATTCCGATCATTGCGATCGTGCCCCGAAGCCCGAGTTGATCCAGACTCTTCAGTGCAGCATTCAGCTGCCCCTTCCCTCCGTCAATCACTATCAATTGCGGAAGATCCTTCCCTTCTTCCTTCAACCGCCGGTACCTGCGTAAAACCACCTCCTCCATCGAGGCAAAATCATTGATTCCTTTTACACCTTTGATATTATAGTGCCTGTACTCCCTTTTTGAGGGGATTCCATTCCGGAATACCACACATGCCGCCACAGGATCACGACCCTGAATATTGCTGATGTCAAAACATTCCATATGTCGTGGCATATTCCTTAACCGAAGGTCCCCCTGAAGGGTCTTTAAAATTCTCTCGCCCGAATCACTGCTTTTTGTTTCTTTCAAACGCTTGGCCTTCTCCATTCTATAACTTTTCGCATTCCTTTCCGATAATTCAAGGAGCTTTTTCTTATCTCCTCTCTTTGGTACAGTGATCTTACACGCGGGAAAATAATCATCAATTTCGAACGGGAGGATCATCTCCTTCGATTCAGAGAACATTCTGTTTCGCAGATCTGTAATGGCAAAAGCCAGAAGCTCCTCCCTTTCCTCATTCAGTTTCTTTTTCAATTCCACCGTATGGGCCTGGACAATGGCACCCTTTACAACTTTCAGATAATTCACATACGCCTCTTTTTCTTCACTGATAATAGAAAACACATCCACATCATCGATGGAGCTATTGACAATCGTCGATTTACTCTGATGCCTGGAGAGGATTTCAATCTTTTGTCGTAATTTTTCTGCCTGTTCAAATAGATATTGATCTGCACATCTTGCCATTTCCTCCCTGAGATATTCTATCACTTCACCCGAATTTCCTTTTATGATCTCACGAATCTGCCGGATGTTCTCCAGATACTCCTTTTCCTCCTGATGCCCCTCGCAGGGTCCCCTGCAATTTCCCAGGTGGAACTCAAGGCAAACCTTGAACCTGCCCTCATCGATCTTTTCCCTTGAAAGGGGCAAACGGCAATTTCTTAACGGATAAATCTGCCTGATAAGGGATAAAAGAATTTTCACTGCATAGGCCGATGTATAGGGACCGAAATACTCCGACCCGTCCTTAACAAGGGTGCGGGTAGAAAAGACTCTTGGAAAAGGTTCATTCTTTATGCATATCCATGGAAAGGTTTTATCATCCTTCAGCATCACATTGTACCTCGGCTGGTGCTTCTTTATCATATTATTTTCCAGAAGCAAAGCATCAGGCTCACTGGCTACCTCAATATATTCCAGCTCATGAATTTTATTAACAAGTACTTTGCTTTTGAATGAATCGTAGGTTTTTCTCGAGAAGTACGAGCCAACCCTCCTGCGCAAATTTTTAGCCTTCCCTATATAAATAATCTTTCCCTGCCTGTCCAGGAATTTATAGATTCCCGGTTGTTCCGGTAAGGATTTCGCTTTCTCCTTCAGATCTCTGTTATTGTCCATCTAAATTCCTTCAAAGGAATACAGTGCCTCTACTCTGTAACCCTCCAGCTTTAGCCTGCCGGAAAGGTCCGGCAATTCTACCATGAATAACAACTTCTCAACCACTCCTCCCAGTGATTCCACCAGTTCACATGCTGCTTTAGCCGTACCCCCCGTGGCGAGCAGATCATCCACAATGATCACCCTTTCATTCCGTTCAATGGCATCCGTATGTATTTCTAAAATATCCTTCCCATATTCAAGCTCATATTCTACACTGTTTTTTAAATAGGGGAGCTTTTCAGGTTTCCTGACAAGGACCACACCTCCACCGTAACGTCCTGACAGAGCTCCGGCCAGTAAAAAACCCCTTGCCTCAATCCCCACAAGCTTCTTTGAACGGATCCCTATGTTTTCCTTTTCAATGATGAGATCTCCCATCAAATCGACCACCATTTTCATGGTCCCCGGATCCTGGAATATGGTAGTCAGGTCCCGGAACACAATTCCTTTTGAAGGAAAATCTGGGATGGACCTGGTTTTCTCCTTCAAAAACTCAATGGCCTGTTTCCTGCTATGTATGCTCATTATTTATCCTGTATGTTCCACGTGGAACTATCGTCCCATATAAACCAGCAAAACGCTGATGTCGCTGGGAGAGACTCCTGAAATTCTTGATGCCTGTCCGATGGTTTCCGGTTTAACCTTCTTGAGCTTTTGTCTGGCTTCAGTGGAGATGCTCTTCAATCTGTCATAATCAAACTCTGAATCCAGTTTAATCCGTTCCAATCGTTTCAACTTATCAGCCATTTGTTTCTCTCGCTCAATATACCCTTCATATTTAATGGCAATCTCTGCCGACTCCATCCATTCATTCCTGAAGATCCCTGCCGATTCCACTAATTCATCTAACCCTTCAATTTCAGCAGCAATTGCTTCCAATCCTATTTGTGGTCTTTTTGCCAGTTCGATCAATTTAGTTTTCTGCTTTAAAGGGGTAGTCCCCGAGTCTTCCAGAAAATGATTGATCTCCTCCGGGGAAACACTTCTGTCTTTAAGATATCCTGCAATGCTGTTAACCGTATTTCTTTTCCTTTCAAGCAATTTCAGCCTCTCCTTTCCGGCCAGGCCAGTCTGATGACTCAATTCTGTAAGCCGCTCATCGGCATTGTCCTGCCTTAACAGAATTCTGTACTCAGCTCTGGAAGTAAACATCCTGTAAGGCTCATCGACTCCTTTGGTCACCAGATCGTCGATCAATACACCTATATAGGCCTGATCTCTCCCAAGTACAAATTCATCTCCCCCATTCAAACACAAAGCGGCGTTCATCCCCGCCATCAGCCCCTGTGCCGCAGCTTCTTCATATCCGGTAGTCCCGTTGACCTGTCCCGCTAAAAATAAATTCCGTATTTTTTTAGTCTCCAGCGTATGCTTCAATTGCGTGGGAGCATAATAATCATATTCTATCGCATAACCCGGCCTGAAAATTTTTACCTTCTCCAATCCCCGGATCTTTTTCATGGCATTGAACTGTACTTCCCAGGGCAGGGAGGAAGAAAACCCGTTGAGATAGAATTCCACAGTATTCAGACCTTCCGGTTCCAGAAAGAGCTGATGCTGCTCCTTCTCCTGAAATGTTCTGATCTTATCCTCTATACTTGGACAATATCTGGGCCCAATGCTCTGAATCGTTCCATCGAACATCGGACTCTCCCCGAAACCTTTTCTCAGCTCATCATGAACCTCCTCTGTGGTATGGGCTATAAAACAACTTTTATGGTCTTCGTACCGTATCTTCGTCTCCAGGTAACTGAATCTTCTCTGCTCGCTATCTCCGGGCTGCTCGGTAAGCTTACTGAAATCGATAGTCCGCCCATCCAGCCGCGCTGGAGTACCTGTCTTCATTCTTCCCACTTCAAATCCCTGTTCCCTTAATTGTTCGCTGATTCCGTAAGAAGCCTGATCACCCATCCTTCCCCCTTGCAACTTCACCTTGCCCACATGCATCAAACCGTTGATAAATGTACCTGCAGTTAAAATCACCTTCTTTGAGAAAAAACGGATTCCCATTGATGTCTCAATTCCCTGAACAACATTCTTTTTAATTAAAAGACTGCTCACTTTATCCTGCCAGAAATCCAAAAACTCTAAACCTTCCAGGATTTTTCTCCATTCTAAAGTGAACCCTGTTCTGTCACATTGCGCTCTCGGACTCCACATGGCCGGCCCCTTACTTCTGTTCAGCATCCTGAACTGGATCATCGATCTGTCTGTAACAATCCCGGAATATCCTCCCAATGCATCGATCTCCCGTATTATTTGTCCCTTTGCGATACCCCCCATGGCAGGATTGCATGACATCTGGGCAAACTTAGTCATATCCATAGTTATCAGCAGGGTTCTGCAACCCATATTGGCAGCTGCGGCTGCAGCTTCACATCCGGCATGTCCGCCACCCACCACAATCACATCATATACTTTCTCCATCACTCATATCTTGTGCCACAAAGTTAGCGCTTCATTCTCCTTTTTCCTCATACCTTCCGATTCCTCCGGGGTTCGATCATCCATTCCCATCAGGTGTAATAACCCGTGCACCATCACCCGCCGAATTTCCTCTTCCAGAATACTTCCAAAAAAACGGGCATTGTGACTCACCTGCTGAACTCCTATATAGATGTCTCCCGACAACCTTCTTCCGTCGGAATAATCGAAAGATATAACATCCGTAGGATGGTGGTGGTTTAAATAGGTACTGTTAATCTGAGTGATCTGAGTGTCGGAGGTAAAAACAATATTCAGTGACCGGATTGCAATACTCTGCTCTCCTGCCACAGCTTTCAACCAGCGCCTGTGTCTGTTCTTTTCCCTGAGTTCAAACGGAGTGTCTTCACTATGAAACCATATGGCCACTAAAGCTTAAACTTGAGCTCGACGATCCTGCCATCTTCCAGATAAAGTATCTCGTCTGACAAACTTTCCATAAGAAAAATTCCTCTTCCGTTGATCTTCTCCAGATTCTCCGGGGATGTCGGATCAGGAACATTATGATAATCGAATCCTTTACCCTGATCTTCTATCTTCACTTTAAGCTCCTCCTGATCGATCAGTATGGCGATTCTCACCTCCTTTTCAGGATCGGAGTTGTTACCATGAATAATGGCATTATTGGTGGCCTCCATAGTAGCCACCAGTACATTTCCATATATTTCATCACTCAGAGCCAGCTCGGCAGACATTTCATCGATGGCTTTCTCCACCAGTCTCAGGTTGATGACATCAGAGGGGATTCGAAGATCTTTTCTCATAGTATTTCCAATGGACGTTTCTTATACGTCACATTTCCCCCAAAGGTTCTAAAAAAGCTTCATTTACTAAGCCACTCCTCAGGATTCATGGTCTCGCGCTCCTGCCATACCTCGAAATGAATCATGGCGATCCCCTCCTGCTCATCGGTAAAGGCTTCACCGATGACCTGTTTCGTGCTGACCCGGTCGCCGGTTTTCACTCGTACATTGACGAGATTCTGATATACCGACAGGTACTCCCCATGCCTGATCAACACGGTGTAGTTCGCTCCGAGGATACCAAATACCTTGGTAACTTCTCCTTCGAAGACAGCCCGGACGACCGTCCCTGCTTCGCTGCTGATATCAATACCGTTATTCTTTACACTGGATCCACGAAGTCCCGGAACCTCATGATCTCCGAATCCGGTTGTGACTATTCCCCGCTCCACCGGCCAGGGCAGGATCCCCTTATTTCTTCTGAAATCATTTCCGACCAACTCCTGTTCCGGTGTCAGTGCTCCGTAAATATTATCGGCATTCGCCCGTCTGGCCTCTTCTTCTATAATCTCCCTTATTCTCGCCTCCAGTTCTCTGGCTATTCTCTCTTTGGTTTCAATCTCTGCCTTTAACCGCTTCTCTTCCTTACTTAACTGCCTGACCATTCCGTTTCTCTCGGCACGCTCTTTTACCAGCTCCCGTTGCTCTCGCTCTTTCTCTTCCATCAGCCCCAATTTCTGATCCTTGAGCCGGTTTAAATCCTCTCTCTTCTCTTCAAGCTTCAAAATCATATCCTCCATCTCCTCTGCTAACTGCACCCTGTATTCTCCGATATATTTCAGGTATTTATACCGTTGATATGATTGTGAGATGGATTTGCTGGCAAGTACATACATCAACTTCTCGTAGGGAGTGTGATTCCTGTATGCATAATAGATCAAACTGGCATACTCCTCTTTGTTTTTCCTGTTCTCACTTTCCAGTTTCCTGATCTGAATCTCCACCTCATTGATCTCACCATCCAGCAGATCCACCTCCTGCTCCATCGCCTCTATCAGCGCCGCCCGGGAATTAATGGCTCGTTGAAGGATTCTTACACGCTGGATGGTCACGGTTTTCTTCTCCTGTGCCTGCTCCATCAACTCACGGGATATCCTGATTTCCTCAAAAGTCTTCTGCTTCTGATTCCGGAGCTCCTCTTTGGTCTGCGCCTCCAACCCAACTCCAATGGCCATCCCGATATAAATAAGCAGAAGTCCTCTTTTCATCTCAACTCTGTGAAGGTATATCTCCTTTTGTTGACATCCATTTTCACCTCTACATCTTTGTTATATGTGGTCTCCCCTCCCCGTGCCGTGAGTTCGAACGGATTGATCATAAAATTAAAATAGATCCTCAATCCCCCCTCCGTTCTTTCACCCATCATATACTTCCCCGTGACTCGATGGTAAAATTCAAACAGTTCCAGTTTCATTTGACTTCCTCCCCACCAGATCCTCTTTTTTACCTCCTCATTGTCCAGTTCAAACCTTATTCGCTCCTCTCCCTCAACCCCGTGCTGAAGGATGTCACACAGGTAATACTTACTGATAAGATGCTGAACATCTTCGAATTGAACCGGGTACTGGTAACCGAATTGCCTTTGCAGCGGAGTCCTGTAAACGATTCTGTTGATCCTGTCTATCACCCATATGCTGTCCCTGTCCATCAGGGCCCTTACAATTTCATATCCACTGCTTACCGCAGAAAGATATATCAATGAATCCTTCACCGAGTAAAGCGAAAGTGACACTTCATAACGCTCATCCATAAACACCATCATGGCTTCACTTCCGCTGATCAACACCTTGTGTACGGTATCGTTCTCTATACATGCAGCCTGTATCTCTTCAACGCCGGTATGAGGCTGATCCATAGTCCCCACCGCCTTTCTGAACACTGAACAACCCTGGAGCATCATCCAGAGGCCCACACCTGTAACGCCCCATACCACATATTTAAAGATCATTCCCATAAATAAAACTATCTGACCGACTCCATCTTCTCTTCCAGCCGCTCCCGTTCCCCGCCCAGAATAAGTGCATTTTCATAATACGCCCTGGCTATTTCTTTACTATCCAACGCTCTCTGGATATCTCCAGCATGTTCATTGATCTCCGGATCATTTTCCCCTCCCTTCTCCAGGGCCTGCAGAATGACCTTTTCCGCCTCCTCATACTCTCCCAATTTGTAAAGCACCCAGGCGTATGTATCCAGAAAGGTGGCATTTTCGGGATTATTTTTTACAGCAATTCTGCTCCACCTCCTTGCTGCCTCCAGCCTTTCCCCCCTTTCGGCAAGATAATAGCTGTAGTTATTCAGCACGACATAGTTATCGGGCTGCTCATCGATCAGCTGCTCGAAGATGGAGTCCGATTGGTGGTATCGCTCGAGCCTGTAGAGTGATTCAGCCAGAATAATTTTTGACTGAGTAGCATACTCTCTGTTCTGGGAGAGATCGAGATCGATCCCTTTAAAGTTGTCGATGATCTGGGCATACTCCTCTGATTCGTAATATCCGATGGCCCTGAAAAACCTGAAATCCGCACTGTCTGGATAAAGTTCTATACCTCTGCTGCTAACCTCGATCAGATCTTCATTCCTGCCGGCGGCATTGGCAAGCATCACCGCCTGCATATATGCAGAATAATTGGTTTCCCCGGTATCGATAAACGCCTTCAGCTCAGTAAACGCTTTTTCAAACTCTCTGATCTGAATGTAAAAATTGGCGGCCATCACCATCCCCTCCTTATTATCAGGATGGGTTTCCCTGAAAGCAGTTATCAGATAATCCAGAGATGCGGAATTCTTACTAATAATCTCATCTTCAGACAAGTAATAAGACATTATCGCTAATTTACGCTCTGCTTCGATCTGTTCACTGTAGAAAGACATGGCCAGGTATTCCAGGCTCTTATCGATCTGACCTGTTTTCCGGTAGTAATCGGTCAGATTGGTGACTGCAAAAATGTTGGAACTGTCTATCTCCAGAATTTCCAGGTAATACTCAGCTGCCCTCTCTTCCTCTCCCTCCTTCATACTCAGTTCCGCAGCCACGATCCTGAACTGTAAGGCCTCAGGAAACAAATCCATCACCTTTTCCACTTCCCGTCTCGCCTCAGCGTATTTCCTCTCTTTCTCATAAATGGAGGCCTTCAGCAGGGTCACTCGTTCACTGAATCCCCGTTCTCGCTCGATTCGTTTCAGTAACCGCAGGGCCTTCCTTTCATTTCCATCTGCCGCATAAACATTCGCCATCTGAAACACCCACTCCACTTCATCTCCTTCCGACCGTATCTTCATCCTCAGGACCTCCTTCATCATTCCGTATGATTCTTCCGATCCTAAAGCATTCAGATAAGCTATGGTATACCATCTGTTTGACTCATCCAGAGCGTATGCCTTCTCAAGCTCCTGTACGGCTGGCCCAGGCTGGTTCATCATCAAAAAGATTGTTCCCAGTTCATAGTAAGCCACCGCACAATCCTCCTTCTCACGGACCACCAGCCTGTATAACTTAATGGCTTCAGTCAGATTTCCCAGATTCTTCTGCTTAACCGCTTCAATCAACGCATACTGGTAATCCAGGTCCGTACTGTTTTCCTGTCCGTACGCGGGCTTACCCGGTATCGTTGCAGTGATTGAGAGAATAAATGTCCCTATGAAAACTACACCTCTCATCTGACTCCCGTATGACCGAATCCTCCTGATCCTCTGCGAGAATCCTCCAGCACCTCCACTTCTTCCCATAATATCTTCTCTACCTTGTTGATCACCATCTGACAGATCCGTTCGCCTCCCTCTATTCGTACTTCATCGGAAGAGAGGTTGATCAGAATTATTCCTATCTCTCCCCTGTAATCGGCATCGATGGTTCCCGGAGTATTGACAATCGACACTCCCTTTTTTAACGCCAGTCCGCTTCTGGGCCTTATCTGTGCTTCATATCCGGAGGGAAGCTCTATATATAATCCGGTTGGTATCAGTTTCCTTTCAAGGGGTTTCAGGATTACCTCCTTATCCAGAAACGCCCTGATATCCATTCCGGCCGACATCAGCGTGCCATATTCGGGAAGCGGGTTATCAGATCTGTTGACAACTTTTATCTTCATGTCCGGTGTGTTTTAGCCAACGATTTTCGTTCCCCCAAATATACAATTGATACGAACAACCCCATGAAAAACACATTCACAAGGTCTTTACCCGCTTCCAGCTCCTTCATCCATAACGCATGGATGGTGTATATCAATATGGCAGCAAGAAAATAACCGGCGATCTTCTTTAAACGGTACGGTACGGCAAAATACCTCCTCGACCAGAAATAGGATAAGAGGACCATGACTGAGTAACATATCAGGTGTGCCCATGCGGAGGCCATATAGCCTGCCACCGGTATGAAGAAAACATTAATGGCAATGGTAATCATGGCTCCGGAGGCTACCAGGACAGCACCTATCCAGGTCCTGTTCGTGAGTTTATACCAGATCGAAAGGTTAAAAAAGATTCCCATCACCAGGTTGGCCATCAGGACAACAGGCACTATATTCGATCCCTCCCTGAAACCGGGACCTATAAAAAGGATAAAATAATCCAGAAACAGATTCACCATCAGAAAAATGATGAGTGCACTTGCGATATAAGCATTCATCACCGATGCATAAAGTTTCTTCGCTTCCGAATCCTCTGCCCTGGCGAAAAAGAAAGGCTCTGCGGCATATTTAAACATCTGTACAAAAAGGGTCATCAGTACCGCCAATTTAAAATTGGCCCCGTAAATCCCCAGCTGTTGCATGGCATGAGTTCCTCCTCCCAGCATGTGCTTCAGAAGAATTCTGTCCAGTGCCTCATTCACTGTTCCTGCCATACCGGCGATCAGTAAGGGATAGGAGTAATTCAGAATCTTTTTCAGAAGTACCAGGTCAGCCCTTCCGCGCAATCCTGCCACAATCTCCCCTGATAATAGCAGCAACTTTAAAACGGATGCAGCCAGATTGGAGATCAACACATAACCCACACCGATCTCCGGATTATATACAGCCTTCACCAGTTCTGAATCGCTGTTCTCAGGAGCCAGGAAGAGAAAGAAAACGTTCAGCCCAATGTTCACCGTGACCTCGGCGATACGAATGAGCGCGTATTTAAGCGCCCTGTTGTTTAAACGGATCCTGGCAAAAGGGACAGATGTAAAAGCATCTATCCCTACGATCCAGGCGAGCCACCTGATGTATTCCGGATTTTCACCGTAACCGATCCATGACCCAATCGTTACTGAGCTCAGGTTCACGCAACCTGAGAAAAGAACAGAGGTGACAAGAAGCGATAATAAAACGGAGCTGTACACCCGCTCCTTTCGTTCTGATGCACCTGCGAACCGGAAAAATCCGGTCTCCATTCCGTATGTCAGAATCACCAGCAGGAAAACCACATACGCGTAAAGCTCCGTGATGATCCCATATTCTGATTGTTCAAAAATCCTTGTGTAAAAGGGTGTGAGCAGAAGATAATTCAACACTCGGGGAAGTACAATACCCATCCCGTAAACAGCCGTCTGGCCGAACAATTGCCGGATGGGATTATTCAATTCCTGTGGAAGATATATTCGACCGTTTCCCCTATTTCCCTGAATCTGAAAGAAAATCCCTCATTCATCAGTACGTCCGGAACCACCTCCTGTCCTCCGGTAACCACAACATGTGCCCTTCCGAGACCAATCATCATAACAAATTCAGGAACACGGAATACTAAAGGTGTTCGAGTGGTTTCCGCCAGTTTCCGGATGAATTCCTTCATGGTTGCCGGTTGCGGTGCGCACAGATTCACAACGCCTTCCAAATTCCTATCGAGAATAAAAAACAGGGCATCCATAAGATCCTCCATATGGATAAAAGAAAAGGCCTGTTTCCCTTTGCCCGGAATAACCAGGAAACCGAAAGGCCGAGTAATCATCATCTTTTTTAAGGCACCCCCGCCTCTTTCCAGAACCACTCCCATCCGTATCGCCACTCCATTTACTTCAGGCTCCAGTCTATGAAGTGGCTCTTCCCATCCCCGTACCACTTTCGACATGTAGTTATCGGCATAGTTGGTACTCTGTTCGGTGTGTTTTCCGTGATTATCATAAATACCAATTGCCGATGCAGAAATAAAAATATCAGGTTTCCTGTTCATTAGGTGAATCGCTTCTACCATTCTGGTGTTCAATCCATTTCTGCTCTCTTCAATCCTCCTCCTCCTACTCCTGGTCCATCTTTTTGCAATGGAGCTCCCGGCCAGGTTGATGACCGCATCGGCACCCTCCAGCTTTTCTGCCAGTGTGGTCTTATCCCCATAGAGCGATTTGCGGGTCAGTCCGACCCACTCCATTCCTTCATACTCCATTCTTTTCACAAGTTCCTGACCTATAAAACCTTTGTATCCTGCAATGGCCACTTTCATCATTCCCAGCTTCTTCGGTTAAACAACATATATCCAAAACTGATCTGGAACACCCAGGGGCGCTCCTCTTCAGTTATATAGCCTGCATGCATGGTAACCGGACCGGCTACTGTTACAAAATTGAGAGACGCATTGAACATGGTTTTCATTCTGTTAAAGTAGGTCCCCCGGTAGGCTCTGTTCCGGGCATCTCTCAGAATCTCCTGGACAGGGAAGAACGCGTACGCCTCCAATTTACTGTGAATCTGACTGTTCAATTCAAAGAGAGGCATAATTCCCGCAGCAATGTACTGATTTGCCCTGTATGATTCCAGGAACATCCCCCTGGTGATGAGATTAGGCTGGAAAACCGGTGCCTCGATGATGGTGGAGAAATAGTTCAGAAAGAGTGGTCTGAAACTGGCTTGAATTTTAAACAGATACCCCAGCCTGAAGGCTCCTTTCAGGGGAACATACCCCATATCCTGATAACTGGCGGTAACACTGTAGAAACTCATTCTCTCATTGTTTACATTTTCGGAGGTCGAACCGGGAATGTACTGTTCCCCTCCGTATCCGAATCTCAGAGAAAACTTCCTGGCGCTTCCACCGGTGGCAAATTGCTTATTGTTCAGACTACTCCTCTCGCCCGATACATAGACCGAGAGCCTGTTCACATTGGATACCTCGGAGGTATCATCCGTGGTGAAATCCTTCGTCATATAATACACCTCCCTGTTCCTCCCGATGCTGACACCACTTTTCAAAACACCGTTAATGGAATAGGGCATCCCCGCGTCAAACCTGAAATTGATCTCATCTTCTGTAATAAAAGAGGGCTTCAGGTCCTCAAAGAAAAAATTCTGGGTGGCAGTATTGTAATTAAAACCGTTGTAATTGAATTCCGCCAGAAAATAGATCGGAGTTCTTGAAGGATAGTCAAATCTGATCCCTGCGTTGACACCGTTGTAAAACCTTCCGAACTGAATGCTTCCCTTCATGTGAGTGCTGACCTCAGAGATAGTCCTGTAGCTGAAACCCAGGTAGGTCTGTGCCATCCCGGTGGTGGAAAAATGAAGCCCGAATCTCGCCTCCATCGGGCTCTGCGGAATTACACGCAACCGCAGAGTGAACAGGCTGTCTCTCGGGTTATATGCTGCATTCGGATAAATGTACAACAAGCTCCTGTCACTGGCCAGTTTCAGATACTCCCTTCTCAGCTCATCGATCCCAATGGTATCCTTAACCTTTCTCATGCTGTTCTCCACATATGATCTCTGGTTGACATTCAGGCCGTAAATATCCACTTCATGAAACCTGAACCCGGGCCATTTTCTCATGAAATCTCTCCTCCTGATACCCAGGTCAGCCGGATCTTCTGCCTCAACAGGTATCAGCCCTTTAATGCGATCCATTTTCTCCATGGTCTTCCTGTATCCCCGCTCCACAAATCTGTCGATCTGGTCGAAAGCCAGCAGGGATTCCTTATCAAAATCCATATCGAGCAACACTCCATCTTCGGGTGGAATTTCATAATCCGCAGGTTTCATCACAATATTCTCGATCTGCCCCAGTATATCGAATTCGTCGGGTGGAATATTCCCCTGTGCCGCCTTGCTTCCGATGATCACATCAGGCCGGAACTCCTCCAGGACATGGTTCACCGGAAAGTTATTGTAAATACCCCCGTCATAAAGGATCTTTCCGTCCATCACTATCGGCCGGAAGTAGAGAGGTACCGTCATGGAAGCTCTGACCGCCTGGGCAAGGTCCCCTTCTCTGAAGACTATTTCCTTGCTATTGCTGATATCCACACTATTGCAGAGAAACGGCACGAACAGTTGATCGAAATCATAATTCGCTGCTGCACTGGCTCTTGAAAAAATCTCCATGAAAGCGAAATCCATCAGATAATTGGGTATCAAACTCAGCGGCAGAAACGTTTTCGGAACCGTATCTCTGATATCGAGCCCTATGCTGATCAGATCGGGTCCCGGATGCTCCTCTTTAAAGTAGTACTTGTATTCCTCCTCCACCTCTCCGCTCATCCAGTACTGAAACTCGTCCGACCGGATGATCTCCACCATCTCGTCACTGCTGTAGCCCATGGCATAAAGCGCTCCAATGATCGCACCCATCGAAGTGCCTCCTATGTAATTGATGGGTACTCTTTGCTCCTCCAGTGCTTTGATCACTCCAATGTGCGCCAGCCCTTTGGCTCCTCCTCCGCTGAGAACCAATCCCACCGACTGTCCCATTACCGATGCATGGATCAGCCCCATCACTACCCATATCATCTGCTTTTTAAACATTCGTTCTATCTTTGCACATATAATGGTCTCTTAAAGGTAATCGAATTATGAGGAACATCCGTTTCTGCATTCTTATTGTTTCATTAACAGGGGCTCTCCACAGCATCTTTCCCGCCTGTGCCCAGGACCGCACTGAAACTATGATCCGTATCTCCACTAATTACGGTGATATGCTCGCCCTCCTTTACAACGATACACCGCTTCACAGGGATAACATGCTGAAACTTATCAGGAGCGGCTTTTACAATGATCAGCTGTTTCACCGGGTAATAGAGGATTTCATGATCCAGGGCGGCGATCCTCATTCGGTCGGTGCCGACAAGGGTCAGCGGCTGGGAACAGGAGGTCCCGGATATACCATTCCCGCGGAGATCCTTCCGCACCATTTTCATAAGAAAGGAGCTCTTGCAGCTGCCCGGAAGGGAGATCAGGTCAATCCGGAAAAGGCTTCTTCAGGTTCTCAATTTTATATTGTCCAGGGCCGGGTTTTCACATCGTCCGAATTGGATCTTCTTGCTCAACAACGCAATATCGATATCAGTGTTGAATCTGAATCATTCTATACCTCCATCGGCGGAACACCCCACCTGGATGGCGGCTATACTGTATTCGGTGAGCTTGTGGAAGGGTACGAAGTTCTCGACAAGATCGCTTCGCTGCCCACCGATGCCTATAACCGGCCCCTCAGTGACGTGGTATTCCGTATTTCCATTGTGCCCTGAACCTGACAAAATACCTTCTATGATCCAGAAAATTGAAGAATACCTCAAAGAGGCTTCCGAATATACAGCTCATACACCCGAGGAGGTGGAACACTTTCGAATCCGATTCCTGGGAAAAAAAGGGGTCCTCAACTCCCTTTTTCGCGACCTGAAAGAGATACCGCCGGAAAATAAAAAGGAGGTGGGTCAGCTGCTGAACCAGTTGAAGCAAATGGTTCAGGAGAAGGTGGAATCCCTTTCCGCATCCTTATCAACAGTATCGGCCGAAGAAGTCTCCGGTGATCTCACTCTCCCCGGCCCGCCCCTGAATATGGGTTCCCGCCATCCCATTTCGATCGTAAGAAACCAGATCATCTCCATCTTCGGCCGTTTGGGGTATACTATCTCGGAAGGACCTGAGATTGAAGATGATTGGCATGTCTTTTCCGCGCTTAACTTTCCACCGGAACACCCTGCCCGGGATATGCAGGATACATTCTTCGTGGATAAAGATCCGGACATCCTGCTCAGAACCCATACTTCGTCGGTCCAGGTCCGGGTCATGGAACACTCTTCCCCTCCGATCCGCACTATTTCTCCCGGCAGGGTTTTTCGCAATGAGGCGATCAGTGCCCGGGCCCACTGCATTTTCCACCAGGTAGAAGGTCTCTACATCGATCGAGACGTTTCATTTGCCGATCTGAAGCAGACCCTGCTCTACTTTGCACGTGAAATGTTCGGGAACCATGTAGAGATCCGTCTAAGGCCATCCTATTTTCCCTTCACCGAACCAAGCGCCGAAATGGATATCAGCTGCCAAATATGCGGAGGAGCAGGTTGTAATGTTTGTAAATATACCGGCTGGCTGGAGATTCTGGGTTGCGGAATGGTCGATCCCAACGTGCTTGATTATTGCAGTATCGATCCCTCAGAATATACCGGTTTTGCTTTCGGCATGGGAATTGAACGGGTCGCTATGCTGAAATACCAGGTGAAAGACCTGAGACTCTATTTCGAAAATGATATCCGTTTCCTCCGCCAGTTTACTCCGGCATATTAGAGTGTTTTATCCTTGTTGTACTCCCACTTACTCCTCGATGATGATCTCGTGGTCAACCGGAAAGGACTCCCTGTAATTTGCAGAAACTCCGCAATAACGGGTCGATGAAAGATCCACGGCTTTTTCTACATTCTTCCTGGAGATATTCTTACCCTTCACACGGTAAATAATCTTCATTCCCAGAAATTTTTTTGGATGTTCCTCGGCCAGTTCTCCTTCCACTTCCACGTGGAACTCCTCCACCTCCTCTCTCATTTTTTTAAGGATGGAAACTACATCCATGGCAGTACATCCTGCCAGAGCCGCCATCATCAGTGGTTTCGGCTTGGGCCCCATGTTCTTCCCTCCCTGTTCCGGGATCGTATCAATAAAAATCTTGTGTCCGTCGATGTCGATCTCGAAAGCGAGATCATTCAACCATGTGGTTTTCAATGATTCTTTCATGAATGTTTTTTTGATAATGTTTTGGTTATTTTTATAAAAATATTTATGCCCTCTATATGAACGAATCCGCCAGTTGCGAATCATGTATGCTCCGGACCCACCCTCTTTTCAGACATCTTACAGAGGATGAAATTCATGAGATTTCGTTCAACAAAATAACAGAATCCCATAAAAGAGGTTCACTGATCTACCGGGAAGGTAACAGAATAAAAGGATTCTATTGTATCCGGTCAGGAATTATCAAAATCTTCAAAACCGGATTCGACGGGAAAGAACAGATCATTCGTTTCGCTAAACCGGGCGACCTGATGGGATACCGTTCCGTGGTCAGTAATGAACCGGCCTGCACTTCTACCGAGGTCCTGGAAGATTCAGTGCTCTGTCACATACCCACTTCCATTCTTCTTCACCTGATGAAAACCAACGGTGATTTTGCAGTGGAGTTGATGAAACTAACCTGCAAGGAACTGGGTGAAGCCAACACCTATCTGACCGATATCGCTCAGAAAACAGTAAAAGAGCGTCTGGCGGAGGTTCTTCTGAACCTCGATCGTGAATTCGGAGTATCGGGCGAAGGTAATCTGAATATTTCCCTTACCCGGGAAGAACTGGCCAACCTGGTAGGCACAGCTACCGAATCTATTATACGTCTGTTATCCGAATTCAGGAATGATCGGCTTATTGAATTACAGGGCAGAAAAATAAAAATCCTGGACAGGCCAGGATTGAAATACATTGCCAGCATGTAACCAGATCAGTCGACCGTTTTATTGATAATGATGTGAGCCAACAGCCCCCCCACGATCAGGACCAGACTGATGGCAAGGTGCGTATTGGTCTGCACCTTTGTAAACACCACCACACTTAACAGGACCACCCCGGCCAGAATGATCAGCAATCCTGTATTTTTTAGAAGCTCTTGTAACATATCAGGTTGTGTATATACAAACTCAATTCCACACAAATATAAAAAAATATCAAAACAATAGGTTCTGGCTATCTCTATATTTTCCAAGGTGTTCATAGGCGTTTCTGGTAACCTCCCGTCCCCTTGGCGTACGTTTGATATATCCCTCTTTGATCAGAAAAGGTTCATACACTTCTTCAATGGTCCCTGCTTCTTCTCCCACAGCTGTTGCAATGGTGTTGAGTCCCACAGGCCCTCCCTGAAATTTTTCAATGATGGTCAGCAGAATCTTATTGTCCATCTCATCCAGCCCCGACTGATCGATGTTCAGAGCATCGAGCCCGTACCTGGTGATCTCCATTCCAATGATTCCATCCCCTTTCACCTGTGCAAAATCCCTGATCCTGCGCAACAATGCATTGGCTATACGCGGGGTTCCCCTGCTCCGGGAAGCAATCTCTGCCGCCGCATCATCCCTGATCACTACCTTCAGGATCGCAGCCGACCTTTTCACGATCCCTGTCAACACCTTCGCATCATAATACTCCAGAAGTGATTTTATACCGAATCTTGCCCTCAGGGGTCCGGTCAATAATCCAGACCGGGTGGTGGCTCCCACCAGTGTAAAAGGTTTCAGGGTCAGTTGAACGGACCGTGCTGCAGGACCTTTGTCGATCATGATATCGATACAGAAATCTTCCATCGCTGAATAGAGGTATTCTTCCACGATAGGTGAAAGCCGGTGTATCTCATCGATGAAAAGCACATCTCCCTCTTCCAGCCCGGTCAGTAAACCAGCCAGATCTCCCGGTTTATCCAGCACCGGACCCGAGGTGACTTTGATCCCCACCTCCATCTCATTGGCCACGATATAAGCCAGGGTGGTCTTACCGAGACCGGGAGGACCGTGCAATAAGAGATGGTCCAGCGCTTCATCCCTCAATTTTGCAGCCTCCACAAAGACTTTGAGATTTTCAACGATCTTTCTTTGCCCGTCAAAATCGAGGAATAACTTTGGCCTCAGAGTCGTTTCCAGCTCCGGATCGCTCTCCTGCCACTGATGATCTCTTAGTTCAAACTCCTCAGCCATGGGAGCTTCATCGTATTAAGGTCACATCGCTCTCCGGAAGGTTGATCCTGAAACCGTTGATGCGCTGTTCCATATTTTCGCGATAAGTGATGGTCATCTCCAGGTTCCCTTCTTCATCGTACTTTTTCCAGTTCTTTTCCCTGATTCCCATATCGTAATACTGCTCTTCTTTCAGCACTCCGGAAGGATAGTAATATTTGTGCCTCTTGTCGGGGTTCCCCTGCGTATATTCTCCTTCATATTTCAGAGTACCGTCCTTATAATAGTATTTCCATTCTCCTTCCCTCAATCCTACCACATAGGATCCTCTCTCCTCATGATCCCCCACCTGATAGATCCATTCCCCGTCTCTTTCGCCGCTGATGTATTCTCCCCGTGTCAAGATATTTCCCTGACGATCGTATTCCACGAAAAGTCCATCTTCCATTCCGTTGAAGTAATTCTCCTCTCTCCAGATGTTCCCGTTGGGATAATACCACGTCCATGTACCCTGGAATCTTCCTCTCTGAAATCTTCCCCTCTGTTCGATACCTCCCTTCCTGAAATAGTAGGTCCATGTACCGCTTCTCTGGTTATTCTGGTAAACTCCCTTTGCCCTTACTTCCCCCGACGGATAAAACTCGGTCCAATCTCCCACACGTTCTCCCTGTTCCGTGATGATCCCTTCAGCCATCTTTTCACCACGTTCATTGTAAAGATATGCATTGATCACAGCCCCGGTGGTATCATAAAACCGGTGAATGCCTATAGGTACACCCTCCCTGTATCCTCCGCTGAATAACAATCTTCCATTCTCATCAAAGGTATTCTTCATCTCGATCAGTTCCCTCAGCTCCTCGTCGATCTCTTCAACGATCTTTCCTCTTTCATACCTCATAGCCAGCACCAGCTCACCTCTTCCGCTGAACTCCCTCACATATCCGTGCAATTCTCCATCCAGATAATTTTCTTCCCTTTTTACAGTGCCATTCTCATAATACTCCCTGTGAGTTCCCTGCTTTCTTCCTTCATTATCTACCCTGTTGACTCTTTCTCTGTCGATGACATAATTATCCTTATACTCCACTACCGTGATCAGTGTACTGTCGCGGGTATACTCCCTGGAGATTCCCTGTTTTCTGCCATCCTTGTAGAATACCACCATCTTAAGCTCACCCGTTGGATAGTAATAATAAGAGTTCCCTTCTTTTCTTCCGTTTAAATACAACTCTCTCGATATCTCGGTCGGCTGACCGGGATTCAGAGGATTATTATAACTGTAGCTTACAGAATAACCGCTTTTGTCACCGAGATTATAGTTGATCCTCTGCACCAGCTCTCCGGACTGATTGTAAAAATTCCAGGTGCTGTCAAGCAAATAATTGGTCCTTTTGCCTTCCGACTTGATCACTCCGGTAACATAATAGGTTTTCCAGTAACCGTCCGGTTTCCCATTCCTCATGATTCCTTCACTGGAGACCTGCCCGTTGGGATAATAAAACTGAACAAAGGTACTATCCCGTTCCTGTGCCCTCATGGGTATCACGAACCAAAGGCAGACAACCCAGATCCATCCGTATCTGATTATCATTTTCTTCATTCGAAGAGCTATAGACCGAGCCGTTCCGATATCTCCAGCATTCTCACAATCGATCCCCTGGCCCTGTTCATCAAATCCTGTTCCAAAGTTACCTCCGGTTGCTCATACTTCAAAGTATTGTAGATTTTTTTCAGGCTGATCAGCTTCATGAACCTGCAATCGCTGCATGCGCAGGTGGAATCCTTCGGGGGTGCAGGAATAAAGGTCTTTTGTGGATTCGCCTTCCTCATCTGATGAAGGATCCCGGACTCTGTAGCCACGATATACTTCATTCCCGGATCCTTTTTCGTATAATTAAGCAGGGATGAGGTGGACCCGATATGATCGGCCACGATGAGGACTGGTTTTTCACATTCGGGATGTGCAATGATCTGTGCATCCGGATGCTCTTTTTTCAATTCCAGGATCCTCTCCAGACTGAACTCCTCATGCACGTGGCATGCACCGTCCCAGATCACCATCTTGCGTCCCGTCATACTTTGAATATAGTTTCCCAGATTCCTGTCCGGAGCGAAGATAATCTTCTCATCCTCCGGAAGACTCTTCACTATATCCAACGCATTGGTCGAGGTACATATGATATCTGTGAGTGCTTTTATTTCGGCTGTGGTATTCACATACGATATGACCGTATAACCGGGGTACCTTTTTTTAAAGTCAGCGAATTCGCCGGGGGGGCAGGAATCTGCCAGGGAACAACCTGCCATCAGGTCGGGAATAAGCACCTTCTTTTCAGGTGCCAGGATCTTTGCCGTTTCAGCCATAAAGTGAACTCCTGCGAAAAGGATGATGTCTGCGTCGGTTTTCGCGGCCTGCTGTGAAAGTGCCAGGCTGTCCCCCACAAAATCAGCTATATCCTGTATCTCTCCTTCCTGGTAATAATGAGCCAGTATCACCGCATTTTTTTCCTTTCGCATTCTGCGGATCTCCGTTTCGATCGAGATTTCCTTCTCCACATCCAGATCAATATATCCCTTCTGTCCGATTTTGAACTTATCCACAGTTTCCATCTATTATATTCATATTTTTTTAATATATATATCTAATCTGATGATGATGATAGGCGGTTCATTCTGTTTTAAAAAAACGGCCATTATCTTTGTAATTCCGGATATTCAAATCCTGAACACATGATATTAACATCTTTATCCCTTTCTATGTTGTGATTTTGCGTATGTTAGGAAATCATTTAACAGTTGTTCATTAAAACCCGGAAGGAAAAATCAACCAATGGATCAAAGATAAGTACTGTGGATAATCTGTGAAGTAAACCCGAATGAATCCGAACAATATTAACCATTTTCCGGAACAGGATGTACGGATGGCCGTTTTCAAAATCTATCCACAACAAATCCACAACATTTTTGTTTAAACTTTGAGCATGAACAGACCTCTTGTGATCGCTTCAGACCATGCAGGTTACCTGCTGAAACTGAAAATAAAGGAATATTTAGTTTCGAAGGGATATGATCTGATGGATCTGGGTGCTGAAACTGACACACCCTCCGATTATCCCGATTACGGGCATCCGCTGGCCGACATGGTTGAATCGGGTAACTTTGCAATGGGAATCTCTTTGTGTGGTTCGGGAAACGGGATCAATATGACAACCAATAAACATCAGGGAATCAGGGGAGCCTTATGCTGGAATGAAGAGATAGCGGAGCTGGCAAGAAAGCATAACGACGCCAACATATGTTCCATTCCGGCCCGGTTTGTGGATTTTGAGACCGCAAAGAAGATTGTTGATGCATTTTTAGAATCTGAATTTGAAGGGGGTCGACATAGCGAAAGGATCCGGAAGATTCCTGTTAAAGACAATACGTAATGCTTTCTAATACAAGTAAATACGCCATTCGGGCCGTGATTTATCTGGCATTGTATGCCTCACCGGAAAAGAAGGCGGGCATCAGAGAAATATCTTCGAAGCTGGGCATCCCGACGCCTTTTCTCGGTAAGATCCTTCAAATGCTGGCCAAGCATCAGCTGTTGATCTCCACCAAAGGGCCACACGGCGGCTTCTGTCTCAGAAGGCCTGCCATGGATATCACATTGATGGAGATTGTGGAAATCATCGACGGAACGGAACTGTTCGACACGTGTGTGATCAGAACAGAATTATGCAACTCCGATGCGCCCTGCAGCCTGCATGAAAAGATTTCCGGACTCAGAAGTCAGATGAAGGGTGTGTTCCTGACCGAGACCCTGGAGGACCTGGCCGGAGAATTCAGGGAAGGAAGAGAAGATATCAGGATCTGAACCTTTCGAAGATCCCGGTCAGCAAGGTTATCCGGTAACCGATGTAACCAGCCAGCAACCCGAAAAAGTTGGCCAGCAGATCGAGCCACTCGGCCGAACGTGTTTCCACGACCGTTGCCTGTAACACCTCGATCAATGCACTCATTACGAAGATGACCGAGATCAGAAGAGCATGAAAAGAAAAACAATTGATTCTGCAACGGCTCTCAAGGAATGCCACCCAGCTGAAAAAGGCATACATACCGAAATGAGCGATCTTATCCAGGAACCGAATTGAAAACAGGGAGCTATCAGGCATGCTGTTATCCGGAATCAGGCTCAATAGAGCGATCAAAATGGCTACCAGCACTGAGAATTTATATTGACGGATCCGTTTCCACATAAATCTTCTGAAAGTCCCACAAAGATGCGGTTTTTATAATAAACAATCAATGTCAGGCGGGTACCCGGGAAGTCACACCATGAAAGGAGTATATATTCACATTCCGTTTTGCAGGCAGGCATGCAGGTATTGTGATTTTTATTTCACGGTCAGCCTGAAATATGCGGATTCATTCGTGGATTGCCTGCTCAGTGAAATCCGGCAGAGGAGCATGGAAGGGTTGAAAGGATTCGAGGAGAGTTCTTCCACCCGCGATAACAGGACCGGATCCCTGTACCTGGGGGGAGGGACCCCGTCTCTTCTTTCCGGAAATCACCTTTTAAGAATAACAGAGGCCGTCCGGGAAGTATTCGACTTTTCACCGGAAGCGGAATGGACGATCGAATGCAATCCGGATGATATCCATCCTGCGAAACTGGAGGATTGGCGGAATATGGGATTCAACAGGCTCAGTATCGGGGTGCAGTCGTTCCTGCGTGAGGATCTGGTATTATTAAGACGGTCGCACAATGAACAGCAGGCGCGGGAAGCCTTGATGGCTGCTGATGGCGCCGGATTTAAAAACCTCACTGTCGACCTGATCTACGGAATCCCCGGCCAGACTTCGGAACAATGGGCCATGAATCTGGAGCAGGCCACAGAGCTTCCTGTTTCTCACCTCTCGGCATATCACCTTACCTTTGAACCCGGGACGGTACTGGAGCACTGGCGAAAGCGAGGCAGGATCGCTCCGGTCCCTGAAGAACAGAGCCTGGAAAGTTTCAGGATTCTGAGGAACCATATGGGTAACCTGGGATTCGAACATTATGAAATATCCAACTTTGCAAAACCGGGAATGCATTCCAGGCATAATATGGTTTACTGGACCGGAAAACCTTACCTGGGATTCGGACCGTCGGCACACTCCTATGACGGAGACAGGAGGAGATGGAATATCGCCTCCCTGAAGAAATACATGGATGGGATCAGGGGAGGGAAGGTGATTCATGAGCAAGAGATCCTGAGTCCGGCGGACAAATATCACGATTATCTGATCACTTCACTGCGTACCGGCCAGGGAGTCAATGCCGCCCGAATCGGAGAAATATTCGGTGAGCGGTTTCTGGAGCATTTTGAAAAAGAGTCGGCCCTCTTTCTGAGGGAAGGTTCCATGATCCGGAAGGACGAAAAAGTGTGGATCGATCCCGCTGAATGGCTGATCACCGACCGGATCCTGGAACAGCTTTTTATGGATGAAGTTACTTGAGCACAAAGGAGGAGGAACCGATCAGCTTTCCATCCGAATAAAGCTCGACCCTCGTCTCTCCGGGTACGATCTCCCCGTTATTGGTCCAGAAAATGGAGACAGGCAGATCCTGGTTTTCGTAGTTTACCACCCTTGAAGCGGAGGCAGGGAGTTGTTCGTCCTGGTATTCGAACATCTCCAATTCGGGTGAACCCAGCACCACTTCGTCGGGACGTATGAGACGCAGATAGATGGTCCTTTCGCCGGTCTCGGCAACCTGGTTGGCCCTCAGGAGAAAGTCTACCCTGACCTTTTCGGCGTTCCTGACCCGTCTGGTATCATTATCCCGCCTGTTCAGAAGCACCAGGTCGATTTCTGAAGCCTGGAGGGTGGTAGCCATATCCCTGATCTCTTCCAGCTCTGTCTTGTCCTTCTGGAGCTGCTCTTTTTCCGTCGACAGTCGGCGTTCCGTGTTCCGAAGCTGCTTGTTCATGGCCATCAGCTCCTGATTCTTCATATTCAGAGAATCGATCTGCACGATATAACTTCTGAGTACCGACCGGAGCGTCTCCATCTCTTTCCTGTACATCCGGATCTTATAAGCATCATCGGCCTGAATGGCGATCAACCGGTCGATCTTCTCCTGTTGCTCCATCATTTTCCGTTGCATCTCCGTATTGTTGGTCTCCAGGGTATCGTATCTGTAATAGATATTTCTCAACTCACCCTCCAGGGAATCACGCTCCATCCGGAAAAACTCAGTTTTTTCGGCAAGGTCGGATTCCACAACCTGAAGGTTTTTACGGGTATCTATCAGCATAAAAACAGCCACTCCCAGGATCACCACCAGCAGACCGAGGATCCCGTAGAGAACTCCCACATTTGTTTTACTCTCTGCCATCATCTTCTATTGGTTAGGTTGGGCAAATATACAAATTACTGAGCTTGTTTGCCGGAAGCCTCTTCAATGGTGATCAGGTTATTCACGATCGCATAAATGGCCAGTCCCGATGCCGATTTGATACCCAGCTTGGCAGAGATGTTTTTGCGGTGTGTGGTGACAGTGTGGGTGGAAAGGAACAGATGGTCGGCGATCTGCTTATTGGTCATTCCCATGGATACCAGGCGAACAATAGTTTTTTCTCTTTCAGTCAGATCATCCTGGCCGGACTGTTTCGCTTCCATCTCCAGGAAATGGCGGATGTTCTCCAGGATCTGCTCTTTGGTTTCCCGCAGGGTGATCACATGGGTGACGGGTTTATCTTTCTTTGACGGGGTTCGACCGTTCGCGGCAAGCAGCAGCGTCCTTTCCAGCAGGTCGGGTTGAGAAATGAAAAGCTCCCTGCATTCCTCGTACAGCGATTCACTGATCACCAGGTGAGGGACGCCGTGTTTTTTCTGATGCAGCATCAGATCTTCGGCCGAATCGAACTCCCTGGTCACACTGACCCCTTCAATACGGTGCAGGACAGCGAGCAATCCCTTTCGGAGAAGATAGGATTCCACAGCCACTATGAGCCTGTTGGATTTCATGCTGTCGATTCTCCTCTCAGCTTATCCTCCAGCTCGGCGACACGGGGGATCAACACCTTATCTTCCATATCGGCATGATCGACCAGGTCTTTCACCAGCGCAGAAAGATCTTTGATCACCTGGTGGCAGAGCTGAAAATCCTCACAGGGAGGCAGATATTTGATGATCAGCCTGGAAAGATTCTCGAGGCTGTATTCCAGGCGATCGTGTTCCAGTTCGAACTGGCGGATGGAGTATTTATCCAGCTTTTCAATGAAACCGGGAGAGGGATGATCCATGGCCGACTGCTTCTCCAGCTCCAGTATATAGGGTAATACATGCTCCTCTTCATCGCTGATATGAGTCATGAAATCCTTCTTATAGTCGTTAAAAAAACCGGTAACCAGCTGAATCTCTTTTTCAGAAAGGGAAGACTGGTCCAACATCCGGTAGATCTTCCTCTCCACCAGGGGCAGGGCCGTCTCCAGGTAATATTCATGAGTACTGGTGATGTACCGAACCACTGCGCCCAGCGGATAACGGGATAACTCCTCAGAAGGGACGTAGTCTTCGTAAAGGTAGGCATTGGCGATCTCAAGGAAGAAATCTGTATTCACATGGTGCAGTTCACATACCTCCTCCACACTCCTCTCTCCAAAGCCGAGCTTTATGCTGAACCGGGGAAAAAGTGAAAGCAGCTGAAGGTTGTTCAACACGGCCTGGCACATCGATATTTCTCGGGTAATCATCCGTTTGTTTTTTGATCTTTTAGTTCCGCTTCGGTTATTCCGTATTTCTCATCTTTCTCCAGATTTCCAAGAGGTTCCACGTGGACCATCACATCGTAAATATACCGGACATTCGAACGGATGCTTCGTTCCACCTCCTGTGCGATCAGATGGGCGCTTTTTACCGGGAGATCCGGTTCCACCTCAATATCGAGATTCACCATATAATAATGGCCTATCTTGCGGGCCCTGACCCGGTGGGGATTGAAAGCCCCATTGACCTGTCTGACCGCTTCGAACAGACGCTGGTATACCGCGGTATCGTCAATTCCGTCCATCAGGTCGATGTTGGATTTCATGAAGATCCGGAAAGCCTCCACCATAATGAAGAGGCTGACTAAAAGAGCGATGACCCGGTCGATCAGGGGTTGTTCGAGGAAAAGAGTGAAGAGCAGGCTGGCAAGCACACTGAAAGAGATCAGGATGTCGTTGCGCATGTTTTTGGCAATGGCTTTTAACATGGGACTTTCGACGCGGGTGGCGATCCGGAACAGATACAGGGCAAGCAGAAATTTACTCAGAATGGAGATGACAGTTATCCAGATGGCCAGCAGGGAAGGAATTCCGGGGCCCTCTCCCGAGATCAGCCCCCTGACGGTGGAGAAGGCCAGCTGTGCACCCGCAAAGAAAATCAGGAAAGAAAGCCCTTTGGTGGCTACCTGGTCGGCTTTCTTATATCCATATGGAAATTTGATATTCGGAGGTTTGGAGATGATCCGGGCTGCCAGCAACACCGCCAGTGAAGAGGCTACATCGGTGGCCGAATCGATCCCGTCTGCCACTACCGCATAGCTGCCCGAGAGGATTCCTGCCGTGATCTTCAATACCGCCAGGAGCGCATTTACAACGAGTCCCCACCATGCACCCCGAATGATCTTCTGTTCCCTTGTCATGTATACTCCTTGTGATGGATAATCCGGGATGCAGAACGGGTGCCGTATTCGAACTGAATGGTGATTCGTGAAATATGAAATTCTTCCCGAAGCGCCTGCTCGATCTTTTTCCGGGTAGTGTTCACCTCGCTCAGCTTCAGGTCCTCGTTCAGTTCAATATGTGCTTCCAGATGAATCTGGCGGTCATTCAGCATCCATGCCTGGAGATGGTGAATATCCCTGACAGACACTGTTTTTTCCACGTGGCGTTTTACCCGCTGCAGATCCAGATTTTCTGGCGCAGGCTGTATCAGCAGGTCGGCCGAATCTTTCAGGATCACGAAGGCCTCCCTGAAAATATAGATCGATATCAGGAGTGTGATTACGGAATCGATCCACAGAAAGCCCAAAAGCTGTATGAGAATGCCGCCTCCGATCACCACTATCGAGGTGATGGCGTCACCGGACAGATGTCTGTAAGCCGCCCGTACATGAATGCTTTTTCTGGAATCCTTCCGCAGGATGATCACCGCATAGAGGTTGGCCAGCAGGCCGATCATGGCCACCACGATCATAATCAGAGAGTTGATTGGCTCCGGATCGTTCCAGCGTTCCCGGGCCTCCCTGAGCAGGAAAATACTCGCCACGATCATGATCACCGCGTTGAGCAGCGCCGCCAGGGTCTCGAGTCGTCTATAACTGAAGATCCGTTTCCGGGTGGCGCTCTTCTTCCCTGAAATGGTGGCCAGGAATGCGATCAACCCGGCAAAGGTATCACTCAGATTGTGAAGGGAAGCGGACAAAAGGGCCACGCTGCCCGAAAGGATCCCTCCGGCGAATTCCAGGATGCTGACCACCAGGTTCAGCAGGGAAGAGGCCAGCAGGTTTTTTTCATTCACAGGCTGGTGGCGACGGCGCCGCTGGTTTCCGGTGCTGCTTCCGTTCCTTCCGGGTCCTATTTTCTCCTGCTCCATGGGCTATAGAAATAACAACAAACTGAAAGCCATCACAGCCATTCCGAGGATGAATCCGTATACCGAGTGGTGGTGCAGACCGTACTCCCGGGCAGTGGGAAGCAGCTCATCGATCGAAATGAAGACCATGATACCCGCCACTCCGGCAAAGATCAGCCCGAAGATCGTATCGTTGAGAAAGGGCATCAGGATCAGATAGGCCAGTAGAGCCCCTATTGGTTCGGCCAGTCCGGAGAGAAACGATAGAAAAAATCCCTTCTTCCTGCTGCCAGTTCCGTAGGAGACGGGGACCGATACAGCAATACCCTCCGGAATGTTATGAATGGCAATGGCCACTGCGATGGGAATAGCGATCGAAGTGTCGGACAGCCCCGCCATAAACGTGGCGATCCCTTCGGGAAAGTTGTGTATCCCGATGGCCAGGGCGGTGAAAAGGCCCATCCGGACCAGGCGGGGGTCTTTTTTCCCTTTCTGGAAAACATCTTCCACCCTCCTGATTTCATGGGGGTTATCTGTAGAAGGGATCATGCGGTCGATGGCGGCGATCAGCAGGATGCCTCCAAAAAAGGCTGTCACGGTATACCAGGTGGCGGTATTTTCGGAAAAGCCATTGGAGAGGGCGTCGCGGGCTTTCTGAAGGATCTCAAAAAAAGAGACATAGATCATCACACCGGCCGAAAAGCCGAGGCTTACTGACAGGAACCGGGTACTGGTGCTGTTGGTAAAAAATGCAAGAGCACTTCCTATTCCGGTGCTGAGTCCGGCGAAGAGTGTCAATCCGAATGCCATCCAGAAGTTCCCTTCCTCCATGGTCAGCGGTTATTTGGTTTTGGCCTTTCTGCCTTTCTTCGGGGATTTGGGGATCGGCTCCCGGGAGAAATATCTCGGCTTCCGTTTGGTCCACACGATCATTACCACACCACCCAGAATAAAGGGAAGACTCAATAACTGGCCCATGTTGAAGGTCATCCCGGCTTCAAAGGCCACCTGGTCGTTCTTCACGAATTCGATCAGGAAACGGGCCGAGAAGAGAAGAATCATAAAGACCCCGAAAATAAAACCGTCTCTGACCTTCATGTATCTTTTCCGGTAAAATATGAACAACACGGCGAAGATCAGGAAATAACTCAGCGCTTCATAGAGCTGGGTGGGGTGGCGGGCGACGGTGGGCAGCAATTCACCGGTGGTGGAGTCGTAAAGTTTGTCCCTCACAAATCTGAATCCCCACGGCAGATCGGTAGGGAGACCGTATATCTCCGAATTGAAGAGGTTGCCGAGGCGTATAAATGCCCCGCCCAGTGCCACCACGATCACAATCCGGTCGATCATCCAGAGAAAGGAGAGTTTATATTTCCTGACATACAGCCAGAGAGCCAGGGGGATTCCGATGGCTGCCCCGTGGCTCGCCAGACCTCCTTTCCAGATCTTGAGGATCTCCAGGGGGTTTCTCAGAAAGTACTCCGGTTCATAGAAGAAACAGTGACCCAGCCGGGCACCCACTACTGTTCCCACGGCAATATAGATAAGCAGCTGGTCCAGCATTTCCGAGGTGAGCCTTTCGGTGGCCAGGAAACGGGTGAAGACGATATAGCCCGAAAGGAAGGCGGTGGCGAATAAAAGTCCATACCACCGGATGCTGAGAGAGCCTATGCTGAAAATTTCAGGATCGACATTCCAGGTAATGGCGTTCAGAATCATACATGAGCGAATTAAGCTACAAATATAATAACAATCCGGGGGTTTCCCCTGAAGCACTTATCTTTGTGTTTTCATATCCATTCAGCTTACATGATCAGAAGCATCGCGATATTGCGTAACCGGGTTTTATTATGGGGATTGCTTCTTCTTTCCGTGGGGTGTGCCCAGCAGGGCTCACCCACCGGGGGGCCCAGGGATGAAACCCCCCCCGGGGTGGTGGAGAGCGAGCCGCCCAACTACTCCACCCTTTTCACGGCGAAGAAGATCGAGGTCACCTTCGATGAGTTCATCGTGCTCGACAATGTCAACCAGGAGCTGATCGTATCCCCTCCCATGGAGGAAAAACCGGAGGTGAAGCTGAGGAAGAAAACTCTGGTGATCGAGTTTGAGGAGGAACTGAAGGCGAATACCACCTATACCTTTAATTTCGGGGATGCTATTAAAGACCTGCATGAGGGGAACAAGCTTCAGAACTACGAGTATGTGTTTTCCACCGGGGAGGAGCTGGATTCCCTTTCGGTGAAGGGCACCCTGAGATACGCCGAGGACCTGAGCCGTCCGGAGGAACCGGTCTCCATCATGCTCTATGATGAACTGAAAGATTCGGTCCCGCTGACCGATATACCGCTCTATGTGGGCAGGTCGAACGACAGCGGAGTATTCAGTGTAAACAACCTTCGATCCGATGTCTACAAGGTTTTTGCCCTGAACGACGGGAACAACAATTTTCTGTTCGATCTGCCCACTGAAGAGATCGCCTTTCTCGATTCTTCACTGATCGTCAGTGCCGAATTCGCCAGGAGTCTCTGGAAAGAACGACACCTGTACGACAGCACTGCCCCGGGCCCCGACACCTTATCACCGGTCCCTTCCGGTCCTGTTTCCGATCCCGGCAACATGCGGATGGAACCGGATGTTTCCGGAGCGGTGACAGATACTGCGGCGGCGGATACGATTATTCCGATGTTACCCGATCTGAACTCCATTTACATCGACCTGATGCTTTTCGTTGAAGAGACCGAAATTCAGTACCTGACCGACCGGCAGCGGGAAGATCCAAGGAAGATCCTGCTGACCTTTGCCATGCCGCTGACCGATACCTTCCGCTTCCGTTTCCTTCCTCCGGGGCCTATGGAAGAAGGCGCTTACCTCTCCCATTTTTCACCCCGTCGTGACACGGTGACTCTCTGGATCAGGGATTCGACCGATTACCAGCAGGATACACTCAAAATGAGGATCGACTACAGCGTCAAAGACACCACAGAGAACTGGATCACCCAGGCCGACACGCTTCTGATGACACACAGGAGGCGGAAAAGCAGAGGTGAAAGTGATCAACCGGAAACAGAAAAGCTGGAGCTGACCACCATCCGGAACAGGGGAGAACAGCACCTGTATCAGGACATTCCCATCGCTCTGAACCTGCCTCTGGAGGGATTCAGTGATTCTCTCATTTCTCTTTTTCAGATACCCGATTCGGTCGAGATCCCCGTTGATTTCACCACCCTCAACGACACACTTCACCCCACCCGCGGCAGGATCTCTGTGGCCTGGGAATCTGCTTCCCGCTACCGGATGTTGCTTCTTCCGGGCGCGGTCCGTTCCATCTACCCGGTGTCGCACGATACGGTCGACATCACATTTACCACCAGGGATTCGGAGTATTACGGGAGGATTTTATTGCAATTGGAGAATGTCGGCCACCGGGTGATCGTACAGCTGATACGTGATGAAAAGGTGGTCAGGGAGCAGATTGCAACGGAACCGGGTAAGATTATTTTTCCCTATCTGGACCCGGGCGATTATAGGTTTAAATTCATCCATGATATCAACGGAAACGGCCGCTGGGATACGGGAGACTATCTGGAGAAACGTCAGCCCGAGCCGGTGGAATTCCTTCCTGTGAGCATTACGGTCCGCTCCAACTGGGACCATGATGTGACTATGATCCTGGAGAAACAGGCCGGCAGGCTCTAATCCTTTTCGCCCAGTCTTTTCCAGATCAGGGCGGCTGCTCCCAGCACGGCGATGTTCTTATTCAGCAAAGCGGAAGGTACAATGTCGATCTTATTCCGGTAGATGGGAAGCAGATTTTCCTCCATCGATCTTTTAGTGGGACCGATGATCCATTCTCCTGCCCTGGCCAGACCGCCGAACAGAAAGATTTTCGAGGGACTGATATGGGCCACTGTGTCGGCCAGGCTTCGTCCGAGCAGAAACCCGGTTCGTTCGAAAGCTCTGATCGCAATGGGATCCCCGTCCTCCGCCATGGAAGTGATATGTTTCGATTTCAACTTCGAAAAGGAGATCTTCCGGAAGTCGCTCTCCACATCCACGCTCTCTTCTGCCAGAAGTTCGTAGACCGTGCGCTTGATACCGGTGGCCGAGACATAGGTTTCCAGGCATCCCCGCTTTCCGCAACCACAATGACGACCGTTGTCCACCGCCCTTACGTGCCCCAGTTCACCGGCAAATCCGTCGTGCCCGTAAATCATTTCGCCGTTGACTACCAGTCCGCTACCCAGGCCCGTACCCAGGGTGATCATCAGGAAATTCTTCAACCCGGCGGCATCTCCGAAGAGCATCTCCCCGAGTGCGGCTGCATTGGCATCATTGGTGACCACAGTCGGGTACCGGAACTGCTCCTCCATCAGTTTGACGAATTCGATCTTCCCTTTCCATGCCAGGTTGGGAGCATTTTCAATGGAACCGGTATAGTAATTTCCGTTGGGCGCACCCACACCGATCCCGGAGATTTTGAATTTCGGTTTCAGCTCTTTAACCTTTCCGGTGACAAATTCGTGCAGCGCTTTGATGAATTTTTCTATGGTCGGGTATCCGGTGGTGGCGATTTCATCCTCCATATGGATTTTTCCCTTTCGGTCGACCAGTCCGATTTTCGTAAAAGTGCCGCCGATGTCAATTCCTAGAACAACTTCCTGAGCCATGAGCAGAGCGTAGAATGTTTACTCCCGCAAAAGTAATAAATTCGCTCGATTTGGTTAATTTCGTATAGTGAACCAATACTTCGACCATGAAGAATTTCATTGTACCTGTCGACTTTTCCGTGGATTCTTTAAAAGGCCTTGAATGGGCCCTCCTTTTTTCCCGGAAGAGGACCATCAACATTCAAATGGTATACGTGCTTACCAACAGTACCAATTTCCAGCCCAGCGTGGTGGAGCAGGAACATAAGTACGCCCAGTCGCAGTTTAATAAACTGGTCCAGGAGTACACCCCGAGGCTTGGAAATGATTCCAGGCTGAGATTCATCGTGAAAAAGGGGAAAGTATACCGGGAAATAGTGAACCAGGTGAACTCTTACTCCAATGCGGTGGTTTCGGCCTCCACTCACGGTGCTTCCGGATTCGAAGAACTTTTTATCGGGAGCAATGCTCTGAAGATTATGGCAGCCACCACTCAGCCGGTGTTCACGATCCGGCACAGCCCTGTTCCGCCGGATATCAGGAAAATCATTCTTCCGATTAAACTCCATGTCGATACACGGCAGAAAGCGCCCGCCATCGCAGAAGTGGCCGAATTGTTCGGGGCGGAGATACATGTGGTTTCAGTCACCACCCGGCAGAACAAAAGGGATCTGGAACGGTTGGATTCATACTCCAGGCAGGTTATCAATTACTTAAAAGCCAGGAAGCTGAAAACGGTGTCAAAGACCCTTACCGGAGACAATCTGGCCAGTCTGACAAACAATTACGCGGAAGCTGTCAATGCCGACATGATCGGGATTATGTCTTCGGCCATCGATAAATGGAATGTTTTCCTTGGAAGTTACGCGCAGCAGATGATCAACCACGCCACCGTCCCCCTTCTTAACATAACACCGAAAGAGAAACATATTCCTTCAGGATTCACCACACACGCAGGTTAGGCCATCGAAGAGGAGAAAGACCATATTACCGAGCAATTGAAGGCCCGGCTGAAGGCACTGATGGAAGCACTGCCCTTTGCCGTCTGGTTTAAAGACGGGCACGGCATCTTCGAGAAGGTGAACAGTCTGTTCCTGCGCTCACTGAACAGGGAACCGGATGAGGTGATCGGAAAGGGGGTCCGTCAGGTTTTCGACCTGGAGGATGCCCGTCAGAGCGAGGATGGAGAAAAAGATGTTTACGAAACCGGTAAGATCAGCCAGGCCACCTATTCCCGCGATCAGAGGATCTACAAGACGGTTAACTTCCCGGTGTTCGGTCCGGACGGCAGGATCACCGGGACCGGCGGGTACCAGGAGGATATCACCAATCTGACCGGTTCCCTTCAGGATCTGCACCGGGAAAGGGAAACCCTGGAGGTGCTGCTGGATAATATGCCCTTCTATATCTTTTTTACCGACCGGCAGCACAAGTATATCCGGGTGAACGGATGGATGGCGAGATTGCTGAGGATATCCCATCCGGAGGAGGCCATGGGCAAGGACAGTCATCATTTCTTTTCCAGGAGGGTGGCCCGGAAAATGGAAGAGGAGCTTCGATATATCCTGGAAACCGGAAAGCCGATCATCAACAGGATCGTCTATTTTGAGGATGAGGGAGTGGATGGTTTCTGGATGGAAGAAAACAAGATCCCTATCAGGGACGAACGGGGTGTTATCATCATGGTCATGGGAATCCTTAAGGATGTGACCGACATGGTGATGATCGAGAATGAATTGAAAAGTGCCCGGGACAAAGCTCAGGAATCGGACCGGCTGAAGACCTCCTTTCTGGCAAACATGTCGCACGAGATCCGCACTCCCATGAACGGGATCGTCGGCTTTGCCAATCTCCTGAAGGATCCCGATGTTACAGATGAAGACAGAGATCTTTACGTCAAACAGATTGAAAGGTCCTCCAATCAGTTGCTCAATATTATTGATGATATTATCGATATCTCAAAGATCGAGTCGGGACAACTGAAGATCTCCAACCGTCCGGTGAGAATCAATGATATACTGGATGAGATCTATTCATCCTTTTTTCACCGGATCCGAGGTGATGCACCCGGGCAGAAGAAGGTGGATTTTAATCTGAAGAAAGGGAATGAGGAGGTCGATTTCACCATCGTTACGGATGATTTCCGCCTCAGTCAGATCTTCAACAATCTCATCTCGAACGCCATCAAATTCACCCGGGAGGGACATATCACCTTCGGCTACACCATCAGGAACAACAGGTATATCGAATTCTTTGTAAGTGACAGTGGCATAGGCATCCCTGAAGACCAGCTGGACCGGATCTTCGACAGGTTCGGGCAGGTAAGCAAGGAAGCCACCTACCAGCCGTCGGGCACAGGACTCGGATTGCCCATCTCCAGGAGCCTGGTCCAGCTGATGGGGGGAGAGATGTGGCTCGAGACAGAAGAGGACAGGGGAAGCACTTTCTATTTTACACTTCCTCTGGTGGTGAATGAGGGAATGGAGGAGGAGCAGGTTATGCTGTCCAACAAGAGCTATCAATGGGACCAGAAACGCATTGTGGTGGCTGAGGATGAAGAACTGAACTGGATGTTTATCCGGGAGATGCTCCGGAAGACAGGTGTGGAGCTGCATCGTGCCAAAGACGGCCGGGAGGCGGTCGACCTCACCAGGGGACTCAGGCCCGATGTGGTCCTGATGGACCTGAAGATGCCCGAAATAAGCGGGATCGAGGCAGTCAGAATGATCAGGGAGTTCGATCCCGGTGTGCCTGTCATTGCGCAGACCGCTTTTGTGATGGCCGAAGAGAAGGAGGAGAGTATCCGGGCCGGATGCACCTATTTTGTGACGAAGCCGCTCGACCGTACGGTGGTCATGGAGCTGATTGACCGCTGTTTCAGGGAACAATCATCAGAAGATACATGAAACGGTCGGTGGTGATCGTGGCCGGAGGATCGGGAACCAGGATGGGTTCGGACCTGCCCAAGCAGTACATGCACCTGGCAGGAAAGCCGGTCATCGCACATACCATTGAATGTTTCCGGAAATTTGATCCGTCGATCCTGGTGGTGGTGGTGATCTCCCGGGAGCACAGTGATCTGTGGGAGCCGGTCGGGGCGGGATTCAGGGGAATTGTGACAGCCACGGGAGGGGAAAGCCGTTATCATTCGGTCAGGAGCGGGCTGGCGAGAGTTGCCCGCGGCACCGTGGTAGGGGTGCATGATGCCGTGAGGCCGCTGGTGGGTCCGGATCTGCTGGAAAGATGTTACCGGATAGCAGATGAGACCGGAAGTGCCGTACCGGTTCTGGAAGTGGGAGATACCATCAGAAAGGTGAACCAGTCGGGGGGGTCGGAGTTGGTGGACCGCACCATTCTCCGCAGGGTACAGACTCCGCAGGTGTTCCAATCAGAGCTGCTCAAAGAGGCTTACGACCGCACTTCCCATTCAGATTTCACCGATGACGCATCCGTATTTGAATCGTTTCACGGAAAGGTCAGCCTGGTTCAGGGAGAGGATTCAAACATCAAGATAACGCGACCCGTGGATCTTCATCTGGCGGGCATGCTCATCGCTTTTCGTGGCTGACCGGTTCTTCCCCCCGGATGCCGTCTATTTAAATTTATTACCTTGCATTTCTCTGCGCGGAATCGTATGGCAAGGCGTTTCATACTGGGATTGGTGGGTTTTTTGCTGGGCCATACATGTGTGATCCAGGCACAGAACCTGCTTGGTATTCAGGAGGACCAGCTGATTGTGGAGGAGATTCTCATCGAGGGGAACAGCGTGACAAGGCCTTCGATTATCCTCAGAGAGCTCACCTTCGCCAGGGGGGACACCATCCTGAAAATTGAATTGCTGCCCGCCATTCAGAGAAGCAGGGAAAACCTGTTGAACCTGGCTATTTTTAATTTCGTCTATTTCGATGCCACCCATTCGCCGGGAAACCGGATCACCATCCGGATCAGGGTCACCGAAAGATGGTACGTATGGCCGGTCCCCATCCTGGAATATGCGGAACGGAACTTCAGCGAGTTTATCACCAACCGGGAGTGGGACAAGATCGTATACGGGGCATGGCTGAAATGGAACAATTTCAGGGGAAGGAACGAATTGTTAACCGGAAAGGTCAGGCTGGGCTATATCAGGGAATACGCCCTGGCATACTCCGCACCCAACCTGGGAAGGAAACAACAGCACGGGCTTTCCACCGGATTTAACCTGAATCAGCAGAACGAACTGGTGGTCGCCACGGTCCACAACAAGCCCGTGGAGTACAGGCCCAGCGCTCTGCCGGCCATAACAAGGATGAATGCCTTTGCCCGGTATACCTTCCGGAGAAAAATCTATTCCACCCATGCGTTCAGGATGGAATACTGGGATTACCGGGTCAGTGATTCGGTGGCCGTGTACAATCCCCATTTCTTGGGAGAGGAGAGTACCGGTCTCCGCTTCTTTTCTCTGATCTATGAATTTTCACATGATGTACGCGACTCAAAAATTTATCCGCTGGAGGGATTCGCGGTCAAGGCAAGGGCAGAGCGGCTTGGCCTGGGGATCCTTAACCAGTTTCCATATCCCTCCACCAGGCTGTCCGGGATCCTGATGTTCCACCAGAAGCTGGCCGGCCGGGTCTATTTCTACAATGTCACCAAAGCACGCTGGTCGTCCGAAAAATTACTCCCCTACACACTGAACAGGGCTTTGGGCTATAATGAGTTTCTGAGCGGATATGAGCCTTATGTGATCGACGGATCGGACTACTTTATCACGAAATACAATCTGAAGTTCCAGCTTATCAAACCGACCACCTACACTCTCCCGCTGATCCGGATGGAGCAGTTTAATAAACTCTATTACGCTGTTTATTTGAATATTTTTGCGGATGCAGGATATGTTTATAATGAGTTTCCCGATCCGACCAATACGATGGTGAATAACTGGCAGTTTTCGGCAGGGGCGGGGATCGACCTGGTTACTTATTACGACCAGGTTTTCCGCATCGATTACGCCATCAACCGGATCGGGGAACACGGCCTGTTTTTCCACATTGAATCTCCCTTCAGCCGATGGTAAAGCTAAAAACAGCCAAAAGCTATTCACTGGCTGTCACCGCAGTTCTGGCCCTGGTCCTGACTGCAGCCAGTGCTTTCAGCCTCTGGGCGGATTTCCGGAATCCTCTCTGGGGTTACCTGCTGGTGGGGGTGGTTTTGATTGCGGCAGCTTTCATCATCGTCAGGCGAATCTTTATCAGGTATGTGGAACAAAAGGTGGATCCCATATTCAAAACCATCCACAGCTACACCATGTCGCAGAAGAAAATCAGGGATAAGATCGACAGGGGCGATGTGATCCCCGACCTGAACCGGGAGGTGAAAATCTGGGCCGACAATCAGTCGGAAGAGATCAAGAAACTGCGGGAACTGGAGAGATACCGGAAGGACTTTCTCGGAAACGTTTCCCATGAACTGAAAACACCCATTTTCAACATCCAGGGCTATATCCTGACACTGCTGGACGGTGGGATGGAGGATTCCAGCATCAACAAGCTCTATTTAAAAAGAGCCGAGAAAAGTACCAACCGCCTGATCAATATCGTGGAGGACCTCGATTCCATCGCCAGGCTCGAATCGGGCGAATTCAAGCTGGATCTGGAGCGTTTCAACCTGGTGAAGGTGGTGGAGGAGGTGATCGAATACCAGGAGCTTCAGGCCAGGCAGAAAAACATCAAGATCTCCTTCGATTCCAGCTATAATAAACCGATCAGGGTCGTGGCCGACAGGAAGAGGATCATGGAGGTGGTGAACAATCTGATCAACAACTCCATTAAATACGGAAGGGAGGGAGGCAAAACGAAAGTGGGATTTGTCGACACAGGCGAGAATATCCTGGTGGATATTACCGACAACGGGATCGGCATCGAAGAGAGGGACCTGCCCCGGATCTTCGAAAGGTTCTTCCGGGTCGACAAGAGCCGCTCCCGGGAGTCGGGCGGAACGGGACTGGGCCTCTCCATTGTCAAGCACACGATCCAGGCCCATAACCAGACTATTACCGTGAGGAGCAAGCTGGATCAGGGGACCACCTTCATTTTTTCCCTGGAAAAAGGCTGAACCCCAGCCGGCCGGAGAGATAGTTCCGGTAGACCCGACCCGCATCAGCCCTCCTCCCCGGTGGCCTGACCCCCGGAAACCTACTCCCCGGGAGCGGGATCGATCCAGTCGCCTGACTGTTTCATCAGCTGGATCAGTGCGGAAAGGGCCTCTTCTTCCGGAAGTTTTTCCCGGGCCACCTGTTTTCCCTTATAGAGTGAAATCCTTCCCGGCCCGGCACCCACATAGCCGTAATCGGCATCGGCCATTTCACCGGGACCGTTCACGATGCATCCCATGACGGCGATCTTCAGTCCGGGCAGATGGGAGGTGGCCCGGCGCACCTCACGCAGCCGCTCCAGGATATCGAAATGGGTGCGTCCGCAGGAGGGACAGGCAATATAATCGGTACGGCTGATCCTGGCCCCGGCAGCCTGCAGGATCCGGAGCAATGTTTCATTCCACAGCCCGTTTTCATTTTTGATGTCCCCGGCCCAGACAGCATCGAGCACACCATCGACCAGCAGGGATCCCAGCTCCCCGGCCATCCTGAGCACTCCCTCCGGATCACCGGCAGGGGGAAAACGAGGCCGGAATATCACCGGCGTGAAACGGTTGTTGCTGCAGAAACGGGCCAGGCTGGCTTTTACCTCCCCGATGGGACGTTCGCCCTGATCCAGCAGCAGAATCCCCTTTTCTTCCCGGAGCCGGGCAGGATCCTGCAACCACTGTTCATACCGAACCAGATGGGGAAGCACCTCCTCCGGCAGAGGATCGGTACCCGGCTCCGGGGGATGCCGGGATATGAGCCTGATTTTGGAACCGTTCCCGATACCTGCCACGGGACGGGAGATGCGTCTGCGGAAAGAGAAAGGATCCCACGGCACTCCTTTGAAAGGATCGTAGGGAAGTTGTTCCGGCCTGGTAAAAAGGGAGATCAGAGAGGAGGCCACCGGCAGCTCTTCAGCCGGGGGTCCGGTCAGGGAGACTCTCACCGTGTCGCCCATGCCTTCCAGCAGCAGAGGGGCGATTCCCACTGCTGAACGGATCCGGCCTTCCTCTCCCTCGCCTGCTTCTGTAACCCCCAGGTGGAGGGGACAGGAGATCCCTTCGCCGACCATGGTATGGACCAGCAGTCTGACCGACTGAACCATCACCCTGGGATTGCTGGATTTCAGCGAAACCACCACCCGGTGGAAGCCACGGTCCCTGCAGACCCGCAGGAATTCCATGGCCGATTCCGTCATTCCCAGAGGGGTATCCCCGTATTTTTCCAGGATGGTGGGGTGGAGCGATCCGTGGTTCACCCCGATGCGGAGGGCGGTACCGGTATTCCGGCACCGGTCGAGCAACTCCGGCAGGAGCGTATCCACGGCCATTCCTTTGAGGTAGTTCCCGGGATTGATGCGGATCTTGTCTGCTACGCCCGCTGCTTCCAGGGCCAGTCGGGGATTGAAATGGATATCGGCCACCAGGGGAACGGTGACCCCTGCTTCCGTCAGCTGGTTCCGGATGGCTGCAAGGGCAGCAACCTCACGCTTCCCCTGAGTGGTCAGGCGTATCAGATCGGCACCGGCCTTCACCAGTTCCACACACTGAGCCACCGACTCACTGACCCGGTGGGTGGGCGTATTGGTCATGGACTGTAGCCGCACCGGGGCTCCCCCGCCCAGGGTGATGTTTCCGATGGTGACGGCATCCGCCCGGTAGGTGGAGGTCATGGCGATTCAAATTCCCATTCGGCCCCTTCCCTGCGGTCTTTCACCCGGATCCCCATTTCAGCCAGCCGGTCACGGATCCGGTCGGCCGAAGCGAAATCCCTGTTATCTTTGGCCTCCTGGCGAAGTTTCAGGATCATCTCCAGCAGCTCGCCGGTCATTCCCCTGCCCGGATCTTCCCGAACGGGTGCCACCAGTCCCAATACCCCGTTCACCATCTCCCGGAAGAGCTTCCTCAGTTTGTCCAGGTCAACCTGAGAAAGCGTTTCACGTCCCTCTTCCAGCTGATGGATCCATTTGACCCCTTCGAACAGATGCCCGGTCATCACGGGAGTATTCAAATCGTCGTTCATGGCGGAATGACAACGTCCGGACAGATCCTGAACATCCAGTGATGAGTTTCCGGAAGGGGAGAGGTTTTCCAGCACCTCCATCGCCCGGAACAGCCGCTCAAGCCCTTTCCCCGATGCCTGAAGCGCTTCATTGGAAAAATCGAGCGTGCTCCGGTAGTGGGCCTGCAACATAAAGAAACGGATGGTCATGGGGGAGTAGGCCCGGGAAAGCAATTCGTGCTGTCCGGTGAAAAATTCTTCCAGGGTGATGAAATTGTTCAGCGAGCGCCCCATCTTCTGCCCGTTGATGGTCACCATGTTGTTGTGCATCCAGTATCGTACCGACCGGGTACCGTTTCCGGCCATGTTCTGCGCCATTTCACATTCATGGTGCGGGAACAGCAGGTCCATGCCTCCCCCGTGAATGTCGAATTCCGTTCCCAGGTATTTAGCGCTCATGGCAGAGCACTCCAGATGCCATCCGGGGTACCCTTCACTCCAGGGGGAGGGCCAGTGCATCAGGTGGGTGGGATCGGCCCGCTTCCAGAGGGCAAAATCGAGGGGGCTCCGTTTTTCCGACTGCCCCTCCAGGGCGCGGGTATTGGAGAGCAGGTCTTCAATCTTACGACCCGACAGCTGACCGTAGCCGTGGTCACGGTGATACTTCTCCACATCAAAATAGACCGATCCGTTCACCTCATAGGCGTACCCGGCTTCCAGAATACGGCCGATCAGCTGCTGCTGTTCAATGACGTGACCGCTTGCTCTCGGTTCAATGCTGGGAGGGAGCACCCCCAGCTCCCGCATGTGCTCATGGTACCGGTTCGTATAATGCTGCACCACTTCCATGGGTTCCAGCGACTCGAGCCGGGCCTTCTTCTGGATCTTGTCCTCTCCTTCATCGGCATCTCCCTCCAGATGTCCCACATCGGTGATGTTGCGGACATACCTGACTCTGTACCCCAGGTGGGTCAGGTACCGGAACAGGGTGTCGAATGTAATGGCCTGCCGTGCATGCCCCAGGTGGGCATCTCCGTAAACGGTGGGACCGCATGCATAGAGCCCCACCAGGGGGGGATGAAGGGGCTCGAACCGTTCCTTTCTCCTGTTCAGGGAATTGTAAATGAAGAAGTCATTGATCATGGTCTCAAAATTAGTAATTTTAGAGTTTACCAGAAACGATGCATAGTATGGGCAAACGCAAACCAAAGAAGAGGGAGAGGTTCACCAGGCAGGAAGCGGCTGTATTGATCATGGGAGTTTTCGGAAGGAATCCCCGGCAGGTGTATAACCATAAACAGATATCGAAACAGCTTTATATAACCGATAAGCACAGGAAGGCGGTGATCGCAGAGGCACTGGACGATCTGGCAGAGAGGAAAGAGCTGGAGCAGGTGGAACCGGGAAGGTACCGGCTGCTCAGCAGGGCGGGCTACCGCACCGGTACCGTCGATATGACCCATCACGGTTACGCTTTCCTGGTCGCGGAAGAGGAAGAGGAGGATGTTTTCATCGCCCGAAATAACCTGAAGACCGCACTGGACGGGGACCTGGTCAAGGTTCTGGTGTATCCCAGGCGCAGAAAGACCAACCGGACCGAAGGGGAAGTGGTGGAGATTCTGGAACGGGCCAGGGAGACCTTTGTGGGAACCGTGGAGATCTCCCGTAACTACGCCTTCCTTTTGCCCGACAGCCGGAAGATGCCCTTCGATATTTTCATCCCTCTGGAGAATCTGAATGGGGTGGAGCACGGACAGAAGGCCATCGCCAGGATTATCGACTGGCCCGAAAAGGTGAAGAATCCGTTCGGGGAGATTATCGACATCCTGGGGTATCCGGGAGAGAACGATACCGAGATGCACTCGATTCTGGCCGAATTCGAACTGCCCATCAAGTTTTCCGGCGAAGTGGAAACGGCTGCAAAGAAAATTCCCGACAGAATCACCGCGGATGAGATCAGAAAGAGAAGGGATTTCAGAACGGCTCCCACCTTTACCATCGATCCGGCCGATGCCAGGGATTTCGATGACGCCCTCTCCATCCGGCCCCTGAATAAGGGGGAATGGGAGGTGGGCATCCACATTGCCGATGTGTCGCATTACGTGAATACGAAAACGATTCTCGACCAGGAGGCTTTCGAAAGAGGCACCTCGGTTTACCTGGTCGACCGGGTGGTTCCCATGCTTCCCGAAAAGCTCTCCAACGGAGTCTGTTCCCTCCGGCCCAACGAAGATAAGCTGACGTTTTCCGCGGTCTTCAGGATGAATGACCAGGCGGAGGTGCTGGATGAGTGGTTCGGCCGTACGATCATCCATTCCGACAGGCGTTTTAATTACGAAGAGGCGCAGCAGATCATCGAAACCGGCGAGGGAGATATGAAGGAGGAGATGTTGAAGTTTCATGAAATGGCCCGTATTCTGAAAGAGCGTCGTTTCAGCAAGGGGTCCATCAATTTTGAAAGGGAGGAGGTGAAATTCCATCTCGAGGACGACGGTACCCCTACGGGAGTTTATTTTAAAGTACAGAAAGAGGCCAACTGGCTCATTGAGGAATTCATGTTGCTGGCCAACAGAAGGGTGGCGGAGTTCGCCAGCCGGGGAGGAAAGTATCAGAAAGAGGTGACCGGGGAGACACCGAAGGGTAAGAAGCCGGCAGGCAAAACCTTTGTTTACCGGATCCATGACCTCCCCGACCCGGAAAAGATGGACGCCTTCGCCCGCTTTATCACCAAGTTCGGACACAGTCTGAATCCCCAGCTGCCCTCCAGGCAGCTCTCCACTTCCATCAACAGGCTGCTCGACAACGTACAGGGAAGGAAAGAGCAGCATGTGGTGGAGATCATGGCGCTGCGTTCCATGGCCAAAGCCCGTTACTCCACGAAGAATATCGGGCATTACGGCCTTTCTTTCAGAGATTACACCCATTTTACCTCTCCCATCCGCCGCTATCCCGACCTGATGGTTCACCGGCTCCTGGCCCATTACCTGGGGGGCGGTGATTCCAAGAATGCTGAAACCTATGAGAAACGGTGCCAGCATGCTTCGGAGATGGAACGGCGGGCCGTGGAGGCCGAACGGGCATCGGTCAAGTACAAGCAGGTGGAATTCATGCAGGATAAGATCGGGAGGCAGTTCGACGGCGTGGTTTCGGGGCTGACCGACTGGGGGATCTACGTGGAGATCGTGGAGAACAAGTGCGAAGGAATGGTTTCCATCAAGGGCATCGCGGATGACTTCTACGAGTTCGATGAGGAGGAGTACCGGATCATCGGACGTCATACGGGCAGGAAGTTCGAGATCGGGGATCTGGTAAGGATCGAGGTGGTCCAGGCCAACCTGTCGAGGAGGCAGCTCGACTACAGGCTTGTGGATTCGGAAGAGGAGGGTTAATTTTAGGGTATGGTTGTCGTTAAGGAAGAGGTCAGAACGGAAATCGTGGGCGTGGCCCGGAAGATCTTTACCCGGTATGGTTTCAAAAAAACCACCATGGAGGAGATCGCCTCGGCAAGCGGCAAGGGAAAGAGTTCCATCTACTACTATTTTAACAGTAAAGAGGAGATCTTCAGAGCAGTGGTGGAGCGTGAAGCGAGGGAACTGAAGGAAAAACTGGACCAGACGATCCACAGGATCTCCTCACCTGAAGAGAAGTTGAAAAACTATATTCTTTTCAGGCTACGGCATGTCCGAACGGTCAAGAATTTCTATGCCGCACTGAATGACCCCTACCTCTCGCGGATGGAATTCATCCTTCAGATCCGGAAAGAGATCGATTCGGAGGAACGGGAGGTGGTCCGGGAGATCCTGGAGGAGGGGATGAGGGACGGCAGTTTTCAGGTGGCCAGTTCAGAGATCGGTGCCATCGCCATCTCCACCATGATGAAAGGGCTGGAGCTGCCGCTGCTTTTGAACCGGGAGCATCAGAGCGACCGGGAAGAATTGCTGGAGGACCTGGTCAGGGTACTGCTTTACGGGATTATCCGCCGCTGATCATTCCGATGCCGCGGCATCCCTTATTTTGTGGAACAGACCGGTATTCTGATAGATGCCGCTGAAGGTCTCCGATCCGGGACCGAAAGCGAACACAGGGATCAGCGTGGCAGAATGCCCCCCGGTGGCAAACGTGGGACCGATCTCCCGGTAATCGGAACCTCCCGATTCGGCCGGGGCGGCACTGAGGGTGAAACCGCCGGTCTCATGGTCGGAAGTGGCCACCACCAGAGTTTCCCCGTCTTTTTCTGCGAAATCGAGGGCCACCTCCATCACTTTTTCAAAATCGAGCATTTCGGCGATCATGTATTCGGTATCGTTATCATGTCCGGCCCAGTCGATCTGCGAGGATTCGACCATCAGGAAAAAGCCTTCCCCGCCGGCGGAGAGTGATTCAATGGCCAGGGCTGTGGCCCGGGGAAGAAAATCCTCCCTTCCCATATGGGCCGGTGGCATGGCTTCCTGTGCCAGGAGGAAACCGTATTTTTTACCCGTCTCGAGGTTCCCCGGTTCGGGAAGAGCGGTGGTATCCAGGGTGAAGCCGCTGGCCGCTGCCTGCGGGAACAGATCGATCCCGTCACTGCGCCTGTTGAAAAATGCGGTGCCGCCACCCGCAAAAAAATCGATCCCGGAGGTGATCAGCTGGGAGGCGATCTCCTCCTCCATCCCGCGCTGTTCCACATGGGCATAGAATGAGGCGGGGGTGGCGTGGGTGATCGAGGAGGTGGAGACCACCCCGGTGGCCCATCCCATTTCAGAGACCAGTTCGGTGATGTTCGTCAGCTTCTCACCTTCGGTATCGACCCCGATGGCTCCATTGTAGGTCTTCTTCCCTGTCGACATGGCTGTTCCGGAGGCGGCCGAATCGGTCACCTTATGAGTGGCCGAAGAAGTGTTGATCAGGCTCACCCGGGGGAAGCGGGCAAAACTGGAGGGCTCATCGCCATAATAGAAAGGAGCGGATACGGCAGAGAGGCCCATGCCGTCGCCGATGAGCAGAATGATATTTTTCGGGGCAGAACGCTCTTCCGCTTCGGCCGGGCCGGAGGTTTCTGTGGAGGGGTTACAGGCTGCAAGCAAAGGCAGCAGCAGCCAGACGATCATCTTCTTCATAGTCTCTTCAATAATTTTTGATGAATAAACATACTCTGCCCGGAATTAGTTGTTCGGAGTATGTGATGAAATCTTTAATTTTAACCAGGCGGGCCGGTCGGTGGTTACGGCTGTCACACCGAGCTCTTTCATATTCAGCGCAATATCCGGATCATTCACGGTCCAGCACCAGACATCCAGGCCGGCGGCGGCACATTTATTCATCACCGCCCTGTTGATCATCCCGTGCCGCAGGTCCACTCCGTCCAGTCCCGCCTCCAGGATGGCACCGAAGTGCCTGTTCAGGTCACGCCGGAACATGGAGAGGTAGTAACAGGGCACCTCCGGGAAGGCTTCACGGGCTGCCCGGATGGCATCCAGATCAAAGGAGATAAAGGCTATGGAGCCGCTCTTCCAGTGTTTTCTGACCGTCTCTTCGAGATGGGGCAGGATCTCCGGGCCCGTTTTGATCTCGATCACCAGCATCCGGTCACCGGGGACGGTGGCCAGTACCTCCTCCAGCAGGGGAATGGTCTCTCCGGAGTATTCCGGCAGATGGGTCTCTTTTTGCCGGATGGTCAGACCGCGGAGTTGATCCCAGGTGGCCGAGGCGATCTCCAGGTCTGCTCCGGTCAGTTTCAGGGCATTCTTATCATGAAAAAGGATCACCCGGTGATCGGCTGTGAGCATGACATCACACTCCGCTGCGCCGGCTCCCAGTTCCCATGCCAGTTCGATGGAGGCCAGGGTGTTTTCGGGTGCCAGATAGGAGGCTCCGCGATGAGCCACATAGAGGAAGGGATCCCCGTCGGGCTGTTGCGGGGCAGCGGCCGGGGTGACCAGAATGAAACACAGAAAGAGAAGAGGCTGTTTCATATTGACGTATCTTTGCTTCTGCAACTATTTTGCAACTGTAAAAATAATATTTCAGACCATGCAAGTGAATTTCTTCAGGCGGATCCGGAAATTTCTCTGGACCACCCTGATCGGGGGACTGGCCGCACTGGCTCCTCTGACCCTTATCGTGCTGTTTTTCAGATGGGCGATCAACCTGATCGGAAGGAACCTGACCCCGCTGGTCGATACCCTTCTGAAAGATCCCGATCCTCACCCGTTATTCAGGTTCGCTTTGTATCTGATCACCTTCGGCGCCATCCTGTTTTTTCTGTTCCTGATCGGCCTTATCATCCGCACCAGGCTGGCCGTCTTTCTGAACAAAGCAGAAGACCGTTATCTGGTAAAGATTCCTGGATATAAAATTGCCAAGGAGACGGTAAAGCAGTTTTTCGGAAAGAACCGATCCTTCTTCAAGGAGGTGGTTCTGGTCGATATCTTTAATACGGGGACCCTGATGACCGGCTTCATCACCGACGATCAGGGAGAGGTGATCACCGTTTTTGTGCCTACAGGTCCCAATCCCACCTCGGGAAACATCTACCATCTGCAGAAGGAGAAGGTACTTAAAACAGGAGCGTCGGTCGACAGCGGGATGAAATCGATCATCAGCTGCGGAGCCGGATCCTCGGAGATTTTCGATAAAAAGATCCTCCGGGACGAAACCTAGGCGATCTCTTCTCGCTGGCCGGATTCCTCCGGCGGTGCGGGAGCGTTTTGCCGGCCGGATTCCTCATGCTCTGCGGCTCCTCCATCCTGCACAGAGCCTTCATCCTGCCCGGCTCCTCCACCCCGCGGGTGGGCATTCCCGGATGCAAAGGATGGCTCTTCCATATGACGGAAGAACCGTTTCTGGTTGAACAGAATAATGAAGACCGCCACCGTGATGCTGGCATCGGCAATATTGAAGACCGGTCTGAAAAAAATGAAGCTGGCGCCCTCCCTGATCCAGTCGGGATAATTTCCTTTCAGAACCGGGAAATAGAACATGTCGACCACTTTTCCCTGGAAAACAGGGGCGTACCCGCCTCCTTCAGGAAATAGCGCTGCGGTGGTAAGCGGAGTGCTTTCACTGAAGATCATTCCATAGAAAACCGAATCGACAATGTTTCCCAGGGCACCGGCCATGACCATGGAGAGGGTGATAATGAGCCCGGTATGGGCCCTGATCCTGATCAGGTGGCGCAGATAGAAACCGATGGCGATCACCGCCACGATCCTGAAAGTGGTCAGCAGGATCTTTCCCAGGATTCCGGGAAGGCTCAGGCCGAAAGCCATCCCGTTGTTCTCCACGAAATGAAGGATCCCCCAGTTCCCCAGAACCGGGATTTGCTGATAGAGGGTCATCTGTGTCTTGACCACGACCTTGAGGATCTGGTCGGCCAGTAAAATAATGAAAATGACCCCTATGGCTTTTCTTGAAACGGACACTTACTGCCTCGATTTCGCTTCGATCGACAGGGTGGCATGGGGCACCGCCCGCAGCCGCTCCTTGGAGATCAGCTTACCGGTCTCCCTGCATACCCCATATGTTTTGTTCTCGATGCGCACCAGTGCAGCCTGGAGATGCTGAATGAATTTCAACTGGCGCTGGGCCAGCCTTCCGGCTTCCTCTTTCGACAGGGTGGCAGCACCCTCTTCCAGTACCTTGAATGTGGGGGAGGTATCCTGTGTGTCATTGCTTTCACTCTGTGTGATGGCCGATTTCAATAACTCATAATCTTCCTTGGCCTTCTCTAGCTTCTGCTGGATGATCTGTTTGAACTCCTGCAGCTCAGCATCCGAATATCTGTTTTTCTCAGCCATTTGGTGTGAATTTGATTCCTGTTAAATATACAATATTTTTAATCATCCGGCCCGGTTTTTCATACCCGGGTCACCTGTATATGAATATATACATCGTCGTCAATGTCAATTCTTTTGATGGAGTTTCCTTCCAGGCTGTCGGCCAGAGAAATCTGCTCGGCCAGCGTCTGTGCGCCGATGTATTTCCGGTGGTTGGCAATGGCCTCATTGATCAGTTCGTGACGCTCAATGGTAACTTCGATCCTGTCGGTCACCTCAAAACCGCTTTCCTTGCGGATGTTCTGGATCCGGTTTACCAGTTCCCGGGCCACCCCCTCCTGCCGAAGCTCTTCCGAAATATGGATATCCAGGGCCACGGTCAGATTGCCCTCGTTGGCCACCAGCCAGCCGGGGATATCCTCGGAAATGATTTCCACATCCTCCAGGGCCAGTGATGCGGTTTCCCCGTTCAGCTTCAGTTCGAACGATCCCTCTTTCTCAAAGGCGGCGATCTCCTCCTGTTCCATGTTCCGGAGGGCCGAATTCACCTCCTTCATCTGTTTTCCGAACCTGGGCCCCAGTGCTTTGAAGTTGGGTTTGATTTTTTTGACCAGTATCCCGGCCGTATCGTGGATGAATTCGATCTCTTTCACATTCACCTCGTTCAGAACCAGTGATTTGACCGCCTCGAGCTGCTCCCTGAACATGCTGTCGGTCACAGGGATCATCATCCTGTTCAGCGGCTGGCGCACCTTGATGTTCACCTTTCTCCGGAGCCCCAGGACCATGGAAGATATTTTCTGGGCCAGTCCCATCCGTTCCTCCAGTGCCCTGTCGATCAGCTGTTCGTCATAAACCGGGAACCGGGTCAGGTGAACGGATTCATCCGGATGATGGCCGGTGGCCGCACGGAGATCACAGAACAGACGGTCCATATAGAAGGGTGCAACCGGAGCGGCCAGCATGGCCACTGTTTCCAGGCAGCTGTACAGCGTCTGATAGGCCGATTTCTTATCGTCATCGAATTCGCCGCCCCAATACCGTTTCCGGTTCAGCCGCACATACCAGTTACTCAGGTTTTCGGTCACGAATTCCTGGATGAGCCGGGCAGCACGGGTGGGCTCATACTGATCGTACTGTTCTTGTACCTCACGGATCAGAGAGTGAAGCAACGAGATGATCCACCGGTCGATCTCGGGCCGGCGGTCCACCGGGATCTCTTCTGCGGAGAGGTCAAACCCGTCCACGTTGGCGTAAAGCGCGAAGAAAGAATAGGTGTTGTAAAGGGTCCCGAAGAATTTCCGTTTCACCTCATCCACACCGGCCATGTCGAACTTCAGGTTATCCCACGGCTGTGCATTGGTGATCAGGTACCACCGCAAAGGATCCGATCCGAATTTCTCAATGGTATCGAAGGGATCAACGGCATTTCCAAGCCGCTTCGACATTTTATTGCCGTTCTTATCGAGGACCAGTCCGTTGGAGATAATGTTCCTGTAGGATACGGAATCGAACAGCATGGTAGCAATGGCATGGAGGGTGAAGAACCAGCCCCTGGTCTGGTCGACCCCTTCGGCAATGAAGTCGGCCGGGAAAAGCCTGCCGAAGTCTTCCCGGTGTTCGAACGGATAGTGGTACTGGGCGTAGGGCATGGATCCCGAGTCGAACCACACGTCGATCAGGGCTGCTTCGCGATACATGGGCTTTCCGGTGTCGCTTACCAGGATGATCTCATCCACAAAGGGACGGTGCAGGTCGAAGCGGTTGTAGTTTTCTGTGGAGAAATTGCCCTCCTCGAAATCTTCCAGAGGATTCTTCTTCATGAAACCCGCTTCCACCGAACGACCGATCTCGTTTTTGAGCTCGGCCACCGATCCGATGCAACGCTGCTCCTGCTGGTCCTCGCTGACCCAGATGGGCAGGGGCGTGCCCCAGAACCGTGATCTGGAAAGGTTCCAGTCGACCAGATTCTCGAGCCATTTGCCGAACCTGCCCGTTCCGGTCGATTCCGGCTTCCAGTTGATTGTGTTGTTCAGTTCGATCATCCGCTCCTTCATGGCGGTGGTCCGCACAAACCATGCATCGATGGGGTAATAGAGCACCGGTTTGTCGGTTCGCCAGCAATGGGGATAATTATGAACGTATTTTTCAATGCGGAAGGCTCTCCCGTCCTTTTTCAGCCGCACGGCAATGTCCACATCGGTGGTGGGATCGTCCTCCGAGAGAGAAGGATCATACTCGTTCTTCACGAATCTGCCTTCGAACTCGCCGTAAGTCTCCAGGTTGACATACTCCTTCACGAACGCGGGATCCAGGTCACTGACCGGGTAGAACCTGCCTCTCCGGTCGACCAGAGGCTGGGTGTTGCCTTCGCGGTCGGTCACCAGCAGGGCGGCGATCCCGTTGGCCAGGGAGACCCGGTAGTCGTCGGCTCCGAAGGTGGGTGCCGTATGAACGATGCCGGTTCCCTCCTCGGTGGTCACGAAATCGCCGGTGAGCACCCGGAACGCCTCTCCCCGGGGCTTCACCCAGTCGAGCAGCTGCTCGTAGGAGAGTCCTTCCAGCTGCTTTCCTTTGACCGTCTTCACCACCCGGTAGGGCACATGTTTATGACCCGGTTCATATTCTTCCATGGAAAGCTCCCCGTCTTTCTCCGGGAAGTACT
>CAZOHA010000016.1:0-72147 GCA_964579515.1 uncultured Bacteroides sp. | reverse complement strand
TAACTAAAGCTATCCGTTGAATGATTGACGAACGCCGGCAGATGTATTAACTTTCGGGTGACGTCTATTTCCAGCTCACTTATGAAAATCGCTGTGGCCCAGATCAGGCCCGAAACCGGGAACCTCGGATCAAATCTGGAAAAACACCTGATGCTCGTTGAAAAGGCCGCCGTCCACAAAGCCGGGCTGGTCCTCTTTCCCGAACTCTCACTGACCGGCTATGAACCCCGTTTGGCTGAAAAGCTTGCCACTCGTCCGGAGGATCCGGAGTTCGAAGAATTAAGTCATCTCAGTGAAGACCTGGAGATCATTATATGTGCCGGAATGCCCATCATCGGCCCGAAGGGGATTCACATCAGCATGCTGATCTTCCGGCCCGGCACACCCGTCGAAGAGTATTCCAAACAGTTGCTTCATCCGGATGAACTCCGGTATTTCAGGGAGGGTTCCCGGATGGTCTTTATCCGGAAAGGCGACGAGAAGATCGCACCGGCTATCTGTTATGAATCACTGCAGCCCGATTTCGCAGAGGGGGCCTATAAAGGCGGCGCACAGATCTATCTGGCCAGCGTGGCCAAATCATCCGAAGGGCTGCAAGAGGCCATGCCTTTCTATGCATCCATTGCAAAGAAATACACCATGACTGTTTGCCTTTCGAACAGTGTCGGATGGTGCGATGATTTCATGAGTGCGGGCCGTTCATCGGTTTGGAATCCCTACGGAGAACTCGTGGGAAGCCTGGGCGGATCGGATGAAGGTCTGTTGGTATTTGATACTCTAAATGACACCCTGAAAAAAGAAATATGACCCAATTTTACATGATCTGCTATTTCATGTCCATCTCATGGTTTGTACATTTGGGTCATGCCATATGAAGCGGATAAATACCAGCTGGCTTACGATACCTTCAACCGGTCGGAGGTGCCTTCCATATGGACCGACCTCTCCGGCAGGGTTCTTCACATAAATCCGGCCGCATCCCGGTTGTTTCATCTAAGCCCGGACACAAAAGGGGTGAAGATCTATCAATTATTCCCTGATGAAACGAGTCAAAGCTGGGACCGGCACTGGAAAAATCTTCAGGAGGATCAGGTGGTCAGGCTTTCAAAGATCCTGGGAAACCGGGGCAATACTATGGATCTGCAGATCACCCTCAAAAAAATAGCTGTCAATGACCAGCACTACGCGGTCTGTGAAATATATGATAAAACCCACGAGCAGCTGCTGCGCGATGAAATCACAGAGAGTCAGAGAAGACTTTCCACCTTACTGGATAACCTTCCCGGCATGGCCTATCGCTGCCTTCTCGATGAACACTGGACCATGGAATTTGTGAGCCGGGGTTGCCGGGAGCTGACAGGACACGAGCCGGAGGAGATCATCCAGAACAACAAGGTTGCTTACAAGGACCTGATCGATCCCATGGACCGTGATCCGGTCTGGAATTCAGTACTTGAAGGCATCCGTAAACATAAAGCCTTTCAGGTGAAGTACCGGATCCGGACAGCGGGCGGGGAGAGAAAATGGGTCTGGGAACAGGGAGTGGGGATTTTCAGGGACCCCGATGAATTGATCGCCATCGAGGGATTTATTACGGATATCACCGAAATCAAGCTGGCCGAGCATGAACTGATCAAAAAGGAAGAAATGGTCAGAGAACTGAAGGATAAACTTCAGGAAGAGGCCATTTATCTGAAAGAAGAGATCAAGCTCCAGAGTAATTTTGAGGAAATCATTACCAAAAGCATCGCCTTCCGTTCGGTCCTTAAGAGCATTGAAAAGGTGGCCTCCACCGATTCCACCGTACTGATCCTGGGTGAGACTGGCACCGGGAAAGAACTGATCGCACGTGCCATTCATAATAACAGTCCGCGCAGCCAGCGGGCCCTTATCAAAGTCAATTGTGCCGCACTGGTTCCCGAACTGATCGAAAGTGAACTATTCGGACATGAAAAAGGAGCCTTTACGGGCGCATATACCGAAAGACAGGGCCGTTTCGAACTGGCCCATGAAGGCACCATCTTTCTGGACGAGATCGGGGAGCTTCCAGCTGCTCTGCAGGTAAAGCTGTTGAGGGTAATCCAGGAAGGGGAATTTGAACGTCTGGGAAGCACTGAAACCATCCAAACCGATGTACGCATTATCGCAGCCACCAACCGGGACCTGGAAGAGGCTGTCGCAAAAGGAGATTTCAGGCGCGATCTCTACTTCAGGCTGAATGTATTTCCGTTATACCTGCCCCCGTTACGAGAACGAAAGGAAGACATCCCTTTACTGGTAAACCATTTCATCCGGATATTTTCCAGGAAGACCGGCAAAGAGATCACGGGTATCTCTGAAGGGGTGATCCAACACCTCACTAATTATTCCTGGCCGGGGAATGTCAGAGAGCTGGAGAATATTATCGAAAGGGCCGTTATCCTCTCTTCAGGGAAAAGGCTGGTGCCGGGGAGTTGGATGCCTGGCGATAAAAAAGATACCTCAGGAAGGATCCAGACTCTGAAGGAAAATGAGAAATACCATATTTTGAAAGCATTGGAGGCCACCCACTGGAAAGTAAGCGGTGAAAACGGAGCTGCCCGGGTCCTCGGAATGAACCGTACCACGTTGGAGGCAAGAATGAAGAAACTGGGTATCTCACGCCCCTCCTGATTGCCGATATTTTGGCAATATGCCAATATTTTGGCATTCCCGCTCCGCCATACTCCAAGCTGCTTTCGGTCAAAATTCTCCGTAACAGTCTCCATTGCTGAATATTATATACTTCCCGGTGTTCTCTCCGCAAGGAATGGCACATCTCTTGTCTATATACGGATCCAAATAAACGATACGATGAGAAAGGTTGCCTGTGAAGAATTCGAGGAGGAGATCGTCCGCAGCACGGTACCGGTGGTGGTTTTGTTTACCAATGAATGGTGTGGTTCTGCATTTATTGTGAAAGGTGCCATGGAAGAGATCGAAAAAGACAATCCCGGCCGCTTCGATTGTATTGAAGTCAACGAAGATGAATGCGAGGAGATTGTCAGGAGGTACGGGATTGTTCATATTCCCCTGATTCTGGTGTTTTATGAATCGGAGATTGTGGAACAGATCAAAGGGGTTCCCTCCAGGAAGACTATTGAAGATAAGCTGAATACGATTCTTGTAAGTTAAACTTTAATCCGTCAAACCATGAATTACTTTATGATCCTGGGAATAGCATTTGGCCTGGCCGCCATGCTCAAACCGTTTTACATGCACATTCTTCCCTGGGATGAAAATAAGGCTCTGTCCAGGGCCTATTCCAAAAAACGGCCGGGGTGGATTGTTCCGGTGGCCATTGCCGGGTTGCTCCTGGTGGGATTCACCTGGTATATGGAGTTGACCACCGCGGTGCCCTATTCCATCATCATCACCCTGCTTTTCTCGCTGACTGCTATTAAGGCTCTATTCTTCCTTTTCGACTATGAGAAATTCCAGCAATGGGTAGCCGGTATGCTGTCCCGGAATAAGGGCAGGAAAGTAGTGTTGGTCGACTCCCTGGTGGGAGTGTTCGGACTGATCGTGATCATTGCCACGCTTCTGATCTATTAAAAAAAATCCCTATGAATTCCTCCGGACCACCATTCATCAGCAAGAAGTATTCTCTCTACCGGAAAGCATCGGCCGATTTGCTTCAGGTGGCCCACCGGAAAAAAATGATTCATGCCCTCATCGAAGTGGATATATCATATACACGGAAATCGATCCGTGAGGTACGGCGGAGAAGGAAAGCATTTCTGTCCCTTATCGGTTATCTCGTCTATTGCACTGCCAAAGCCGTGGAGAAGAACCGCTGGATGCATGCCTGCAGGGACTGGAGGAACAGACTGGTTTCCTTTGAGGAGGTGGACGTGAGTACGACCATCGAGCGAAGAATCGGGGATCAATACGAAGTGATCCCTAAGATCGTCAGGAGGGCTAACCGTAAAAGCTTTTTTGAGATTTCAGGTGAAATCGAACGTGCCCGGAATGAACCCCTGGAAAAAGCGGAGGTCTACCGCTCGATCAGAAAATTCATGATGATACCCGCTTTTCTGAGAAGAGGAATACTCTCCCTCCTGGACCGGTTCCCGAAAGCGATGAAAAGGAGGGCCGGAACCATCATGGTCACCTCGGTTCAGATGGCAGGGCTAAGCTCTGCATGGGGTATTCCGGTGGCAAGCCATACCCTGAATGTCGCCATGGGGGGGATCACCTCGAAAGTGGTTGAAAGAGATGGGAAGCTCGAATCGAGGGAACACCTCTGCCTGACAATCAGCTTTAACCATAAAATCACCGACGGAGCACCCGCTTCCAGATTTATACGGGAGTTATGTCAAATAATTAAATCGGAAATCCATCACGCACCATAAAAACCGAAAACTATGCTGAAAACTATACTCTCCATCTTCATCCTCCTGCACGGACTGGTCCATACCTGGTATGTCCTGTTACTGTCAAAAGTGGTAAAATATACCCCCGATATGGGTTGGACCGGCAACTCGTGGCTCTTTCCGGGCCCCGTCTCCGGTCCGGGAGCCAGGATGGCAGCCGCAATTCTTTACGCCCTGGCCGGGCTGATGTTTGTCATTTCGGGAATTGGTCTGATGTCGGGCAGCGCATGGAACAGACCTCTCCTGGTAGCCTCCGCCGTCCTGTCGTCAGTGCTGATCCTGACATTTTTCGACGGACGACCGGAAATGCTGGTGCAGAAGGGATTGATCGGGTTGATCATCAATATCATAATCATCATTTTGATTCTGCTGAAACGATGAAAAAACAAATGGAAATAAAGGCGATCGGGCACGTGGAAAAAAGAGGTCCCGAAAACATCATACAACTGGATCCGGCCTATCGCCCGGCGTTATCTGCAATCAACGGCTTCAGCCATCTGCAGATTCTCTGGTGGGGACACCTGTGCGATTCCCCTGTGATGCGGGAAAAACTGGATCTGGGCCAGCTGTTCAGGAACGGACCCGAAAACACAGGTTCCTTCGCCACAAGGTCGCCGGTACGTCCGAATCCCATAATGGTGAGCATTATCAGGGTATCGGGATTGGACCAGGCAAAGGGTACGATCCTCACCCCTTTCCTGGATGCGGAACCCGGAACCCCGGTTCTCGACATCAAACCATACATGAAAATGGAACGGGTGAAAGAGTGCAGTGTCCCCCACTGGTGCAGCGACTGGCCGCAATGGCAGGAAGAAGCCGCAGTGTATGATTGGTCGAAAGTGATCCTGGAACCCGGTCAGAGAACCAGAAATACCTCTTCCACATGAGCACAACCATCACCAGAAAAGGGTTCCGGCAAATCCATTTCCTGAAAAACCTCCATCTGTTCCCTCTGGACCTGATGATGCGCCTTTTTGGAAAAGGAATCGCCTCAACCATTCACGGAATCATCACACTCATTCAAAAAACGATACTTGTTATGCTGGGAATGATCGGTCTTTTTGGCTGCTCCAAAGTGGATGCGCTTTTCGAAACCAGCCGCCCTGTCAAAAACAAAACCTATGATGAGGCTATTTTAGAAGATCTTCCCGACCCTGTTCAGCGCTACTTCCGATTCGCCCTTCAGGACGGGCAGCCTTATCTGAGTTATCTCAGGCTGAAGCATTCCGGAACATTCAAAACCGGTCCGGATAAAGAATGGATGGAGATCCACGGCGAACAATATTTCACTGCCCGGCCCCCTGCCTTTGTCTGGAAGGGGAAAACCAGAATGTTCAGGGCGCGCGACAGCTATGTGGAGGACCAGGGAAACCTGTCCGTTTATCTCTTCGGCCTGATCAGGATCGTGAATGAGAAGGGAGAAAAAATCGACCAGGCCGAACTGCTCCGCTGGCTGGGAGAAAGCGTGTGGATGCCCACCAACCTGCTGCCGGGTGATCATCTGCGATGGTCTCCCATCGATGAGCACACGGCGAAACTAACCTTTACCCATAACGGGATATCGGTATACTACATCATTGAATTTGACCGGGAGGGCCGGATCGTCCGGATGGAAACAGAGCGCTACATGGATGAGCAGCTGGAGAAATGGGAAGGAATGGTATCGGATTACCGTCCCCATAACGGTATGATGGTGCCCGTCAGCATCGAAGGCAGCTGGCTGCTCGGGGATGGAAAATACACCTATGCCCGGTTCCATGTGGAAGAGTTTGAATATGATGTCCCCTCTGCCTATTAATTCTGTCTGCTGGAAAAATGCATAAACCAATGAAACGAAAGATACCTCTCGCGTGCATTCTGGCGGTTCTCTGGTTGCCGGGAATCACACAGACTCCCACACAGAATATCCGGGGTATGGTCATCGATGCCCATACCCGGGAAACCCTTCCCGGTGCGAACATCGTCCTGATGGGCCGGAACACCGGAACCATCACCGACACCGACGGGACGTTCCTGCTGGAAAATGTTCCTGTGGGAAGATACAATGTCAGAGCCAGCTTTGTGGGATATGAGCCGGCGATCATTCCGGAACTGGTGGTCGGTTCGGGAAAAGAGGTACAACTGGAGATCCAGTTGAAACCCTCCCGGTCGGAGCTGGAGGAGTTGGTGGTACGTCCCAATGTCCGGAAGGACCGACCACGCAACAACATGGCTAAAGTCAGTGCCCGCTCCTTTTCTGTGGAGGAGGCCAGCAGGTACGCAGGCGCCATCGAAGATCCCGGAAGGATGGCCGGAAATTTTGCCGGAGTCACCACTGCCGGAGTACACCTGAACGCCATCGTGGTCAGAGGGAATGCCCCAAAAGGATTACTGTGGAGGCTTGAAGGAATGGACATCCCGGTACCCAGTCACTTTGCAGGAGCCAACGTGGCAGGCGGAGGGGGATTGACCATATTCAGCAGTCAGATGCTGGAGAATTCGGATTTCTATACCGGTGCTTTTCCTGCAGAGTTCGGGAATGCCGCTGCGGGGGTATTCGATATGCGCTTCAGAAACGGTAACAGCTTCAAAAGGGAATACTCCATCAGGGCCGGCATCCAGGGCATCGAGGCAGCTGCCGAAGGACCGCTGAACCAGGCCGGATCAGGTTCCTACCTGATTAATTACAGGTATTCTACCATGGCGTTAATCTTCCCGTTGCTGCCCGAAATAAGGGACGACAATGAGATCCCCGTGTATCAGGACCTCTCCTACAAACTTCATATTCCCCTGGGGAAAGCGGGAACACTTTCGGTCTGGGGCATCGGGGGATTGAGCCGGACATCCATGAAAGGGCACGATGATCCGGAACAATGGGAATACCCCGAGAACCGTGTTCAGATGGATTTCAAATACAACATGGGTGCCGCCGGAATCAGTCATTCGAAAAGCATTTCGGAGGATACCTATCTGAACACCACCCTGGGAATATCCGGCTCGGAGCACCTGTACGACAAAGAGTCGCGGCTGGATGGTTCCCGACCTTCCATCCTCTATCCACTGTTTCGAGTGACCAGCGCCTCGGGCCGGATGAATCTGTCCGGCACCATGACGCACCGGCACAGTTCAACGCTCTCCTTCCAGGGAGGCGCGGATCTCACCTTTCTGCGGTACCAACTGAAGGGTGCTGCCAGGAATCACGATTCCGGTAACCTTCAACCGACCATGAGCGGGATGGACCGGGGGTTGCTGGCGGAAGGTTTTTTTCAGGGTATCTATTCCCCGGCAAAAGGGGTCGATCTGACAGCCGGGGTGAATGTTTCCTGGTTTGATATCAGCCGGGAGTACAGGGCAGAACCCCGGTTTTCCGCAAGCTGGAACCCCCATCAGAGTCACCGGCTCTCCTTCGGCTACGGGATCCACAGCCAGATCGAACCTCTTTTTATCTACTTTGTGGAAAAGCAGAGCCCTTCCTCCGGACAGTCCGCCTATCCCAACCGGGATCTCCGGCGGGCCAGGGCCCACCATTTTGTACTGGGGTATGACTGGTCATTCACTCCGAACATGAGGCTGAAGATCGAGCCCTATTACCAGGCACTCACGGAGGTCCCTGTGGTGGAGGGAACCTCTTACTCCATGATTAATTTCATGAACGACTGGACTTTCAATCATGCACTGGTGAATGAAGGAACCGGGAGAAACATCGGGATCGACCTGACCCTGGAGCGATTTCTGAAGAACGGATGGTATTTTCTGACCACCTCCTCCTGGTACGATTCCAGATACTCCACTGCTGACGGAAAACTTCTGCGCACCCGTTTCGACGGGGGATATGTCGTGAACCTGCTGGGCGGAAAGGAGTGGATGATCCGGGAAAAGAACCTTTTCAGCGTCCATTTCAAATTTACGTTTATGGGGCCCTTCTGGCAGCACCCTGTGGATGAACCGGCAACGGAAACGGCACAGGAGGTGATCTATGCGGAAGATCAGCCATTCACTTTCCGTTATTCCAACTTTGAGAATATCACCGACCTGAGTCTGAAATACCGTATCAATTCCCATAAAGTTTCATCTATCTTTATCATTCAGATCAGGAACCTCATTGGTTACCAGTACCTCGGGAAAAGATATAATCTTAAAACACAAACTATTGAAGATCAATTATTCAGAAGTCCGGTCCCCTTTTTAAGTTATCAACTGGAGTTTTAAAATGCGAACAAAGAACACACCCCTGCTCACACTCATCGGAATCCTTTTTTTAGTCTCCGGTTGCGGAGAGCGGTATTCCGGAGAACTGATCCGGGTGGAACCGGATCCGCAGAACGGATTCCACTTTCCCTATTTTCTCTATCTCCCGGAGGATATTTCTATGGACTCCACCCTGACGATGGTGGTGGAGCCCAATAATTCGGGATTTGTGAGCGATGATCTGGGAGAGCACATGGAAAAGGCGAAGCGGACCGCCACACTCGATTATTACCTGGGCAACTATGTGGCCACCCGGATGGGCGTGCCCCTGCTGGTTCCCGTCTTCCCCCGTCCCGAATCGGACTGGAGGATCTACACCCACGCCCTGGACCGGGATGTGATGATGCAGAAGGATAATGAGCTGGAGCGGCCCGATCTGCAGCTGCTTTCCATGATCAGCGATGCCACAGACAGGCTGGAAGCGAAAGGGTATTCCATTCGGCCCAAGGTGCTGATGACCGGTTTTTCCGCATCGGGCACCTTCGTGAACCGGTTCTCCCTGTTGCATCCGGAGAAGATTCAGGCCTGCGCCGGCGGCGGACTGAACGGGCTGCTGATGCTGCCCGTGGACTCCCTGAAAGGATCAGCACTCCCTTATCCCCTGGGCACCGGCGATCTCTCCGCGGAGTTCGGTATCGAATTCGATTCCACCGCATTCACCGAACTGCCCCAGTTCCTGTTCATGGGATCCCTGGACGAGAACGATGCCATTCCCTACGACGATGGCTACGATGAGCCGGAACGTTCGATCATCTACGAACTTCTGGGCCGGCAAATGCAACCGGATCGCTGGGAAGCCTGCAAAGCCGTCTACCGGGAACTGGAGATCAATGCCGTCATCAAAACCTACGAAGGGATCGGTCATGAGCATCCCGAAAAGGTAAAACAGGATATCCTGGAGTTCTTTCGCTCCTCTTCTTAATGATTTTACATTTTGTAAATTACTTTTTGTAACATACTATTGCTCTAACCTCCCCCTGACTGTTTCTTGTTTTTGATCTCTTTGACCATTTGGGCGAAGGAGCGTTCCTGCTTCCTTTTCTCATGGACCGAAGCGGTGTAATGCCACGCCTCCTTCTGCAGTTTCAGGTAGTTCTCATAGACACCCCGGTCCAGGGCTCCCTCTTCCACGGCGCGTATCACAGCACAACCCTCTTCCCTGATATGCCGGCAGTCCCTGTACCTGCATTCCCCTTCAAAACGGCTCATATCCATCGTCTCCGAAAGTGCATCCGGGTCATCGTTGGTCACCCCGAACATCCTGATCCCCGGGGTATCGATCAACACCCCCGAATCTTTCATCAGCACCATTTCCCTCCGGGTGGAGGTGTGTCTTCCCTTTCCCGTGGCGCTGCTGATGGAAGAGGTTTTATGGATCTCCTCCCCGCACATAGCATTGATCAGCGTGCTTTTCCCCACGCCCGAGGAACCGGTCAGCACCACCGTCTCTCCCCGGGAAACGGATGCTTTCAGACGTGCGATACTTTGTGGGTCGTGCACACTGGAGAAGTAAACAGGGATCCGTTTCGAAAGGTGTTTCAGTGCCCCTTCCACCTCTTCCCGGACGAATTCCAGATCAGACTTCGTCAGCACCACAACAGGTTGGATCTCTTCGGCCGACAGCTGCAGCATCACCCGTTCGATCCTCCGTACATTGAAATTCTGGTCGAGGCTCTGAACGATAAACGCTTTATCCACAAATGATGCGAGCGCCTGCCTGCCGGAAACCGTTCCCCTTTTCAGCCGGTAGAGGGCACGCCGCCTGGGCAGCATTCCCGTGATCATTCCTCTCTCCTCCTCCAGCGGCTGGAAAAAGACCCAGTCTCCCGTACACGGGTACTCTTCGGCCTCCCTTCCGAAGAGCATGTTCCCGGTAAGCTCACAGCTGAACGGACCCCCCTGCGAAATAACTTCGTACCGGTTTTTGTGGGTCACGGTGATCCTTCCGTGCATCAGGTCTTTGTACACCGAGTCTTGTTTCTGGCGGAACAAGGTTTCATTCCACCCATATCGTTTTAAGTCGGTCATTGAAGATTCTTTTGCAAAGATTAATAGCGTTAAAAGCGGGGCCGCTCCCGTTAAATGCGGAAACGGTCCCTGTCATGGCTGGCTACCGCTTTTTACCGATAAAAAAGGCATACCCGTAGAACTCCCCGTATTTCTCATACAGCCGGGCTTCCTGCCTCTGGTTCTCGATGAGCTCTGCGGCCATGCGGTTGCCCCGGTGTCTCTTCAGGAAGGCCTCCTGCGCCTCCACCTGGGGAGCATAAAAGTGATCGGTCCAGCAGGTACCGGGAAGCAGGAAAGAAGCCACGGGAATGTACCCTGCATTTTCCAGCTGAGCCATCTTCTTCGGGACCGTGTCGATTCCGGGATATTCGGTGGCCCAGAACTCATGGATCTCGAAAGGCCGCTCCGGGGTAAACCAGCATGCTTCGGAAACCGCAATGGATCCTCCCGGTTTCAGGAACTCCCGCCACTCGGTCAGGCCCCTCTGGAACCCGATGTTGTAAATAGCCCCTTCCGACCAGATCAGGTCCAGGCCCTCCCTTTCGAAGGGAAGGTGCTCCATGGAACCGACCATCCCGCGGACCCTCTCCCCGAATCCCCGTTCTTCCGCACTCTTGTTGAAGAGGTCGATAAAAGCAGGAAACAGGTCGATCCCGGTAATGTGTCCCGGTGCATTCTGCGCCAGGACCATGGTCTGTCCGCCCGTTCCGCAGCCGATATCGGCGATGCGGGACCCGGAGTCCAGGTGATCGATAAAGCTCAGCGCCTTCAGGGTCGCTTCGGGGCTTCCGGGCCCCTGCCGTTCCAGTCCGGAAAAGTATTCGCCGATGAGATTGAAATCGAAATCGTGAATGGAGGTATTCTCTTTACTCATGATGTTTAGATGTTAGGTGAACAGAAATGAAAACGACACGGTCAGGACTTCGCCCGGCCGATCGCAAAAAGATAACCCCCGGCACTGTGCCACAGGTTATTTACCTCACCCGCTCTTTCTTGATTCTAAACATCCAACGATATTACAGGATAAATATAAGGGTTTGGGTAATATTTTCCTCATCTCCTCGCAGATCGTGGCACAAATTACCCAACAAATCAAGGGTACGCTATGCCATTCAATATGCCTGAAAAGGTCCCGGCACATGGTTTATAATAACCCTGTATCGTTCACCATCACTTACTTACCCGAATCCTGGTTCAATGGTATCCGCCCGGCTTATTGTCATTCGTGTCCGGTAAAACCACCCGGTTGGAAGGCTTTTTGAAACATACCAGACACATGTTTAAACCAAAAGAAGAAAACATCATGGACAAACTGGAAATCAAAGGAAACTGGAATCAGATCAAGGGTAAACTGAAAGAGAAATATGGTCAGCTTACCGACAACGACCTCACCTACGCGGAAGGCCAGGAGGAACAGCTGCTTGGTAAACTGCAGGAAAAAACCGGTAAGACCAGGGATCAGCTGGTAAAAGAGATCAAAAGCCTCTAGTCCCCGCAAAAAGAGCGGATAGAGCATTCATTTTAACCAAATATTTTATCATATGAAGAAATCAGTTTTCATACAACTGTTTGCTGGAGTATTGATATTAGGGCTCACCTCCTGCAGAATGGAAACAAACAATGGCGGTGAGTCTGCCGATGCCGGCGATGAATCGGCCGTGAAGCAGGAGCTCCAGGAGATCAGGAGCGAAATGCAGGATATGACCGAACGGATTAAGAATGCCACATATGCTGAGCGCCAGAATCTTCAGGATGACCTTCAGGATTTCGTAGACGAAACTGAGGAACGGTTACGGACTCTGGAAAGCGACTCCGAGCTGGAGAATAATGTGGAACAGATGTTCGACAATATGGAGGAGCAGACCAATATGATGGTGGAGGAGCTGAAGGAATTCGGAAATAAAACCGAAGAGCAGTGGGAAGAAAGCACTTCCAACCTGGAAGAGGCAATGGATGAGATGGGCCGCGAAATCGATGAGTTCCTCTCGGGCGACAGTTGATCGTCAGTAACTGAACCCACCCTTCCTTCCTGACACCAGCGGAAAGATTCGGACCGCTGCCAAGCAGCAGTCAGACGGTGAATTCCTGCCCGTCCCGGGCCACTTCCACAGTGATGTCGGCGGGTACGAGTTCACCGATCTTTTTTCTTGCCTGCTCCACATCTTCCATGAACCAGCTGCCGAAGTGCATCAGCACGATGCGGCCGGTATGCCGGCTGAAAATACGGATCAGGTCGGGAACCCCGGTGTGCCCGAAAATCTTCCCGCTCTCTTTATCCCTGCGGATCATCCCCCCTTTTCGAAGAAAACTTCCTTCTGTGATCACCATATCCAGGTCACCCAGCTGCTGCTGGTATTTCTTTTCCATCCAGGCCAGATCGCCCGTATAGAGCAGCCTCTTCTCTCCATTTTCGATGATATAGGCCTGCGATACCACCTTCAGGCTATGGATGGTGGGAACGGGAGTGAACCGGTAGCCTCCCCTGCTGAAGGGGGTGGTCTTTACCTGCAATCCCTCCAGTCCCCCCGCAGCTTCCGGACCGTAGGCCTCGACCGGATGGGTCAGTTCTTCATGCGGGCGGACAAAATAGGCGTGATCGGGATGAAAATGGGTAAATACAATAAACGAGGGCCGGTACTTCAGGTACTCCTCTTCTCCCAGGTCCAGCAGGAATGTATCATCGACCAGCACCCCCGAATGGCGGGTATGCCACGGGGCCGATTCATCGATCTCTCCTCTGGTTCCCAGTACCCTGATCTTCATTATCTACAACTCTTCCCGGACCATCTCCAGAAACTTCTGTGCATTGGCGGGGGCATGTGCGTTCTGATCATTGTTGAAATAGGCAAACAGCACCTTCAGACGGTCTGCCTCGTTCAGTTTTTTCAACCAACCTTTCAGTTCCCCGTCGCTGTAATCATGGTTGTACCAGTCTTCTTTGCCGTGGAAACGGATGTAGACCTTTCCATGGCTTTCAAGCAGATCTCCGGGAAGATCTCCGGGGGCAGAAAGGCTGCAGGCAGACACATGGTTATGGTTGGACAAGATCTCGAAGGTCTCTTCTGTGAACCAGGAGATATGCCGGAACTCGATCGAGTTTATGAAATCTTTGCTGAGGAGCCGGCAGAAGTTGTCCAGCTTACCGGTATCCAGGTGCTGATTGCCGGGAAGCTGCCACAGGATACACTCCGTCTTCGCGGCAATGGGTTCAATGGCCCTGTAGAACTTATCCAGATGATCGGAAGGATCCTTCAGTTTTTTCATATGGGTGATATACCGGCTCCCCTTAAGGGTGAACCGGAACTCTTCCGGGGTCTCCTTCTTCCAGGCAGTGAGTGTTTTCTCGTCCGGAATTTTATAGAAGCTGTTATTGATCTCCACACTGGGGAAAATCGCGGCATAATGGGAGAGCCATTCCGACTGCCGGAGATCCTCCGGGTAGAATTTCCCCCGCCACTCTTTGTAGTGGTACCCCGAGCATCCGATATAGACTTTGTCAGGATTCATTATCCAGAAGGTTATTCCTTCTTCTGGCATTCCGGGCAGTAGTAGCCCGCCCGTCCCGATACTTTGATCTTCTTTACTGGACCATTGCAAGAGGGACATTTTTCATCTTTTCCCCGGTGCCTGATCAGATAACTTTCGGGCATTTTCCCCGGATCCGCCTCCGATTCGATGGCCGTATCCAACACCTCCTGCATGGTTTGATACAGATCCTTCAGATCCTTCTCCTGAAGCCGGTCGATCCTCTTTTTGGGATGGACCCGGGCCTGAAAAAGTATCTCATCTCCGTATATATTCCCGATCCCGGACAGGGTCGACTGATCCATCAATGCGGATTTAATGCTGCCTTTTTTTGCGCCCATGATTTCCACGAACTCCTTCTCGCTGCATTTCAGGGTATCCCTCCCGATCTCATTCTCTTCCAGAAATTCATCCGGCGAACCGGTCACATCGATCTTGCCCAGCTTCCGTTTGCTGAGTATGGCGAGATGTGCGCCTCCCTCCTTCAGTTCCATCGAAAGCACGGTATACTCCGGAGGCTTGCCCCGGTTATCATACAGAGAGACTGAACCGGTCATCCCGAAATGAAGCACCAGCCATTCCTCACCGCCCGCTTGAAGAAAGCAGTATTTACCTTCCCTCCGGGTGGACTCCATACGGTGACCGCTCAACCGGGAGACTTTCCTCGCCGAGGTCTCCAATAACCTGGTGCGGGAGGCGGAAACCTTTCCGAGAGTCTTCCCCACGGCATGCTGATCGATCCTTCTTCTGAATACTTCTACATCGGGAAGTTCCGGCATATCGAGAGTTTTTAGTAACGGCGAGTATACACCGGTGGCCGGCCGGTGAGAATGGCAGAAGCCGGTTGGCTCCCGCCATTTTGAAGCTTCCCGCTAAGTGATGTCAATCTGACGCGGCGGCTTTTTCTTCGCATGCTCCAGCTTGGGGAGCTTGAGCTGCAGTATACCGTCTTTGTATTTTGCGTCGATCTTATCCCCGTCCACCATGTTTTCGGGAAGGGTGAACGTACGCTGGAACGACTGATAACTGAACTCCCGCCGTGTGTAATCACCATCTTTCTTCTCTTCTCCCTCCTTATGCTCGGAAGAAATGGTCAGCACATCATTCTCCAGGTTGATATCGAAATCCTTCTTCGACATGCCGGGAGCTGCCAGTTCCAGCAGGAATTCGGAATCGGTCTCTTTCACATTGACCGCAGGAACGGTGGTTTCGGTCCGTGAAAAATTAGTGAGCCACAGGTCCCTGAGATCATCGTCCAGGAATCTCCCTGTTCCTGCAGGGTAACGCGGTGTCCATGATCTGATTAAAGCCATAAATACCTCCTTCTTTAAATATTAAAAAATTAATCTATCAAGATCCCCACCAGTGCAATGGCCGCCATCAGGAAGACCAGAATAAAAAAGAAGATCCCGACCGCTGCCACAGTCCCTGCGGCCGGATCAGGATCGGAATCCACCCGTACCTCTCTTCTCCTCTGCCTTCCGGAAGACGGACTGGCCGCCGCAAGAAGCAGTGCGAAAAAGAGGATCACCGCCGCAATGGGGACCCACTCCACTTCCATGAAAACGGGTCCGAACGGGGTGATCCAGGCGGTAAAAGCAATGGTTCCGAGGATCAGTATCAGTAGAAATGACCAGAGACTTCCCCAGGGGCCGGAAACCCTGAAAACATAATAGAACAGGATCCCCACCAGGAAAGCTCCTATAATTGCAAAAACTATTTGTAGTGCGGTCATAGGTCAGGGTTTATTATGTGTTCCGCTTAAAAACCCCGGTTATCAGGAATGGATGCTCTCTTCGAACAGTGCATAGAGCCCTTCGGGCAGCTGTGATTTAATATCCTCAAACTCGCCCTGTGAGATGTAGGTCGCCAGTTCACCTAAAATGATCTGCACCAGTTCCTCCGTTGATTTTTTCCAGCTGAACTCCTGCTCCCCGTATTGCTCCTGGTGCTTTTCCACCTCCCTCGAAAACTCTTTCATGGTGGAGATTTTCGACGGTTGTTCGGAATATTTCCAATCCTCCACATAAACCGCCTTCAGGAACACCGGCAACTGTGCCATCATATTGAGCGACTCACCGATGGTAATCCGGTCCCGGAGGGTATGCAGTACCGCACGCAAAAGGATCCCTGTTCGCGCCACCTCATCGGGATGACCCAGTTTTTCCGCCAGGTTCTTCACAAACAGATTTCCTTCCTGTGCATACTTGTCAAAATTGATTGCCATAACGATTTCCTCCTTTTTCTGGAGGGGCTGCAAGAATAAAACCAGAAAACCAGCTTTCCGGCTCCTGTGAACCGGATCTGCCAGACTGCCTGACTGGCTTGGATTACCGGGAACGGCTCAATCGTTCAGGAGGATCCGGTTGCATTCCCGCTGTGGACCAGTTGTGAAATAAATCAACAGCGATCCGGCAGGAGGTGTGGAAGAATTTATACAGGAAAGTAAGGCGCTGACAGCATGAAAGGCAAATCAATTATCTATTTGTATCTTCAGGTGGAATTGATGTGCTAATAAGGTCAAAGATTCGGAAGTGCGAATTACCATCTTAAACGGGGATATGCAGGAAATGGGCGGCGACTTTTCTGTCTTTATGGAAACACTGGCCGATCGCCTGGGCCGGGATCACAGGGTAGAGCTGTTCCATCTTCAGAAGATGAATCTGCACTATTGCACAGGCTGCTGGAGCTGCTGGTGGAAAACACCCGGGAGATGCAGCCTTAAGGACGATGGCGAACAGATCTTCCGGTCGGTCATTCATTCCGATTTTCTCATTTTTGCCTCTCCACTGATAGCCGGATTCATCAGCTCATCTCTGAAAAAGATCACCGACCGTCTTATTGTTCTGCTCCATCCCTACATTCAGCTGGTGAACGGAGAATCACACCACCGGAAACGGTATGCATCATATCCTCAGTTCGGACTGGTCATTGAAAAGGAACCCGACACTGACCAGGAGGACCTCACCATCCTGAATGACATCTACGACCGCTTTGCACTCAATTTTCACACCCGCAGGAAATACCTGAAAATCATGGGGCAGGACCAAATAGAGGAGATCATTCATGAGACTTGTTCTGTTTAACGGCTCTCCCCGGAACAAAAAAAGCAACTCGGGGATTTTGATCGATCAATTCCTGACCGGATACAGAGGCGTATCCTCTGATCCTTTTTCCCTCCATTATATAGCTGACCGTAAACAAAAACAAGCAGCCCTGCAGTCCTTTCAGCAGGCTGAGATAGTGCTCCTGATTTTCCCTCTCTATACCGATTCCATGCCCGGGATCGTGAAAGAGTTTTTCGAAGATGTTGCAGGATTAAGCATTAGCCGACCCAAAAAGATTGGCTATATCGTCCAGTCGGGCTTCCCCGAAGCCATCCACTCGGTATATGTGGAGCGATACCTGGAGAAATTTACCGGCAGAATCGGCTGCGAATACCTGGGTACGGTCATCAGAGGTGGAGTGGAAGGGATACAGATCATGCCTGACTCGATGACCAGAAAACTGTTCCGCAGATTTCAGCAGCTGGGGGAACACTTCGCCACACATCATTCCTTTTCACCGGTGATAACAGCGGCACTGCGAAAACCCTACCGGCTGTCGCCAGCACGCAGAATGGCAATTTACCTTCTCAGCAAAACCGGACTTGCAAATTATTACTGGAACTCCCATCTGAAAAAGTACGGGGCCTTTGAAAACAGATTCGATCAACCGTTTATAAACCCGTGAATGCATCATGATGAACTTAGAGAAGAATAACGAGAATGCCATTCAAAACAGTATGTATTGAACGAACCCTTGAACGGAACAAGCATCAATATCCCATTGCATACGACGGTCTGGTGGCGGATCCTTCTGGCAGGCGTCCTATTTACAGCCTGTGAATCAGAGAATCAGAAGGAAACAAGACCCCATATTGTCCTCATCGTGGCGGACGACCTGGGATACGGAGATATCGGCTGTTACGGGGGAGATATCGAAACTCCTCATCTCGATGGACTGGCCCGCGAAGGGATCCGGTTCAGCAGGTTCCATACGGCCCCCATGTGCGCTCCCACCCGGGCCATGCTGCTCACGGGCAATGACAATCACATCGCAGGGGTGGGAGCACAGGGAGAGGTTTCGGAGGAGTTCGGTTACGAGGGAAGGTTGACCGACCGGGTGGTGACCATTCCCGAAATTCTCCGGGCTGCCGGTTATCATACCTATATGGCCGGGAAATGGCACCTGGGCCGGACGCCGGAATCCAATCCCCGCGAAAGGGGATTCGAACGTTCATTCGCTCTCCTTAACGGAGCAGGAAACCATTACACCAATCAAAGTGCATTGGGAGAAGGGTTTTCCAGCTACACCGAAGATGGAGACTCCACGGCCTGGGAGGATGGCCTCTATTCCACCGATTTCTACACCGACAAGCTCATCGGGTATATCGATCAGAACAAAGAGGATGGCCAACCCTTTTTTGCCTACGCCGCCTACACCTCCCCTCACTGGCCGCTGCAGGTGGACAGGGAATACCGGAAAAAATACAGGGGCCGCTACGACGAGGGGTATGAATCTCTGAGGGAACGCAGGCTGGAAAGCCTGAAGAATGCAGGAATGATCCCCGGGCACGCCACTCTTCCCGCTCTGCACGAATCGGTGGTTCCCTGGGATTCCCTCCCGGAGGAGGAGAAAAGGAAAGAAGCCGGAAAAATGGAGCTTTACGCCGGAATGGTCGATAACCTGGATGTGAATATCGGCAGGCTTATCGCCTACCTGAAAAAGGAGGAGATGTATGAACATACCCTGTTCATATTTCTCTCCGACAACGGAGCGGCCTACCGTGATTTTATCAACTCTGACAATTACCTGGTATTGCGGGATTACTACGACGATGACTTTGAGAATATGGGAAACCCCGACTCCTACATCTCCTACGGTCCGCAATGGGCCGAGGCCGGATCGGCACCGTTCCGCTACTTCAAGGATTACGCCACGGAAGGGGGGACCAATACCACCATGATCATCAGCGGTCCGCCTTTGAAACGACACAATGAGATCCATCACGGTTTCACCACGGTTCTCGATCTGGCACCCACCTTATACGAACTGGCGGGTGCGAAATACCCGGAGACCTGGAACGCAACCCCGGTCTATCCATTGAAAGGCCGTTCTCTTCTCCCGTTCCTCGAAAAACGGTCAGATGCCATACACAACGACGATTATGTATTTGCACTGGAGCATCACGGCCATACCATGGTCCGGAAGGGGGACTGGAAGATCACCAATACCGTCCGGCCACTGGATGTAAACAATTTTTCCCTCCATTACCTCCCCGGTGATCCGGGTGAACAGGAGGACCTGAAGGAAAAAGAACCCGGAAAATACGCAGAACTGCTCGCTGAATGGGAACAGTATGCGAAAGAGATCCGGCTGAAGGAACCATCGAGCCGGGTAATAAATAGATCAGAAGCCCCATGAAAGCAGACCTGCATATCCATTCCCGGCACAGTAACGATGGTGAACTGCCGGTGCATGAGATCATCCAAAGATGCCGCCTTCAACAGGTGGACACCTTTTCCATCACCGACCACAATTCGGTTCAGGCACACCGGGAAGCTGTTCCGGCCTGCCGGGAAGCCGGCCCCGGCTTTATTCCGGGCATTGAGATCGACTGCCAGCACCGGGGCATTGACCTCCACCTGCTGGGATACCAGATCCAGTGGCAGAGTCCCGATTTCAGTGAACTGGAAGAGATGATGGACAAAAAAATCATGGACGCTTTCCCGGAGATGGTCCGCAAACTGGACCGGGCCGGGATCCGGGTCGATATGTATGAAGTTTTGGAAAAGGCCGGTGGGGACCTTCCCAGCGGGGAGCTGATTGCCGAAGTGCTGCTCACCAATAAAGCCTATCACCCCCACCCTCTGCTTCTTCCTTATATGGAAGGGGGCGCCCGGAGCGATATGCCCTATATCAATTTCTACCACGATTTCTTCGCCCAGGGAAAACCAGCCTACGTGAAAATCGAGCATATGCCATTTGAAGAGGCAGTGGAACTGGTGAAAAAGAACGCGGGGATCCCCATAGTGGCCCATCCGGGACTGAACCTGAAGGGCCGGGAAGAGGTCGTGCTGGAATTGATCGAACAGGGTGCCGAAGGATGGGAGGTATTCAACAACTACCACACCCCCGCCCAGATCCGATATCTGGCCGAAACGGCTATGAAAGAGCGCGTTCTGATCACCTGCGGTAGCGATTTCCACGGAAAAACCAAACCCCTGATCGAGGTGGGACACTACCGTTTCGATCCCTCTTTTGAAGCATACCTGTCGGAATGCATCGCCCGGATTGCCTGAACCAAATCTACCGGGCCTCAGTCACCCGCCAGAAAAGGAAGGTATTAGGAATATCACTGCCCCACCACCTCGAACCGCTTCACCAGGCGGTTCCCCTCCGAGTCGACCAGGGTGAGGGTGTGCCGGCCCGGACCGGTCAACACTTCCATCTGGTGGACCAGTGTAGTTTCGCCCAGGTACTCTTCGTCGAGATGCCAGTAAAGGGTGGTGGAGGTGTTCCGGTGGGCCGCCTCCAGCACCAGCCGGCTCAGCTCACCGTCCAGTCCCCGGGGAATAAATACTATAGAGGATTCCCTGGGGTAGATCATCTCCATCACCTCACCCTCGGTACCGGCACAGCCCGGAAGGAACGGTGGAAGGGGGCGGTAGAAGGGATCCGTTTTACGGTAATACCACTCCATTACCGGGGGGAGCACAAACCAGGGTATGCTCACCATGTTGCCCGTTTCGTAACATCCGTCCCGGACCCTGAACTGACTGCTGTGATCGAGATGAACGATCCGGTGGTAGGGGCACGATCCTGCCCTGGAGGCGGCTACCGGCACCATTACAGTCTCCCGCTCTTCACAATCGGGCCCCGCCCGGTAACCCGAGCGGCTGCAGACCTCCAGTTCGGTCAATTCGTCGTAGGGTGGTTCGAACCAGTGTGCACCGGGTAAGAGCTGGAATACCTCAAACATCAACGGAGCAGCTGCCAGAACGCCGGTCAGGCCGGGCCGGCCCTCGCCGTCGGCATTCCCCACCCATACCGCCACCAGGTACTCCGGATCGAGACCCACCGCCCATGCATCCCGGAACCCGAAACTGGTACCGGTCTTCCAGGCCACCCTCCTGGAGGAGGAGAACCGCTCCCATGAACCCAGTTGAGTGGGCCGCTCCAGCTCCCGCAGAGTCTCGAAACACTGCCATATGGCCCCGGCGCTCATCACTCCCGATCCCGACAGTCGTAGCGCTTCCTCCGGAAAATCCATCACTGTTTCCTTCAGTGATTCCTCCCTCTTCTCATAACCGGTTACCTCATACACCGGGGAACGGTATTCATCGGTATCGTAAGCGTATCCATACTCCTGGATATGATTCAGGGTGCTGGCCATACCCATATAAACCCTGGCCAGGTCCCACAGGGTCACCTCCGCCCCGCCCAGGATCAGGGTCAGCCCGTAGTGCCCCGGGGAACGGCCGATGGTAGCGAATCCGAGCGACTGCAGCTTCGAGTGGAACTTTTCCAGACCATACTCCTGAAGCATCCTTACGGCCGGGACATTCAGTGAACGGACCAGAGCACGGTCGGCTGCGACCGCCCCGCTGTAGGTGAGATCGAAATTCAGGGGAGTGTAGCCGGAGATCTGGGTGGGAATGTCGGGGATGAGCTTTCCCGGGAGGATCTGCCCTTCATCGAGCATCAACGTGTAAAGCAGAGGTTTCAGGATACTTCCCGAACTGCGGGGTGCCGTAATGATATCCACATGCCGGCCGCTCCCCTCCCCGTCGGCAGGAGTGTTACCCACATAGGCCAGCACCTCCCTGCGGGGAATATCCAGCACCAGTACCGCCGCGTTATGGATCTCGTTCTGCCGGTACTGCCGGTGATAGGATGCCACCAGCCGGTTGATCCGCTCCTGGAGCTCCCGGTCGATGGTGGTGGTGATCCGCTTTCCCTTCCTGCCCTCCTTTTCAGCCCGGTCGAGCAGGTGAGGAACGCTCTGTGGCAGGGCCCTGGGAGAACCCGGTATCGGTTCCGAGCGGGCCAGCTCGCAGCTGAGAGAATCCAGCACTCCATTGTTCTGCAGCTTTCCCAGGAGGGCGTTCCTCCGGGAAACCAGCAGCTCCCTGTTCCTGCCGGGGTGGATCAAAGCCGGTGCATTGGGCAAAACCGCCAGGGTGGCAGCCTCTCCCCAGGAGAGCTGGTGCGGTGGCCTGCCGTAGTACCTCCAGGCCGCTGCATCGATTCCCACCACGTTCCCCCCGAAGGGTGCATGGGAGGCGTACATCCGGAAAATCTCCTTTTTGGAGGTACCGAGCTCGAGCCTCATTGCCAGGACGATCTCCACCAACTTCTGGTAAACGGTCCGGGGCTTCCCCTTCCTGGAGAGCCGGACCACCTGCATGGACAGGGTACTTCCCCCGCGGACGATCTCTCCTGCCCGGATATTGCTCACCAGGGCCCTGAAAAGGGATACCGGGTTCACTCCCGGATGGAACCGGAAGTATTCATCCTCGAAATAGCGGATACACTCCCCGACTTTGTAAGGCACACTGTCGCATACGGGAAACCGCCACTGGCCGTCATCCGTGATCCGGGCCGCCAGTAACTCCCCCTCCCTGTCCTCCAGCACCGTGTTAGTGGGATCGGAAAACCGGACCACCGGCAACACCAGAAACCCAATCATCCCCGCCAACAACACCAATCCTGCCACCCCCTTTGCGACATTCCGGCCCTCCAATCTTATGACAATCCCAAACTTTATGACTTTACAACTTTACGACTTTACGGACTAATATATTTGTATCCAGCGCCCCGCCCTGGTGGCGTGGATCTCCCGGTCGTACATCGCCTCGCAATAGACCGCCGGCAGGAAAAACCGTCCCCGATAGGTGGCATTGAGCATGACCACGAATGTTTTGGTCTCGCCCTTCTTCAGGTCGAAATAAGTGTATACCCGGTCGTCACGAATATCCCGGTACTCGGGCCGGTCCCTCTCAAAGGCGGCTTCCACCCCGTCCAGCCGGAGGTTCCTGATCTCCCATCCCGCGGGGAACATCTGGGTCAGCGCCATCTCCTCATAATCGGCCCGGATCCCCGGGTGACGCACCTGCACCTCGGCCAGGAAATCGGTTCCCTGCTCCAAAGAGGAAGGATCGATCTCCGTGCCGTCCATGGAGAGGTATCGGACCCACATTCCCAGATCATCCTGTTCATCCGCCACCTCCTGATCCAGCGGAATACCGTCCAGCTGCAGGCTCACAAAGAGGGTTCGTCCCCCGGTATTCTCCAGGGTCACCGTACCTCCCTCCGCTCCCTCAAAGGGAAGGTCGAAGAGGGTCACCGGCTTATCGGGAGAGACCCGATCCCTTTTTCCGTTAAGGTTGACCGAAAATCCGGCCTGGCCGGTGTCGGCCGTTCCCCGGACGAAGTTGCCAATGGCCGACAGCGCAAAAGCGGTGGTCTGGGTGCTGTACCAGTTGCCGGAGCCCAGCTTTTCGGCCAGCTCTTCCATGAGCTTCCTGGCAAGGACCGCATCCCCCATCCGGTGGACCACATCGAGAATGATCGCCTGGTCCCTGACCGAACTGCCGTAGGTGTGTCCCAATTCCCGGTAATTCTCCACTGAAGTGCCCAGTTGTGCCACCATCTGTTCCGCCACCCGGTCTCTCCCTGCCAGGACATATGCCCCGGCCAGGGCCCACCGGGCCGGGAGAGAGAGTTCGCCGATCTCCCGCATCCGGTTCATGGCGCCCATGGCAGGTTTTTTCGCCAGGGCCAGGGTATAGAGCCTGTAAGCCTGATTCAGCTCATTCCCCCGGACCGACCAGCTCTGGCCGGTCTGCCGTTCCCAGCTGTTGGCCATCCGGGTCTGGAACCGGGTCCACTCCCTCATGAACCCGGGCGGCAGGGAGTAACCCATCCGTTCGGCTTCGATCATAAAATGCCCTGCGTAGCTGGTCCCCCACTCGCTGACGGTGGTCTCGCTGCCCGGCCAGTAGGTGAGTCCCCCGGGCGAGGTCTGAAAGGTATGGAGACGGGCGATGCCGGCGGTGATGTTCTCCTGAATAGTGTTCTGCTGCTCGCTCTCCATCTCCACGAATCCGTTCAGATAGAGCTGCGGGAAGACCGCCGAGGTGGTCTGCTCCACACATCCGTGGGGATAGTTCATCAGGAATTTCAGCCGTTTCTCCAGGTTCAGCGGCGGGATCACCGACACCTCGATCACCCCGTTATTGGTCCCTTCCAGACCCACCGGCAGATATTCAGAAGTCCACTCGCTCCCCGGCTCCACCACCTGGTGGGTGGTGCGGGTAATGCGGGGATTGGGCATTCTCACCTGCAGGTCGATGCGGTGACTGGCCCGGTGGCTGCCGCTTCTGACCTCCACTTCCACCTCTCCCCGGCCCGTTCTGCGGGCCACCTCCAGGGAGAAATTCACCAGCTGGTCCCCCTCCTGTTCAAAGGTGATCTGACGACTCGAAGATCCTTCCAAAGTGAACAGGTCGTTGGTTTTCACCTCCACACTCACCCGGTCGATGCCGGGTTCCATGACGAATACCGTCACCGGCAGGGTGACCTGTTCGGCCGGGCTCACCACCCTGGGCAGGGTGGCAAGGACCATCAGCGGCTTTTTCACCGGGGTGGTCTTTTCGGTGCTTCCGTAGGCACCCTGGTGGCTGGCCACGACCATGGTCCGGACCGATCCCACATAATTGGGCATTACAAACTCGTGATCGTTGGTCCGCCCTTCCTTCAGCTCGAACGGACCGAGGTACTTCACCACCGGCGGGAACCGGTTGTTGTCCTGCACCTCCTCCTGATCGATGAATTCGTCGCCGCCCACCGAAAGCAGTCCGGCCATCTCTCCCTTCATGGCTCCGAGAACATACTTATAAAGATCCCAGGTGCGGATCCCCAGCGCCTCCTTCGAATAGAAGTGGTTCCATGGTTGGGGAGTGGCAAAACGGGTAAGGTCCAGCAGCCCATCGTCCACCACCGCCACCGTGTAGGTCATCGCCTTCCCATTCTCTTCAGAGACTTTCAGGCGGACCTCCTTCTCCGGTTCCAGAACATCGGGCATCTCCAGGACCGGGTTGAGCCGGGTGGCCGGGTCCACCACGCGGACCGGCTGAATGCCGTACATGCGGATGGGACGGTCGTTGACAGTGGTGTGATGGGGTTGTACCAGCGTAACATGGATATATACGGTAGGAGCCATTTCAGGGGTGGCTGCGATGCGAAGGGGCTCCTCCACGGGTGATTCCACCCAGAAGGTCTGCAGCATGCGAGAGCCGGTCTCCAGACTGACCAGAGCCCTTCCCTCTGAGAAATGGGGCAGGTTGACCACGATCTCCTCTCCCACATTCACCTCTTTCCGGTCGACGGTGAAGGTGAGCATTTCAGCACCCCCCGGTCCTTCCTGGGTCCGGGTGTCCCAGTACCCCTTGTAATCGACATAGAAGGTGGTTCCGGTGCTGTGTCCCCCCCGGGGATCGGAGATCCGGATCAGCCTCCTTCCCCACTGGTTCTCATTGAAAATCAGCTCGTAGAGGGCTTTGCCGTTCTCTGTACTAATCCGGTCGCGCCGGATTAAATGGCGGCCCTGGTTGCGCACATAGGAAGCCAGGTCGTCGGATGCATTCCGGTCCCACCACCATCTCCAGTTGACTTCAAAGATCTCGATGACCAGATTGCTCACATCCACCGGATTTCCTTCTGCGTCGAGGGTAACGATGGGGATCAGGTTGGGTTCGGTGGAATATAGCGCTCCGTTCCATCCGGGTCCCTCGGGGATCTTCACCCCCACATATCGTTCATAGGGCGAGTAAGGTACGGGATAGCGATCCACGCTGAAATCGCCCGAATTCTCAAATACCCGGGTTTTAAAAAAAGCCTGAAGCATGCCGGGAGCCTCATCCCCCACCGACATCACCTGAGAAAAGCGGGCATCTCCGTTTTCGTCCAGCCGGCCGTCGAAAACCATCGCTTCCTCCGTTTCGAACGATTTTACCGGGTCATCGAAAACGTAATCTTCATACCCTTCGAAGGTTGTTCCGGCCAACCGGAGGTTCATCTCCACATCCGCTTTCAGGTTCCTGGCCACTCCCCCGTGCAGCCAGCCTGCGTGCAGGGTACCCGCCACCCTGCCGTCTTTCAGCACCTCCGCCCCGAAATCCAGACGGATCTTCAACCGGTTCGGTTTCACGGTCTCGATGCGGACCGTCTTCGTAAAACTGGTGCCTCCCACGGTGACCTTCGCCAGCCAGTTGCCTGTGGGTGCATCCTCGCGGGTGGCGGTCCTGAAATCATAAACCCCGTTGATCCCCCTGAGGGATCTGCGGTTCAGGTAAAGCTGGTTTTCCGGGGTAAACAGTTCGAAGATGACCGGGTGGGCCGAGGGCAGGATCCGGTTCCTGTCCTCCAGCACAAAGGTCATATAGATGGAATCGCCCGGTCTCCATACACCCCGCTCCCCGTACATATACCCCTTCAGTCCGCGGCTCTGACTGTTACCGCCCACATCGAACATACTGGTGGAGAGAGCCGATCCGTCGTCCAGCCGCAGATATCCCCGCTGAGCACCGTTCCTGGCCACCAGCAGGAAAGGCTTATGCTCCAGCGATATGGAGGTCATCCCGTCCTGGTTGGTCAGTCCGGTTTCCATCAGCTGGTTCTGGTAGTTGTAGATCTCCACCTCCACGCCCGAGAGCGGTTCGGAACTCAAAAGGCTGGCAACAGCCACCTGAAGATCGGTACCCGCACCCCCTTTGGCGATGATCCCCAGGTCGGAGGCCAGCACATTCCTGGAGTATTCGTTCCGGTTTTTCCGGTAGATGTAATAGGAGTCAGTGCAGGGATCGTCCCGTTCCCTCCAGTTGTAATCCTGGTAGTAGCCGTAGCCATAGTAGTAGTTATCCGATGGCGGGTCATTGAATTGTTCTGTTACCTGCTCCGGTTCAAAGGGCTCCAGTTCCGTCTCCTCCTCCTCAGCCGCGCAGGGAAGGAGGGAGTGGGACCGGTCGAAGGTGATCGATACATTGTAGATCGCACCCGGCTCGGCATCGATCAGCTCGGAAAGGTCGAGCGAAAAAAGGTTCCACGTCCCCGGGTCCACGGGTCGGTCCGTTGCGAGCGGGATCTCTTTATGCAGGATCATTCTTCCCACCCGTCTCAGTTCGTTGCTCCCGTCATACTGGTTCGCCTGGAAGAACTGCAGGATATTGTTTTCAAAGATCCGTACGACCCTTACCTCCACCGCTGAAAGGTTCACCGCCCGAAACGGAAGGATCATCCCGTCGCTGCCGGGCAGGATGATCCCGTCGCCCACCAGCTCCACATCGGGATGCATGCTGGCGAAACGGATCTCCTCCCGGTACGTCTGAACAAGCTTATAATCCAGGGTATTTCTTATACCCCCGGTGACCACCAGATTTCTCAGTCCCTCGAGCCGCTCCGCCGGATATACCTTCACCTGGTTGCCGAGGCGCTCCAGCCGCACCTGCTCACCCGACTCCAGGTAGATGAGCCCTCTGAGATCCTGGGAGGTATTGACCGGATCGGAAAAATGAAGGCTGATCATCTGGTCGGGCTGCTGGACGACCCGGGTGTTCATCAACTGAAAATCCCCCAGGGCCGGGATACTCACTGTCTCCTCCCCCCGGTCGGTGCTGCGGATGCTCTTTCCGTCCCATTCCACCCGAACCTCCTCTTTTTTTTCAGTACGGATTATACTGTCGATGGTAAATTCGTGGCGGATCCCTTCCGCCCCGTGGATCCAGTCAATGCGGAGTACCCTGCCGTTCTGGGTGGCCGTCAATATCTCCTCCACGTGCTGCTCATCTGCATGATCGGCAGTGATCACCGATCCCTGCAATTGCTGCCACTTCATGTCCTCATCATCCAGACTGTTCAATCCCCCGAACTCCACCTGCACCGACTGGAGGATGGTCCTGAACTGAAATTCGAAGGTCCGCAGCTCAGCCGGAACCGCCAGGACCCTGTGCAGCTGAAAACTGCACTCATAACGGGTACCGGGTGCCATGGCTTCAGAGGGGCGGAACTCCACGGTCCGGCTGTCTTTCCAGACCGGTGACCCCTTCAGGGACGGTTTGAAAGTAAACAGCTCCCGTCCGTCCGTTCCCTCGCGGACCTGCTCCGGAACATCGGTCACCAGCTGAATGGTGAGGCTGGAATGGGTGGAGATCACTCCGCTGGTAAATCCGGAAATGTACCCGGTGAATGCCGGATCGATGGCCGGCGCCTTTTTATCCCTGTCATTGCAGCTGACCATCACCAGGACGGCAGCCAGCAGGAGAACGGTTTTTTTCATCTGGGGGGAAGGTTAGATCATACGAAATCGCTTACTAAATTACGGGATATTTGTAGTTAATTAAAAGTACATTCATCTATCTTACAGAACTGGAACCCATATGACAGACCAGAAATTCAGGGCTTACGTAGTAGAAGAGGAGAAAGGCCAATTCTCAGGAAGCATACGGAACAGGTACATATCCGGACTGCCCCCGGGCGATCTGCTGATACGGGTGCACTACTCCTCCCTGAACTACAAGGATGCACTGTCGGCCACCGGGAACAGGGGAGTGACCCGGAAATATCCCCACACCCCCGGAATCGATGCCTCGGGAGAGGTGACGGCCTCGCGAAATCCATCCTTCAGAGAGGGCGACCGGGTGATCGTCACCGGCTACGATCTGGGAATGAATACCCCCGGAGGTTTCGGGGAGTATATCCGGGTGCCTTCGGAGTGGGCGGTGCAACTGCCTGCAGGTCTGACCCTGAAGGAGTCCATGATCATCGGAACGGCAGGTTTCACCGCCGCGCAGTCGGTCTTGCGGCTCACCCGGTCGGTTACCCCCGATCAGGGGGAGATCGTTGTTTCAGGGGCCACCGGAGGGGTGGGATGCATCAGCGTGGCCCTACTGAGCAAACTGGGTTATCCGGTGGCAGCCATCACCGGGAAAGAATCGGAATACGATTTTCTGACCCGTCTCGGGGCCACCCGCATCATCCCCCGGTCTGCCTTCGAAACGCCTGATCAGAGGCCTCTGCTGCCATCGCAGTTTGCCGGAGCCCTAGATACGGTGGGCGGAGCGATCCTGGAAAAGATCATCCGTTCCGTGAAACCGGGAGGAACGGTCACCTGCTGCGGAAATGCGGCTTCGCCCGATATCCGGCTCACTGTATACCCCTTTATCCTCCGAGCGGTGACCCTGGCCGGGATCGCCTCCCAGAGCCTGCTCATGGAATCCCGCATGAAAATTTGGGAGCTGCTGGCCGGCCCGTGGAAACCCTCCGGACTGCCGGATCTGCACCGGGAAATTGGACTCGAAGAACTGCAGGGTCACATCCGGGCCATCCTCCAAGGAAAAATCAGGGGAAGGACCGTGGTGGCTATGAACCTCTCTCCGGATTAATAAAGAAAACCAAAGAGCCATAGGGGAATCCGATTAAACGCTCCCGTTTCGATATCGTCAGCAATAATAAACGCGCGGGATTGATCTTTGATTTGTCGGGAGGTTTTCCCTTTTCCGCCAATCTCCATGGTATACCTTCCATCCACAAGAAAATCGCCGGATGGAGGCAATTGAACATCGGATCCTACTACCGCCTGTGAATGAAAGAATGTTTCGCGAATGGTCCCCAATTCTTCCCTTCCGGTGTTCAGACTGTATACTAAATTGGTGTTGCCAAGGTAAATCTTATCCGGTTTCTGCAAGACTTTGTTACCTTTCGCAACTTGTTGTAATGTGCTAACAATTCCCGATTTATCCAGATAATCCAGGTATTTCAAAAGGGTGCGCTGATCGGCGATCCCCAACTCATTCCTCAACTTTAAAAGATTCGGGACATAGGGTGCAGTGGTAGCAATTGCTGACAATAGCTTTTTAATTTTCAATGAAGTATCGAAACCTATCCGGGAAACTGCTGGTATGTCTGTTTCGATAACTACATTCAGGGTCTGGTTCAGCCGTTGGTAGTACATTGGAGGATCCTCCATGAAGAAGGGGAAAAAACCCGTTCTCAGGTATTCCCTGAAGAGTGGCAGTATTCTTATTCTATTCACAATCTCACTGGCAATTTGCTGATGGTTCTCAAGAAGATCGGCCATGGAATAGTCGGGAAAGGAGCCTTCCCCTAAAAATTCAAGGTACTCCCGAAATGAAAGGCCTGCCAGATGATAGGAACTTTTCCTCCGACTGAGATCTCCTTGACCTTTATATAACTTCAAGGCAGAAGATCCGGAGTAGACAATATGAAGTCCGCGATACCTGTCGTAAATATTCTTGATCTCGACCGACCAGTCATATCCCTTCTTTTTGGAGGGGTATTTATGAACTTCATCCAGGAAAAGATGCCTGATCCCATATTTTTCCAATCCATCCGCAAGGTCAACCAGAGATTTATCGTATAATAGCCTGTCGTCCAAAGAAATATATACGGCCTGATTGGGAATTTCATTATTTAATATCCTGGCTTTTTGGAGCATAAGCGAAGTTTTCCCAACTCCTCTGCTACCGAGGATCTCTATTAACCTGGAGTCCCAGTTCACAAGTTTGAACAGATATCTTTTGAAATCAAGTGATACCTGTTCAATGATAGCATTACTATAGGCGAATATTTCCTCCATGTATGCTCTTAATTTGTATTAAAATACAAATTTACTGAATTATTTTTGTAACAAATTACAATTTTTATGCAATTTTATTGTAGTGGACTCCAAAAAATGCCCAGGTTAATTCTTTATTAAGTCGCTAACAATAGGGAGGGTTCAGTGGTTATTAGTGGGTGACAATTGCAATATAAAATTTACCTAATTCTAATAGTCATATCATCTATTACCCTTATTTTTCAGAACCACTAAATGTCTTCAACCGTGAAAAACCTGATTCTGACCCTGATCATTCTTTCAACGATGGCTGCCTGCAATATCAAAGAGCAGCAAGACAACCTTTTACCCCACAGCATGGAAGCCGGCCCCGGCGAGGAGCTGGCCAAAGGGTATGTGTTTCATGACTCCAACGGCAACCGGGTGATGGACGGTTCGGAAAAAGGGATCGCCGGCGTGGCCGTCTCCAACGGAACCGACCTGGTGCAGACCAACGGGGATGGGTACTATGAGATCCCGGTGCCTGATGATGCCATTATCTTCGTGATCAAACCGAGGGACTGGATGACCCCGGTGAATGAGGTTAACCTGCCCCGGTTCTTTTACCTCCACAAGCCCAAGGGCACTCCCGAATACTTCACCTATAAAGGATCGGAACCGACCGGTGAACTGCCCGAAGAGATCAATTTTCCCCTTTACCCCGACGACGGTTCGGAGCAGTTCAAGATGGTGGTCTTCGGCGATCCCCAGCCCTACAACATCGATCAGGTCGATTACGTGGCCGAAGATATTGTCCTGGAGCTTATCGGCAGGGACGACCTGGAGTTCGGGATGACCATGGGCGATATCGTGGGCGACAGCCTGGATCTCTTCTCGCCCCTGAACCAGGCGGTGTCCATGATCGGGATCCCCTGGTACAACGTAATGGGGAACCACGACATCAACTACATGGCACCCACCGAGGAACTCTCCGACGAAACCTATGAAAAGGTATACGGACCCGCCACCTACGCTTTTGTATACGGAGACGTACACTTCATCGTGGTGGATGACATCATCCATGAAGAGGTATCGGGTTCGTGGAACTACGTGGGAGGGCTTCGTCCCGATCAGCTGGAATTCGTCAGCAACTATCTGAGCATTGTTCCCAAGGAGGACCTGGTGGTGCTCACCATGCACATCCCGCTGGCCCAGCACGGCGAAACCTTCCGGAAGAGCGACCAGAAGAAGTTGTTCGATCTGCTGAAAGACTTTCCGAATACCCTCTCCATTTCGGCCCATACCCATGTGCACGATAACCAGTTTTTCCACGAGGGCTCATCCGACTGGCAGCAGGCGACCCCGCACCACCACTTCAATGTGGGGACCACCTCGGGCAGCTGGTGGAACGGAATGAAAAACGAGACCGATGTGCCGCACACGATGATGAGGGACGGAACGCCCAACGGATATTCGTTCATCACCTTCAACGGAACCGATTACATCATCGACTGGAAAGTGGCCGGAAGCTCTGCCGATCACCGGATGAATATCCATGTGCCCAGGGGGATCGTAGCCGGCTCGGGCGATACCACCCTGCTGACCGTCAACTTCTTCAACGGCAGCGAACAATCGACCCTGGAATACCGGATCAAGGGGCTGACCGAATGGCAACCCATGGAGAAGGTGGACAAATACGATCCCTATTATCTGATGATCGACCAGCGATGGAAAAACTTCGAAAAGCTGGGCTTGATGGAGCTGTGGGAAGCCGATACCTCTCTGAGCGGCCCCTTTCCGGGAACCAGAATGTCTCAGCCGCGGATCTCCACCCATCTGTGGGAAACCAATCTCGGAACCGACTGGCCTGCGGGCAGACACATCATTGAAGTGAAGGCCACCGACCGGTACGACCGGACCTTTACGGCCTATCATACCATGAGGGTGGTATCAGATAGTTAGATGAATCTTTACAAACTGTAAAGTATAACCACGATACTGAGAACCAACAGGCTGAGGGCCGGAAGTGATTTCCTGAACGGGTCCCTGACCCTGATATGCATGGAGAGCGCGCCGGCCATGAGTACCGCAATGGCAATGGCACTGATCAGGGTCAACGATGGCACCCAGATTCCTACAATAAGAAGTACAGCAAATCCGACTTTCAGGATCCCGATCCCGATCATGAACCAGTAAGGCAATCCGTAGACAGCGAACTCCTCTTTCATATTCTTTGCATCTCCGCCGCGGTAACCGGTTTCCCTGTTGGCCCTGACCAGCCAGACCAACAAAAGCGAGAATGCAATAACCAGTTGAATCACTAGAACGACTGTGTCCATTTCGTTTCCTTTTGAACAAGATAAACAAACCTGTGAATAATCCCTAATCCACTGACTGCCCGGCGAAATCGCGGGCAACCTTTGATAGGGTACCCTCAAAGAACGGCTAAATTCTTCCTGTCCATGTCTGAACAACCAGCTGCTGAGAGTGTTGAATATCCAACTCTAACCGACCCGTAATGAGACTATTTCTTTTACCTGCTATCATTATTCTGCTTCTTCCTGGCTCGATTACTCCGGGTAGGATGGGAGATTCACCATCCAGAACCGGAACACCGTCCTCTTTTGTTACTCACAGATCAGAAGAAACAACCGGTATCGGCCAGAACATCGACCGCTACCTTTCCGCCATGGAATCGATCGGATTTTCCGGGGCGATCATCGTTTCTCACCAGGGCAGGGTGGTGCTGAAAAAGGGGTACGGTCTGGCCGACCGGGAGAGCCGCCGCCCCTACTCCGCCGAAACCGTTCAGTCACTGGGTTCTCTTACCAAGCAGATCACCGGTGCCGCCATCCTGCTGCTTGAAAATCAGGGAAAGCTGTCCGTCGATGATTCGATCAGCCTCTATTTCAAGGATATCCCGGAAGAGAAACAGTCCATCACCATTCACCAGCTGCTGACACACTCATCCGGATTACCCGGAGGGATCGGTCCGGATGACGAACCGATCGGCAAACAGGCTTTTATGGAGCGGCTGATGGCAGAACCGCTTCAATTTGATCCCGGTTCGGGTTACAGTTACTCCAACGCAGGATATTCCGTTCTCGGGATGATTATCGAACAGGTTTCGGGACTGGGTTACGAAGAGTTTCTGCGTACCCGTCTGTTTCTGCCGGCCGGAATGAAAGACACAGGATATATCCTCCCCGGCTGGAATCCGAAACAGCTGGCCGAGGGTTACCGGAAAGGGGAGCTGTGGGGAAGAGTGTATCAGCGCGGTTGGATGGAAAAGGGGCCCGGATGGCACCTGCGAGCCAACGGAGGATTACATACCACGGTCGACGACATGCAACAATGGCTTAACACCATCAGGGGTCACGGGGTGCTCCCTCCGGAGACGACCAGGCGCTGGACCACGGGATATGTGCGGGAGGGAGACAGTGACTCCAGATATGGCTACGGCTGGGTGGATCACAATACCGAGTGGGGCCGGATGGTCTCCCATTCGGGCAGCAACCGGATTTTTACAGCCGACCTGTTCTGGTTACCCGGGCATGACCTCATTTTCTATATCCACAGCAATAATTATATGTTCCCTGCCTACCGGGAGCGCGGTCCTTTGCTCCGGGCTGCGCTGGATCCGGATTTTCAGATGCCGCCGCTCGTAAAGCCTTTTGCCGGTGCCCTTCCGGAAGAATCCGGGGAGAAAGCAGGCAAATACCGCCTGAAGGGAGGTTCGGTGGAACTGACCTCCGATGATACCCGGCTCGTGGCCAGGTTGTATGGTCAGCCAATACTGGACCTGTTTCTAAACCATACGGAAGAACAAAAAAGAAGGTTCTCGGACCTGAACAAACTCGTGGAGGCAGCACTGGAGAGACTGGAAGAGGGTCAGGAAGATGCTCTTGCCGGAATAGCAGGGGAACATCAGGATCGTGTGGAAGCCACACAAGTCTTGCTGGACCGCATCGCACAAATCGGCAACCTGCAAAGACTTCATCTGATCGGCACCTTCGAGAATGCCCCGGATTCCCCATTGGCCGGCCTGGGTCCCATGACTACTTTTGTCTACGCAGAATTCAGGAACTGGAACCAGTACTGGAACATGGTCTGGAACGAAGACGGAACCTATCGTGGAACCTACAGCGGTCCCTGGCCCTCCTTCTTCCTGATCCCCACCGCGAAGGGGAAGTACAAGGGAGTACGGCCGGGGCCTCCCTGGGAGACCGTTAACCTGCATTTTGAGGGCGATTGCCTGGTGGTAGCTGAGCAACATGCTTGCCGGTGAAATTGAGATAATCATTATTCAGAATACAGAAAATTGGTTCCAGGAATTCACAAAAATGAGCCAGAATAGTCTTAATATTAGGAGGAAGTTCCATCCGGATTAAAAGAGATACCCAATGAAACACCACCAATTAGGACACAGCAATGTCGTTATCTCCGTCATCGGACTGGGATGCATGGGGATGTCGGAATTTTACGGCTCAGCCAGGGAGGAGGAGTCTGTTGCGACCCTCCACAGAGCCCTGGACCTGGGGATCAATTTCCTCGATACGGCCGATATGTACGGACCATGGACCAACGAAATGCTGGTTGGTATGGCGATAGCCGACCGGCGCGACCGGGTCGTCCTGGCCACTAAATTCGGGATCATGCGGAACGAAAAGAGCGAGTTCCTGGGCATCAATGGCCGACCCGATTATGTGCACTCGGCCTGTGATGCTTCGCTCAAACGCCTGGGGCTGGAACATATCGACCTGTATTACCAGCACCGCATGGATCCGGAGGTTCCCATCGAGGAGACCGTCGGTGCCATGTCCCAGCTGGTCCAGGCGGGAAAAGTACGTTACCTGGGCCTGTCGGAAGCACCACCGGATGTGATCCGAAGGGCACATTCGGTTCATCCGATCAGCGCATTGCAAACCGAATACTCCCTGTGGAGCCGGGAGCCGGAAAAGGAAATTTTAGCCACCACCCGTGAGCTGGGAATCACTTTTGTCGCCTACAGTCCCCTGGGACGAGGTTTTCTGACCGGTCAGATAAAACGGTTTGAAGATCTGGCGGAGGATGACTGGCGAAGGAAAAATCCCCGTTTTCAGGGTGAAAATTTCGAAAGGAACCTTATACTGGTAGAACGTATTACCGAGATTGCCCGGGATAAAAAGGTGACTCCGGCCCAGCTGGCCCTGGCCTGGGTTCTGGCGCAGGGAGAAGACATCGTCGCCATCCCGGGTACCAAGCGCCGTACCTACCTGGAGCAAAATCTGGGGGCACTGGAAGTGACACTGACCAGCGAAGATCTGGCCCACATCAATCATGCGTTCCCGGTGGACGCTGCAAAGGGAACCAGGTATTAGGTTTTTATATACTGAAATCGTTTCAGAAAATCATGAATTGCAATGATAATCCTAGGATTTGTATCTTGCATGTATGAATTCGAACGAATTAATATCGAGAGTAAAAGGAAAGGTCCAGGCAATTGATCCTGGAGCTAAGGTGATATTATTCGGCTCAAGAGCCCGAGGTGATCAGAATCCAGACTCTGACTGGGATTTCCATATTCTTTCATCCATACAAACTACTCCCCAATTTAAAAGAGAGATTCGAAATAGCTTTATAGATACAGAGCTCAAAAGCGAACAATCCACTGAAGCCGACCGCTTGACACGAGTCAAGCACTTTGCAGAACCGAGCAAAGCGAGCTCATGAGTCACCGCAGGAGACGAATAACGGCAAATCCCGCGCCACGCTGCGGTAACTTAAGTCCACCGTTCCACGTATGAAATATCGCATATCCAACTATCCAAAATACAAAGTATGAAACAAATCATCTTTTCAATTTTGGTCCTGTTTTTCATGGCTCCGGGTTGTGAGAATCCGCTTGAAGATCGAGTGGAAGAATTGGAGTATCAACTAGCTCTATATGAACAACAGCAGTCAGAGGTTGATTCTTTAGTCAATGTATTAGTAACCCAGCAAGCATTGATAGAATCGTTAATGGCCGATCAACAGGCGCAATTAGATTCTGTTAGTAGCGACTTGCAAGCACAAATTGATTCCTTATTGGCCAATCAACAGGCGCAATTAGATTCTGTTAGTAGCGACTTGCAAGCACAAATTGATTCCTTATTGGCCAATCAACAGGCGCAATTAGACTCCGTTAGCAGCGACTTGCTGGCACAAATTGATTCTTTATTTTCAATGCAAACAGAGATTGTTGATTTGTTAATTAATGCTCAGGGTGTTACTGAGACTGGGGAAGATTACGTTAGAATAAGAAATGTACAGATCTGTTGGGGGGAAGGCGAAACGAATATTGTTGGTTTAACAGAATACTTTCCGGTAAGTTTTACTGAACCTCCCATAATTGTAATGAATCCTATTACAGAACATCAAATTATCCCTAGCATAGAAGATATCACCAAAAGCTCAGCAACTTTCTACCTCGCTACCAGTCAACCCACTTCATTTAACTATCAAGCAATCGGATACTGGTTGTAACAACTTCTTATTTCTTAATAAACAAGAAAACTACAGTAGTATATTTTGGCTGAAAGGGTAAATGGTTCAGCAAAATTTTCGATGTAGGTAACTAAATTTGTGGATTCCATAATAACGAATTGAACGTGGAACAAAACATGAATGCCGACCTCAACGGGTGTCACGCCATGAACAAAAAGGGCAAATCCCACACCACGCTGGACCGGCTCATTTCCAGCGATCTAAGAGAGAAAGAGAATTAACCAATAAAAAATAAACCCTCATGAAACGATTACATTTTATCATCCTGTTCACATTTTCGATCGGAATTGCGATTGCCCATGACAATCAGGATCCCAGGGACATGGTACGGATCGGTCTTAATGGTGCCTTCTTTGGATCCGGAGATGTATTGGGTATAAGCACGAGTATGGAATATGTCCGTCATACCGGGCACCAAGCGCCGTGCCTATCTGGAGCAAAATCTGGGGGCACTGGAGGTGGAGCTGACCGGCGATGACCTGGCCCGCATCCATGAGGCATTTCCCATGGACGCAGCAGAAGGCACCAGGTATTAGGTCGGATCCCCCTTCGACACATAAATTGTCATCATGCATCTGTCCATCGTCATACCTGTTTATAATGAAGAGGGCAAGATCCTGAATGATCTGGCCGCTGCTTCCGATTTTTTCTCTTCCCGGGGGATGACGGGAGAAATTATCGTGGTGAGCGACGGGAGCCAGGATGGCACCATAGAAGAGGTAATATCATTCTCTACACCAGAAGGGATCTCATTGAAGGTCCTGGATAATGAAGCACACACGGGCAAGGGTCATGCGGTGAAAAGCGGGATCATGAAGGCCGGAGGAGATGAAATCCTCTTCATCGACAGCGGGAACTGCATCCCCTATGAACATATCGACAGGGGCCTGGAATTACTGAAAAGCGGGGTATGTCAGATCGCTCACGCCTCCAGGTACCATCCTCAAAGCATCATCACCAGACCCAAACCTCCCTTGCGCCGGTTGGCTTCCTGCCTCTTCCGGAAGCTGATCCGGATCTGGGTCAGCATTCCACGTGACCTGCGGGATACACAGTGCGGACTGAAGATCTACCGGAAGGAGGTAGCCCATGACCTCTATTCCTCATGCCGGACCACAGGCTTTATGTTCGATGCGGAGATCATCCTCCGTGCCGGGAAAAAAGGGTACCGTATTGTCGAATTTCCGGTGGAGTGGCGTTCCGATCCGGACAGCAGGCTTTCCCCGGGCCGGACCTTCTTCAGCATCTTCCGGGAGCTGGCCCGGATACGAAAGGCACTCGGGCCGGGTCACTGAAGAAAACCCTCTGAAGAAAGCCCTCTGGAATAGCCATCCTCAGAAGGTCATTACTGATACCCGAACCGGAAAATATCCCACACATCTTTACGAACGTATATGCGCAATCCCACTCCGTGTCTCAACTCCAGAGGAGCGTCTGTAAGGGAGGTGTATAAATACCGTTCGCCGGGAGGCGGCAATTCATAGAGCTTTCTGACCAGGTCCTCCTCCACTTCAGGGGAGGCGATTAAGACAGGCGAGGCGGCGACATGAAAGGGAACGCTATCATAGTACCCCACCTTTGCAAACTGTCTCAGGTACCATGGAAGCGGCCAGTACTCATTTCCCGGGAAAATCACCTCCAGGGGGAGGTCATATCCTTCCGGATGAACCTCAGCCAGGCTATCGAGCAATTCCGCTACCTCCTTCACATCCGGACTGGTATGGGCATATACATAGGGATTGACGGGATGATCCTCATACTTGAAATTGAGCATCAGCCCGGACCCTGCCCAGTGAACTCCCCCCGCCAGTACCAGCACGGCCAGCGTTCCTTTCACTTCCCGCGTCCACTTTGCTCTGAACAGGCACACCATCGCATAGGCCGAGAGGAACAGCAGGCCCGGATAAAACTGCAACATGTTCCAGGGTGTTTTGTAGGGGATCAGGGAATAGATGATCAGAAGGATCAGGCTATACGTCCCCAGGAACAGAAGAACTGTCACGGACCGGTCTTTCCCTCGATTCCGCCACAAGGCCACCCATCCGGCAGCCGCGGTGACCAGCAGCCAGAGCTCAGTGGCAAAGAACCCGTCCATCCTCCACGGACCGATAAGAAGGGAGAGGTAGTAGTACCAGGGATGGATGTGTGCATGGTCCTGACCCGCCCTCTGGAAGTAGGAGATATAGGTGGTCACTGAATCCAGGATCCCCTTAGGATGGGTCAGGAAAGAGGAGAAAAACAGGACAGAGGTAAACAGCCCCGATCCCAGGAACAGCAGCCAGTGTAGCCGCGGGATTTTCACACCGCTTTCTCCGGGGGTGGGATCGTTCCCCTTCCCCCATCTTACCATGACCAGCAACGCGAGGATTGCTGCAACCAGTTGGATCATAAAGGTCTCCTTGGTGGCATGCATCAGTCCGGCCGAAACACCTGCAATAATCACCCAGCCGAGCCGTTGCTCCTGAAGGTACCGGTAGCTGGCAAGGAGGAACAGAAGCATGAAGAAGGTGAGCAGGGTCTCATGAATATAGTCCCTCCCGTAGAATACCATCATGGGGCCCAGTGCCATCATCCCCCCTGCGACCATTATGTAGGTCCAACCTACCTCTCTCCGCAGCATGAGCAGCAGGATGATGGTCAAAAAACTGAATATGGCCGGCACCATCCGCAGGGTGCGCTCCTGAAGGGAAGCGTGGGTCCTATGGCCGGTCAGCCTGGCAACGGCCAGAGAAAAATAATACAAAGCAGGGCCATGATATTCTTCCTTGTCATACCGGTACTCTCCTGTCTCGAGCAGCACTCCCAGCTTATGTGCATTGACCGCCTCGTCGTTGTGCATCAACCGCTCACTGATCCGGGCGAACCGGACAAAGCCGGCCACCAGGATGATCAGGAAGAACAGAATGTATTTGACCCTGCGGCTCAAAAATTGGGTATTCCGTATATCTCCACCTCCAGGTAATGGTTCAGCGGGTTGTCCGTGTTCCCGTTGGAATAAAGCCTCACATACTTCCCGGTGACCCCCCTTCCGTCCATCAGTCGCCCTTTATGATCCTCGATGTAGTGCAAGTCCTCCCCCACGCCGAATCCGAGGGAATTATCATGATCGTTGTTGTAGATCGTGTTCACATTGACAATGAAGTCCGGATCGTCCGCTGCCTGAACCACCACGTCGTAATAGACCCTGGCCTTACGGTGATAATGCCAGACCACCACGGCATAGATCGTGCACTCCTCCTCAAGGTCGATAGTGATATATTTCGGCCCCTTCTCCAGTTCCAGGTAGTACCCATCGGCCGCTTCCTTCGACCCGTCGGTGACCAGGTCGGGATCGCCCATTACCGGAATCTCGTCCCCGATCTCCACCAGCTTGTCCAGCGCCAGGTTCTCCGTGCCTGACGGCACCAGGAACGGCGGCGAGGTGATTTCCCAGGTCCTTTCCAGTTTGTCCATATCCATCAGGTCCTTCGGTGTTCCCACATACATGGGCATGGGATATTGCAGCTCGAGCCGCTCCATTTGCTGTCCGCAGGCATCCGATACGCTCCAAAGGCAGACGAGAATGGTTAGTCCAAATAGTTTCATAAAAATTACTGGTTGATTCGTTCCAGAATACGTTTAGCATCGCCGATATGATCCGGGTCCTTCGAAAGAGACAGGAATTCCGTCAGCCGGATCCGGGTTGCCTCGGGATCATCATAGCCGGTTCCTTGTGCAATAGTAATTACGGCCGTTTCGGCTTCCGGCCTGGATTCGCCCAGTCTGACCAGCTCCATGGCCATATCCAGTGCTCCGATGGACCGGATCTTGCTGAGCCCCGAAATCACGGTCTTCTTTTCTCCCTCATTCCCTCCATTCTCCCAGATCCTGTTCATTTCTTCCAGTTTTTCCTCGCCGGACAGATGGGCATCCCGGGTCACCAGATCCACCGAACCCCGCAGAGCAAGGGTGTGCTCCCGCTGATCCGAAGTGGTGGTTAGAATCTCCATCAGATCGGGCAATGGAGCTGCATCGGGCCAGGCAGAAAAGGCACGGATGGCTGCCAGCCGGATCTCATCCTCCCCGGAGCCAAGCGCCTTCCTCAATACAGGCAGCCCCTCTGGTTCTCCAAGCTGACCCAGAATGGAGAGGAGCGACGCGGCCGAGGAGGGTTCGGAATGATGGTTCAACGCGTCGATAATACCGGAAGAGCGTCCGGTTCCCACGGGCATTTTCCGGAGCAGCGCCAGGACCGCCTGTTCGGCTTCCCTGCGTTCTCTGCTCGACTCTGCCTCCACCAGCAAAGTGATTACTTCGGGCAGGATCTCGGGTGAACCCATCCGGCCCAGTGCCCGGATGGCCTCCTGTCGGACCACATGGTCCGGATCAGAAGCCGATCGGATAACCAGATCGATGGCCCCGGTCATGTTCCGCTCTCCTGCAGCCCTGACCAGCTCTGCTTTTTCTCGCCCTTCAGCGCTAGTAATGGCATTCCATATTTTATCCCCGGTCCCCGGAGCCGACAGCTTATACAGGCTCTGCCGGGCCATATCCCGCTCCACTCCTCTGGTACTGGCAGCGATGGCAGCCAGGAGCACTGCATCTTCGCTTTTCCCTACACCCGGAAAAGCCTTGATGGCTGAAATCCTCACCAACTGGTCTTCATCCTTCAGCATTTCCATGATCAGCGGCCGCACAGAATAATCCCCTGCAGCGGCGAGTACGTTCATCAGGTAGAGTTTCGACAGTTCCGGGAGTCCCGGTACTTCCTCATAGAGCGCGGCAAGGCCTTCCGGATCGGGGATGAGACCGATCAGGTTGATCACCCGCCGGTGGTACTCGGAATCGTCTCCCCGCAGGTGTCCGGCCAGGAATCCGGCAGGAGGTTCTCCGGAAGTGAGGAACCACCCCTTCAGGGATGCATTCCTCAGGGATAGCGGCGGATCAGCTTCAAATAGGTTCCGGTAAATCTGTTCTGCTTCCTTCTTCCGGCCTCCGGATAAGAACCCGTCGGCGCAGATGAGCCAGGCATCGGCAACGGTCCAGCGCAGTTCACCTCCGGTCTCCTCGAACTGCTCCTCCAGGATGCCTGCAGCTTCCTCCCCGCCGATCTGCCCCAGGGCCCGGATAGCTGCCTGCCCAACCTCCTGATCGGAGGACAGCGTCAACTCTTCCAGCTGTTTTACAGATTCCAGATCTTTTCTGACCGCCAGGCTGTTGATAATCCTGATTTTTGCAGCCGCATCCCCCTTGCTCAGGGCTTCCCGCAAAACGGTGCCGGACCGATCTCCCGGGATATTCTCCAGGGCCAGCAGCGCTACATCGGTCATCCCCGGGTCTTCCAGAAGTTCCGACAGCAAAGGAACCGAATAGTCCGAACCGATCACTCCAAGCTCTCGGCATATCAAACGGCTCCCGGTTCCGGATGCCCCCGCCTCCAGGGCCCTGACCATCCGTTTTTCCGCTTCCTTTTTCAGAACAGGATCCTGGTACACCTGTGCCATCAGCTCCAGGTATTCCCGGTGCCATGCACGTGTCTGGTCCGGTTCAAAGCCGGACACGGTAACGAGGACCTTCTCCAGGTCTTTCAGGATGGGATTTTCCTCCTGAGCCAGGGTCCGGGCCGGAACGATCCAGGCCAATATCATCAGTGAAAGAAAGAATCGTTTGATTCCCATGTATTTCATGACTGTTGTTTTCAAAAGATTCATACTACAATTGCCAGGGTCCCCGCATGGGACGGGAGAGCATCCGGTTGGCCTCCGCATTTTCGATAAACTCTTCCTTTTCGGGATCCCATCTCAGCTTCTGTCCCAGCCGGATGGCGATATCGGCCTGGTGGCAGACCGCATCGGAACGGACCGCTGTTTCGATGGGGCACATAACCGGAGTGCCGGTCCGGACCGCGTCCAGAAAATTGCGGCGGTGGTCGTTGCTTCTGGGAAGCTGGATCTCGTCGGGACCGATCACGGTCTGGAGCAGGGACCGGGGTCTGGCATCGATATACCCCCTGGCCACATAGACCCATCCTTCGGATCCCTCAAACATGATCCCCATGGAGTTGGGGATATCGAACCGCGGATCGCGCTGCCGGAGGGAAACATGATCGGTATGCACCACCTTCACTCCGTTGGCGTAAGTATGGACCACCTCCCAGGTCTGGATGGTATCGAACAACCCCTCTTCCGATACCGTGCCCCAACCCTCCACTTCCAGGGGACCGGTGTGATCGGCATCCAGTGCCCATTGGGCAATGTCCACATGGTGAATCCCCCATGCCCCGCTGATGCATCCCACCGAATGGTCATAAATGAGCGTGAACTGCCGGGTGCACCGGAGCCTGGAATAGGGCACCTCCGGGGCCGGTCCCAGCCAGAGATCGTAATCCAGGTATTCGGGGACCTCCTCCACCGGCTGGATGGGTACCTGGCCGTAACTGGCCGAGGAGATGATGATCTTTTCCAGGTTACCTAGCTTTCCGTTCCTGGCCAGTTCGCATGCAAACCGGAACCGTTCGTCGGACCGCTGCTGGGTACCGTGCTGGAACACCACCCCGTACCGGTTGATCGCCTTCCGCATTTCCAGCCCTTCCCGGAAAAAGAGGCTGAGCGGTTTTTCGTAGTACATGTGCTTCCCCTGTCGCGCCGCTTCGATGCCGATCAGCGAGTGCCAGTGATCCGGGGTGGCCATGACGATGGCATCGATGTCGCTTCTCGAGAGGAGGTCCCTGAAATCGTTGTATGAAGCGCATTGATCGTCCCCGTTGTGCCGGTTGACAATCCGCGCCGCCTCATCGGCATGCTGTCCGTTCACATCGCAGACCGCCGCCACATGTACATCCGGATGCTCGATGAAGGAACGCACATGACCGGTCCCCATTCCTCCCACTCCGATGAATCCCATGTTGATCCGGTCATTGGGCAGCACCCTTCCCTTTCCCGGGAACACGGAAGCGGGCAGTATGGTGGGAACCACCAGTGCCCCTGCGGTCAGGGAGGCTGATTTCTGCAGAAACCTCCTCCTGCTTAATTCTTTCGTTTCACTCATAACTCAGAGAGATGGTAGTTTTATCGAAAAATGCCTTATTCTGAAGGATCTCCGGCCGCTCCCGGTCCCAGTCCCTGGAGAATTCCAGTCCCACCAGGGAGGGCCGGACCCCCACACCGGCCATCTTCTTCAGGACGCTTTTCACGTTCAGCTCTCCGGTACCCCAGGCCACATCCTTCTCTTCTGGGCTGAAGGAGTCCAGGTCGTGCATCTGGACCGTGATCAGCCTGTCGCCCAGTTTCCCGACCGCTTCCAGGGGCTGGATGCCGGACCGGGCCCAGTAACCGAAATCGCCGCATGCACCGATCAGGGGACTCCTCCCCTCGCAGTGTTTAAGGATTTGGTCAGGATCCCACCAGACCGGGGAGATATTATCCATGTGATTGTGGATGGCCAGGCGGATGTCATAATCCTCACAGAACCGTTCGATCATATCCAGCTGTTCCGGTTTCGGTTCCGAAATAAAGGTCTCGATGCCCATCTTCCTGCCGAATTCGAAGAGTTTCCGGCACTCCTTTTCATCCTCCGGAATATCGTGGATGTAATAGGTGACCAGCGTTACACCGGCATCCAGGAACTTCCTGCGGACCTCCCTCAGCGATTCCTCGTCCAGTTGGTAATCGAAGTTGGACGGATTGGCCCGGCTGACCTTCTGGACATTGAGTCCCCCCAGGTAGAGGATTCCCATGGAGGCAGCCGTATCGATGGTCTCGAACAGGGTATTGTTCTTGAAGCTGTAGGCGGTCAGTCCCAGACGCCAGCCCAGTTGCTCCTGTGCCCTGATGGCCTCGGTTACCTTGTTGCTGGGGACCAGCGGTGCCACCAGGTCACCCATGGCAAACTGGAAACCGTCCAGGTAGTGCTGCAGGACCACCGGGTTCCAGTTCAGGTGCGCATTGTGGCCCAGGGAGGTGTAAAACACCCAGCCCCTTCCGTAGTTCCTGACCCAGCTGATGGCAATATCGCCATCGGCCCGGCGCTCCGGCAAAATACGCCGGTCCATGCTCATATCGGTCAGGCTGGTATCGATGGAGAGCAGGATCCGGAGCCTGTCCCGGGTATAGGGTTCCGAAAACTGGAAAACCTCGTCGCTCACATCGAAATGTTTTCCGTCGAATGCTTTGTTGACCGGGTGTTCCGGTTCGTCCAGTTTCAGGGTGATCCATTCGTGGGGTTTCCAGGGATGCCCGCCATTTTCGAATCCTCCCAGCATTTCGCCGTACTCCGGGAACTGGTCGTAGACCGGCCACTGGCAGAAGGTGGCCCCGGCCGCATGAATTCCGATAAATCCACCGCCGCTGTAAACATACTCAAGCAGATTGTCCCGCATCTCCGGGTCATCGAAGAGCACCCCGGCCGTATTGTTGAAACAGACGGCATCGAACTGGTTCAGGATCTCCTCCCGGAAGACCATCGTATCGCGGCTGAACCAGGTCTCCCAGGCCCCGGTCCGTTCGCCCATCAACTTGTAGGCATAATTGGCATACGGAACGGAGGGATGGCCACTCATTACCCGCTCCTTGTTCTTGTGCAGGTTGAAGACCAGAAGCTTCGCCGGCTTCTCCGTTTTGACCGTCGCCATGTCCGGCAGCGCTTCTTCTATCATCGCCCTGGCAGAGTCGGGGATCCCTTCGAAAAACGAATCCGCCTCACCGGCTGGAAAGATCTCCTGCGCCCCCGAGGGAACGGTCAGAAAGCTAATGAGAAATGTGGCAGCCAGCAGCGGGAATATGCATTTCCTGGAATTGATCATATTCTTGCAGATTTGTCAGGTTCGCGGGCGCTCCACCCAAAAATAACATACTTTGCCCACTTCACCGGGATTCCGCGCAAGTTTTTACCCTCCCCCGTTCCGCCCCGCCGAACGTAACGCGTGTCACGCCCTTTGCAGAACCGAGCGAACCGAACAAAGTGAGTTCACGAATGAAATGAATAACCGAATTCACGAGTCACCGCAGGTAACGAATAGCGGCAAAGCCCGCGCCACGCTGCGGAGGCCTAATTCCACCATTCTTCTTATTAATGCAGATATTTTCGTATCTTTAAATTTAGACTTTAGCTCCTATGAGAAAGGTAGTTACAAAACGCAAATTGAGGGATAATTCTCAGTCGGAAGATCTGGCATATTGGCTGAATCGCCCTTATGAGGAGCGAATCTCTGTTGTAGAAATACTAAGGCGTCAATTTTATGAAAGTTCAGAAAGACTTCAAAGAGTTTTTCGCGTTGTTGAACGAACATGAAGTAGATTTCATGATTGTGGAGACTATGCTTTAGCTTACCATGGCGCACCTCGTTATACTGGCGATATTGATGTTTTCGTAACTTACACTCGATGATTTTCAAAATGAAAATAACGTGGGCCAATTTGGGCTGCCACCAGTGCCAATAGATATTATCACATCTATTAGCGGTGTAACCTGGGAACTGGCTGACGCTACAAAAGAATCAGGATTATATGGTACCGTGCCAAAGATATTGCAGACATTGAAGACCTGGGGGAAGAAGAATAAAAGCAGAACAAATCACTAGACTTTTGAGAAAGATTCTTTCATTTTAAAGAAAGGCCATATCATGAAACACTTTTTCAATCACTTCATTTCAGTGCTGTTTACCTGCAATATCATAGTATTGATAAATGCAAATGCACAGAATCCCCAATGGCAGTGGGTTGTTCAGGCAGGTGGCTATACTCAGGAAATGAGCAACGCTATCGCTTGCGATCCGATGGGAAACAGTTACATCACTGGTTATTTTACACTTGATGCCACGTTTGATACGGTGATTATCAGCAGTTATGGCAGTGAAGATATTTTTGTTGCCAAGTATAATAATGCTGGAAGAATTGAGTGGGCAAAACATGCAGGAAGTACTACCGGATCAAATTTTAGCGAACAGGGGAAAAGCATTGCCGTCGACTCCATAGGAAACGTATATGTAACGGGATCTTTTTTAGGTACTGCATTTTTTGATACAGATACCTTACATTCTTTCGGTACATGGGATATGTTTGTCGCCAAATATAGCAGCAGTGGCAATATCCTGTGGGCAAGAAACGGAGGTGGCACAAATCACGATCACGGCAATGCGGTGGCACTGGACAGCGATGGCAATGTTTATGTGACCGGCACCTTTAAGTATGATGCATATTTTGGTAACGACTCATTGCATTCGGATTGGAGTGGCCAGGAGGTGTTTCTTGCCAAATATGATAGCGATGGGAATATTCTTTGGGTGAAAAAATTTGCCGGACCATTCAGCCCGCACAGTACGGCGCTCTGTTTGGATAAACTGAATAATGTGTATGTAACAGGTGGATATACCAATAGGATCAATTTTGACGAAACCTATGCACTTGAATACCAGGGGGGAGATAATCGAATTTACATTGCAAAGTTTGATCAGGCTGGTCAGTTTGTATGGGCTGATCACTTCGGTGGCATTTTGAGTGACTATCCCACTTCCATTGATACGGATGATTTCGGTAATGTGTTTGTAACAGGACATTTTTTCCTGACAGCTCATTTTGGCAATGACAGTTTAACCGTTATGAATCCCGGTAACAATAATGCCGATATCTTTCTAGTCAAATACAGTTCAAATGGCACCTATCAATGGGTGAGACAAATCGATCCAACGTTGGGAACGGCCAGGTCAATAACATTAGACGAACAAGGTAATCCCTGTTTTTGCGGCGTATTTACGGATTCTCTGATTGTAGAAGGACAGGTTTTTCATAGTAATGGAGCCGGAGATATTTTTGTGGCGGGATATGATAACAGTGGGAATTTAGTATGGTTTAATCAAGCCGGTGGAACTTCAGATGGGGACCAGGCTAAAGGAATTGGATACGATATGAATGGTCATTTATATATCACAGGTTCCATACGATCCAGAGTGCGATTTTCTCCCGCCGACACCATTGATACCGGTGGTGGTGATATGATTTTCCTCGCGATGTTGGGTGCCGGACCCTCATCAATCAATCAGAAAGAAAAGCAAGACAATGACTTCATACTCAGTCAGAACTATCCCAACCCTTTTAATTCCACGACAACTATCCAATTTTCAATTCCAGAAAATGAGTTTATAACGCTGAAAATCTATAATCTACATGGACAAGAAGTTGCCACACTGATTTCAGAACCATTGAATCAGGGAATTCACGAAGTAAGCTGGGATGCTGCAGGCTGTCTGAATGGTTTATATTTTTACCGGTTGGAAACAGATAAAGGAATTATTCACTCGAAAAAACTTGTTCTGTTGAAATAGAACTTGGCGAAGCTATCCATTCTAATGGACAAGAACAGCTATTGATCAAATTGCCGGGATTATGGCTGAAAGTATCACCGGACAAAGCTGGGAAACGCTTATGAGAAATCAAATATTTGCGCCTCTTGGTATGAGTTCTGCAGGCTTGGTCCTCCCGGGACAATGGACCAGATGGATCAAATACCATGTGGTATGTCAGTATTTGGGTCGCTCCACACATCAACCGTGCTTTCATTGCAGGTACCAATTCAGTCGATGATCATACAGAAGGGATCATTCAAGCAGCAATCAATAATCTGATTTATAAGGAAAGCTTCAAAGCAGATTGAACTATTCCTGGTTAAGTTCGCCTGTACCTTGTTGTTCCTGAACATAGTAGTAGGATGCGGCTGAACTGGAGACCCTTTACAGTCTGCTCGTAATCAGGAACGTCTATTTAGTGGCTGAAGACTATTTTCACGATGGTTTCGTCGATCAGAAGGATCGGCTTCAGTCAGTGACGAAGAGTTTTACTTCGGCTCTGGTGGGGATTGCTCTTTAGCAAGGATGTCTTTCCGGCCTGGATCAGAAGATGCTTGATTTCTTTCCGGAAATAGCCGAGAGGGTCACTGATCCGGGGAAAGAACAGGTCACCCTGCGGGATTTATTGGAAATGCGCTCGGGCTACCCTAACGAGGAGGATGACCAGGCCCTGTGGGATGGCCTTCTATCGGGTTACTATCCACCTCTTATAGAAGATTTTCCCCTTGTCAGTGACCCGGGAACCAGGTTCCATTACAGCAATCTGTCATCCAACTGGCTGGGGATCATCGTTGACAGGTCCTGCGGGATGCATCTGAAATCATACGCTGAAGAACATCTTTTTTCTCCGCTCGATGTGAAACCAGGCGAATGGGGACAGGACACAGAAGGCCACAATAACGGATGTGGTGATCTTCACCTTGCTGCACGCGATGCGGCCAAGTTCGGACTGGTATATCTGAGCGGTGGCATGTTCGAGGGAAAACAAATCATTCCGGCAGACTGGGTGGAGGTTTCGCTTCAAACCTATTCGGTGAATGAGGCCTTTGCGAAAAGAATAGGCGATTTTCGTGATATCGGGTATGGATATGAGTGGTGGTCTGCCAACGCAAACGATCATCATGTGAACTTTGCCTGACACGGTGGGCAACTGATCGTTCTTGTGGATGAGCTGGATATGGTGATCGTTACCACCTCCTACCCGTTCTGGTTGGAGCATAATAGTCAGTCCTGGAAACACGAAAAGGCGATCATTACCCTGGTGAACGAGTTCATCTCCTCTTTACCCGATGATCTGAAAGACCCTTGATTATGCCGGTCTTCACAGAACATAAAAAGGATTTCATTGTCTTTTATTAATCAGCGACTGGCCAGACAATGAAATCTATTGCTTTCACCGCATTCATCACCCTCCTCCTGACGATCGGCAGACTATTGAATGCGGGCCCTCCCGCCAATAATAACAGTATAGAGGACAGCCTGTTAAATGTCGTCCGATCAGCAGGCACCGACAGTGTCATAGTTCAGAATTACATCAAACTCTCCGATCTGTTTACATACAACCAATCAAATAAAGCCATCGAGTATGCACAAAAAGCCCTCTCTCTGGCGCAGGAAACCGACTATCCCCTGGGGATCGCCCGGGGATATGAACGGATTGCCACCGCCCATTTCCAGCTGGGCAACAATGAGCTGGCTGAAAGCAATTACCTGAAGGCGAGGGAGGCCAATGAAAGAGCGGGCAATTACGAGATTGAAGGTTCTGTTCTCTATAACCTCGGGAATATTCAATACGAACTTGGCAACTACGATCAATCCACTTCCTATGCCCGGGAAGCGGGTGTAGTTTTTCTTTCCCATGGGGATTCCATCGGCTATGGAGTGACACTTTACATGATTTCAGGCAATCACGGAGCGTCCGGCAACTATGAGCTGGCGGTCAGAACGATCCTGGAAGCCCTGGGAATCTTTCAGCGCTTTCAGTTTAAAGCCTGGGAAATATTTGCGTTCGACAAACTGGTTCAGCTTTATAATGTGCAGGGTAAATACGCTGAAAGCCTGGAGATCCTGGAAACGAATCTGGCCTATCACCGAAAGACAGACAATGTCAAATTCACAGCTATTGCCTACCGGATGATGGGCGATATCTACCTGGTGCTGGAAGAGTATGAAAATGCCAGGACCGTTCTGGATTCCTCCCTGAACATCACCAATTCATATGGTTTTAAGCAGGAAAGAGTTAAAACCCTGTTCTCCCGGGGCAAGTTGGAGTACGAGACACAGAATTTTGAGCAAGCTCGACAGATCTTCGAAGAGGGATTATCATTGAGTCAGGATCTGGAGGACGCGCTATTTATCTGTTCCAATTATCTGGGAATCGGTAAATGCCTGTATGAAAAGAAAGAATACGACGGAGCCATACAAAACCTGGAAGCATCGATTGAGGTTGCCAGCAGGATTGGAAACACAGAGAAACTCATGGAAGGACATCTGTTTCTCTCCAGGGCATATGAAGCATTGGGTCAACCGGTGATGGCTCTCTCCGGTTATAAGAATTATAAGCAATTTAGTGACAGCATCATCGCGCGGGAAAATCAGCGACAGTTTGCAGAGTTGATCTCTAAATATGAGACCGAGAAAAAAGAGCAGCAGATCTCACTGCTTCAAGATGAAAACGAAGCAGCAAAGGTAAATAACAGGCGGGTGGTCGGGCTCTGGATGCTGACGATTATTGTGGGGGCGCTCATGGTGGCCATTCTGGTTCTTGCCTGGCGAAAAAACAGACAATTACTGGCCAACGAAAAGCAGCTGGATAAGATCAAATCCCGTTTCTTTGCCAATATCTCCCATGAGTTCCGAACGCCCCTGACCCTGATCCTGGGACCTTTGCATGACCTTCAGAAAAAAGAGGAGGCAGAACCCTTTCGTACTGAACTGAAGATGATCGAAAAAAATGCCGGCGTGCTGCTGAGACTCATCAATCAGATTCTTGATCTCTCCAAACTCGATGCCGGGAAATATCGTCTGCACATTGTCCGTGCAGATTTTATGGCCATGATGAAGCGGGCGGTTCAGTCTTTTCACTCCCTGGCTGAAATGAAAAAAATCGACCTCTCCTTCCATGCAGATGCCGAAGTACAGGAAATCAATTTCGCCCCGGAAAATGTGGAAACCATTTTCAATAACCTGATGTCCAATGCATTGAAGTTTGAGCCGGAGGGGGGACGCATTGAGGTGAAGGTGGTCACCCGGGAGATAGAGAAAAAGGGATATGTTACCTGGATGGTGACCAACCAGGGATCCTATATATCTCCTGAAGACCTCCACCACGTTTTTGACCGGTTCTTTCAGTCGGAAATCACTCCAAACTCCGGAACAGGGACCGGAATAGGTCTGGCTCTGATCCGCGAGCTGGTGGCTCTGCACGGAGGAACCATTCATGCGGAGAGCTCGCGGGAGATGGGCACCCGTTTTACGGTCCGGCTCCCTGCCACAACACCGCTTTCATCACCCTCCATTAAGGGTGAACCTGTGGTTACGGAGACGGCTGATCTGCCTGTCGCCGAGACGGCGCAACCTCCGGTAACTGAAACGGCAGATCCGGGGAAGAATGAACCGGAGGGTGCCGAATACCCGGCAGGAGACGATGTAGCGAAATGGAAGACTCTTCCGGTTGTTCTGATCGTTGAAGATCATGAGGAAGTGATGAATTATATCCATACGGTTCTGGAAAATGAGTACCACGTGGAAAAAGCAGGAAACGGGAATGAAGGAATCGAGCGGGCAAAAATGCTTATCCCCGATATCATCATCAGCGATGTGATGATGCCGGAAAACGACGGGATCCAGCTATCGCACGAGCTCAAGAATCATGAGCTCACCAGCCATATTCCGATTATTCTGCTAACGGCAAAAGCTTCCATGGAAAGCCGTCTGGAAGGGTTGGAAACGAAAGCGGACGATTACCTGACTAAACCCTTCCACGGGGATGAATTGAAGCTTCGAGTCAGAAATCTGCTGGATGCGCGAAAAAAACTTCGCCAGAAATATTCAAAAGAATTGATCATTACGTCGCAGAACCTGGTGGTGAAATCGATGGATAAGGTCTTTATGGAGAAGGTATGCCAGACCATTGAAGATAACATAGCCAATGAGGAGTTCTCTGTGGAGGAGCTTTCCGGGAATATCGGACTGAGCAGAAGCCAGCTTCACCGCAAACTCGAAGCCATATCGGCCAAGACAGCCAGCCAGTTCATCCGCGAATACAGGCTGGAACGGGCCCGTGAGCTCATTGAAAAAAACGCAGGAACCATTGCGGAGATTTCATACCGGGTGGGCTTCAACAGCCCCGGTTATTTCAATAAAAGCTTTAAAGATTACTTTAAGATCACCCCTGGAGAGCTGCGAAAAAGTGTTGATTTACAGGCATCTTAGCCCGATGCAACATGTGTAGCATACCATGCAACACAGGTGTAATCATAAAACGGACTAATTAGTCTTTTTTTGTGATGGTATTCATTAAAAAACCGACCATCATGAAAAAGACACGTTTATCATTCTATCTGGTTTCATTTGCTTTGATATCGCTCCTCACCATGAGCTGTCAGAAAGATGAAAACCCCTATTCAAGCAGCGACATCAACGATTATATTCTGACCATGCCGCTGATCGAATTTCCACCTGAGATGGAACCGCAGCTGGACAGCACCGCCACCGAACAGGATCAGGAGTACAATTACACCATTGAATATTACTCTGCGGCGGCAGGCTACGACGAACAAATCGTACTCGATCCGCAGACGGATGTGATCTACCCCGGAGCGCTGATCAAGGGAGAGAGCATCCTGGATGGAAGCTATGTGCCTATTTCCGTGAACCGCAAGCCCATTACCATTTCCACATCGTTACAGGGATCGGATCAGGTATCGGTAGAGGTCACCGATCCGAAATTAAGCACGGTCCGGGAGGCGGTGAACAGCCTGATGAACCAGGAGTACGATGTGCCTCCCGCCAATCTCGGATTTACCGTGGAAGAGGTGTATAACCGGGAACAACTGGACCTGGCACTGAATATCAGCTATGAATCAGGAATTAATAATGTCTCCAACAACTTCGACTTTTCAAATACCAACATAAGAACGCGCATGGTGGCCAGGTTTATCCAGAAGTATTACACGCTCGATCTGGATCTGCCATCCGAGCCATCCGATCTGATCAACGGTGATCCTGCCTCGGCGAACTTCGGCTCATTAATGCCCATGTATGTATCCACGGTGACTTTCGGGCGGATGGCCCTTTTTACGGTGGAATCCGAGTTATCAGAAACGGAGGTACGGAACTACCTGGAAGCTTCATACGGTCAGGTGGAAGGGGATGCATCTGTCGAATTTGAGAAATTGAGTTCCAAATCCACCATGAGGGTCTATGTCCTGGGAGGGTCAGGGGCCGATGCCAGTGCAGCGATCAACGGCTTTCAGGATTTCAAGAATTACATTATCCAGGGGGGCAATTTCTCCAAAGAATCTCCCGGAGCCCCCATAGCCTACAAACTGCGCTATATTACCGACAATACCATCGCCAGGGTGGTTTCCATGGCTTCCTACCCTATCCGCACCGCCATCCCGCGGACCGATAACCTGCGGTACGATATCTCGGTCCGCCTCTACAGCATGACCCCGAAATTCGGAGACGGCTGGACCGGAAGCAACGAGCTCTATGGTACGATCAAAACCTATGCGAACAGCGATCCCGGGAATGGTTACTTCAACTGGAAAATCGATTCGGGTGAAAAATACTTACAGGTAGCTGAAAATTCCACCCATACTTTTTCTGACAATAAAACAACGAAAAGAGTGTACAATGATTTAGAATACGACGACAAGATCATGATCCGGCTCGCCGTGAAAGAAAACGACGGGCTCACCAGCGAAAGCCTGGGAACCACCTATTATGAGGTCCCCCTTTCCACGATCATCGCAGCTGCCCCGGGCAATCATGTATACAGGATTGAAAACTACGGCTCGGGCAACAATTTTATGGACCTCACTTTCTATTTAAAGATGGAAGAGGAGAAGCGCAATTAAACGGAAGATGCCCGGATGGACTTGCGCCAGGGTTTTTTTTTACTAATTTGCAACACTTTAGCTAATAAGTATTTATCTAAGGATGCAAACCCTGGCCATTCTTCATCTGTATCTCGCCCTCTTACTGATCCTGACATCATGCAAGGAAAATGCACCGGTAAAAGCGGATAAGGAGAAGGCTGAAAACCATGAAACTGTCGGGGTAAGCGTATGGGACAGGATCTCCTCCCGCAGCGAGCCCAGGAGAAGTTCCGACAGGGTCACGCTTCTGAGCCTGGGTGAACAGTTTTTGTACCTGGATTCGTCGGCCATCGATTCCGCCTACAACAACACCCGGCTGTTCTATGTCCAGTTATCCGATTCCTCCAGGGTCTGGGTATATGATTTTGCCAGTGTGCTGAATGCACAGCCGGCTGTCATTGTCGATCCGGTTCCGGTATACCTCCGGCCCGACCTTCTGACAATTACCGATCAGGAGCTGAATACCATGGAGATCGTCGCAGTGGTCGAGGAGTGGGACGACTGGATCAAAGTGGTGAATGAAAAGAAGGAAAAGGTGGGCTGGATCAAAAAGGACTTCGTGACCTACGAACCCATCGACCTGGCTTTCGCCCTGCTGGTCAAACGTACCATGGAAACAGAAGATCCGGAACAGAGGATCGAGAACCTGGAGAAACTTCTGGAGAAAAATCCGTACCCTGCAACCGGTTTTATTCCGGAATTGACGCAGTGGCTGGAGCATGAGAAGGAAGCATGGAGAGAATCCGGGGACGACCGGGACCGGGATAACCGGGACCGGAGGGACCGGAGAGACAGGGACTGATGGCTGGTTGGAGAGGAATCATCCGTTGGACGGCGGGGATCATCGTCGGACTGGCCCTGTTGACCGGGGCGATCTTCCTGATGGTATATGCAGGGGTGTTCGGACGACTGGCCTCAGTGCAGGACCTGAAGAACATTGAGAACTATCAATCGTCGGAGGTCTACTCCAACGACAGGGTCCTGCTGGGTAAGTACTACTTTCAGGACCGGACCGATGTGCCATACCGGGACCTTCCGGAAAATCTGATTAAGGCCCTGATCGCCACCGAAGATGTCAGATTTTACCAGCACAACGGGATCGACATCCGGAGTGCACTCAGGGTCCTGTTCAAATCCATCCTGCTCCGGGACAAAAGCTCCGGAGGGGGAAGCACCCTCCATCAGCAGCTGGCAAAAAACCTCTATCCGCGGAAACGGCACTCCATTCTGACCATGCCGGTGAACAAATTCCGGGAGATGATCCTCGGGGTGCGCCTTCACCGGGCCTATTCTAAAAATGAGATCATCGAGTTGTACCTGAATACCGTATCCTTCGGAGAGAATACCTACGGGATCGAGACAGCGGCCAACCGGTTTTTCAACAAATCGCACCGGGACCTTAAAATGGAAGAATCGGCCCTGTTGGTGGGTATGTTGAAGGGAACGTTTCTGTACAACCCCCGGCGTTTCCCGGAACGCTCGCTTGAACGAAGAAACCTGGTCCTGACCCGGATGAGTGCGGCAGGGTTTCTGGACAACCAAGCCTCCGATTCGCTCTGCTCGATACCCCTCCAGCTGAATTATGTCCAGCTGACGCACACCGAAGGACTCGCCCCCTATTTCCGGGAACATCTGCGCCTGGTCCTTCTCGAATGGGCAAAAAACCATCCGGGAGAAGAGGGAGCGCCATACAATATCTATACGGACGGCCTAAAGATCTATACCACCCTCAACGCCGATCTGCAGAGGTATGCCGAAGAGGCAGTCAGAGACAGGATGGCCTACCTTCAGGGTCTCTTCGACCGGCAATGGAAAAACAGGGATCCCTTCGGCAGAAACAGCACCTACCTCCTTGATCAACTGAAGAAAACCCCGGGATATAAGTACCTGGTGAAAGAGGGTTTGTCGCGCGATGAGATCATGGAAGCACTGAACACGCCGGAAAAGATGGACATTTTTACCTGGCAGGGGATGGAGGAAAGGGAGCTGTCGCCCTATGATTCGGTGGCTCATTATGCGAAGTTCCTGCATGCGGGCCTGATCTCGATAGAGGCCGGAACCGGGTATGTAAGGGCCTGGGTCGGGGGGATCGAGCCGAAATACTTCAAGTACGATCATGTCACTTCCAGAAGGCAGCCCGGCTCCACCTTCAAACCCATCGTCTATGCGGCAGCACTCAGGAGCGGACTGGATCCCTGTACCTATTTCGCCAACGATTCGCTGGTCTATGAGGATTACAATAACTGGACCCCCAGAAATTCGAACGGCTCCTATGGCGGCTATTACTCCGTGAAGGGAGCACTGGTGCATTCCGTGAATACCGTCAGTGTCAAACTATTGAACGAGACCGGCATTCCGGAGGTCATCCGGTTCGCACAACGGCTGGGCATCGAAGGAGAATTGCCTGAAGTCCTTTCCCTGGCACTCGGCACGGGGAATGTCTCGCTGAAAGAGATGGTTCGCGCCTACAGCGTATTCCTGAATGAAGGAGAGCTGATCGAGCCCGTTTTCCTCAGGCGTATCGAGGACAAATACGGGAATGTGCTGTACGATGCCCACCCTGCTGCATCTGAACAGGTCATGAATGACCGGGAGGCCTGGCTGATGACTGAAATGATGAAAGGCGCGGTGGACCGGGGGACCGCTTCTTCGTTGCGTACGGTGTATGGATTTGATAATGAGATGGCCGGAAAAACAGGGACCACCCAATACTATAGCGACGGTTGGTTCATCGGCTATACCCCGGTGCTGATCACCGGCGTCTGGGTCGGGGGCGATCTTCCAAGAATCCGGTTCCGGTATGGCGGATACGGACAGGGCGCCTACGCGGCCCTTCCCATCTGGGCCAGGTATATGCAGAAGATCTACCGCAATCCGCTCTACCGGCATTCGAAACAACTCTCTTTCGAGATCCCGGAATACATTACTGAAAAACTGGATTGTGAGGATTACCGGGAATCGGACGACTATCGACACTGATCAGAAACCTTAGCTGCATGCACTTTTTAAACGTTTAATATTTACCTTGGGTCAGAATCCCCGTTACCAATAACGAAATCCTGACATATATGGAAACAACCGAAACCCTGCAACTAACCGACCCGTCTGCATACCCTGACGAGCCTTTACTAAAGGCAACACTCGGGAGAGCTTACAACGTATACGGTGCGCTTCTGGAGCTGTTCGACCGGAACGATATGGTTTACGAATGGCGGTACTACAGGGACGGCAAGGCCTGGCTTTGCAAAGTACAGAAGAAAAAGAGGACGATTGTCTGGATGTCTGCCTGGAACGGATTTATGAAGGCGGCCATCTACATCCCTGAACGGCTGATGGAGGAGGTTTACACCCTTCCCCTCTCGGACGAAACCAGGGAGCACATCAGGAGCACTGAAAATGTGGGTAAGTCCAAGCCCTGCACCTTCGAGATCCGCAATCAGAAAGTCCTGAAGGATTTTGAAAAAATCATGCAATTCAAGATCCAGGCAAAGTAGCTCCTATTCCTTCACATCATACACCATCAGCACATCCCCGTGCCTCAGAAAGAGTTTACCGTCGTGGATGTAGGGGTGTGACCAGTGCGGACCGCTTCCTTTCTCGATCTGGAAGGAACTGATGACATGGAAGCCCGACGGGTCGGGTTTTACCAGCCCCACATGGCCTCTCTTCTCGATATAGACATAGAAGAGGCCGTCGGCATAAACCAGCTGCCCTTTGGAGTTCCACTCCTGGTCATACATCACCTCGCCGGTATCCCAGTCGAGACAGGCCCAGTTCCCGGCGTTGTTGTGCACCCAGTAAGAGCCGTAGAGATACCCGTCCAGTTCGATGAGCCCGTGGTGGTGGTTGTCCATCAGGTCGCTGGTATATACCTCCTCGATGGAGGTCAGGTCATCACTCACCCGGAGCATTCTTGCCGGATAATCGTAACCGATGGCTATGAATATCATATGCCCTTTGGCCACCGGCGAATTGGCCCAGATCATACCTCTGGGCTGCCATTCCCAGAGTGAGGAATCGAAATACTTATAAGAGGATTTGATCTCTCCGTTTTCCGGATCCACGATAAACAGGTCGCTGGCGGATGCTCCCAGGATATACTCCCTGCCGCTGAATTCATGCAGAACGGGAGAAACGTAGGAACGCTGTCCGCCGGTGGGAGGCGACCTCCATACCTCTTCACCGGTCATTTTATCGAATGCAACAAAGGTGGTCAGCGCTCCGACGGGTGAACTGATCACTTTATCATCCACGATCAGGGGTGATTCGGCCACACCCCAGTTGTGCCAGTCGGCCTGGTACTCTGCATCCACATTTACTTTCCAGCGGATATCTCCGGTTTCCACATCCAGACAGGCCAGCTCCCCGTGACCGCTGATAATGTAGATCCTTTCACCTTCGATGGTCGGGGTACCCCTGGTGTTGGGAAATGATTCATCCCAGGCTCTCCCGTAAGGAATCTGCCATTTCAGGTGGCCATCGAAGTCGATACAGGTCAGGTAATCCATGGTATCGATTTTGCCGGTGGCATAGATGTATTTTCCATCGGAGATCACCGACGACCACCCGTCGCCGATGCCTTCATATTCCAGCAGAAGCTCTGGACCGCCTTCCGGCCACTCTTTCAGAAGACCGGTTTCGGGAAATTTCCCGTCACGGTCCGGGCCGCGGAATTGATAGATCTGGGCATCGGCGGCCAACACTATTATAACCAGAATATGAACTACAAGTACTTTCATCATATAGTTGTTTCTTTTTTCATTGTTCCGCCACTCTCACACACAGCATCCTGCTTTGATCGCGAATCAGCAGTTTCCCGTCTGCGAGTGCAATCGGCGCCCAGTTCTGAGTTCCAAATCTTGCCATCCGGTTATTGCCGGGTTCCGCAGCCGTAAGCAGTTCAGCCGATGCTAGTGGCTTAAATTCAGAAGGATCAGGCTCAATCAAATACAGTGATTTGCCTCCGTCTGTGGCCAGGATAAGACCATCGGCATAAATCATACTGCCCTTATTGAAATCCGGATCCCGTTTGGTTTTCCACATGATCTCCCCATCCATGTTCATACAGGTGAGGCCGTCCCGCTTGTTATTGGTCCCATACTGGGCATAAAAATACCCATTTATCAATATGGGAGGTTTTGTCTGATCTCCAAATTCTTCGGTTCTGAGAAGTTCCGTAGTGGTATAGGTGCCATCTGCCCGCTTATCTACCTGAAGCATAACAGCTCCGAGTTCATATCCGCCAACAACAAGTACCTTGTTATCCCCGGCATCAAAAGCACTTGGCACCGAAATATGGCAGTCCCACTTGTCATAATTCCAAAGTATTTTCCCGGTAAGGGGCTCTATTCCGACGACGTTACCCAGTGTTTGCGGTAAATCCCTGCGCCCAATGGGATTAGTGGAGGAGATGACGAAAACGATATGATCCTCGCCATCTATTTTAACGATCGAAGGACTGGCATATGATTCATTTCCCAGGTTGGGGGTTTTCCATACCATCTCACCGGTAGCTTTGTCATAAGCTACCGCACCGGCATCAGGGGCCTGTGATAATACAATGAGTAAATCGCCGTAAACCAGTGGGCATTGAGAAATGGCCCATATCGGGAAGTTTTCGGGGATGCTGAATCCACCCGGTTCTTCTTCCCCCCCATCGGGGGGTGTATTTCCGGGAGCTCCCCCAAAATCTGTCCAGATGTTCGCTTTCCAGACCGGCTGATGTGTATGAATGTCGATACAATATAGATCGCCATAGGGACCGCAGGAATAAACATAGTTGCCATCCAGAGCAGGTACACTCCGCGAACCGGGGAACATGACCGAACCGGGGGCGTCGTATTCAAACTTCCAGAGTTCTTCGCCGGAATGAAGGTCGAAACAACGCATTTTATCTCCCACTTCGTCGTCACGGTCAAGCAGGTACACTTTACCGTCCTTGACCACCGGTCCGCCATAACCAATACCCAGGTCCACGGTCCATACTATTTGAGGCCCATTTTCCGGCCAGGTACGCAGCAGATTTTTCTGGGGTGATGTACTGTTTCTTTCGGGGCCAAGAAACTGGGGCCAGTCCTGGGCATATATCTGGTTTGCGAAAAAAAACAAAAGGAAGGTTGATGAAATAATCAGTCGGATTCTCATATTGTTGGATTCAGGTGAATGTTTCGATTGTCAGATCTGAGTCATTCATTAAAATGACTTTTTGTATTTTAGATATGTATTGTTTTGACTCTCCTGATATAGAAAAGTTTATCCCGATCATCATTCAGATCGAGAGTTCCAGAATCAAATAATCTTATTGAATCACTTCGGCGTATTCCTCATCCGTTACGGGTCCTGACCAGATAGCCCCTCCTTCATCGGAATTCAGGCTGATGGCAATGTGGGCAAATCCGGTTTCGGGACCTGCGCCATGCCAGTGCATTACGTTGCGTGGAATCTCCACAACATCACCTTTTCGCAATACCCGGGCAGGCTGACCTTTAGCCTGGTAATACCCACGGCCTTCGGTTATAAAGAGGACTTGCCCTCCCGGGTGTGAATGCCAGTTCGTTCTTGCTTTAGGCGCGAAGGTTACATTGCCAAACCTTGCATGCAGGGTGCTGTCGCTGGCTCCCATCATACGCAGCCAGACCGTTCCGGAAAAATTATCACTGCTTAAGATTTCTCCTTTAGGAAATACGGATTCACTTTGCCCGGGGATTTCGTCCGATCCTTTCTCTGTGCTGCAAGCCGGAAGTAGCAGAATCAGCATAAGCATGCCATATGGAAAGCTGTGTTTCATGGTTAGATCATTTAATTTCTGTTTACTTTTAATTGACTAGGATGGCCTGTTTTTGAGAACTTCATCTAAAACTGTCTGAGCATCTTCAGCATTCTTTTCACCGACAGTTGATTTTATAATACTTACAAATTCATTCAGCTGTTCGGGAGTATAGCCTACATTAAGACAAATGGTTAAATGGGAACGCAGCATAGGTTCAACACCTCCGATACTGCTGAGTACAGATATAGTTACCAGTTCTCGTTCTGCAAAAGTCAGAACGTCTCTATCGAAAATATCGGCGAAAAGATGTTCTTTCAGAAAGATTTCTATGACCGGGGCGAAAGCCGCATAACCACTTTGCGGCCCGGTGATCGGCCGGCCGATCAGTTCTTCCAGATTCTCTTTTCCCCGGTCGTATTTACTGCGTTCATCGTTTATGGGGGATGCATCAGCACCCATTGCGTCATTGATACCTTCAGCTTTTCGTTCATCCAGCACTTCCATAGAGGTCTGTAACCCGCGAATGCTGCGTGGAAATCCGCAATAGGCGTACAGGTGGACCATGACTTCTTTTAACTCATTCACGGTCAATCCGGCATCCAGTCCCTCATTGATTGCCGCTTTTAATTTTGAAAGTTCTCCTGCAGCAGTATAGGCTGCAATGGGGATGATTTTTTGTTGTTTTGTCGTTAATTGATTATCCGCTTCTGCCCCGGCTTGTGCATGGAGGTATCCGCCGAAGCTGCAAATGAAAGCTGATAAAATAATTACCTGTTTCACCATTTTCATCATAAGTGTATTTTAAATACCTCGTGATTGTATTTGATCTCTCATCTTGGAAGCCTTTTCAATCACATCCAATCTTGCCTTCCTGGGATCGGGCTTGCCCACCGGAACGCCATTGGGCTGGATGTCGAGGATCTCTTCTTTCTGCGTATTGTAAAGGGGCCAAAGCGGCAGTCCCTCACCATTGGGATTCCCTGTCTTGGCGAAGTTTGCCCAATAGGTGTTCATTATTTGAGCTAACTTTTGATCTTCTGGTGTTGGTTCAGTTGCTCCCCTTCTGGAATTGAGGGTGTTAAAAACGTAGGAGATATCCGATCCGTGTCCGGCGCCATAACGCGCACGCTCCCGGATGGGGTCAGGGACGTAAGCGAAATGGAAGATATAAGCAGGTTCACCTTCGGCCACAAAAGCTCTTGCAGTCATCCGGGCGGGCTCTCCCCATACCCAGTCGGTGTTAAACTTTGTGATTACTCCGGCAAACTCTTTGTCACCATCCGGATCATAGGCAGCTTTTACCTGACCCTCCAGTTCTCCGAACTGTGAAAACAATTCTTCCTTCGAATTGCTGGTAGTGACAAACGCTCCACCTATTTCCCCGCTGCAATTGCCGATGATGAGCGGAACGTGTGCCTGTCTGCCGGCCTTATATGCGCTCTCGGCAGTTTCCACAACCAGCTCACCGTCGAGTATCGGTCCGGAATAGGTACGCGGGCCTCCCTGGCCATCCGTTTCCTGACCTCCGTCCACAATCTCCTCAACGCTCAGGGCACGCAGCTTAGCCAGTGCGGCTGCATCCGTTCCTTCTATCCCATGTTTGCGGGCGAAGTTGATCCCAATGGTTTCAGCAGAAATCGTGTAGAAAGGATCGGCATTTTCTTCCCTGATCGGCCTGCCGGTAAGAACACCGTCCCTGCCGCCGCCGGAATGACTGATTGCTTTGTGGAACAGTCCTCTGGCGTCCGGGATGGTCAGGAGTGAATGAACCGATACGCCGCCGGCCGAAAAACCGAAAATGGTCACATTATCCGGATCCCCCCCGAAAGCGGCTATATTTTCCTGTACCCAATGAAGGGCTGCGATCTGATCCATGAAGGCGTAACTGCCCTTGGGTTCATCCGGCTGCTCCTCGCTCAGGGCAGGGAATGCGAAATGGCCGAAGCGTCCCAGGCGATAGTTGATGGTCATCAGGATCACTCCCTGCCTGGCAAACTGATGTCCGTAATTTTGAGGGCTTGAGCCGGAGCCCCCTACAAAGGCGCCTCCATGAATCCAAACCATCACCGGTAATTTTGCTCCCGGCTCAGTGCCCGCAGGTTTCCACAAATTTAGGTACAGACAATCTTCCGATGAGCCCTCCGAAATTGATCCCGGAGCAGTGCCCCACCCTGCCTGGGCACAATCTGGACCAAACTCGCTGGCATCACGCACACCTTCCCAGGGGATGACAGGTTGTGGCGGGCGCCAGCGGTATGGGCCAACGGGTGGAGCGGCATAGGGAATCCCTTTAAACACGGTGACATCCCCTTCTTTTATCCCCTGGATTTTTCCTGCAGAGGTACGAACTATTGGTGCCTCCAGGGCATGATCCCCACCGGTCTGCCTGGCATGTAAATTACAGGCAATAACCAGTGATAAAATAAATAATAATGTCTTCATTATGAGAGTTGTTTTGAGCATTACCGGTCGTCGCGTGTCATCAGTCTGGTAAATGATAATGAACCCAGCTTCCAGCTGCCATCCTGCTGAATATACACTTCAGTAACTTCGAATGGATTCGTTACCTCCCTTCCCCCTACTTCTGCAAGCAGATCGATCCGGTTTAACAGGATGGCCGTACGATCTATAATATTCACCGAAACCTCATGGATATCCGCCTTTTTGTACCAGATCCTTCCGCTTTCAATGATATTCAGTTCCTGTTCTGTTCCCCAGGACCCGCCCATATGGACAAACATGGCTTTTTCGTGAAAGAGCTTTTCCAGCAAATCTCCATTTTTATCGGCCATCCATTGCCATTTATCTTTTGACAGCTGGATGATTTCCTGCTCGGCTGCAAGGTTTTGTGCGAAGGTCCATGTGGCACACGTGATGACCATGATCAGACCGGTTATGGTGGTTTTCATAAGGTGGTTGTTTTGATGAATCGTTTCGTTACAGGTATTTTCCAAAGAACGCATTGAGTTTGGACATCGCCTGATTTACATATTCGGGGACATGATAGGTCTGAATGTGGGTAGCTCCCTCTATCAGGAATAATTCTTTCTCATTCGTTCCCGTAGCACGGTTGAAAGCACGATCGGTCATATAGTAGGTGTCGGCTTTACTACCCGCCATCATCAACAGGGGCTGGTGGATCAGATCCATATGGGTGGCTGCGTCAAAAGCCATCAGATCGAGCATGCTGCTCATGGTGTAACGAAACGTGGAATTCGGGTGAGCATGGGTTCTGTGGTAGTAATAATGGCCTTCACGGTACAGATCAAATGGCAGATTGTCGGCCATTTCATCGGTCCATTCAATATCTGCAGCATAGCGCACTTCACCCCCTGCCGCTTCCAGGGCGCGAGCTTCTGAAGCCTGTTTTAGCCGTTCCTGAATGGTGGAAACCTGAGAGTTCATAAATCCGTTGCGCCTGACCACACCCGAATTGAACATGCTGAGTGTGGCCACGGCTTTAAAACGCTTATCGGTCTGAGCTGCCGCCAAAGAATACCCGCCGCCGCCGCAAACGCCCAGCAGACCCAGTCGATCGTCATTTACTCCTGCATATTGCGTGATAAAGTCTGCCATTCCCCGGATATCCTCAATACGGTTGGCCGGCTTATCCACATTACGCGGCTCCCCGCCGCTGGCACCCTGGTAGGATGCATCGGCAGCAATAGTGATGTAACCCGATTCTGCCAGACGTTGTGCGTATAATCCGGCTACCTGTTCCTTGACACCGCCGTTGGGATGAGCCACCACCACGGCAGGATAGTTCCCTGACGGGTCGTAGTCGGCAGGAGTGTAAACATTGGCAGAGATATCAAGGCCATTCAGTGAATAGGTGACCGGATGAATATGCACTTCACCCGGTATGTTTTCTGTAATGGCACCCCGGTAGACCAGGCCAAAAGGATGGACCGGTTGGGTCTGTCCTGAAGAAAGAACACTTGTAGCTATAAAGATCACGATTAGATAGAGGTGGAATGTTTTTCTTTTCATTAGTCCAGGTCTTTTTCCGTTAACCAATCATGCATTAAACCGGCAATCTCCAGATTATTTAAATCGGAAAAAGGAAAATGGGTGTTCCCAGTGATACCGATCTCCGGCAGATGGACCACGGTGACATCACCTCCATGGCGGTTAACGGCATCTCTCCATAACCTGGCCATTTCAAGCCGCACCCGCCATCCGTCCTGTCCGGGATTGGGATTGGGTGTAGCCGGGATAAAATCACCGTAATAGATGACGATAGGGATTTTGGTCAGCTCCTTAAATTCCTGCAGGGGTATTCCCACAGCTTCCAGTGTACCGCCGGAGCTGGGCTTTGGGGCAGGCACTTCTCCTTCCGGGAACAGAAAACCGCTTCCCGGTTCATAGGAGACAATGGCTTTGATTTTTTGATTTTTTACGGCGGTTAACCAGCCCATTCCACCTGAATGTGAATGGGTAACCAGGATTCCCGGACCAATTTTATCAAACAGCGCCGAGACCGCATCCGCGTTCACCTGAATATCAATGGGCCCAATATTGGGTGTCATTGAACGGAAATATTGGTTTAATGTGGCAGAGTCACGCGCAAACTGAACACCTTCAAAATAGTCAGGCCAAATTCCAATGCGAAAAGTACCGAACCATCCCTGTTCATCAGGTGTCGGTGTTACCGTACCCTGAACTGTACTCCGGCCCGCACTCCCTCTCCTGGGCTGGTCAATCACATAAACCGGGAAACGACGCCGTAAAAAAATGGTCCGGAACCCTTCCCGTCCGTCCGGTGTAGTCTCCCAGGTTTTGGAAAACTGCCCGAATCCATGCCACATCACCAGCGGGTACGGACGGGCGGGGGCAGGGATTTGATAATATACGTATGCATGGTCACCATGGTATGTTTGCCCTTCAGGAGTAGGATGGTACGGATCGAATGTGCCGGGATTGGTAATCACCGTACCTCCGATGGCAAAGCTTCCCTGCCGGTCAATAACGATTGGCTTTTGCTTCTCCCCTCGCTGAGCATGGGCGGGTGTGACAGAAAATAATACAAGCAACAAAAATACCAATGGGGCAACTGTTCTGTTGATGCCTGTAAATGGTTTTGCTTTCTCCATATGATTTTGAATTGAATAGTATCTGCCCCTGTTGTCTCAGGTATTCAGCGACCCTACAAAATTGCAATGAAAACCTTGATGGGGTTGTATACAGATTACAGGTTCTTGTACCCAAATTACGGAATATTAATTGCATGGATATCAAATTAATAAATACGGATTAAATTTGAATGATTAAACATTGAACAGATGGAGAAACTCATTCAGCTGGATACGGTGGCTCAATTCAATTCTCTGCGGGGGATTGAAACCATGCATCCTTTAGTAAGTGTATTTGATTTTTCTGAAATGAAGCTCATACCGGAAGCCAGGGCACACTATGGTTTCTACTGTGTTTTCCTAAAAGATGCCGTCTGTGGAAATTTAAAATACGGATGTAATTACTACGATTATCAGGAGGGTACACTTGTGTTTATCGCCCCGGGCCAGGTAATCGGAATAGGCAACAAACCCGGTAATCCAGTGCCGGAGGGGTGGGGATTGCTTTTTCATCCGGATATCATCCGGGGTACTTCGCTCGGACAGAATATAAAAAAATATTCCTTTTTCTCTTATGAAGCCAATGAGGCCCTGCATCTGTCGGAAAAAGAACGTCAGATAATCCTGGACAGCTTTCACAAAATCGACCATGAATTACAGCAGTCAATTGATAAACACAGCAATACGCTTATAGCGAATAATATCGAGCTGTTGCTCAATTATTGCATGCGTTTTTACGACCGGCAGTTCATTACCCGCAGCCAGGTGAATAAGGATATTCTGGCCCGGTTCGAGTACCTGCTCGATGACTACTATGAATCGGGAAAGCCCCTGACAATGGGACTGCCTACGGTGAAGTATTTTGCCGACCGGCTACATCTGTCGCCAAACTATTTTGGCGATCTGGTAAAAAAAGAGACGGGAAAATCAGCCCAGGAACAGGTCCAGTTGAAAATACTGGATATGGCCAAGGAAAGGATTTTCGATACCAGCAAATCGATCAGTGAAATTGCGTATGAATTGGGATTCAAACACCCTCAGCATTTCAGCCGCTTGTTCAAGTACGAAACAGGCTACACGCCAAATCAGTACAGATCAATGAACTAGCTCAAATTGATCAGGAAAGCAGCCGGAAATAAAGCAGACCTTTCCGCTACAAAAGCTATATTTACCGGCACAAAGATGTTGATCATGAAATCCAGACTTTTCTGCCTTTTCGCAATTATCCTGTTTGCCGGAAGCCTGACTGTTTTCGCTCAAAGCACCAGAGTTTATACAGAAGCTGATTACCAGCAGGCTGCCAGTATGCTCCGGCCCAATGTCAATCCACTGGTCGATCATGCGATCCGGCCCAGATGGCTGCCCGACGGCAGGCTCTGGTACCAGTCGCAGGCCGACGGAGAAACGGTATATAAACTATTCGATCCCGTTAAGCGCAGAACCCGGAGTGCGGAAAGCCGGTCGGTGCTATTCGAAGAGAACAAGGTGGAGGAAAACGCCAGGCAGTACAGCCGTTTCAGGACCACCTCTCCCGACGGGAAATACGATGCCTTTATCAGGGACTGGAACCTGTGGATCAGAGAGGTGGAAACAGGGAAGGAAACAGCGCTGACCACCGACGGGATCAAAAATTTCGGTTATGCCACCGACAATGCAGGATGGCGCCAGAGCGACCGCCCCATTATCAGCTGGTCGCTCGATTCGAAGAAAATTGCCACCTACCGGCAGGACCAGCGGCATGTAAGTGACATGTACCTGGTCAGGACCACCGTCGGTACCCCGGTCCTGAAAGAATGGAAATACCCCCTGCCGGGCGACGAGGACATCATACGGATCCACCGGGTGATCATCGACATCAGCCAAGAACCCAGGATCATTCCTCTGAAGATGGCACCGGACGCCCGCCGGGGCACCCTGTGCGACGATATATCCTGCAGCGGGGAACTGGACGATATCTCATGGAGCGAGGACGGTAAAATGATGGCGTTCGTATCCACCAGCCGTGATCACAAGGAAGCGCATGTGCGGATGGCCGATACCGAAACCGGCAAGGTCCGGGATATCTTCAGTGAGATCGTCGATACGCAGTATGAATCGGGACGGGGCACCATCAACTGGACCTACCTTTCCGGTACCGATGAGATCATCTGGTACTCCCAGCGAACCAACTGGGGACACCTCTATCTCTACGATGCCAGTACCGGTGAGCTGAAACACCCCATCACCTCGGGCGACTTTGTGGTCAAGCAGGTGAGAAGGGTGGACCGGGAGAACCGGGTCATTTACTTCACAGCCGGGTGCAGGGAGCCGGGCAATCCCTACTTCGATTATTTTTACCGGGTCGACTTCAGCGGCGAAAACCTGAAGCTCCTGAGTCCCGAAAAAGGCGACCATTCCATCACCCTCTCTCCCGACGGGAACTATTTCATCGATACCTATTCCCAGCCCGATGTACCGCCGGTAACGGAAGTTCGCAATAAGGAAGGGGAACTGGTTTCTGTACTGGAAAAGACCGATATTTCCAGGCTGAAAGCTGCGGGATGGACAGACCCCATCCCTTTCACGGTACGTTCTGCGGATGACCGCTGGGACCTTTACGGGGTGATGCACACTCCCTCCGGTATGGAGGACGGAAAGAAGTATCCGGTGATTGTCTATATCTATCCCGGACCGCAGGGCGGCAGCGTTCGTTCCTGGTCCTTTACGGCGGCCAGGGGTGACAACCAGGCACTGGCCGAACTGGGATTCGTGGTGGTGGCACTGGAGGGCAGCTGCAATCCCGGACGCTCCAAAGCTTTCCATGATGCCTGCTACGGGAATATGGGAGAAAATACCCTGCCCGACCAGATAGCCGGGCTGGAACAGCTGGCCGGCAGGCACGATTTCCTGGATCTGGACCGGGTGGGGATCTGGGGTCACTCCGGCGGAGGATTCGCCACGGCAGCCGCCATGTTCAGATATCCTGACTTCTTCAAGGTGGGGATCTCCGAATCGGGCAACCACGACAACAGGAACTATGAGGACGACTGGGGAGAGAGGTACATCGGGCTTGAAACATTCGACGAAAAGGGTGTCAGCAACTACGAGCAGCAGGCCAACCAGGTGTACGCGAAAAACCTGAAAGGAAAGCTGCTTCTCATTCACGGAGGAATGGACGACAACGTCCCCCCTTACAACACCTACCTGGTGGTGGATTCCCTGATCAAAGCCAATAAAGACTTTGATCTGATCATTCTTCCCAATGCCAGGCACGGTTACGGCCGGGACAGCTACTACATCATGCGCCGGAGATGGGACTACTTCATCCGGCACCTGATGGATGCCGTCCCCCCCGGGGAGTTTAAAATGGAGTTCCGTTCATCCAGATGATCACCGATTTCCTGCGGCATTTAAACCTGCATCTCTCCGAAATGAAGGGATTGAAATGAAACGATTACTGCCCTGCATGCTCCTGGTGCTGCTGTTGGGCTGCGAAAGCGAGGACGAGTTCGGCTATTCTTTCGCCATTGCAAAAAGTTCATACAGCGATGCCACTCTGATGGACAGCATCACCTATTATTACGATACTGAGAAGAGGCTGGTGCATGTAAATAAGTGTCTCACCTCCTTCGACTGCCGGGAACATCATGTGACTTATGAATCCAATGTCATTCAAAGTATAGATGGATCGTATTACCTGAACGATCAGAATCAGATCGTTCAATGGATCGACAATAATCTAATCGTGGAATATCAATATGATAACGATCATCTGGTCTATGAAAGACAGTCCTACGATACAATCCTGATCAATGAACACTTCTACACCTATGACGGGCTCAACCTGGTAAAAGACTCAGGGATCTATTACGGTAACAGCCAGGGACTCAGCACAACCTACCTTTTTCGATACACAGATACCATTGTGCCCGTTTTTTTAATTGGTTTTTCGGGACTTTTCGAATCCCCGTTAAAGCATCGCAATTTAATCAGGGAGTGCGAATCCACCGAAAGCGGAAGTCTGTACCGGTATTCCTATGACATTTCAGAAAACACACTGATAGAGTGCAAACAATTTTTCGATACATTTCACGAGATAGGTGGAGAAGTACATACAACGAAATATTATTACCTGGAACATACCCCGGAATAAATTGCATCAGCAGGTGGTGGTGGCCGGATCTGTTGATAAACTGCAGGTGATTTAACGTACAGTTTACATGGCAAGTGTGAATTTAAGGGGTGTAAAATCTATTTTCGCACTTTGAATCGAATTCATGTATAAAGCCATTGATTCCAGCCGGAAAACGGAAATCCCGGAAGGTCCGGTCCCCGGCGATCTCCTCTCCATGGACTTCGATGAAAGCGAGCTGGAGGGATACCTTGGAGAGGATATGCCGAATCCGCTGATTCTCCTGCCCCCTCCCCCTGAAGAAGGTTCACCCGGATGGGAGCTGGACATGAAACTGAGCGATGCTTACCTTCAGGTGGGAGATGCCAGAAAGGAGCTGGCCATGCGGGATGCGATCCTCCGGTTCCCGTTTGCTGCGGATGCCTTCAACCAGGTGCTGAACGGGATCATCCACCGTGAAACCACTCCCGTCCTCTACAGGATTCTGGCCAGAACCCGGATCGACGGAGGATTGTCCACCGGAAGTGCCAAACGCTTCTACCGTCGTCCCAGGCCCTTTATGGTGAATCATCAGCCCAGTCTGACTCCATGGGATGAGGAAATCCTCCGTCTGGATGGATCCTATCCCTCGGGGCATACAGCCATCGGCTGGATCTGGGCCCTGATCCTCACTGATCTGTTCCCGGCCCTCTCTTCCGGAATCCTCGAAAGAGGTCTAGAATTCGGGATCAGCCGCAATATTTGCAATGTTCACTGGCACAGTGATGTAGTGGCCGGGAGAAGATGCGGTGCGGCGGTCACCGACAGCCTTTACAAATGTTCCGGATTCATCCGTGATCTCTCCGTTGCCCGCAAAGAACTTACCCGGGCAGGACTCATCGAGAGAATTTCAGCTGCTTAGCAATAAACATTGCAATCCAAATCGTTTCGCCAGGACCTTAATAATCCTTACGATCCGGAGCACTCTGGTTAGGTGGCCTGACAGTACTCAGTCACCTGAAGCCCATCAGAAACAGAAGTTTTCGGATTTTTGCCCGGCGATTCTGCTTCGCGTGACTTTTTGATATTGATTAATCTTAGGGCAATAGGTCTTTTTTGATGGGAAATAGATATAAATTATCTGTTTACTATATGTTTTTTGCTATTTCCGGATATATAATATCTCAAAGTAGATATAAAATATCCATATTAACATCAATTATGTTTATAAAAGGATAATATATCTGCCGGCTGAGGAAAACTCAGCGATTCCGACTGGAATATAGTTTTTCAGTAAGTGGTTGAGGATTAGAATACAGGGGAGATTTTGAAAAAGGGATTTTTCGCACTAAATTTACTGTAGACACAACAGTTTAGGATTGTGTTTGTACTCGCCTCACTATCAGGCATGTACAAAGGCGGCGCTGCCGCCGAACAATTACTGTTGTGGTTTCATT
>CAZOHA010000015.1:26988-72162 GCA_964579515.1 uncultured Bacteroides sp. | reverse complement strand
GTGGGATAGCTGATTTGAAGAAAGCCTTTATCAGGCGGTTCAGGTGGAGATGCCCAAATTCAAGTATGGATTCAAGGATCTATTGAACGATCCCCTGAAGAACCTGGGCCTGGGGGTGGCATTTTCGGACATGGCCGATTTCACCCGGATCCATCCGGCAGGGGGATTGTATATATCCAGGGTGATCCACCAGAGTTTTATCGATGTGCAGGAGGAGGGGACCGAAGCGGCTGCGGCCACCATCGTGGAGCTGAGAGAATACAGCGGCGGCGGACCAGTCATCTTCCGGGTCAACAGGCCATTTCTTTATGCCATCAAAGAGAACTCCACCGGAGCCATCGTGTTTATCGGCAGGGTGGGAAGGCCGGAGTATAATTAGGTGGATGATTCGGGATTTATGGTTATTTTAGGGTGACCGTACCAATCACCCTGACCCATGAAAACCAGAAATAAGATTAATCCGGTTCTGCTGTTCATTTCCTCCATTTTTTTGGTCAGTCTGACGGTCAACAGTTGCCAGGTTCCCGAGCTTACCGCTACCGATACGGCCTGTGATACGATCAGGCTCAACCAGCTGGGATACTATCCCGGCGCCGTCAAGGAGCTAGTGGTCGCTGATCTGGAGGTGAAAAGTTTCACTGTTCTGGATGAGGAGGACAGACCGGTATTTGGAGGGTACTTTCAGAATGCCGGAAAATGGGCTCCATCCGGAGAAGAGATCCGCATCGGGGATTTCTCATTGCTGGACAAGCCCGGGACCTATACGATCCGGCTGGATAACGGTCTCTCCTCGGTACCCATCCGGATCCGCAACGATCTTTACAGGGAGGCACTGAACGCCTCCGTCAAAAGCTTCTATTTCCAGCGGGCTTCCATGTCCATTGAGGAGCAGTACGGTGGCATTTTTCAGAGGGCCGGAGGACACTACGATCTTGCATGCCCTTATCATCCCTCCACCGGGAAATCGGAGGGGACGCTTGATTCACCGGGAGGATGGTACGATGCCGGCGACTATGGCAAATATGTGGTCAATGCCGCTATTTCGACAGGTCAGATGATGAATCTGTTGGAAATATATCCGGAGGCAGTCGTGGATGGCGCTTTGAATATCCCGGAAAGCGGCAACGGACTCAGTGATCTTCTTGACGAGATACGTTATGAACTCGACTGGATATTGACCATGCAGGATGAGGACGGAGGGGTGTTCCACAAGCTGACGGCCCGCAATTTCAGCGCTTTCGTTATGCCGGAGGACTACGACCTGGAGCGACTGATCATCGGGAAGGGAACCTTTTCCACCCTTTCGTTTGCAGCGGTGATGGCGCAGGCTTCCAGGGTTTTCGAACAGTCCGACCCGGATTGGTCCCCGGCAATCCTGGAGGCCGCAGAAGAGGCATGGAAATGGGCACTGGCGCACGATGAGGTGGAATTCAGAAATCCCGAAGATGTTCATACCGGTGAGTATGGCGACAGCGAGTTCAGCGATGATTTTTTCTGGGCGGCGGCTGAACTGTTCCTTTCCACCGGTAAATCTATCTACGAGGAGTATATCCGCGAGAACGAGGAACCCTATATACACCAGCTGACCAACAGCTGGAAGTATTACATCCGGAACATGGGATTCCATTCCCTCCTTACTCACAGGGACGAGCTGAAACCGCTCTACGCCAAATCACTTCATAAGAAGCATCTGGAACTGGCGGACCGGATCCTGGCCGCTATCGACACCATTCCTTACCGCATCGGACTGGAGCTTTTCGAATGGGGCTCCAACAGCGACATTCTCAACCAGGCACAGATACTGTGCATGGCCCATCTGATCTCAGGAAAAGAAAAGTACCTGGAGGGAGCGGTACGCCAGGTCGATTACATCTTCGGGAAAAATGCCACCGGCTATTGCTTTCTCACCGGCTTTGGAGCGAAACAGGTCATGCATCCACACCACCGGCCCAGCGGGGCCGATGGGATCGAGCCACCGGTTCCCGGTTTCATTGCAGGCGGTCCCAACGGGAACATGGAGGACCGTCAGTATGTGAATTATTCGTCTGAATACCCGGCAAAGGCGTTCGAGGATGTGCAGCCCAGCTATGCCTCCAACGAGGTATGCCTGAACTGGAATGCCCCTGCGGTATTCGTCCTGGGCTACCTGGAGCAGGTCTACTGAGACCCAGTATTATGATGGGTTCCCGGGAAGGTAGTCCGGGAAGATCTTTCCCATCGATTTGAAGATGTGGTGGGGGCCTTTCCCGTGGATCGATTCGATCTGCCGGAGCAGCTGCGCGATCGTTTCCCTTTGGGTGCGGTTTTCGTGGGGGCATCTCTTTTCGACCTGAGTCAGCCCGGTCAGCCCTGCATACTCTGACAGGAGTCCCTCTTCCAGGTCCAGCAACGGCCTGATCAGCCGTATCCTTCCACCGAACATCTCCAGGGTATAGGGGAGTGAACTGATCGATCCGTGATAGATCATGTTCATTAGCAGGGTTTCCACAGCATCATTGCGGTGGTGTCCCAGGGCCAGCTTATTGCAGTTCATTTCCCGTGTCAGTTCGAAGAGCTTTTTCCGGCGGTGCCAGGAACAGACAAAGCAGGCGGCTTTGGAGGGATCCTTTTCCAGGTCGGGTTCGATGGTTTTATAGACCAGGGCAATACCGAGTGAGGAGCAGTAACCGGAAAGCTTTTCGCGGTCGATGCGGTAACCGATCGTTTCGGCTGCAATGTGCGCCGCCGACAGCCGGAAATCGAATGGCATCGCATCCCGCCTTTCGGCCAGGGCCTTCATCAGGATCAGGGAATCCTTCCCTCCCGAAATCCCGATCAGCACATGATCTCCCTCTTCGATCATTGCATGATCCCGGAGGGTGGTTCCCGCCTTCCTGCAGATCTTCTTAAAGAGTTTTCCGGATTCGGTTTTTTCCGGGTTTTGGTCCATCATCGCAAACTTATGGAATTCCCCGGTAAGGGATCACCTGTCCGGGACTCCGGACTTACTTCTGAAACACGATCGTTCCGAAGAATTCGGGCCGGTGGAAATCGGGCTCCGGTAGATCCACCCGGTTCCAGGATATGAAGTGGGGATCGGGCAGCAGGTCGCCGCACTTGTAAAAATTACCTGTTCCCCTGAGTCCCTGAAGTCCCCGGCGGGTTGCTTTGCTGTACTGAAAAGTGGAGGAGGGGATGCGGATGAACAGGTCCCAGGAGGCCGGACCGGGAATATCACCGATGGGTTCCGATCCCAGGGAGGACTCGGTGATTATGCTGTTCAACAGTTCTCCGGCCAGCGGCTGACGGTCCTGCCGGTTGGGTCCGTAGGCGGCCAGAAGCGTACCGATGCAGTTGATCTCGAAATTATAATAGCCCTCTTCGCCTTCGAAAGAAATAAAAAACTCCACGCAGCTGTCCTCCCACACCGGGGTATTGAACCCCTTGTTGACAGCCCGCAGGTGCGGCTCTTCCACAAAATAGAAGAGATAGATATTCTCCCCGTCGTGTTTGACAGAGAAACTGACCCTGACACCGGGTGCCGGGATCCAGTTCTGGTGGATCAGTTCATGGTTTCCCCTGCGCACACCGGGGAAGGGTCCTTCTGCTCCGGGAGGTTTTATTCTTTCAATGGTCAGTTCCATGGGAAGGTCGATTAAGCGTGGCCGTCAGGAATATTTCCGGATGATCTCCCGGCAACGGTCCAATTTATCCTCACCGTCGCGGGCCAGTTTGAACTGGGCCCTGGCGCGGACAATGTTATGCTCCTTATGTCTGGTCTTGTAATACACATCACCGTCCAGGTAATCGGTCAGAAAACGGACCCCCATGATAAAGGGGAACAGCAGGCCGGCGTAGACCAGGGTATCCTTTTCCGTTTCGTTCAGGATCTCTCTGGAAGCATCGAGGAAACCCGAGGCGAACGCTTCGTAAAGCTCCAGGTCCATGCTGATCCGGTCCGTGTCCTCATCATCCTCCTCCCCGGTGTTGGTAAAAGTGCGGATGCCGTCCCCGAAATCATAGTGGACGTAACCGGGCATCACCGTATCCAGGTCGATGACACAAAGCCCCCTGTGATCCCTGTCGAAAAGCACATTGTTGATCTTGGTATCGTTGTGGGTCACCCGGGTGGGAATTTTCCCTTCTTCTCCCAGCCTTTGTATGGTAGTCATCAGTTCCGTGCGGTCCATCACGTATGCGATCTCCTCTCCGATAAGGTCCAGACGGCCGGCCTTATTGGCCGCAATGCTCTCATTCAGGTTGGAGATCCGCCATTTCAGGTCGTGGAACCTGGGAATGGAATCGCCGATCTCCGAGGGGTCCAGGTCGGTGAGCATCCGGGTGAAATTCCCGAACATCCGGGCACCCTCGTGGGCGATGGAGGGATCGGGCGCCTGTTCGAAAACCACATGATCGGTGATGAAGTTCAGGACCCGCCAGAAATTCCCATCCGGATCCCGGTAGTAATTCATTCCATCCCTGGTGGGAATGATCTCCAGGCACCTCCGCCGGTAATCGCCGGGGTGGATTGCTTTCACCTGCGATTCGATATGGCCGGTCACGATGGCCATGTTGCGCATGAGCAGGTCCACATCCTTGAACACATAATGATTGACCCGCTGCAGCAGATAGTCGGGTTCGTCCTCCTTCCCGTTGACCAGGTGATAACTGTCGTTGATATGCCCCCCTCCGTGGGGTTTGATCTCTGCGATCACTCCCCGGGTGGTAAACTTTCCGGCAATGCTTTCAATATCCATAGGCATTAGTCCATTTGTGAAATGCAGAGTGCGGCAGCTCCGTAAAGCCCGGTATTGTCCAGCTGAGCTTTCAGCAGCTTCACCTGGTCACTTACCAGCTCGACCCTGAATTTTTTAATCTCCTCTTTCAGCGGTTTTTCCAGGAATTCCCACGATTTGGCCACTGAACCTCCTATGACGAACGCCTCGGGCGCCAGGATATACATCAGAAGCCGGATGATCTCGCCCAGATTGGCGGCCAGATGGTCGAAGGCTTTTTTCGATGCTTCGTTCCCGGCTTTCGCTTCTTTGTAAAGATCGATCCCATTTTTACCGTAGGAGCTGACAAAGAGGGCATTGCTGCAATAATCATCCCCGATACCGCCCTGGATAGGGACACAGCCCACCTCGCCGGCACCTCCGGCGAGTCCTGAATGGATCTTGCGGTCAATTATGATCCCCGAGCCCAAACCGGTGCCCATGGTGATTCCGACCATGGTATTATATCCTTTCCCGGCCCCGAAATAGGCTTCCCCGAGAGCGAAGCAGTTAGCGTCGTTGTTCTGAAAGGTGGGCAGTCCGAAATGCTTCTCCACCGCCTGTTTCACCGAAAATCCCTTCAGAGAGGGGATGTTGTTGATGGCCAGTATCTCCCCGGTGTCCGTATTCATAAAGCCGGGCATGCCGATTCCGATGCCCACCACCTCGTCTGTGAGCAGGGGATCAATGGCCGTGAAAAGCGACTCCATGATCGGACCCGCCTCTCTGTCCGCTCCGGTGGGGACGTCATTCTTTTCAATCAGTTCACTCTCGCTGATCCTGGCAGCCACGATGGAGGTGCCGCCGATGTCTACACCAATGTACTGTTTTCTGCTCATGATTATTTCGTTCTGATTTTATGTCCGGCTGCTGCGAAATAGAGGATCACCAGGTAACAGGGGACCATCACCCAGTAAGCTGACTGGTAGTCTCCCACCAGCGCTACCTCGGTGGTCTTAGTCGCATCGACGATCAGTCCGAAGATGAGCGGGATCACCGCTCCCCCTACGATAGCCATGACCAGGATCGAGGCACCTGCCTTGGTGAACCTGCCCAGATCTTTCAGTGCCAGGGGCCAGATGGCCGGCCACATCAGCGCATTGGAGAAACTGATCAGCAGGATGGCCCAGAAAGCTGATGAGGCGGGCATATAGATCAGCAGCATGGAGGAGAAGATCCCCAGGATCGCAAATCCGATCAGCGCCTTCTGCTGACTGACGAACCGGGGAATGGCCACCACCCCGAAGATGTAACCGGCCACCATGCCCAGGGTGACGAATTTGGCATAGGACTCCAGGTTGTCCACCTCTCCGAAGGTGGCCCGGGCGAAGTCGATGGCCGAGGCCATGGGCAGTGTTTCGATCCCCACATAAAGGAAGAGGGCAAAGACCCCCAGCAGGAGGTGTGGAAACTGCAAAATGCTGGTCTTCCCCGCCGCGTAGGATGATTTCACTCCTTCGGGCTGGTCCGTTTCATCTTCCCCTTCGGCGGAAACTTCCGGAAGCGGTGCGAAATAGACAAAGATACCGAGGGCCACCAGGATCCCGGTGACAATATAGAACGGCAGTATGATATCGTTCACCCGGACCTCCTGCAGATCGATAAAGATCCCGAGGAACAGGGGTGCGATCCACCATGCCAGCTTATTCATGATCCCCATCAGGCTCAGCCTTACAGCAGCCGTCTCTTCCGGTCCCAGGATGGTGACATAAGGATTGACCGATCCCTGCAGGAGGGTATTTCCGATCCCTCCCACAAACAGAGCTACCAGAAAGAGCGGGAAACTGACCGAGTTGGAAGAGGGAACGAACAGCCACATCCCCAGGGCCATGATCAGGAAAGCCAGGACCATCGACCGGCGGTAACCGATCTTCTTGATCACGAATCCGGTGGGGCGTCCGAAAATAACAAATGCGGAAAAGATGGCAGCGGTGACCAGGTAAGACTGGCTGGTGCTCAGGTCAAAAGCCGATCGCAGTGCGGGGATCAGGAATCCGCTGATTCCCACGCCGAAACCGATCATGAAAAAGATCACACCGACGAGCATCAGAGGGATGACATTGGTGGATCTCCGGGAGGATTGCTGGTTCATGGAGGATAAGTTTAGAGGTTCAATGAATGTGCAGTCATGCGCATAAAATTAACTTTTTATTAATTAACTCAAATAGTTTTCACGGCAGAACAGTGCTTGGAAAGATAACGGGCGATCAGTACATTTACATTCATTTTTTCTGTTCACCTGATTTGATTCACTGTTTATTATGGACACCACACTATTGATCCTGGCAGCCGGAATGGGCAGCCGCTACGGAGGTATGAAACAGGTAGATGCGTTCGGTCCCTCGGGGGAGACCATCACCGATTATTCGATCTATGATGCCATCAGGGCAGGCTTTAACAGGGTAGTCTTCGTGATCTCCCCGAAAATGGAGGAGGATTTTAAAAAAGAGTATATCAAGAAATTTCCTTCCGGGCTGGAGGTGGATTATGTGATCCAGTCCATTCACGATATACCCGAGGGGTTTCAGCTTCCGGAAGGACGTGTGAAGCCCTGGGGAACAGCACACGCAGTTTTGATGGCTAAAGATGTCATCAACGAACCTTTTGCTGTAATCAATGCCGATGATTATTATGGAAGGAAGTCTTACCAGATCATGCATGATTTCCTCATCAGAACCACCGAGGAGGTACCGGGACAGTACTGCATGGTGGGATTTGAACTGCAGAAGACAGTTTCAGAGCACGGTTCGGTGGCCCGCGGGGTATGCCGGGTGAACGACCACGGTTTCCTGACAGGGATGGTGGAGCGGACCAAGACCTATCTGAAGGAGGGAAATATCGTCTTTGAAGATGATCAGGGGGAGGTTCATTCCCTCGATCCCATGGAGACTGTCTCCATGAATCTGTTTGGTTTTACCCCGGATTTCTTTGATCATATCGAAGATATGTTCAAGATCTTTATCAGGGATCAGATCGATAATCCGAAAGCGGAACTGTACATCCCGGTGGTAGTCGATTCACTGATCAAAGAGGGGAAGGCACGCATGTCGGTGCTGCAGTCGTCCGAGACCTGGTTCGGGGTGACCTACCAGGAGGATAAGCCCAAGGTTCTGAAGGCGATAGGTGAACTGGTGGATGAAGGAGTCTATCCGCCCGCCCTGTGGTCCTGAACCCTGCCCTGGGCCCTGTTCTGAACACTATGCTGAACGCTGCCCCGGACCCTGATCTGGACGCTGCCCCGGACCCTGTTCTGAACGTGTACGTATCTGACAACTACAAACTACTGCTATGAATAAACTAATCTGGTGTGGAGGCCTGGTCATCATGACAGCATTCGGTCTGAAAGGTCAACGTTTGCCCGAGTGGCAGGACCCTGATGTGGTCCATGTGAACAGGGAGGATCCGCACGCCACCCGGTTTTCCTTCGAGACTCTGGAAAGCGCCCTGGAGGGGGCCCCCGCTAACTCCGGCAATTACCTTTCCCTGAACGGCCAGTGGCAGTTTTACTGGTCACCCGGACCTGCCGGTAGACCAGAAAATTTTTACCGGCCCGGTTTCGATGACTCGGAATGGGATGCCATACCGGTTCCTTCCAACTGGGAGCTGCAGGGGTACGGAGTTCCGATCTACGTGAATATCCCTTACGAGTGGACCAGGGAGCCCGATCCGCCCGCGGTGCCGGCGGACCACAACCCGGTGGGCTCTTACAGAAAGCGTTTCCGGATCCCCGCGGAATGGGACGGCAGGCAGATCTATATTCATTTCGGGGCTGTCAAGTCGGCCTTCTACCTCTGGGTGAACGGGGAAAAGGTGGGCTACAGCCAGGGCAGCAAGACCCCGGCAGAATTCGATGTCACCCGGTATGTGGAACCCGGTGAAAATCTGCTGGCGGTGGAGGTCTACCGCTGGTCGGACGGTTCGTGGCTGGAGTGCCAGGACTTCTGGCGCATCAGTGGCATAGAACGGGATGTCTACCTGGAGGCCAGGCCCGGAGTGCATATTCATGATTTTTTCTGCCGTACCGGCCTGACCAACAACTACACGGCCGGGATCCTGAAGCTGGATGTGGAAGCCAGGAATCCGGGCGGAGGATCCGTGAAGGGGCACCGTGTGGAGGCGGTGCTGTATGAGACCGGATCTGCAGAGATTGCAGATGGTACAGTGAAGAACGGAAATACGATCGTGTGGAGGTCCGGAGCCGAATTGTCGGAAAAGGAGAAAGGTGTATACACCGCAGAATTTTCCGACCGGCTGGAGGAGGTCATGCCGTGGTCGGCCGAGGCGCCCCATCTCTATACGCTGGTCCTGACTCTGAAGGACGGAGATGGATACGAACTGGAACATGTGGCTGCGAAGACCGGATTCCGGACCTCCGAGATCCGTTACGGCCAGTTGCTGGTGAACGGTAAGGCGGTTACCCTGAAAGGGGTCAACAGGCACGAACACGATGAGGTGATGGGACACGTGATCACCGAGGAGATGATGATCCGTGACATCGAACTGATGAAACTCTATAATATCAATGCCGTCCGAACCAGTCACTATCCCAACGATCCCAGGTGGTATCAGCTGTGCGACCTTTACGGGCTTTATGTGATCGACGAGGCCAATATCGAGTCGCACGGGATGGGGTACCACCCCGACCGCACCCTGGGGAACAATCCCGTTTTCCTGAAATCCCATCTCGACCGGACCATCCGGATGGTGGAGCGGGACAAGAATCACCCTTCGGTGATCATCTGGTCGCTGGGGAACGAAGCCGGGGACGGGGTTTGCTTCAATGCCACCTACGACTGGATCAGTCAGCGCGATCCTTCCCGGCCCGTGCAGTACGAGCGTGCGGAAAGCGGAAGGAACACCGATATATTCTGCCCCATGTATGCCCCCATCCATGACATGATCCGGTTTGCCGAGAGCCATCCTTCCAAACCGTTGATCCAGTGTGAGTATGCTCATGCCATGGGCAACAGCAGCGGCAATATCATCGATTACTGGAAGGTCATTGACCGTTACGATCAGATGCAGGGCGGATTTATCTGGGACTGGGTCGACCAGGGACTGGTGAAATACACTTCCGAAGGGGAGAAGTACTGGGCGTACGGCGGTGATTTCGGACCGGAGGATGTACCCAGCGACGGAACGTTCTGTCTGAACGGGCTGGTATTTCCCGACCGGACGGTCAAACCCGGACTCATCGAGGTCAAACGGGCTTACCAGTATGTACATTTCGAACCGGTTCCCTTCACTCCCCGAAAAGTGAGGGTGACCAACCGTCATGATTTTACCGATCTGGACCGGTTCGACCTGCGATGGGAACTGACGGGGGAGAAGGGCGTGGAGGCCTCAGGGCTGATTGAAGCTCCCTCTCTGAAACCCGGCTCTGCGAGGGTCTTCGAACTGGAGATCCCGGAGAGTGCCGCCGGCGGGGATGGGGAGTATTTTATCAACCTGGAGGCGGTCACCCGGCAGAGTTCCGGACTGGTTCCGGCGGGCCATGTGGTCGCCGGGGCGCAGTTCCCGCTCCACCCGGAGAGGACCGGATCATTTTCAGCTTCCGGTCACTCTGGATCATTGCCGGAAGAAGGAAGGCAGGAAGAAGGAAGGCAGGAAGAAGGACTCCCGGAGGGAGGATTCCCGGGAGGCGGGGAAGGTCTGGAGCTGGTGGAGACCCGGCAGGAGATCACCATACAGATGCCGGGGGGAGAGGTGGTGTTCGACCGGGAAACCGGGCAGATGATATCTTATGTACAGGGAGGGCGCATCCTGATCGAACAGGGCCCCCGCCCCAATTTCTGGAGGGCACCCACCGAGAATGACTTCGGGAACCGGATGCCTTTCCGGTGTGCCATGTGGAAACCGTTCGGAGGCGAGCTGGAACTCCAGAGCCTGGTTCCGGTCCGGGAAGAGAACAACAACCTGCTACTGGCCGAGTATATCCACCCCGGGAACGGGTCCAATTACGTGGTGGAGTATCATTTCGGGTCGGGAGGGGAGGTCCTTGTGAAGGTAAGGTTTGTTCCGGGTGCCGATGATTTTCCCGAGATCCCGAGATTCGGGATGCAGCTGGTTATTCCGGAGGGGTTCGACCGGCTGGAATATTTTGGGAGGGGTCCTCACGAGAACTACTCCGACCGGAACCATGCGGCACACGTGGGCCGTTATGCCGGCATTGTGGAGGAGCAATATGTTCCCTATATCTCGAATGGTGAGAACGGCAACAAAACCGATGTCCGCTGGCTGACCCTTACCGCAGAGGACGGAACCGGGATCATGGTAAAGGGGGCTCCTATCTTTGATTTCTCTGCCCTGCATTATTCCCAGGACGATCTGGACAGGGAACAGCGTGACGGGGCGCACACCATTGACCTGGAGAAATCGGAAAAGGTGTTTCTGAACGTGGACCTGGGTCAGATGGGGGTCGGGGGCGACAACTCCTGGGGGGCGCGGACCCATGCAGCCTATGTGCTGAGGGCGGTGCCCATGGAGTTTTCGTTCATGATTCTGCCCGTGCTGCCCCGGAGCGCAGCTGCCACCGGAAATTGATCATAACCAAATGTAATCCAATGGAAAGAAGAACATTTATCAGAACCAGTATGGCCGCAGGAATGGCCGCTGCACTTCCCTTCCCGCTGCCGGGCAATCCAGTTTCAGAGAAGGCCAGGATCGGTTTTATCGGGCTGGGCCTGCGGGGCAGGAACCACCTGCACAATCTTCTGCTTCGCGACGATGTGGTCATTCCGGCCATCTGCGATATCGATCCCGGGGCGCTGGCAAAATCATCCGAAATGATGACAAAGAGCGGGATGATCCCGGCAGAGGCTTATACAGGGAGCGGTTATGCGTATCGTGACCTTTTGCAGAGAACCGATCTCGACGGAGTGATCATCTCCACACCGTGGCTCTGGCACACGAGGATGGCCGTGGATGCCATGAAAGCCGGGAAATACGCCGGGGTGGAGGTCTCGGCGGCCAATACTATTCAGGAGTGCTGGGATCTGGTGAATACTTACGAAGAGACGGGAGTGCCCCTGATGATACTGGAAAATGTCTGCTACCGCAGGGATGTGATGGCAGTTTTACAGATGGTCCGGGAAGGGCTTTTCGGCGAGCTGATCCATGCCCGCTGCGGATATCAGCACGATCTGCGGGAAGTGAAATTCAACGACGGACAGCAACCTTACGGGGGAGGGGTTGAATTCGGTGAGAAGGGATTTTCCGAAGCCGCCTGGCGCACCGAACACTCCCTGCACCGGAACGGGGACCTTTACCCGACCCACGGTGTGGGTCCCGTGGCCACCATGATGGATATCAACCGGGGGAACAGGTTTCTGTCGATGACTGCCAGCGCCACCAAATCGCGCGGTCTGCACCGCTATATCGTCAACCATCCGGAGGGGGGTCCCGGTCACCCCAATGCCCGGCTGCGTTGGAAACTGGGAGATGTGGTCACATCCACCATTCAGACGGCAGCAGGAGAGACCATCATTGTCACTCACGACGTCAATTCCCCCCGTCCCTACTCACTCGGATTCAGGGTGCAGGGCACCGGCGGACTTACCGAGTTTGATATTCATACACGGCGGATCTACGTGGAGGGGGTAAGCCCGGAGCACCGCTGGGAGGAGATGGATGCCTACCTGGAAAAGTACGATCATCCCCTCTGGCAGAAATACGGAGAATTTGCCGAAGGGAGCGGTCATGGGGGCATGGATTTCTTTGTCGATCACGCTTTTGTGGAGATCGTCAAAAGAAAGCTGGAATCACCGCTCGATGCATACGATGCGGCGGCCTGGAGCGCCATTACCCCGCTCTCGGAACGGTCCATCGACCACAATGGTGAGCCCCAGGACTTTCCTGATTTCACCCGGGGAAGATGGATGAAACGAAATCCTGTCTTTGCATTGGGAGCGGATTATTGATACCTTTAATCTGCCGTACCTCCATGAGAATCCATGCCCTGACATATGTGCTGGCGTTCATATCCGTGGCACCGAGCGATCTTTGTGCACAGTCACAACCGGTGGCAGTACAGGGCGTTCTCGATCTGAGCGAGTATGATTTCAAGCGGCGGGGACCCGTTGAACTGGAAGGTGAGTTCGAGTTTTACTGGAATCAGCGGCTGAACCCGGCACCGGATCAGGACTCCGGCGAGATGATCTACACCCGGGTGCCCGGCTCCTGGCACCGGCTGAAAAAGGTGCATCCCGGAGTGGAAAGGTACGGTTTTGCCACTTACCGGCTGACCATTCTCCTGCCCTCACAGGTGGACGCCATCGGCTTCTGTATGATGGATATCTTTTCATCCTCCAGTTATTTTATCAACGGAAAAGCCCTGGACTACCTGGGATTTCCGGGTGTGAACAAGTATCAGACCGTGATCAGGCACAACCGGCCGCTGGTTACCACTTCGGTCCCTTCCACAGAGCTGGAATTGCTTATCCATGTCTCCAATTTCGACTATCGCCTGAGTGGCATCGTAGGGGGAATTACCATGGGAACAGCCGAGCAGATGACCACCGCCCGGCAGAAAGATATGTTCCGGGGGCATTTCCTCATGGGTGCCTTTCTGATCATTGGTATCTACTTTCTCGGATTGTCTCTGATCCGGTGGGAAAAGTTCAGATTCTATTTTGCACTTATCTGCATCCTGATGGCGGCCCGTGTAGTCATGATCCTCGACCTTCCGGTCCTGGAGACCCTGAATCTCAACGGACCGGTACTGGTCCGGATCGATTATCTGAATATATATCTGTTCGCTCCTCTTTTCAGCCTGATGATACACTCCCTCTTCCCTTACGAATTCCCGCGTCTGGTGCTCAGGGTCATTCTCTGGATCTCGGCCGTCTTCATCCTGACGGTGCTGGTCACTCCGGTCAGCCTGTTCTCCAATACCCTGTTCGGATTCTTTCTGTTATTTATCCTGATCAGCATGGTCTTCCTGGTGGTGATCATCAGGGCCTGGTACAGGGGCCGCAGCCATGCACCGGCATTTGCCATTGGGCTGGTGATCCTCTTTCTGGGGACTCTGAATGATATGCTGAATGAGATCGATGTGATACAGACCACCTACATGGTACAGTACACCATGTTCGTCTTCCTGCTGATCTATGCTTATATTTTTGCCGACAAGTCACATACCATTCAGAGGAATGCCGAAAAACTGGCCGGAGAACTGGATACAGTCAGGAACAATCTGGAAAACCTGGTCGAAGAGCGGACAGAAGAGATTCAGACCATGTCCAGGCAACTGGAACGGCAGAAGAAAAAACTGGAGACCACCAACCGCGATCTGCTGGAGGCCATCAACGCCCGCAACAGACTGTTCGCCATTATCGGTCACGATGTAAGGGCACCCATCGGATATACCCGGCAGGCGCTGGAGATGATCCTTGAAAATCCAGACATGTCGGAGGAGGAGCGGTCGGAGCTGATGAGGATGATGGCCAGCTCCGCGGCGGTGACATACAACCTGCTGGATAACCTGCTGGTATGGGGCAGGTCCCAGACAGGCAAGCTGAAAGCCACCCCGGTCCGGTTCAAGTTGAAATCACTGATCGATGAAAGCCTGGAACTGGTCAATATCGGGGTCAAGGATAAGAAGCTGAAAGTGGAGGTCTATGTCAGTGAAGAACATTTTGTTTACGCCGACCGGGACCAGCTGTATATCGTGATCAGGAACCTTCTGAGCAATGCGATGAAATTCACTCCCGAGGGAGGAAGCATCTATATCTCTTCCAAAAAACAGAAGGGCCTGGTGGTGGTATCGATCCGGGATACCGGGATCGGGATCCCTTCCCCGATCATCCGGAAGTTACTGGATGCAGAATCACATGTTTCCACCAAGGGCACCCGGGGAGAGAAGGGCTCCGGTCTGGGGCTGAAGATCTGCAACGAGATCCTGCTGACCAATAAAGGATGGATGAAGATCGATGGCGAATCGGGGGGCGGCACCACCATCCAGATCGGGATCAGGGCGGCTAAGAAGCAGATTTAAGCTCGTCCCGATATCCCTCTGCCCGGATGTTTCCTAATATAAAAATAGCTATTTTTATTTCATGAAAGTGCTTACCGTGAAATCAGCCCAGTCACTCGATCAGTCGACTCAACTGGATGTCCATTACACCTTCGGAATGGAAAAGCATACCGATTATGTTCTGAAAGACAAAGGAGAACGGAGTTATTCCTCCACCATCGTCCTGGAGGAGACAGTCTCTGTGATCGAACATATCGTAAAGGCAAGCACCTCGTTTCCCGGAATGGAATTTATCATCGATGATCTCGATATGGAGAAGAACAGCATCGAGCGGTACCGTGTCAGGGAGGGCGAAATCATTGATAAGCTTCAGTCCGGCTGGGACTGGGAATCCGGCCACTGATATGAACCGGACGGGATCTTGACCTGTGAAGGCCTGAGTCCTTCTGAAGAGGCGCTGATGATCAGGTCGCCCGGCTCGCTTCCCGCCTGCAGGATCAATAGCTGCCTGCCGCGGCGGACCTCCCTTGCGGGGGCATCGGGGGGAGTGTGATCGGCCAGGTCTCCGTTGTCAATCGCCCTGATTTTTCCAGGTCCCTGCAACTGGTAATTCACCAGGTGCCGGCTGTGGGGATCCACCACCCCGGTGCTGTCGACCACCGAGGTGGTTATGTGCACCACGCCGGCCGCGCCGGACCTCACCCGTTCCCTGTCGGGGTCCATGTGCAGGGCATGTGCGGCAGAGGCTGTCATCAGAGTATCTGTCACCATTCCGGCAGGACCCTGTTCATTGGGGAAGTGTGCCCTGGCAACCAGGCTGCCGGGTTCGTAGGGGATGGTGGCCTTGATCACCCCGTCGGGGAACCTGTCCTTCACCAGGGTATGGAGCAGTTCGCCGTTCAGTTCCAGATCAACCCGGGGACAATTGGTAAAGATCACCACCTCTTTCGGTCCCCGGTTTTCATAGAAGTTCCAGTGGTCCACCAGCGGTGCTCCTGCCCAGCTCACCTGCCAGGAGCTCCATCTGTTCAGCGAGTCGGCCAGCAGTGAGTCCTTCACAGTGAGTTTCACCATAGGATCGTCACGGTAGACAGACCCTATATACCAGGCGTGGGGCTTGATGAAGCCGTTGGTTTTCATGAGGCCGTTCCTGAATCCCCGGTCCGGCCATCCGGCCGACTCGCCCAGGTAATCGATGCCTGCCCAGATAAAGTGGCCGGCCACATATTCTTCCATATCCCCCCAGGAGTGGTCCCCGAAATCGATCACCTGGTAATCTCTTTTCTTTCTCGTCCCGTAAGGTTTGGTTTCACTGGCCAAAAACACCAGGTCAGGAAACCGCTCATGCCATACCCGGAACGAATCGGTCCGGTAATTATAGGAGACAACCGGGGAGACTTGCATCATCCGGGAGGGGATCTCGTGTCCCTGGTCGGGATTGCCGGGATGAAGGGCGGCGGTGACCATGCGGGTTGAGTCGATCTCCAGCACTCTTTCTTTCAGATCGCTGTACCATTGCACTGCGCCGGCAGGATCGTTCAGTTGTTCCATAACCTCGTTCCCCACACTCCATAAAACCACAGACGGATGGTTGCGGTCCCGCCGGACAAAATTGCCCAGGTCCCGGTGCCAGGTGGATGAAAAATCCACAGCGCCGGTGGCACGCGGCCATTTTTCCTCCCATTTGTCATACATTTCATTGATCACCAGAAAACCCATCCGGTCGCAGAGATCCAGTACAGCGGAAGCGTGAGGGTTATGCGCGAGCCGGATGGAATTCACTCCCAGTTCCTTCAGTATTCTGAATCTCCTTTCCCAGCTTTCCAGGGGAACGGCAGCCCCCAGTGCACCGCCGTCGTGATGAATGCAAACGCCTTTCATCATTAGCTTTTCACCGTTCAGAACAAAACCCAGGTCCGGATCGAATTGGGCCGAACGGATGCCGTGTACCGTACTGGTCCCGTCGATACGGTTGCGCTGGTCGGACAGGTAGCAGTTGACGGTATACAGATTCGGCCGGGAAGGAGACCAGAGCATGGGATCCGGGATCCGGAAACTTCTGCCGGTGATGAGCTCACCGCCGGCTTCAATGAATTCGGCAGTTTCACCGTCGGCCACGACCCTTCCCGAAGGATCGACGATGTCGTAGCGGATCTCGAACCTGCGGGAATTCTGGTTCCTGTTGTGAAGTTCTATACGGACGGTCAGTTCCGCCCTGCCCAGGCTATCCAGGGTGGAGGTAACCGCCGTGCCCCATACGGGGATATGCAGTGCACTGGTGGCAATCAGTTTCACATTCCGGAAGATTCCGCCCCCGGTATACCAGCGGTCCACCGGAAGCTCACTGCAGTCGCTCCGCACCGCGAGGACATTGAGGGTATCTTTCCTGACCAGGTCACTGATCTCATGATAGAAGGGGGCGTAACCATATGACTGCTTGCCCAGATGCTGTCCGTTGAACCATACATCGGCATTCATCTGTATTCCGTCGAATACCAGGTAGAACTGCTCGCTGCCTTCATAATCACTCAGATCGATGATCTTTCTGTACCATCCTATGCCTTCCGGGTAAAACCCTCCCGGAGTACCGGAGGGGTTCTCCCTGGCCACGTCACCGTGGATCATCCAGTCGTGGGGAAGGGAAATATAGCTCCAGTCCGAATCATCAAATCCCGGCGCCTCGGCACCCTTCGCATCGGCCCTTACAAATTTCCAGTTCAGGTCGAGTGGAGTCTCTGTTCTGGCTTCGGTCGCCCTTGTCCGGTAGATGAACCAGGTAGCCAGAATAAAAACCAGGGCCAGGATGATCCAGTGGAGCGTTTTCATCTTCGGTCGGGTTTTTTCATGAGCTGTTCGAACCGGTGAATGAATTTATGGATCGCATCAGAATTCGCCGCTTTCAGCCTGCGGTTCACTGCAGGCTGTGAGATTCCCAGAGTTTCGCTGATCCCGATCTGGTTCTTCCCGGTCAGCTTCAGAAACATAGCCTCGGCCTGTTCGTCCGACCAGCTGCGGATCAGAATATCCATAAAGCTGCAGGTCAGGTCGAATTCGCCGTTCAGCTGATCTTCGGGTGTCAAAACGGAGATCCTCTGGTTTCTTTTCATTTTCTGCAACGATGCGGCCGCCATCCGGAAGGCCGTCCCATCCGATTCCCGGAGATGCTCCTGCGCAAACTCCACCGGACCGATCCCGATACTGATCCTCAGTTCGAGTTTCTCTTTCAGCTCTTTGAACGAGAGGAAACGGAATGCGCTGAAGAGCATAATGACCGGTCGCATGGCCTGGAGGGGATTGGTGGAGAGAGCAAGGAATTCGTCCATCCGGACGATCTCATAGCTCAGCTTCCCTTCATTGGTTACCAGCCTGTTGACCGCCTGGAACGAGGCCCTAATGAGATCGGGGATCTTGCTGAACTGTTCATCGCTGACCCGGTTTCCCGGTGCCAGCTCCCCGGCGGTAACCATAAAATATCTATTATCCGTCATTCAGGGTTGAATAGTGTTATTATGGGCCTCAGGCTTATTATTATAAAATAAACTTAGAAGCCAAATGTATAATAATTTATACTTATAATTAATACAATTGTTAGGTTTTAGATATATTTTGGCATTATACTCTGTTGAATCCGAGGACGAAGGATATCGATAACAGTCTGAAAAATAATATATTGACTGTGTTTGTTAGATTCATTCTGAATAACTTCAGACACGATCCGGAAAATGTCAAATACCCTGGATTAGTATTACTTTTGGAAATTCAGGTAATATGTTCCACTTATTGTAATGGATATGATTCGAGCGACTTTTTTAATGATCATCCTGCTGGTCAGCCAGATATCATCAGGGCAGGAACCTACCCGGTGGCGGGGGCCAAACGGAAACGGGGTATACCCGGAATCCGGATTGCTGAAGGAGTGGCCTGCGGGCGGGCCGGAAGTGCTCTGGAGTTTCGGGGAAATGGGACAGGGACACTCTTCGGCTGTGGTGGACCAGGGCCATGTGTACGGGTCGGGGATGATCGACGGAACCGGTTTCATCTTCAAGTTCGACCTGGAGGGCAACCTGGTATTTAAAGAGCCCTACGGTCCGGAGTATTCCCAGAGTTATTACGGCACCCGCGGCACCCCGGTGATCGTGGGCCCGAAGATTTATGTGGTCAGCGGCATGGGAAAACTTTACTGCCTCAGCAATACCAATGGCAAAGTACTATGGATGAAGGACCTGTTGAAGGATTTTGACGGCAGGAATATCCGCTGGGGAATGAACGAAACCCCCGTGGTGGACGGAGACCGGATTTATGTGACACCCGGGGGGAGGACCAACAATGTGGTGGCACTGGACAGGCAAACCGGCAGGCTCATCTGGAGCAGCAGGGGAGAGGGGGAGCTGTCGGCTTACTGCACACCCTTGTTGTTCAACCATAACGGCCGGAAGATCCTGGCGACGCACACCGAAAATCACCTGATCGGGATCGATGCCGGGGACGGTAAAATGCTCTGGTCGGTTCGCCATACCAACCAGTGGTCGGTCCATCCCAACACTCCCATCTACTCGGAAGGAAGACTGTTCTATTTCAGCGGCTACGGAGAAGGTGGAGGATTGCTGGAGCTGAGTGCGGACGGCAGTTCGGTCAACACCCTTTGGAAGAGCGATCTGCTGGACAGCCGGATCGGCGGAGCGGTACTGATCGATGGCTATCTCTACGGGTCGGGCGATAACAACCGCGAATGGAAGTGCCTGAACTGGGACACCGGGAAAGAGATGTATTCGTCCCGGGAGATCGCCAAGGGAGCGGTGATTGCCGCCGAGGGCATGCTGTACTGCTACAGCGAGCGGGGAGAGCTGGCCCTGGTGAGGGCTGATCCGTCGGCTTTCCGGCTGGTCTCCAATACCCGGGTAACTATGGGTTCGGAGCAGCACTGGGCCCACCCGGTGATCTATGATGGGGTGCTGTATGTGCGGCACGGGCAGGCGCTCATCGCATACCGTAATAGTCTGTAAAGTCTGTAAAGTCTGTAAAGTCTGTAAAGTCTGTAAAGTCTGTAAAGTTTTGGCATTTAGATATATGAGAACTGGATTTATGAAGGTTTTTGTGTTGATGGCCTGTTTTTGGGTTTTTCAGCCGGCCCGCTTGTCGTGTCAGGAGGCGCAATGGAGGGGGCCGAACCGGGATGGGACCTATCCCGATACCATGTTGCTGAGGGAGTGGCCGGAGGAAGGGCCGGAGGTCGACTTTGTGGCGGAGGGAATCGGACGGGGATTCTCTTCGGCGGTGGCCACTGAGGAAAAGATTTATGTGACCGGTACCATCGATTCCACCGAATATTTATCCGTATTTGACCGGGAAGGCCAAATGATCTGGCAGAAACCCTACGGAAGGGCCTGGGACCAATCCTTTCCTGAGGCGCGTTGCACTCCCGCCGTTGATGATGACCGGGTGTATGTCCTGACGGGAAAAGATCACCTGGTATGCTTTCAAGCAGGCAGCGGCGAGAAAATCTGGAGTGTGGACCTACACGGGGAGTACGGGAGCAACTGGGATATGTTCGGAGTGTCGGAATCCATTTTACTGGCGGGGGACAAATTGATCGTCACTCCCGGAGGAGAATTGACCACGGTGATCGCCCTGGATAAATTGACCGGTGAGCTTATCTGGAAATCGGAATCCATCGGAGCCCAGCGTTCCAATCTGTCACCTCTCTATTTCGAGCATTGCGGAAGGGGGTATGTAGCGACCGCCACCCGGACCCACATGCTTGGGGTTGATGCGGAAACCGGTGAGATCGTGTGGAAGTATCACTATAATATTTTGAGCCCCAAGGGAGACAATACCACCATTCTGGCCAACACCCCCACCTACCGCGACAGCTGCCTGTGGATCACCAGCGGCTGGGAAAGGGAGTCGGTAATGCTGGAGATCTCACCCGACGGGAGATCGGTTTCGGAAAAGTTCCTCGACCGCACCTTCGACAATCAGAACCACGGGGTGGTGCTGGTGGACGGTTATCTCTACGGATCCAACTTCACCGGAAGGAACAGCGGTAAATGGGTCTGCATGAACTGGAGCACCGGCGAGATCAAATGGATCGGTGACTTTCACAACAAGGGTCCCATCATCTATGCCGACGGTATGCTATATTGTTATGAGGAGAAGCGGGGCCATATGGCCCTGGTGAAGGCCGATCCCGAATCATTCCAGGTGGTCAGTTCCTTCCGGGTCACCGAAGGCAAGGGACCCCACTGGGCCCGTCCCGCTATATACGGGGGAAGGCTGCTGGTCAGGCACGGCGAGTCACTGATTGCCTACCGCCTTCGCCCCGAACCTCCGGAGCCGCCGGTCAGGCCCTGATTCCGGAGGTTTACGGAATCATCCACTGAATTCAATCCCTAATAATTTGAGTTTAACTTAAACCATTGGGATTGTAAAATATCTTATAAATTATGAACATATGTACATATATACAATCCGGATAATGATGAAGAAAAAGAAGAAACTACTGAATGGCCCGACGATATATACCGTCGGGGTTTCGATTCGCCTGGGAATTTTTATGACATTCATACTGAGCCTGTTCTCTATGGGACTGCAGGCGCAGGATGCACAGTGGCGCGGACCCCAAAGGAACGGGATCTATCCCGATCAGGGGCTGCTGAAAGAGTGGCCCGAAGGCGGGCCCGAGCTGATCCTGAAAAAGGAGGGGCTTGGAAAGGGATTCTCCACCCCGGTCATGCATGGGGAGATGATCTATATCAGCGGATTGCGGGAGGATATGGATGTGCTGACCAAGCTGGACCTGAACGGAGAGATCCAGTGGGAGACAGCCTACGGCGAGCGATGGGAGGCTTCCTTCTCCGATACCCGATGTACCCCCACCATCGAAGGCGACCGTATCTATATCACCAGCGGAATGGGTACCGTGGTGTGCATGGACACGGGAACCGGATCGATCATTTGGGAGAAGAACACCCATGACATGTTCGAAGGAGAATTCCACCGGTGGGGGATGGTGGAATCGCAGCTGGTGACCGAAAATGCAGTGATCTCCTCACCCATCGGAAGCCGTTCGGCAGTGGTAGCCCTCGACAAAAACGATGGAAGTGTGATTTGGCAAACTGAACCGGTTTCCGGCGACGGTGCACGCTCCTATACTTCACCACTGCTGATCACTCATCAGGGCAGGGAATTGATCCTGGTGGTCTCTTCGGCCGAAATGATTGCCGTGGAACCTGAAACCGGAAAGCTGGCATGGACCTATGACCTGGTAACCGGATTCACCGGGCGGGACGACCGGATCATGACCAACACCCCGCTGTTTGATAACGGGGAGATCTTCATCACCAACGGATATAATGACGAGGCCGCCATGTTCAGCCTTCCCCCCGATGCGGGCAAACCTTCCCTGAAATACAAGAACGATGTGCTGGACACCCACATCGGCGGAGTGGTACTGGTGGATGGTTATATCTACGGTTCCAACTGGATCAACAATGGAAACGGGAACTGGGTCTGCCTTGACTGGGAAAGCGGCGAGGTGATGTATGAAGAGGAATGGAACAACAAGGGATCGATCATCTTTGCCGACGGGCTGCTGTATATATACGAGGAGAAACGCGGTCACGTTGGTCTGGTAGAGCCCACCCCGGAAGGATTCAGGGTGATCAGCTCGTTCCGGATCGAGGATGGCTCGGGTCCTTACTGGGCGCACCCCTCCATATACGATCGCAAGCTGCTGCTCAGGCACGGCGAGGTGCTGTTTGTCTATGATATTTCGGCCGGATGAGACTACCCTGTAACTCAGTTTTTCATCATGGAGCGGACCTCCGCCTGTATGCAGAAGGGTAAGATCTGACTGCGCCTCTGTTGGGTTATGGGCCGGTAATACTTTCGGGGCTCTATTTTTGATCCGCTGATCTTCGGCTAAGATTCCCGGAAATCAAAACTCAACAATTTTGTTATTCCATGAATCCGGAAAACGGGACCCCCGGGAACCAGAAAACGGCCCCCCGGGGAACCGCCGCATTAAACCTTGGGGGGCACTTTATTATCCAACAGTTGTTGCCGAAGCTATGGGCTGATTGCTAATTGAGACAATCGCTTCGGTGGATATTCGACGGAAGTTGTAAATTGTGGGGTATTTGAAAGATTTGATGTTGAGAAGATGGATATTATGGCTGGTGCTATGCTGCCCGGCGGTTCTCAGCCTGAAGGCGCAGGTCAACCGGTACGGGCTTCCTCCCATCCATAATTACCATCACTCAGAGACCGGAGGCGGAGAGCGCAACTGGGGCATCACCCAGGACCGGCGGGGAGTCATCTACGTGGCCAATGATGAGCAGGGGATCCTGGAGTATGACGGGACCTTCTGGAGAGTATACCCTGTTCCCGGCAATGTGTCCGTCCGGTCGGTCCTGGCCGCTGATGACGGATTCGTCTATACCGGCCTGGAAGGGGATTTCGGAAGGCTGGAGCCCGGCCCTGGCGGCACACCGAGTTACCGCTCCCTTCTCGATTCCGCTCAGAGAAGAACCTATGCGGAGGACGATTTCTGGAGAATCTATGAAGTGGAAGGCAAGATCTACTTCTGCGGCAGATCCGCGAACCTCGTTTACGATGCCGGCAGTGAACGGCTCTCCATCATCGATCTTCCCGACGGGACCTTCCTGACTTTTTTCATCGGAACGGAAATGTATATCTCCAATGCCGGGTCGGGACTATTGAAACACACCGGGGAACAGTTTGTACCGGTAAGGGGCGGTGAACATCTGAAAGGAAAATTCCTGTCCGGACTGGTATCTATGGAACCGGGGCAGCTGCTGGCAAGCACCTTCAATCACCTTCTGTATCTGATAGATACCCGGCAGGGAACTGTCGACAGCACCTTCCTGGAGTCATCTCTGATGGAGAATCTCTCCGCTGCCCGAATAATCTTTATGCAGAGGAAGGGCGGGAACATTTACACAGGTACCAGGGAGCAGGGCCTTTTTGTCTTCAATGAGAAGTGGGAGCTGGTGGAGAGGTATTCGGAGAATGAAGGATTGCTGGACAATGCCATTCCCTTCTTTATATTCGACCGGGACAAAAATGGGGGCCACGCCCTCTGGATTGCCCACTGGAAAGGTGTCAGCCGGGTGGACATGAACAGCCCTTTCCGTTCAGTTTCCATACGATCGGGGATCGGCGATATGTACGGAAGAGGCAGGGGCGATCAGATCACTGATCTGGAACAATTCGGTGAAGATCTCTATATCTCCACCCTGAGCGGCATTCACCGGCATCTCCATCACCAGGAGAACATGCGCCTGAGACCGCTGCGAGGAATCCGCGGCGAGGTGAATGACCTTCAACTGATCCATCCAGTTGCCGGGAAGGAATTCCTGCTGGCCGCTGGCCATGACCGAACCTATGTATTTGACCCGGGCATGCAGGTCAGCTCTATTCCCGAGGGAGCGCAGAAACTGCTGGTTGACAGAGATGATCCCGGGCGCATCTACCTGGGAGGAGAACAGTTGACAGCCTTTCAGTACAGCGAGGGACAATGGCAGAAAGTCATGGAGATGGAGGCCGGAGGCGATATCCGCGACATGTGCCAGGACGGGTACGGATTAATCTGGATCCATTCCCGGCAGGGGCTGCATCGCCTGGAGCTTCGAGGTAACAGTGAGCCGGTACTGACATTTATCGGCGGGGATGACAGTTCCGTTCCCGGTATTACGGGGGTATTCACAGAGCCGGAGGGGGAAGAACTCCTGGCAGGCACCAGGGAGGGCCTTTATCGATATAATTACCTGATGGAAAGGTTATTGTATGATTCTGTCTATAACAGTATCCTTCCCGAAGGGCGAAACAACATCCGCACAGTACACTGGGGTTCCGACAGTCTGATCTGGATCTCCTTCGAAAACGTGCATCGCGACTGGAGAGTGCTGGCGGCGCGCAAAACCGGCTCCGGTATCCGGGTAGTCCACGACCGGCCATTCCGGGCGCTCTCCCCGAGATTTCCCACCGGGGTCATCTATACCGATCCCGATGATGAACTCTGGCTGACCAGGGGAAACGAATTGATCCATTTCGACGGAACGGGCTGTTCAGAAGCTGCCGATCCTCCCGGAGTGCTGATCCGAAAGGTCTGGATCACAGGTGATTCGCTCCTTTTCGACGGTGTCTATTATCATCGGGAGCCATCGGGAGCCATCGACATTCTGCAGGATCAGGTCGCGGAGATCGAACCGCGGATCAGGCATCACTACCGGGACATTGAGTTCCAGTGGTCTTCGCCCTATTATGAACACGAGAGGCATGTCCATTTTTCCCATCAGCTGGAAGGGTTCAGTGACTCCTGGTCGCAGTGGACCCCCGAACGATCGGTCCGATACACCAACCTGCCCTATGGCAGATATGTGATGCAGGTGAAGGCCAGGAACGTGTTCGGGGATGAAAGTGAACCGGTTTCCTATGCATTCACCATCCTGAGGCCCTGGTACAGCAACGTCGCAGCGCTTCTGGTGTATGTGATCCTGCTCGCCTCCCTGGTGATCTTTGTGCTTATCTACACCCGCAAGCTCAGGGCCAGGGCCGAACTGCTGGAGAGGCAGAACCGGGAGATCGAACTACAAAAAACAGAGCTGCAGCAGCTGAACGAGGAGATCACCCTTCAGCGCGATGAAATTGAGGCGCAACGCGATTCCATCGCTGATCAGAAAGAGCTGATCGACCGGCAGAATCTGGCCATGACCGACAGCATCAGATATGCCCGGAGGATCCAGGATGCCATGCTGCCAGCAGGAGAGGTGATGCAGTATCTGCTGCCCAAACACTTTGTCTTCTACCGGCCAAGGGATATTGTCAGCGGAGATTTTTACTGGGTGGATAAGAAGGACGAAACAGTGCTGATTGCTGTGGCCGATTGTACGGGTCACGGGGTTCCCGGGGCCTTTATGAGCATGCTGGGCATCTCTCTGCTCAATGAGACCGCGGGCAAATTCAAAGGGCTTCCCACCCATATCATCATGGATGAACTCAGAGACCAGGTGATCGCAGCTCTCGGTCAGACCGGGGAGAGGCACGAAGCCAAAGACGGGATCGAGATGAGCCTGTTGGCCATCCAGCCCGACACCCGGGAGATACAGTTCACCGGAGCCAACCAGGACCTCTGGGCCTTCCGGGAGGGAAAGCTGGAAGTGATCAGGGGAGACCGCATGCCGGTGGGGATCCATTCGGAAGGAGGCAAACCCTTTACGGCTCAATCATTTCAGCTGAACAGGGGAGATGTCCTCTATATGGTCACCGACGGGTACCCCGACCAGTTCGGCGGGCAGGGACGAAAGAAATACGGGACCTCCCGGATGAGAGATCTGCTCGGGCGTATCCAGACGAAAATCATGCATGATCAGAAGGTCACTGTGGAGAAGGAATTTGAGGACTGGAAAGGCGATCAGGAGCAGATCGACGATGTGCTGATGATCGGCATCAAGCTCTAGGAATCCGGACTCTATGGAATGATTCTTAATAAGGAAGGATGGCCTTGGTTTGCAATGTGATGAAGGACGATTCTTGCTATCTTTGACCCTTCAAAAATGAGGTTGAATCCTGTAAATACGGTCACTGTTCTGCTGGTCCTGGCCGGCCTGGTCTCCCTGGGCTGGTGGCTCTCGAAAGACCCGGTCAGTGAGTTTGTCACCACCGAACCCGGGCTCGACAACAGGGGCGAGGGGGCCGTGGTGGCGGATATCGATATCGGGGCTTACTACGAAGAGTTCAGTGTGCCGGCCGGAGTGCCCCGGGAGGGGCTGAACGAAAGCTGGCCCAGGTTCCGGGGAGCGGAGTTCGACAACATCAGCCGGTCGCCGGTGGATCTGATCGAGCGCTTCCCGGAAGACGGTCCTCCGGTAATGTGGAGCGTGGAGCTCGGCGAGGGGCACGGCGGTGCTGCCATATACGAGGGGTTGGTCTATGTTCTGGATTACGACGAGGAGGAGCGGGCCGATATCCTGCGTTGCTTCTCCCTGGTGGAAGGCGAGGAGCTGTGGAGAAGGGGGTATCAGATCAACCTGAAAAGGAACCACGGAATGTCACGCACCGTACCTGCAGTGACCGAGGATTATGTGCTCACCATCGGTCCGCGCTGTCATGTGATGGCAGTCAGCAGAACGGACGGGGAATTTCTCTGGGGACTCAATGTGGAGAAGGAGTACCAGTCCGAAGTTCCCCTCTGGTACACGGGTCAGTGTCCCCTGATCGACGAGGGAAAGGCGATCATCGCCACCGGAGGAACGGCCCTGATGGTGGCAGCCGATATGGAGACGGGGGAGATCCTCTGGGAAACCCCGAACCCCATGGGATGGCAGATGTCGCACTCCTCCGTCATGCCGTTTGAATTCAGAGGGGTGAAGATGTATGTTTACAGTGCCTATGGCGGTATCTGCGGGATTGCCGCCGGGGGGCCCAGGGAAGGGGAGATCCTCTGGATGAGCGATGAATGGAACCACCAGGTGGTGGCCCCCTCGCCTGTGTGCATGCCCGACGGGAAGATCTTCATGACGGCGGGTTACGGAGCCGGGGCCATGGTGTTTCAGCTGAGGCAGGCAGGAGAGGGATTTGAAGTGGACGTGCTTCATGAGTACGCTCCCAAGGAGGGTCTGGCCAGCGAACAGCAGACCCCGGTGGAGTTCGAGGGGCATCTGATCGGGATCCTTCCCAAGGATGCCGGTGCCCTGCGCAACCAGATGGTATGCGTGCACCCCCGCGATTTCACCGAGGTGATCTGGAGCAGCGGGCAGGATGTGCGTTTCGGTCTGGGACCCTATATGATCGCCGACGACAAACTCTTTATCGTGGATGACGACGGTACCCTGACCATCGCCCGTCCCAGTACATCGGAGTATATCGAACTGGACAGTTACAACGTGCTTGAGGGTCACGATGCATGGGGTCCCATCGCTGTGGCCGACGGATATATGGTGATCCGCGATTCGAAAACCATGGTATGCCTCGATATGGCAGTTGGAAGATGAGATTGAAGAAACTGAAAATAAATACGATCGACTTATGAAAAGAAGAGGACTGACTATCGTGGTGTTGTTGATCCTGGCGGTGATCATCACCGTGATCATCGTGGATTACACGGGCAACCGGCCCGACCGGAGGGGAGGGAATCCCTACGCCCTGGAGGTGGACCAGTACAGGGAGGTGGACGAGCAACTGATTACCCACGAGGAGACCCGGAATTTTTCTCTGGGTGTACTCATTCCCAGTGGGATGAGCTATTTCGAAAACAGGCTTTATGTGGCCGGGAACTCCACCATGGTGGTCATCGCCCTGGACGGGTCTCCGGCAGAGATGTTCGAAATCTTTCCGGGGGCTTCCGGGATCGAGGTGACTCCCGGCCGGATCTTTGTGGGCTTCGGGGATTACGTGGCCACCTATGAACACTCGGGCAGTCTGATCAGCAAATGGGATGAATTGGGGGAGAATACAGTGATCACCAACCTGGCGGCCAAGGGCGACAGGCTCTATGTGGCCGACGCCGGGAACCGCCGAGTGGTCATCTTCAGTGAACAGGGGGAGCAACTGGGCGAATTCGAAGGCAAGGCCGAAACGGAAGCGGGCCACGGCTTCATCGTACCCAGCGCCAGTTTCGATCTGGCGGTCAACAGTTATGGCGAACTGTGGGTGGTCAATCCCGGAAAGCACGCGCTGGAAAATTACAGCGACGACGGAAGGATGCGGGGATATTGGCAGAACAGCTCCTTCGAGATCGAAGGTTTTCTGGGCTGTTGTAACCCGTCCAGGATCACCGTAATGGAGGACGGATCGTTCGTGACCAGTGAAAAGGGACTGGTGCGGATCAAGATCTACGACCAGTCGGGAAAGCTGCTCAGTGTGGTGGCCCCTCCCAGTTTGTTCAAGGAGGAGGGCAAGGCACCCGATGTGTGTGTGGACGAGAGGGGAGTGGTGTATGCCCTGGATTTCGACAAAAACAATATCCGGGTATTTGAACCCATGACGGATGGATAGGAGGAGATTTATACAGTCGGCTGCACGGGGCGGACTGGCAGCAACCCTGGCCGCGATTGCCGGGATCCTGGTCCGGAGGGACCAGGTGGATGCCGGCGGGGCATGCACCGGTGATTACCGCTGCAGGGCGTGTGCCGGTTTCAGCGGTTGCAGCCTGCCCGAAGCAGTCAGGATCAGAGAAACGCAACAGGCAAACAATGGGTAAAGAAAAAGGATATAACCGGAGAGAATTCATTCAGAAAGGGACACGCGTGGCGCTCGGGGCGGCGGTGGCCGGCACCGGGGCTCTGGCACTGGCCAGGTCAGCCGGTACAAAAGAGACGGTCTGGCAGATCGATCCGTTCAAATGCACCCAGTGCGGACGGTGCGCCACCGACTGTGTGAAGGCCGAATCGGCGGTGAAGTGCGTGCATGCTTACGATCTGTGCGGTTACTGCGATCTGTGCGGGGGATACTTTAACCCGGGGGCCAAACTGGAAACCGGAGCGGAAAACCAGCTCTGTCCCACCGGGGCCATCGAGCGCCGGTTTATCGAGGAACCCTATTTCGAATACATCATCGATGAGCCGCTGTGCATCGGTTGTGCCAAGTGCGTGAAGGGATGCGCTTCCTTCGGGAACGGCTCATTGCATCTTCAGATCAGGCACAATCTCTGCCTGAATTGCAATCAGTGTTCCATCGCCAGTGTATGCCCGTCCGATGCCATTATACAGGTTCCGGCCGATGAACCCTATATGATCAAGGGTGATTTCACAAGCGGGGAGGAAGGTTAGGATGCTACGCAGAGTAATCACCTTTCTCATATTGGGTTATCTGATCTTCCAGGCGGTCGATGCGCTCTGGGCTCAGCAGAGATTTCCCAAGCCGGAATTCGAGACCGGATATGTCCAGCCCAGTCCCACCGCACCGGAACCCCGTTCGGTCACCATGGAATACACCGATATTTTGGTACTTCTGGGGTTCCTCTCCCTGGCCTCCTGGCTGGCGATCAAACGGCGCTCGAGAAGGGGGATCCTCTGGCTATCGGTCTTTGCACTGATCTATTTCGGATTTTACCGGAACGGCTGTATCTGTTCCATCGGGGCGATCCAGAATGTGGCCCTCTCCATCTTCGACCCCACCTACGCCATCTCGATCACCGCCCTGCTCTTTTTTCTGCTGCCACTGGTCTTTGCTATTTTCTTCGGCAGGGCTTTCTGTGCCGGCGCCTGTCCCCTGGGAGCCATTCAGGACCTGGTGATCATCAAGCCGGTCTCTGTTCCCAGCTGGGTGAGGAAAACCCTGGGATTCATCCCGGTGGTATACCTGGGGCTGGCGGTTCTGTTCGCGGCCACCGGAAGCGATTTCATTATCTGCCGGTACGATCCGTTCATAGGGATTTTCCGGATGGACGGACCGGCATTGATGATCATTCTGGGCATCCTCTTTCTCCTGCTGGGGATGATCTTCGCACGTCCCTACTGCCGGGTGTTCTGTCCCCTGGGACTGATGCTGGGATGGTTTTCCCGCTTCAGCTGGAAGCACCTGTCGATCACTCCGGCCGAGTGCATCCAGTGTAAACTGTGCAAGGACTCCTGTCCCTTCGATGCCATCGAGGCGCCCATGTCCAAAGAGTACCGCAGCCCGGAGGCCTCCAGAAAGAACTCCAGGCGGTTTATCCTCTACCTTGCACTGATCCCAGTTCTCACTTTTGCGGGGGGATGGATCGGGTCCCGTGCTCACGTGGTGCTCAGCCGGGTGAACAATGATGTCTACCTGGCCGAAACCATGATCCGCAATCCGGAGGTGCGCGAGGACCAGGATAACATCGACGTGCAGGAGTTCCTGAAATCGGGTGAGACTTTCGATGAGCTGGTGGACCGTGCCTCGGTGATCAGGGACCGCTTCCAGAGGGGCGGATGGTTCCTGGGCGGGTTCATCGGGCTGGCATTGGGAGTGACCCTGATGAACCAGGTGGTCTTCCGGAAACGGGAGGATTACGAACCCCACAAGGGCGACTGCTTTTCCTGTGGCCGCTGTATGGATTACTGCCCGGTGGAGAAGAAGGCAGAGGACCGCCAGAAAATCGAAGTAGAACGTCTAAGAGTCAAAAGTTGAAAACTGACAAGTGAAGAAAATCTGGAAGGAAATAAAGTCACTGGACCTGGAGACGAAAGTGAAAATAGCCCACCGGGCAACCCTGGTCTCCGGGATTTTTTGCGGGGTGGTGGCCCTGCTGCTGATCCTGAACTTCTGGCAAATGAAGCAGGTGGAGCCCCTGGAAAGCGCAGCGCTGGAGGTGCTGATGGAACGGCTGGCCGATGAGCCCAACAACGAGCAGCTTCAGAGGGAGATCCGCAATTTTGACCTGCTGGCCAGGAAGGCCTACTTTACCAGCAGATGGCAGGTGAAGACCGGAACCTGGCTTTTGCTGGTCAGCGGAATCATCCTGGCCGTCTCTTTGAAGATCCATACCGACCTTCGCGCCCGGATCGAAAAGCCCGAAGAGGTGACCGAGAATCTTCTCCGGGCCCGTGCCAATGCCCAGTACTGGCTGTTTATGGCCGGAGGGCTCGTCCTGGGACTGGCACTGCTGGCAGGCTATGTCAGCAACGATTACCTCGGGGAGTATCTCATCAATGGAAGAGAGACTCTGGCTCAGCAATCCGGTGATGAGGATGATGCCGGGAAAATCGAGGTGATCGAGGTTTTCCCCTCCTCTGCGGAAGGCGACACTTCACCGGCCGGCCCCGGACAGGAGGGGGCTGTTTCAGCGGATGGTGAGCCAGCCGGGCCCCCGACCGGGGATAGCCGCGGGGAGGGTGCCGGCGGGACCTCCGAAGGTGCCGCAGGAAACGGCTCACCCGGCGGAACCGGGACCTCAGGCGGAACCGGGACCCCGGCAACCGCCGGAACTCCCGCCACAACCGGCGACGCTGCCGGTTCGGCTTCTACCGGCGGGGCATTCAATCCACAGGACTTCAAACAGAACCATGCCACATTCAGGGGATACATGGGACAGGGGATCTCTTATCATGATAATATCCCGGTGAACTGGAACGGCAACACCGGAGAGAACATCCGGTGGAAAGTGGCTTTCAGCAAACCGGGATACAACTCGCCAGTGATCTGGGGCGACCGGGTCTTTATCTCCGGCGGGGATGAGGCCGCCCGGATCGTGGCCTGCTACAACCGGCATACCGGTCAGCTGATGTGGGAAAAGGAGGTCACCGGAATTACCGGATCTCCGGCCACCATGCCGAGAGTGACCGATGACACCGGTCTGGCAGCCCCCACCATGGCAGTGGACGGGAAGAGAGTCTATGCGATCTTCGCCACCGGAGACGTTATCGCTTTCGATCTGAACGGCAATAAGGTATGGGGACGTAATCTGGGAGTCCCCAGCAACCACTACGGGCACTCCTCTTCCCTGCAGGTCTGGAAGAATTTCCTGGTGGTCCAGTACGATTCCAATACCGGCGGCAGAATGCTGACGCTGGATACCGCCACGGGATCCACCATCTGGGACGTGGAGCGCCCCGTCCATATCTCCTGGGCCTCACCGGTGCTGGCCGAGGTGGACGGAAGGATCCAGATCGTGACCACCGCCGATCCCTATGTTTCGGCCCATGACCTGGAGACGGGTGAGGAACTCTGGAAAGTGGAGGCCATGATGGGCGAGGTGGGACCCTCCGTGGCCGTGTCCGGCGGAGTGGTGTTTGCCAGCCAGGAGTATGCCCGCACCCTGGCCATCGAACCCGGCGAGGAAGCCTCCACCGTTTGGGAGGATGATATGTACATGTCGGAGGTGGCCAGCCCGGTGGCTTACAACGGGCTGATGTACCTGGCCACCAGTTACGGGGTGCTGGTCTGCTACGATGCGGAGACCGGGGAGATCCTCTGGGAGAAAGAGTTCGACGACGGTTTCTATTCCTCGCCCATGATCGCCGACGGCAAGCTCTATATTACCGATGTGGGCGGGTTTACCCATATCATGAACACGGACCGGGAGGGAACCATGATCGCCCGGTCTGAACTGGGCGAGGCAGGATTCACTGTTCCCGCTTTCGCCGACGGCAGAATCTACATGAGGGGTTTGAATCATCTTTATTGCATAGGGGAATAGTCATTATGGATGTGGATATCAGGGATATTGATGGAATTGTGAAATCGGTGGGGAGTGAGCCGCGGCATGTGATCCCTTTGCTCCAGGCCATCCAGAACCGCTATAATTTCCTTCCCGAAGAGGCCCTCCGCAGAGTGTGTGACACCACCGGCGTCACCCCTGGACAGATCGTGGGGGTGGCCAGCTTCTATTCCCAGTTCCGGTTCAAGCCGGCCGGGGAACACATGATCAAGGTGTGCGTGGGAACGGCCTGTCATGTGAAAGGCGCCGTCCAGGTCTACGATTCCATGAAGCGCGAGCTGGGACTGGAAGGGAACCAGGATACCACACCCTCGGGGAAATACACCATCGAGAAGGTCAACTGCCTGGGTTGCTGCACTCTGGCTCCGGTTGTGCAGATCGACCAGGTCACCTACGGACATGCGACCACTTCCAATGTGGATAAACTGCTGGCCGATTTCGAGCAGCAGAGAAAGAGAAGTGGATCCCGGAAATTCCGTCATGCCGAAGGCCGTGAAATCAAAGGGGAGATCCGGATCGGGCTGGGCTCCTGCTGCCAGGCCAGCGGAAGCGACGAGATCCGCGATGCGGTCCGGGACACCATCGACCGGCAGGGACTGCAGGTCAGGCTGAAGCACGTGGGATGTGTGGGGATGTGCCACCAGGTGCCCCTGGTGGAGGTGGTCCCCGCCCAGGGAGAAACGGTTCTTTATTCGAAGGTGCAGGCCGCCGATGTCGGTCAGATCGTGGAACAGCATTTCAAGCCGGAGGGATTCTTCCGGCGCCTCTCTTCCAGGATGCTTCATACCCTCGAGTCGGTTCGGGACGACAGCCACTGGGACGGGGTGGATCGGTATTCTTTGGATGTGCGGGAGAAACATGTCTCTTCGTTTTTGGGGAAACAGGTCCCCATTGCCACCGAGTTCCGGGGGATCATCAATCCCATCGATATGGAAGAGTACCTTGAGCGCGGCGGTTTCAGAGGGCTGGAGCGTGTACTGAAAAAGATGGAGCCCCGGGAGGTGGTCCGCGAGATCACCGAGAGCGGGATCCGGGGAAGGGGAGGTGCAGGATTCCCCACCGGGAAGAAATGGGAGATGGTGGCCAGCAGCAAAGAAAAGACCAAATACATTATTTGCAACGGGGATGAAGGGGACCCCGGGGCGTTCATGGACCGGATGCTGCTGGAGTCCTATCCTTTCCGGATCCTGGAAGGGATCATCGCCGCCGGCTATGCGGTGGGGGCGAGTGAAGGGATCCTGTACATCCGGGCGGAATACCCGCTGGCCGTACAGCGTATTCTGGAGGCCATCGATATCATGCGGGAGCAGGGCTATATCGGGAAAAACATACTGGACAGCGGATTCGATTTCGATCTTTCCGTCTACCAGGGAGCGGGAGCATTCGTTTGCGGGGAGGAGACCGCACTGATGGAATCGATCGAGGGCCGCAGGGGCTTTCCGCGCATCCGTCCTCCTTACCCTGCGGTCAGCGGGCTGTGGGGGAAACCCACCCTGGTGAACAATACCGAAACCTTTGCCCAGATCGCCTATATCTTGAAGAACAGGTCCGGCGCCTTTAACCGCATCGGGACCGAACATTCGCGGGGAACCAAGGTCTTTGCGCTGGCCGGAAAGGTACTCCGGGGCGGACTGATCGAGGTGCCCATGGGGATCTCCATCCGGGAGGTGGTGGAGGAGATCGGCGGAGGGGTGGCTCCCGGCCGCACCTTCAAGGCGGTCCAGATCGGTGGACCCTCCGGCGGATGCGTCCCATCCTGGAAAGCCGGTACCCCCATCGATTTTGAATCACTGAACGAAGTGGGGGCCATGATGGGCTCCGGCGGAATGGTGGTGCTGGATGATACCGACTGTATGGTGGATATCGCCCGCTATTTCCTCACCTTCACCCAGAACGAAGCATGCGGCAAGTGCTCCTTCGGACGCATCGGCACCAAGCGGATGCTGGAGATCCTGGTGAAGTTGACCGAGGGGAGGGGTACGGCCGACGATCTGGCGAAACTGGAGGACCTGGCCGGGTGGACCAAAAAGGGGAGCCTCTGCGGGCTCTGCCGAACGGCACCCAACCCGATCCTCTCGACCCTGGCCTACTTCAGGGAGGAGTACGAAGCACACATCCGGGGCGAATGCCCGGCGGGAAAATGCGAAGCGCTGATCCGGTATGAGATCACGGACGACTGCATCGGGTGCACTCTCTGTGCCCAGGAGTGCCCGGTGGATGCGATCCCCTTCATGCCCCACGAGAAACACGAAATAGACACAGAGGCCTGCATCCGGTGCGACGGTTGCCGGCAGGTATGTCCGGAAGATGCAGTGGTCGTCCGGTCGGGAGATGGATGAAATGATAAAACTGAAGATCGATCATAAGGAAGTGACTGCCCAGGAAGGCACCGTGCTGATGGAGGTGATCCGCCGGCAGGGGATCGAAGTGCCCTCCATGTGTTACCTGGAGGGCGTGGACCATTTCACCTCCTGCATGGTCTGCGTGGTCAAAGACAGCAAGAACGGCAAGATCATCCCTTCCTGCTCGCTGAAGGCCGAGGATGGCATGGAGATCGTTTCCATGGACGAGGAAATCAGGGAGGCCCGCAGAACCGCACTGGAACTGCTTCTGAGCGAACATACCGGCGACTGTGAGGCCCCCTGCCAGATCACCTGTCCCGCCCACATGGACATCCCGTTGATGAACCGGCTGCTGGCAGAAGGCAGGTTCCGGGAGGCGCTGGAGGTGGTCAAACGCGATATTGCACTGCCGTCGGTCTTCGGGCGGATCTGTCCTGCTCCCTGCGAGGGAGCCTGCCGCAGGAAACCGGTGGATGGCGCGGTATCCATCTGCCTGCTGAAAAGATATGCGGGCGATCACGATGCCGGAGAGAACGAACCATGGATCCCCGGCAGGGCCCCGGAGACGGGGAAACGGGTAACGGTGATCGGTGCGGGCGCGGCCGGACTGGCTGCAGCCTATCATCTTTCTCTCAGGGGACATGCTGTGACCGTGGTGGACCGCAACCGGCTGGCCGGAGGAAGCCTGAGGAAAGAGGTGAAACCGGAACAGTTGCCCCCGCAAGTGCTGGACCGGGAGATCGGGCTTCTTGTACTCTCCGGGGTGACTTTTGAGCTGGGAACAGAGGTGGATGCCGGATCGTTCCGTGAGATCGCGGAAAAAAGCGATGCCACCGTGGTGGCCACCGGGAAGGGAGAGAGCGGAGCCGGAGAGTGGGGTCTTCCCATGCACGCCAAAGGGATCGAAGCCGACAACCGCACCTACCGGGTGGGGGATACTCCGGTCTTCGCCACGGGCAGTGCGCTGAAACCCTCCCGGATGGCGATCCGGGCACTGGGACAGGGAAAAGAGGCGGCCTTCGGGGTCGACCAGTTCCTTCGGGGCGAGCCGGTCCGCGGGGAGCCGTTCCTGTTCAACTCCCGCTTCGGGAAGCTGGTGCCTTCCGAAGTGACCGAGTACATGAAGGAGACGGTGGAACGCAGCCGTATCGAGCCCGCCGATCTGTCGGCCGGCTTCACCATGGAACAGGTGAAGGAGGAGGCGGCCCGCTGCATGCGCTGCGACTGCCGGGACCTGCATACCTGCAGGTTGAGGATCTATTCCGACCGGTATGAGGCCGATCAGCGGAGGTTCAAATCGGAAGAGCGGGCTCTCTGCCGGAAGCTGGACCAGCATGAAGTGGTGATCTACGAACCGTCAAAATGCATCAAATGCGGCATCTGCGTCAGGATCACCGAGAAAAAGAAGGAAAAACTCGGGCTCACCTTTATCGGAAGAGGATTCGAGGTGGAGGTGGGGATTCCCTTCAGCGAGCCTCTGGGTGAGGCGCTGAAGGAGACCGCCCTGGAGGTGGCGGAACATTGTCCGACGGGGGCGATAAGCCGCAAGAGTCCATAAAGTTCATAAGAGTCTATAAAGTCCATAAGAGTCCGTAAAGTCTGTAAAGTCTGTAAAGTCTGTAAAGTCTGTAAAGGGGGAGGATGATGGGAAAAATCAAATATGCAGGTGTTATTGCGGCAATCTTTGTTTTGTCGATGGGTGCACGCGCCCAGGAGAGTGATTGCTGGGGGAATTTCCGGGGGGATGTGCAGCTTTCGGGGGTGAGCAGTGCCGAGCTGCCCGACAACCCTTCACTGATCTGGAGTTTCAAGGCCGATGACGGGATCAGGGCGGCTCCGGTGGTCTGCGGGGGCCTGGTGGTGGTGGGGACCCTGGAGGGTAGCCTTTACGGGATCCGAACCGACGGGACCCTGGGCTGGAAGATCATGACCGAGAACAGCATCGAGGCACCGGCCCTGATCGTCGACAATGTGGTCTATTCGGGGAACCTGGACGGGAAGGTCTACGCGCTGGATCTTCAGACCGGCAGCATCCTGTGGACCTACCTCACTGATAACCAGGTGATGGGATCTCCCACTTACTACCGGAAAGGGCGTCAGTCGGTGTTGCTTCAGGGAAGCTATGATTACTACCTCCATGCCATCGATCCTTCCACCGGAGAGGGCCTCTGGAAGTATGAAACCGATAATTTCATCAACGGCGCCAGCGCCATCTACGACGGTATGGCCATCTTCGGGGGGTGTGACGGTGCTCTCCACATGGTGGACGCCCTGGAGGGAGAGGTGGAGGCGAGCCTGGCGATCTCCACCTATGTGGCGAGTTCGGCCGGGGTGGATGGTGATTTTGCCTATGTGGGAGATTACGACGGAAGGTTTTCTGCGGTGGACCTGAAGAACCAACGGGTGGCCTGGGTCTTCGAGAACCCGGATGCCAACCTTCCCTTCCTCGCTTCCCCCGCGGTCGAGGGGGATCATGTTTATGTGGGGAACCGCGATAAAAACTTCTATTGTCTGAACAAAAACACCGGTGATCTGGTTTGGAAATACAATACCGGTGCCCGGGTGGATGCATCGGCAGTGGTTTATGGTGACCGGGTCCTGACGGCCAACATGAGGGGCGATCTCTTCATTTTCGACAGGGAGTCCGGAGAGCCGGTGTGGACCTACGAACTGGGAATCCCGGTCCATTCGAACCCGGCAGTGGTCGACGGGCGTTTTTATGTGGCAGCGGACGACGGAAGGGTTTACTGCTTCGGAATAAAAAAATGAGAGACTATGAATATTATGCACATCATCCCCGGATCGGGCGGAAGTTTTTATTGCGGTAACTGCCTCAGGGATTCCAAGTACGTGGAAGCACTCAGGGCATCGGATCACAAAGTGGTCAAACTGCCCATGTACCTGCCCCTGTTCGCCGATGAACATGACCTGAGCAGGGAGATCCCGGTCTTTTACGGGGCCATCAGCATCTACCTGAAACAGCAGTTCCCCCTGTTCAGAAAAGCGCCGGCATGGTTCGACCGGATGCTCAACTCCAAACCCATGCTCAAACTGGCCTCCAAATTCGCCGGATCGACGCGGGCCAAAGGGCTTGAGGAGATGACCGTCTCCATGCTGCTGGGGCAGGAGGGGCAGCAGAAAGAGGAGCTGGACAAAATGGTGGACTGGATCGTTGAGAATTGCCAGCCCGATGTGATCCACCTTTCCAATGCCCTCTTGCTGGGCCTGGCCAGGCAGCTCTCCACCAGGCTGAACGTTCCGGTGATCTGTTCCCTGCAGGACGAGGATGTCTGGGTGGATGTGATGAAGCCCTCAGCCAGGGATCATGTTTGGAAGCTGATGTCGGAGAAATCGGAGGATGTGGCTGCCTTTATCTCGGTGAGCGAATTTTACGCAGGGGTGATGAAAGAGAAGATGCGTCTTCCGGCAGAGAAGGTGAGCAGTGTCCATATCGGTGTCGATCCGGCCGACTATACCTTCAGGCCGGTTTCGGAGAAGAAGCGGCGGATCGGATACGTCTCCCGGATGTGCCATGAGAACGGACTCGACATCCTGGTGGATGCCTTTATCCTGCTGAAGAAGAAAGAAGGTTTTGAGGATGTAGAGCTGGTACTGACCGGCGGGCATACCGGGGATGACCGGAAATTCCTCTCTTCCATGCGCTCCAGGCTCCGGGAGAACGGGCTGATGAACCAGGTCGATTTCCATCACGATTTTGAAGAACAGGGACTGAGGGAATTCCTCGACAAAGTGTCGGTGGTTTCGGTCCCTGTCCGCAACGGCGAAGCGTTCGGCATATACCTGCTGGAGTGCATGGCCTCGGGTGTTCCCGTGGTCCAGCCGGCCCTGGGGGCATTTCCCGAGATCATCAAACGGAGCCGCGGCGGGGAGACCTACGAACCCAATACTCCGGAAGCGCTCAGCGAGGCCCTTGCCGGTCTTCTTTCTGATCCGGAGCGGATGGAAAAGCTGAGCCGGGAGGGACACGAAGGGGTGAAAGAGCACTTCCATATCGGGGTGCAGGCCAGCCGGATGATGGAGGTATACCAGCAGTCGATCAGCGGTCCCGTGAAAGTGGAATCCGCCTGAAGGGTTTAAGGGCTATTTAAAACATCGCTTTTCCTATGGCCACGCTACTAAACCTCGAGAAGATCAGTAAAGGATTCGGGACCCCGGGCCAGTCAGGTTTCCGACAGGTACTGGAAGGACTGGAACTGGAGGTGTCCGAGGGAGAATCCATCGCCATCCTGGGTCCTTCCGGCTCCGGCAAGACCACCCTTCTGAACCTGATCGGGGGACTCGATTTTCCCGATGGCGGAACGGTCCGGTTCCGGGGAGAGGAGATCACCGGATATTCGCCAACGGAGATGGACCGGTTCCGCAACCGGGAGATCGGATTTGTTTTCCAGTTCCACCACCTCCTTCCCCAGTGCACCCTTTTGGAGAACATCCTGGTACCCACCCTGGCGGAGCAGGACGGCGGAGTGCGTGCGGGGAAAAAGGAGCGGGCCAAAGAACTGATGGAAAGGGTCGGTATCTGGGATCTGCGGGACAAGCTGCCCGGCAAGCTCTCCGGTGGAGAGTGCCAGCGGGGAGCGGTGGTCCGGGCCATGATCAACGGACCCTCCCTGCTGCTGGCCGATGAACCCACCGGGGCCCTCGACCGGGAGAATGTGGACCGGATGGCCGATCTTCTGCAGGAGCTCAACCGCGGGGACGGCCTCACACTGCTGATGGTCACCCACTCGTCCGAACTGGCCGGCAGGATGGACCGGACCCTGGAACTGAGGGGCGGTAAGCTGGCGGGATGAATCAAATAAAACAGTCATGACGCTATTCAGGCTGATCCGGAACAATCTCCGATTCTACCTCAGGAAGCACCTGCTGCTGGCCGCGGGTATCGCTGTGAGCGGTGCGGTGATAACGGGAGCCCTTCTGGTGGGTGATTCGGTCGACTACAGTCTTCGCCGGATCGTGGAGTACCGGTTGGGACAGGTGACCCATGTGGTGCAGGCGGGGGACCGTTATTTTACCACCGGTCTGGCCGACCGCCTGGAAGAGGGACTGGAAGTGCCGGTCGTTCCGTTGTTGCTCCAGGAAGGGGTGGCGGTGGCCGGGGGAGGGCAGATCCGGGTCCCGGGGATCCAGGTGCTGGGAGTGGGAAGCGGATTCGACAGGATCGCCGGTCAGCAGAAATTCTACGAAGCGCTTTCGGGCGACAGCATCATTATCAGCGAAAACCTTTCCCATCGCCTGAACCTGGGGCCGGGGGACCTGGTCCTCCTGAGGATCCAGAAGGCCAGCCTGATTCCCATGAATGCTCCCTTTGTCTCTGATGCCGAGTCCGTGGTGGCTTTCCGGGCGGTGATCAAATCGGTGGCCGGAGAGGAGCAGCTGGGGCGGTTCAACCTGCAAGTTTCACAGACCGCACCGTTCAACGTATTTATCTCCCTGTCCCGCCTGGAGGAGCTCATGGCTTTTTCCGGAAGGGCCAACGTGATGCTGTTGGATACCGGTGCCGAGGCGGGAAAGGGTGAAAGGGCAGGAACCGGTGCCGAGGCGGGAACCGGCGATATCAGGCAGGCCCTCCGTGGCCATTTTACCATGGCCGATGCCGGTTTGGAGCAAACCTGGCTGGAAGATTTCGGGGCTGTGCAGGTGACCAGCCAGCGGATCTTTCTGGGCGAAGAGGTGGCCGGCCCGCTTCAGGAAGCGGATGAGGCCGTCCGTCCGATCCTTACCTATTTCGTGAACCGGATCGAGCCCGTCGGAGAGGCTCCGCAGCGCTTCACTCCCTACTCTTTCGTCTCGACCCTGGACCGCCTGGCGAAGAATGAGACGGTGATCAATGAATGGCTCGCAGAGGACCTGCAGGCAGGGGTGGGAGACACGCTCCGGTTCAGTTATTTCGTGGTGGGTCCGCTGAGGGAACTGGGGGTCGATTCCGCCTCCTTCGTGATCAAGGAGGTGGTGCCCCTCGGAGGCCGGTACGGCGACCGTCACCGGATGCCCGATCTTCCCGGGCTGTCCGATGCCGGGAACTGCCGCGACTGGGAAACCGGGGTGCCCATCGAACTGGAGTGGATCCGCGACAAGGATGAGGTTTACTGGGACCAATACGGGGGAACCCCCAAAGCCTATATATCCACCGAAAAGGCGGTGGAGCTCTGGGAGAACCGTTTCGGGCGCTACACCTCCTTCCGGTATCTCCCGGGTGCCGGACAGGAGCCTGCAGCTTCCATGGAAGCCTACGAGGAGCGGTTCCTGGAGTCGTTCGATCCCTTTTCGCTGGGGTATACGCTGGAGAATGTGGTGGAGAAGGGGTACCGCGCTGCGGGTCAGGGAGTTGATTTCACCCAGCTTTTCGCCGGACTCAGTTTCTTTCTGCTGGTGGCGGGCATTCTTCTGAGCGTGCTTCTCTTTTTGCTCAATCTGGAAAGCAGGAAGCCGCAGCTTCGGACCCTGGTGGTCATGGGGATCCCCCTGAAGACGGTCCGCAAAGCACTGCTGATCGAACAGATGATCGTTGCCGTGGCGGGGGCCCTGGCCGGACTGCTGCTCTCTGTCGGTTATAATAAGCTGGTTTTCCTGGCCATGAACGGTGTATGGCGCGATGTGGTCCGCACCGAAATGATGTACACCCGGATCCGTTTTGCCACCCTGGTTCTCGGATTTATTCTGACAGGGATCATCGCCCTGGCCGCCCTGTACTTTCCACTGAACAGGATGCTGAAAAAGCAGGTGAGTGTCCACCGGCGCACCGCCCAGGAAAAATATTCGGCCTGGTCGGCTCGGATCCGGAAAGGCACGGGAGTGGCCGGAGCAGTGACCGGGGTCATCGCCATCCTGCTGATCGCCATCCAGTTCCTGCGGGGTGAGTCGGTGAACCAGCAGCTCTTTTTTGTGTCGGGGGGACTCCTTCTGTTTTCCGCGGTCCTGATCTTTCTGTGGTACCTGGGGCGTCTGCAGGTGCGAAGCCCGGAGCGGTTCGACCTGGGTGTGCTCAGCTGGAAGAATGCCCTGAGGAACCGCACCCGGAGCATCTCGGTGGTGATCCTGTTTGCCATCGGCGCCTTTCTGGTCATCTCCACCGGAAGCAACCGGAAGGACCTGTTCAGCAATGCCGGCGATCCCTCCAGCGGAACGGGCGGGTTTCTCTATTATGCCGAATCGACCGCCCCGGTGCTTCGTAACCTGAATAACCCGGAGGTCAGGCAGGAGCTGAGCCTGGAAGGCAGCTACGAGATCGTTCAGTTCAGGAGGGCCACCGGCGACGATGCCAGCTGCCTTAACCTGAACCGGGTGGTCAACCCTAGGATCATTGCCACCCGGCCCGGCAACCTCTCCGGCAGGTTCACTTTCGTCACCCGAACAGACCACCTGGATGAGGAGGAGCCCTGGAGATCACTGCGGCGGGAGCTGCCGGACGGAGTGATCCCGGCCATCGCCGATGAAACGGTGATCAAATGGGGCCTGGGCATGGAAGTGGGAGACACCCTTCAGTATACCGACGCGGACGGCGAGCTCATGGAACTGTTGCTCATCGGGGGCATCGCCCCCTCCATCTTTCAGGGCAGTGTCATTATCTCGGAGCAGAATTTCCTCAGGCATTTCCCTGAAAGCAGCGGCACCCATATTTTCCTTATGGAGGGCGAACCGGCCGATACGGCCCTGATCGCTGAAGAGATGCAGAGGGGGCTCCGTGACCTGGGGTGGGATATGGAACAGGCTTCCGTCCGCCTGGCCAGGTTCAATTCGGTGACCAATACCTATCTGTCGATCTTCATGGTGATGGGAGCACTGGGACTGCTGGTGGGAACCTTCGGCCTGGCGGTGGTGCTATCCCGGAGCATCATGGAACGGAAACAGGAGATCGCCCTGCTGAAGGCGGTGGGATTCCGCAGGAACAGGATCCGCCGCCTGGTGATCAGGGAATACCTGATCCTCCTGCTGGTGGGGATCGGCACCGGGTTCATCACGGCAGTGATCGCCACCTTCCCCTCACTGATGAGCGCCCACACGGGAAGCTCCTTCCGCTCCATCCTGTTCTGGCTGGTCATCCTGGTCATCAACGGATGGTTCTGGATCTGGCTGATCGCCCGGTCGTCTCTGAACAATCCTGCCATCTACCGGGCCCTGAGGAACGAATGAGTTCCCCGGTAATTCGTAACTTTCCGGTTAAAATGGAACAACTCAGGGTTCAGGATATCCATGAATGGAGGGAGTGGCTCCGTGAACACCACCGAGATGAAAAGGTGGTGTGGCTGGTCTTCCGGAAAAAAAACGAAATAGAGAAGAAGGTCCCTTTCGACTATGGGATGGCCCTGGACGAAGCCCTTTGCTACGGCTGGGTCGACAGCCTGATCAAGCGGATCGACGACAGGGAGTATATGCGGAAGTTCACCCCGAGGAAACCATCCGCCTTCTGGAGAGAGGGGAGGAGCTGGGGTTAAAATAGCTCACTCCATCGCCTTTTTCATTCCTCCGGTGGTGGTGTGGTACTTGACGATCATGTTGGGGATCTCCCATTCGGGCAGCTTCCCCGATTTCACGAATTCCAGGTATTTCTCGGTGACCTGTCCGAAATGGGCTTCGTGGCCCACCTTGTACTTTTCCGGGATGTGGAGCCGCCACAGGGAACGGTCCAGCTGCTCCAGCTCCAGCCCGGGGTATGTGTTGCCCAGCTTCTGGTATACGGCGCTTTCCAGAGATGCGGCAAAGGATTCGGGTTGCTGATCTTCATGCATCTCGATATAGAGCACCGGCTTGTAACCTTCCGTTTCGCCCTGCCGGATCACCAGGCTGCAGCGGGTCCCCCGCATCAGGGAGTAATGGGTGTCGCCGGTGCCCTCCGGTGCCTGGAAGTTCCAGATCACCGATACCTTCGCATGGATCCCTTTCAGGGTGTAGTGGATCTCCCCGTTGCTGTAGACCTTCAATACCCCGTCCTCCACATCCTTCTCCAGGTACCCCGGAAAAGTGTTCATCCCGGTCACCTTTTCGAACATTTCCGGTGTCAGGTCGGTGGTCCACCGGCTGGCCGAATGGATCTCCACATCATTTTTGCTGAGCACCACCCCGGGGAACGCCTCCCACTGGATCAGGTCCACCAGGTGGGTGGTGACATCCACGATCCCTTCACCCTGCTGCTCCACGTCGAAGAACCAGGGGGGCCTGACCAGTGGTTTGCCCGATACATATTTGAAGAAATGATGGACACTCTCTTTGGTGATGGCCGGATCATCCGGGGTCCCGGTATCCAGCTCCCCGAACACCTCCGGGATCTGCGACAGCTCCTTCTGGAGGATGGTGGTGATCTCGTACCGTTCGGTCATTATATCATACAGGAGCACCCCTTTTTCCCCGGCGGTGGCGAACGCCTCCTCCAGCATGGGGAACTCTTCCGGTGAGATTACCATCGGCTTGTCGGCCAGTACATGGATTTCGGCCTGCACCGCCTGCAGGATATACTCGGTTTTGCGGGCGTTGTTGCCGGAAACCACCATCACGTTCCCGGGCTTCTCATTCAGCATCTTTTCCAGGAAATCCTCGCCCCGGTACACCTTCAGTTCCCAGCCTGTAGGGTCTTCCGCCCGGTTGTTATAGTCATTGATCCGTGCGATGAAATCCTCCACCTCGGGTCCGTCGGGGGCATAGACGTGGACCACCGGATCGACCTGTTCGTACATGACCTTATGGATCAGAGAGGCGTGGAAATGCCCCGGGTCCAGGTTCATCAGCCTCACCTGGCCTTCGATGGGTGTAAACATGGTTTTTTCGGTTTTTTCGGTTGGTTCTTCCGGGCTGGCATCCCCGGTGCGGGATTCACCGGCTCCTCCTCCGCACGCGGAGGTCAGCAGGAGGGAAACGGTCAGCAGGAGGGAAACGGTCAGTAGTGAACCGGTCAGGCGTGAAAGGGTCTGGACTGAAACGATCAGGCGTGAAAGGGTCTGGACTGAAACG
>CAZOHA010000015.1:25390-26888 GCA_964579515.1 uncultured Bacteroides sp. | reverse complement strand
GCGTGAAAGGGTCTGGACTGAAACGATCAGGCGTGAAAGGGTCTGGACTGAAACGATCAGGCGTGAAAGGGTCTGGACTGAAACGTTCAGGCGTGAACCGGTCTGTAGAGGGTACAGATCCTGCACTGATTTCATCCTGATGGGGACGTGGGTGTTTTTCATGGGTCGGTGGGTATAGTTACGCGGTAGTGCGGAATTATTCCATTAGATATCTGGTGCCGTAAGGATAGCGCTGGGGCCTGCCCAGCATCCGGTTGGCGGCGTCGTTGTCCCTGAACCGCTCGCGGACCGGGTCCCAGTGCAGTTTTCCCGGGATCTTCATGGCGATGTGACTGATCAGGCAGGCACTGCAGGAGCGGTGGCCCACTTCCACCGGTGCCACCGGATCTCTCACCTCACGGATCGCTTCCAGCCAGTCCAGGTGCTGCTCGGGGGCCCTGTACAGGTGGGTCTCATCCGGGCCGATCTCCGATTCTAGGATCTTCGGATCGCTGGCATCCAGCGCTTTCAGCTCCTTGCCGGGCGATCCCGGGTCGGAGGAGGTGACCGTCACGTCGCCCCTGGAGACGAAGATCCAGCCTTCGGTCCCTTCGAACCGTACCCCGTTGGGGAAGGAACCGCTGATCTCCATCACCACCCCGTTTTCGTAGCGGGCGTGCACCCGGAAATCGCCGTGCACATCCCAGAGGCCGGTCGCCGGAAATTCAGCTTCCGCCTCCACCTCCACCGGACCGGTGTATTCGGTACCCATGGCCCAGTGGGCGGTATCGATATGATGGGCTCCCCACCCGGTGATCATTCCCGCCCCGAATTGCTCGCAGCGCAGCCATCCCGGCCTTGAGAAATCGTCCCGGGGATGCACCCGTTTTTCGGTATAATAGACATAGGGAGTCGATCCCAGCCACATCTCGTAATCGAGGGTTGCGGGCACCGCCATGGGCGGCTCTGCTTCCCCGGCCGGATCGCCGGGCAGCCCGATTTTCACCTGTTTCAGCTCACCGATCCTTCCATTGCGCACCAGTTCACACGCCCGGTGGAACTGGGGCCAGGGTTCGGTACCCCTCTGCTGGCTCCCCTGCTGGAAGACCATCCCGGTGCGGTGCACCAGGTTGCTCATCTGCCTTCCCTCTTCGATGGTGAGGGAAGCCGGTTTCTGCAGGTAGATATGTTTCCCTGCCATGGCGGCTTCCATGGCCGGCTGGGCATGCCAGTGGTCGGGGGTGGAGATGATCACCGCATCGATCGAATCATCCTCCAGCATCTCGCGGTAGTCCTGATAGACCGCCACTTCCACGTATCCCGGCTGACCTCTCTTTTCGGTATAATAATCCTCGATCCACTGCTTCCCGGTCCGGGCTCTTTTCAGATCCACGTCGGCCACGGCCACCCCCACGGCCATATCGTGTCTCAGGGTCTCCGGCAGGTCATGCAGCATGGCGATCCTTCCGAAACCGATCTGCCCGATGCGGATCTTATCGGACGCGGCGATTTTCCCGGA
>CAZOHA010000015.1:16011-25290 GCA_964579515.1 uncultured Bacteroides sp. | reverse complement strand
AGCGCTCTTCCCGAAAACAGGTGAAGGGAGGATGGCGGGTGCGATCAGGCTACCGGCCGTTGTGGCGGCAGTCTGCCTGAGGAAGTTTCTGCGATCCATGTTAGAAAGCTAGCTAATTTTTCGATGGACTGCAAGGATCAGTTCAGGATATCTTCGGGGCTTTCTCCGGCCAGCAGTGCCACCATGTTTTCCGCGGCCCGCCTCTGCAGGATTTCCTGGGAGTTTTCCGAGTACCAGGCGTAGTGACCGGTGGCAATGATCCTTGGGTGTCGGAGCAGCCGGCGGTCGATCTCTGACGGGATCTCGGATTGGAATACGTCCAGTGCGGCCGAATGAATCTGTTGGCCTTCGAGTGCTCCCAGCAGCGCATCCGCATCGATCACCGCTCCGCGTGCGGTGTTCACCAGTATGGGACACTGTTCCATCCATCCGAACTCCCGGTTCCCCAGCAAACCCGTGGTCTCCTCCGTCAGGTTGCAGTGGATGGAGATCACGTCCGACTGCGTTAGCAGGTCCCTGAGGCCGGAAGCGGTCACCTGAAGACCGGCGAAACGCGATTCAGGGACATAGGGATCGGAAGCCAGCACCCGGTCGAAAAGGGGCAAGGCTTTCCGGGCCAGGGTGCCTCCGATTCGACCGAGTCCTATGATCCCCAAAGTTTTGCGGTGAAGCTCAAAGATCCGCTCGAAGGGGGGCTTCCCGAAATGGTCTGTAAAGGCGGAAACGCCTTGAAATAATCCGCGTGCAGAGGCATAGATCAGGGAGAGAGCGTGGTCCGAAACGGCATGATTCCCGTACCCTCCCACATTGGCCACCCTCACTCCGGCCGCTGTGGCCGCTTTCAGATCGATGTTTTCGTAGCCGGCGCCGTAGCGCACGATGGCTTTCAGCGACGGGCACCGCTCCAGAAAGGCAGAATCCACCCTGGTCCACCGGACAAAGATCCCTTCGGCATCCCCGGCCAGTTCGATCCGGGAAGAGACATCACCCCGATCACCCTCGAACAGGAGCAGCTCGTAGCCCGCTGCGCCCAGCACCTCCCTTTCCACAGAGTATGAACGGTATCCCGTATCCAGTATGGCAGTCTTTTTCATAACAGCAGATGGGTTACAGCTGGTGATCATAGTGTTCCTGGAGCCGGAACAGTTCCGACCGGAGGGAATCGATCAATGGCCGGTATCGCGGGTTGCCGATCTGGTTTCTCAATTCCTGCGGATCGGACTCCAGATCGTAGAATTCCCATTCATCCAGCGTGTAGAAATGGATCAGTTTGGAGGTGTGGGTCCGGATCCCGTAATGGGGATATACGTTGTGAAAATGGGGGTACTCGTTATAATGGTAGTAGAGAGCGCTCCGTTGGATGGAACCGGTCTCCCCGGTCAGCAGGGGCAGCAGTGAGATGCCCTGCATGTTCGCCGGAATATCCGCACCGGCCAGATCGAGCATCGTTTGGGCCATGTCGAGATTCTGCACCAGTTCGTCACATACCGACCCGGGTTCGATCCTGCCCGGCCAGCGGGCCAGCAGCGGGGTGCTCATGGAGATATCATACATGAACCTCTTGTCATACCACCCGTGATCGCCCAGGTAGAATCCCTGATCGGAGGAATAGAAAACAATGGTATTCTCTGCCAGTCCCGATTCGTCCAGATAATCCAGAACCCTTCCCACATTCTCATCGATCGCTTCCACACACCGGATATAGTCGCGGATGTATCGCTGATAATACCAGAGAGCGGCTGCACTGTCGCCGGTTTCCGATTGCAGGAACCCTCGGTTATCGGCCAGGTAGCAGCTGTCGAACAGTGCCTGCTCCTCTTCGCTGAGCCGGGAGATGAGCCACCTGAGCCAGTCGGGGGCCATCAGGGTGTCGGGCTTGCGGTCGTACAGTTTAGCCAGGGTGGGCCTTTCCGCGAACCGGTCATGGATTTCGATGTTCTGTTCACAGGCGGCGGTGCCTCTCAGGCTGCAGTCGGAAAAAAATGTCGCGGGAACGGGGAAAGAATGGTCCCGGTAACGCAACAGGTCCTCCGGAGCCGGCATCCAAGGTCCGTGAGGTGCCTTCTGGTGCAGCATCAGGCAGAAGGGCCGGTCTTCCTCTTCGCGGCTTTTCAGGAATTCAAGGGCGATTTCGGTGGTCACATCGGTGACGTACCCCTTCCTGACAGTGGTATCGCCCATTTCGATGAACCTCGGATTGTAATAGTTCCCCTGCCCGGGCAGGATGTTCCAGTAGTCGAATCCTGTGGGCAGACTGTGAAGGTGCCATTTACCCACCAGGGCGGTCCGGTATCCCTCTTTTTGCAGCAATTTCGGAAAAGTCTGCTGGCTCCCGTCGAAGGGGGCCCGGTTGCCGGAAACCCCGTTGAGGTGGCTGTGCTTGCCGGTCAGCAGGACCGCCCTGCAGGGGGCGCAGATGGAATTGGTAACGAAGGAACTGCTGAATAAGATCCCCTCCCCGGCGATCCTGTCGATATTAGGTGTCTGGACCAGACGATCCGAATAGGCACTGATCGCTCTCTGATCGTGATCATCCGCGTAGATCCAGATGATGTTGGGCGGAGGGGTGCCGGCCCTCTCTTTCCTCCCCGGGCAGGAGATGATCACAGTCATCAGGACCAGAAACAATCCAGCTTTGCAGAGGAAGTTTCGAATCATCTGTCTAAATTAGGGAATATCTGACAGAAGTCACATCCCAGTCCGTATTTGAACTCCGGAAGACATTCCCGGGTAAAGAGCCAGCAGACCGATGCTAAGAATTAGCCTGACAGCCGGTAAGGTTTCCTCCCCATTATTGATTAATTTGCACGGATATCCTATGTAATTCTTTTCATCCATGAAGCGGACATGCCGGACATTGTTAATCGCCTCACTCCCGGTCATCCTTCTGACGGTGGGATGTGATGCCCTCCGGAGGGACATGATTACCTTTCCTTACTCCCAGTGGACAGCCGGCACCAACGGGCACCATATCTACTGGAGCTTCGGGGAGGATATTGAACATAACAACGCCTTTATCAAAACCCCTGAGGAGGGAGCGTGGGAGGAGTGGTACGTGGATCTTCTGGAGTACAGGGAACTGGTCCGGAGCAATATTGGCAGGGTGGTCCCCCGGCTGACGGCGCACCTGCCTGCCGAGCCTTCACCCGTGATTCACTTCGATCAGTTCGCCTATCAGCTGGATCTCCGGCCCGGAGAGAAGATAGAAATCACCGGCAGAAGCCTGTCGACCGATATCGATTACCGGCTCCACCTCGATTTTGATCTGAAATACCGGGGAGAGGAGACCGGTTATATCGTCCGGAGGCGGGTCCTTTCGTACGACACCCTCCATGTGAATGCAGAGAGGGACTGGACCGGCTTTACCCTTTCATCGGAGGTTCCGGAGTTTTCGAGAGACAGTTTCTCCATTGTTCCGCTCCTCCGGCTGGAGGCCGCCGATCAGCCGATCTTCAGAGACTCTTCGAAGGTGGAGATCGATCAGCTGCGGCTGCATGTGGAATCGAACAGCAGGCGAAAAGAACTTCTCGACCGGATCGGGCTCTACCTGCAGCGCCATTCGGGGGATAATGTGCTGGAGCTGTCGCCGGATGTATTCTGGAATAATCAGAATTTCGTCATGGGATTTGTCTTTGCCTGGGACCATACCTTCTGGGACCACCGGAGAACGGAATATCTGGTGGAACGCTATTGTGAGACCATGGAGCGTGAGTTCGGGGGGATCCAGTCGGTGATCCTGTGGACCAGCTATCCCAACCTGGGGATCGACCAGAGGAACCAGTTCGATTTTATGAGGGCCATGCCGTGGGGAATGGAGGGACTCAAGACCGTGGCGGATGAGTTTCATCTGCGGGATGTGAAGGTTTTCCTTACCTACAATCCCTGGGACCTGGATACCCGGAGGACCGAGCAGCCCGAGTTCAGGGAGTTTGCAGGGATTGTCGGACAATCCGGCGCCGACGGGATCTTTCTGGATACCTGGCGCTCGGCCAAAGGCGTGATCTCGGTGTTCGACCAGGAAGAGAGCCTGCGCGACGAGGTGGCCAAGGCCTGGATGCCGGTGGCGCTGACCGCAGAGATCACCCCCGAACTGAAAGATCTTTACGGACCCGATGCACTGACCGGTTCATGGGGACAGGAAGGGTATCCCTACCACTTCACCGATCTCTCCCTGCATAAGTGGCTGATGCCTACTTTCAAACAGTACTATGTCCGGAGAGGTGAGGAGGACCGGAAACAGATCCTGGCCCATGCGTGGATCAACGGGCAGGGAATCCAGATCTGGGAAAACATCTTCGGAACCATGAATCTCTGGGAGGCGGACGACAGAAAATCGCTCAGGAAAATGAATGCCATCTGGAAAGTCCTGGGACCCCTCTATCTCAGGGACAGCTGGAAGCCGTTCCTCCCCACCGGTAATCCCGGGGTTGTGGCCAGCCAGTGGGAATCGGATAATCAGATGATCACCAACTTCGTGCATACCAAAGAAGGAGCCGCCACCGTCAGGTTCCCGGTAACCGGTGAGCCTGGCTACCTGTTTTTCGACCTCTGGAACGGCAGGGAACTTCAGGTGTCCGGGGAGGGGGAAAACTCCTTCATCGAAATGGAGCTGACCGATTTTGCCTGTCTGCTGCGGGTCAGGAACCTGACCAGGCAGGTGGAGGAACTGCTCGGGCAGCAGGAGGCTGAAACCCTCGAGCCGCTGCCCGAAGATGACCTCTATACCCTGGAAGCGTCCCTGGAACTGCCGTTTGAATACCCCTACCGGAGGAACCCGGGCACGGTACTGAATACCGAAATGCTTTTCGTGACCGGAGGGACCGACACCTTATCCTGCAGTCATATATGGCGGGAGGGCCAATGCTATCCCGATGTGGGTGCCAGGGACAATGACGACCTGAATATCGAGTACAGGGATGGAGTACCCCATATCGTTCACACCCATACCGGTGAGTTCCCCGGATTCGCGATCATGCCGGCGGTGGTGACCAACCGCCAGTTCGAAGAGTTCCTCGACTCCACCGGCTACTCTCCCCGAAGTCCCGAAAACTTCCTGCTTCACTGGGGCGGTAATGCCTGTCCCCCGGAAATACTGGATGATCCGGTGGTTTATGTAAGCCTGGATGACGCACGTGCCTTTGCCATCTGGGCAGGAATGCGGCTGCCTTCGGAGTGGGAATGGCAGCTGGCGGCAGAGCAGCACGGAGAGCGGTTCCGGTTCAACGAGGTGTTCGAATGGAACGAAAGCGAGCGATACGACAGGTTCAACCGTTTTGTCACCCTGCGGGGAGGATGCTCCGGTTGGGAGATGACCTCTTCCTGGTGGTACCTTCCGGGTGCCCCCAGGGGCGATACGGTGGGTGGCCCGCAGCCATACGATTCCCATGTGAAATATCTGCTCATGCACCCCGGCCTCGACCGGGCATCCACCATCGGGTTCCGTTGTGCTGCCAGTGTTGCCCGTTCCCCATAAATAATCCCGGTTGAATATCCATCGATGAGTATAAAACGAAGAGACTTTCTCAAAAAGGGAGTGATGGCAGGCGGCCTTGCCCCGGTCACTCTTCAGCAGGTGTTATCCCTGGATCGATTCGAAACGAAAGAACTTTACCGTGGCGGAACGATCCGGATCGGTACCCCGGAGAGTCGGGACCACTGGAAACCCCTGGAAACAGTGGAGATCACACTTTCCCGTCCGGACGTTGCCTCACAGGTCAGGATATGGGACGCAGCCGGCCGGAATTACCGCACCCTGAATACAGATGAGGCGGATCAACCTTCTTCCGGCACCGGACCGGGACTCCGGTTCAGAGCGGGAGGAACGCTGGGCTGTCACAAAGTGACCCTTCACGACCGCCGGGGGGAGCTGGTAGACTGGGCGGCCTTTCCGGTCGACTGCGGAACGGAGATCTCCGATGAGGGGGGTGAATTCAGCGATTTCATGGACGTGCTCTATGAGACCCTCACCTCGGGAAGCTTCGGGTCGGGCAGAACGGTGCGGTACAATCACAAGTACTACACCTACTACTCCAGCTGGTTCCAGGATCACGTTTTCGTGGCCGAAGGCATGAAGTATTTCCGGGAAGATCTGAAAACAGGCATCGATCTGTATGCAGACGGTCAGAGGGAGGATGGGCTGATTTGGGACAATTACAAGCATCCCTATCCGGAGCTGCAGAGCTACTGGGAGTACCGGTTCGATTACGGCGGTTTCACCTACCGGCCCGAAGACCCCCGCTCCAGCGCCATCTTTGTGAGGATCCCGGTGGAAAATATCGGAGAGCATACCTTCCTGGAGGGTCTCTATTATGCCTGGAAGGCCACCGGGGACGACCGGTGGATGGAATCGAGACTGGACCATGCACTGAAGGCGGTACGATTTGCCACCTCTTCGCCCTGGTACTGGTCGGAGGAACACCGGCTGCTCAAAAGGCCCTTCAGCATCGACCGGTGGGATTTCCAGTCGGACCTGGATGCCCGGATCACCGGTAAAGATTTTATGGGGGCGGACCTGGACCGGACCCGTTACGGGGTCATGTTCGGCGATAACATCTGCATGGCCAACGGCTGCGGCTGGCTGGCCGAGATGCTGGAACACTCCGGCCGCAGAGAGGAAGCGGAGGAGATGAGGCAGCTGGGCCGGGGCCTGTGGGAGCGGATCAACGAGCTCTCTTGGAACGGGGATCACTATGTGCACTGGGTACCGGTGGAAAATCAGCAGGAGCTCGATTTCGGGGTGGATACCGAAAGCCAGGTCACCCTCTCCAACGCCATGGCACTGATCAGGGGGATCGACCACCGGAAAGCGGTGCAGATCATCGACACCTACCGGGGAATCAGGGAGAAGATGCCCCGGTCCTCCCCGGGCGAGTGGTACATGTGCTATCCCCCCTTTGAGAAGGGGTGGCATGTGAAGAAGTGGGAGTATATGAACGGAGGAGTGAGTCCCATCCTGGCAGGCGACCTGGCCCTGGGCGCTTTTATTCACGGAAGGGAGCGCTACGGGGTCGATATCCTGAAGAGATTGCATGCATTGGCCCAACGGAACGGGCACCGGCTGGAGGGATGTTACAAGGGGAAGATCCCCGCTCCCCCTCCGGAGCGCAATTTCACCCTGATCGATCTGACTGGCAGGGTCAACGCCGATCTGGTGGCAGATCATCCGCTGGGAGGACTCCGGTTCGGCTCCCCGGAGGCCGATCTGCGGAACCTGCCCACCGGCCGTCGGGAATTCGAACAGGTGCCTTTCGAAGTGATCGACCCGGACAGCAACAGCCGGAAAGCGTGTCTGATCATTTCCGGCGGGTCCGAAGAGATCGGCATCGAAGCCCATGCAAAATCGCTCTATTTACTGCATGTCACGGACGGCTCCGGTATTGCGGGGATCTTTCGTATCCACTACAGCGACGGGACCATCCATTCGCGGTATATCAGAGATAAACAGGAGATCGGGCATCTCTGGTACCCCGACATCGAGCCGGCCAGAAGGGGGATCCCCCCGCTGGTGGTGGCATGGCGCGGACCGGCTGCAAGAGTGAAAGAGGTGGGCATCTATGCGTTCGGGATGGACAATCCCCATCCCGGGAAGATGATCGACCGCCTGGAATTTTTCAATCCCTCCTCTTCCGGATGGGCCATCCTGGGGATCACTCTCAGCGATGCTTCCCATTACTTTACTCCTCCCATCGAATCCACCATACCGGACCACTGGGCCTCCGCCCATGTGATCAAGGCGCTGATCGAGGGACTGGCAGGCATTCAGAATACCGGTGTGGCCTTCAGCCGCACGAGGCTGACACCCCGGTGGGAGGCGGCAGGTACCCGGAAGGTGTCGGCCACGGCGAAATACGTTCCATCGGGAGGATATTCCGCCTATCGCTATTCGAAGACCGGCGATGACCGGTATGAACTGATCTTCACGGGGAGCGCGCAGGAGACGGAGGTGGAATGCTGGATCCCGGATGGGAAAGAGGCCGGCCGGATCCTGCTGGACGGCAGCGAGACAGAATTTACCATCCGGCAGATCGGGGACTCCAGGTATGCCGTGTTCCGGGCGGAGGGCCCGGGGGTGCACAGGGTGGATTTCTCATTGACTTATTAGGGTTATCCCCCTCAAAAGACAGGATAATTGATATCATTTTGTGGTTATACCCCTGAACAAGGAGCGGGAAATCGATTTTATGGGTGATCAGAAGTCCATGATGGCCTCGAAAGCCTCCTTCTCCCGGTATCCGGCATCGAACAGCAGCGGATGGTCGGTACGGCCACGGACGAAATAGTTGCTGAGCCAGGTACGGTTGTCGGCTACCCCCCAGAAGGTGACGCTGGTCACCTTTTCCGACTTTTCCCGGAGCACCCGGAAGATCTCTCCGTATTTTTCCGCCTGCCGTTCCTCCAACCCGGCAGTGAATTCCACCGGCTCCCCGGGAAGGGAGTCCCCGGGGACGTTGTGGAAGAACGGGTAGACGGAAAGGTCCAGTTCGGTGATGTGGACCTCCAGGCCGAGGGAGGCGAAGAGATCGATGGACCTTGCCAGGTTCTCAGCGTCCACGTCCTCCAGGGTCCAGTGACCCTGCATCCCGATGCCGTCGATGGGGATGGCCCGCTCCTGGAAATCTTTGGCCATCTCGTAAACCTTCCGGGCCTTGACGGGATCGATCAGGTTGTAATCGTTGTAGAACAGCTTCGTATCCGGGTCGGCCTGCCTGGCATACAAAAAGGCCTTTTCGATGTAATCGGGCCCGCAGATCCTGAACCAGTCGATATCCTCCCGGTAAAACCGGTCCTCCTGCCAGGCAATGGCTTCGTTGACCACATCCCAGGCATATACCTTTCCCCGGTAGTGGTCCAGCACTCCGTGGATATAGTTTTTCATCCGTTCCAGCATCGCCTCTCTGGAAAGATATGCGCCGGCCGAGTCGCGGAAGAACCACTCCGGGGTCTGGTTGTACCACACCAGGGTGTGGCCGCGAACCATCATGCCGTTTCGCCGGGCAAACTCCACGATCCGGTCGCCCGCTTCGAAAGTGAATTCCCCGCTGTCGCCCAGTGTCCGGGAGGGTTTCATATCGTTCTCGGCCGTGACACTGGAGAAGTGACGTTTCAGCAATACCGTGTCGTAGCTTTCCAGGTGATCACCCCCGATGGCCGCCCCGATGGGAAAATAGTCTTTATAGGCTTCCGAGAGGGAAGATTCCCCGGCCGATCCGGATCCGCCGGACTGGCTGCAGGCGGTCATGGTCAGTCCCGTGAAGGTAATGGTTATAACCGCGGTGGTCA
>CAZOHA010000015.1:0-15911 GCA_964579515.1 uncultured Bacteroides sp. | reverse complement strand
GATTTTTATCCCGGCGGTCTGCCCCGGGTTTGGAAATAGCGTAAAAAGTTTTTTCATGGGTGGGTCCGTTTCAATACCTCCATAAATATAATCACTGCAGAATGATTAGCTTTATGATTCGATCCGAATGACCATGAAAAACAGCTGGAGTATCCTGGCAACTGCCTCCGCTCTGTTCCTTACGTTTTCAATATCCTGCAAAAGCAGCCGAACCCCTGAACAGGGAGCTCCCCCCAACGTACTTTTTATTGCCATCGACGACCTGAACGACTGGCTGGGGTGCATGAAGGGTCATCCGGACACCCGCACCCCGGCTTTGGACCGGCTGGCAGGTGAAGGAGTCCTCTTCACCAGTGCCCATTGCCAGGCGCCCCTCTGCGGCCCCTCCAGGGCTTCGCTGATGACCGGCCTCCGTCCCTCCACCACCGGGATCTACGGCATGATCGAAGACGACCGGATCAGGGACGACAATGAAGCCACCGGTGATATTGTCTATTTACCGGAATACTTCAGGGATCACGGATACCATACCATGGGGATCGGCAAGCTTTTCCACACCCATGCTCCGGGGGGCGTGTTCGATGAATCGGGCGGCCGGTCGAAAGGGTTCGGTCCGGTGCCTGAAGAACGATTCGTGTGGGACGGCTACGGCACCTCCGACCGGGAACGTTACGGTCGCACCAGTACCGACTGGGGAGCCTACCCGGAAGCCGATTCCCTGATGCCCGACCACCGCTCGGCCAGCTGGACCATCGAACGGCTGGAAAGGGAGTACGACCGGCCATTCTTTCTGGCGGTGGGATTCCTGCGGCCGCATGTTCCCTGGTATGTCCCGGAGCAGTGGTTCGACCTGCATCCGGCCGACAGCCTGGAGATGCCTCCCTACCACCCCGGCGACCTGAAAGATTTGCCCCCGCTGGCTTTCCAGATCAACGATCTGCCCATGATGCCCAGCACGGAGTGGGCCATCGAAAGCGGAGAGTGGCCCCGGATCATCCAGGCGTACCTGGCGTGCGTCAGTTTTGTGGACCACCAGGTGGGCAGGGTCCTGGAAGCACTCAGGAACAGTGCCCATGCGGAGAATACCGTGGTGGTCCTCTGGTCCGGTTCGTTTTCCGCCGGCAGGCAGGTTCTTTCGAGAGCCGTCTTCAGCAGGGGCGGGTGCAGAAAATCAGACCGCGGGCAGTTCGAATCCCTTCCGGTACTCCTTGGTGAGCATGGCATCGGCCTCGGGGTCGTTGACGAATTTCATCTTCTCCGGGTCGAAATCGAGGCTGCGCCCCAGGCGGTAGGAGATATTGCCCAGGTGGATCAGCGCACAGGAGTAGAACCCCTCCCGGATATCGCCCCGGGCCAGCGACTGGTCGCCGGCACGGATGGCATCCACGAAATCCTGGAAATGGTTCCCGATGCCCGATCCCGAATCTCCCGGTTCCCTTTCCGGTCCGTTGAACACCTGCCAGCGGTTCACGTTCTTGGACATGTATCCTTCTGAACCCAGGAAAAGATTCCCCACCGTATTGGTCCTGCTGGTCATGTAGGTATTCCCCCGTTCGTCCACATCGGTCAATGCCGCTTCCGGGTTATGATCCCAGTGGCGCACCTCGAACTGCAGGATCCTCTTTTTTCCTTCCCAACCGGCCGGAACGGGGAATTCGAACATGGTCATCAGCACATTGGGGGTGTTCTGCATGTCGTCGAACATCACCTTGGCACCCGAGGCAGTGATCCGGGTGGGCAGGGCGACCCCCAGTCCCCACCGGGCAATGTCCATCTCATGGACCCCCTGGTTGCCCATGTCGCCGTTCCCGTAGATCCAGTTCCAGTGCCAGTTGTAGTGGAACCGGTTACGGTTGAAGGGGAGGGCGGGAGCGGAGCCCTGCCAGAGGTCGTAATCCACATTGGCCAGGTATGAACGGGTGTAGGGTGGCTCGTAATCGGTGCTGTTCACGGTGAAGGCGAATTTCTCCCCCGGCTGCATGGGACCGTCGGGATAGGTGCCGATGGAGTCTCTTCGTTTGTAGCAGATCCCCTTGGCCAGGTATACTTCGCCCATTTTCCCGGATGAAAGATATTCGGCCATGGAAATGCCGCAGGGATTGCTGCGCTGCTCGGCACCGTCCTGGACGATCACATCGTGTTTTCCGGCGGCCTCCACCAGCTTCTGTCCCTCGTAAAAAGTGTGGCAGCAGGGTTTCTCCACCGAGACGTGCTTGCCGGCTCCGATGGCCCAGAGGGCGGCCGGGGTGTGCCAGTGGTTGGGTGTGGTGATGGAGACCGCATCGATCTCCGGGTCCTCCACCAGCTTTCTCAGGTCCTGGTAAGTCTTTGGCGCCGGCAGTCCCTTTTCGGTGAAATGTTGCCGGATTACACCCGGGAACAGGTTGGCATCCACATCACAGATGGCCGCCACCTCCACGTTATCGAGGGCCTGGTACTGCCCGATGTGGTGCTGCCCGAACCCGTGGATGCCGATCTGTGCCACTCTCACGCGGTCGCTTGCACCTTTCCAGGAAGAGCCGGTGAGAATAGTGGGCATGGTGCCGATGGCGATCCCGCTTCCGGCTGTTTTTTTGATAAATCCTCGTCGATTCATGGTCTGATCCGTTATGGTTGTTCCGATTGATACCGTTTCATATACCCTTTCCAGGTCTGCATGGAGGTTTGGAGGAAATCTGCCGGATCCCCTTCGATCCGGTAGCACTGGAAACCTACCGGTCCGCGGTAGCCGTTGTCCAGAAGTGCCTTTACCACCGGATAGACCTCATAGGATCCTTCGCCCAGCGGCTGAATCAGCCGATCCCATCCCATGTTCCGGGTCTCTCCGCTGTCGGCCCCGGAGAGGGAGACCGCGATCAGCCGGGGCATGATCTTCTTTATCAACGCTTCCGGATCCCTGTCTCCTTCGGTCTTCAGGTAATGACAAAGATTGAACACCGCGCCCACGTTCTCCCGTCCGGTGAGTCCGGCCAGACGGTAGGAGTCTTCCGGGGTTTCGGCCACGAAACCGGCATGGGGATAAATGGCGATCCGGATCCCGTGGGGTGCTGCCAGATCGGCCAGTTCACGGAGGATGGGCACCGCCTCCGCATCGGCCGACCGGTCGGAGGGCCCGTACCGCTCACTATGGATATGCACCCAGAGGATCAGTCCGGTTCCGGCCAGTTCCGGGAGAACCTCCTTCCACTCACGCAGATAAGGATCTCCGGCATCCAGGTCGATCCGGACATAGTCGGTGAAGATCTTCAGGTCCTTGCGGTCCAGTTCCTCCTTCAGTTCCATGATCCCCTCCACCTCCCGGTGTTCGATCCCGTCGTACCCCAGTTCTTCCAGCAGTCCGGCAATCTCGGAATAGGGGGTCCCCCTGGTGTTGAATGCATTGTTGAAGACGAATACGGGAAGACCGGGAGTCTGCGCCCGAACGAACGGGAGATCCAGCGGCTGGGAGTGAAGGGCATTGCCCGGTGCAAAAATCAGGACCGTCAGGATCACGACCGTCAGGATCAGGGACAGAAAGTACCCGGATCCTGCTGCTGCAATTTGCCGGGTCATTGTTACAAATAGTCTCATATACATGGCCGATCTAATAGTTTCCATACTCCTTCAGGGTGTCCCACATGGCCCAGAAGTTCTCCGGGCTCACATCGTGCTGCACGTTGTGCACCGGGGTAAAGACGAATCCTCCTCCCGGAGCCATGATATCGAGGATCCGTTTGACCTCTTCGGACACCTCCTGCGGGGTCCCTTTGTTCAGGGTATGCTGGGTATCCACTCCCCCTCCCCAGAAGGTGAGGACATCCCCGAAATCTCTTTTCAATTCTTTCAGGTCCATCCCTTTTGCGGTGAACTGCACCGGGTTGAGGATGTCCATGCCGGCCTCGATCAGGTCGGGGATCAGCTCCCTGACTGCCCCGCAGGTGTGAAAGAAGATCTTCACTCCCGGAAGCCGCTTCTTCACATGCCGGAAGATCGTTCCCAGACGCGGAATAACCCACTCCCTCAGTTGATCCGGGTCGAGAATGGTGGTTTCCTGATTTCCCAGGTCGTCACACTCGGCAATCACCTGGATCTGTTCTGCTACGCCTTCTTTGAGCGCCCAGTCGATCAGCAGGTCCCAATACCGCAGCTTGTCCTGCATCATCCGCTCCAGGAGCGCCTCCACCCCGGCGGGATCCAACACCGTATCCATGTACCATTTCTCATATCCCCTCACCCGGAGACTGTTCTCGGTAAGCCCGGCCGTATGGCGGTCGGCCACCAGTCCGAAGGTATCCGTGCCGGCCAACTGCTCTTTCAGGTCCGGTTCCAGAAACTCCCTGTATGGCTCCCATTCGATCTCCCCAAGTTCAGAAAGCGCGCCGGAGAGCGATTCAGCCTCTTCCAGGGGAAACGAGGCCTGGTTGAAATAGAGGTCTTTACCGGTCTGATACTCCCAGTCGCATCCGTACAGATCGGTTACCCGGATGGTCTCCTCCCTGTGGTGATCTTCCCACCTGAAGCCGGGGATCCTCCGGGCGCCTACCCGCCGGGTATCGACCCCCAGCCGGTTCAGGTTCTCTTCCGAAGGGGTGATGATCTGCTGGATGGGATCGATATCGGAGGTTTTGATGCCGGCTTCGATTCCCCTGAATTCCATGGCTTTCACATAGGCATGCCGGGTGATGGCCGAGGTGGTGGTTCCCCCCAGGTCGTATGGAACCCGGTCCGGTTCCTCCAGTGCCAGGCATTTCTGCAGTCGTTCGCTTGAGTTCATAGGCTGTTTTAATCTTTATTTCGCGGCTTCCTCTTTTGTTCCGCCGAACTGCACCGGTCTGAACACCGGCATTATCAGATGCATCAAACCCAGGGCCAGCAGGTATCCCACGCTGGCCACCGCGAACGGGATGGCATATCCCCCGGTCCCGGTATTCTCCAGTACACTTCCCACCAGGAAGGCAGCCAGCGCTCCTCCCACCGCCCCGGCGAATCCCCCGAACCCGGCCACCGATGCGGTCGCTTTGCGGGGGAAGATATCCGACATGAGGGAAAAAATGTTGGCCGACCAGCCGCAATGCCCGCCGGCAGCCAGGGAGATCAGCAGCACCGCGGTGATCAGAGAACCGGTATGAGGCACCAGGAACACCGGGATTGCAAAAATCCCGCACGCCAGCAGGCCCAGTTTCCTTCCCCGGTTGATCCCCATTCCCCGTTTCAGGAAGGAGGAGGAGAGCCAGCCCAAAAAGATGCCCAGCAGCCAGGAGAGCAGGTAGATGGTGAAGAACGGGAGTCCGATCTCTTTCAGTTCCACCCCGAACTGACTGTAGAGGAACTTGGCCCCCCAGAAAAGGTAGAACCACCAGATGGGGTCGGCCACGAATTTGGCCAGAGCGATCACCCATACTCCGCGGGCGGAAAGGATTTCCCGGATCTTCATGCGCCCGGCGGGCTCCTCTTCGCTGTCGCTCCGGATATGCGCCAGTTCAGCCTCACTCACTTTCGGGTGATCCGCAGGATCTTTCATGCTGCGGTACCAGAGGTACATCCATATCAGACTGATGGGGAAGGTCCAGAGAAATCCCGCCCGCCAGTCGTTCAGGGAGAGGACAATGGGAGGGATCACCAGGGGGGCCAGGATGGTTCCCATGTTGGAACCGCCGTTAAAGAGGCCCACCGCCAGGGCCCGCTCTTTCTTCGGGAACCATTCGGCCACCGCTTTGACCGCGCTGGGGAAGTTTCCCGACTGACCGATGGCCAGGGTGAACCGGGCCACCGCGAATCCGATCCAGCTCCGCGCCAGTGCATGACCCAGTGCGGCCACACTCCAGACACCGATGGAGAAAAGATACCCCTTCCGGGTGCCTATGGCATCGATCAGCCTTCCCATCAGCAGGAAGCAGAGGGCATAGGCCACCATGAATGCGGTGTTGATCAGCCCGTACTGCTGCTCGTTCCACCCGATCTCCTCCTGGAGACTGGGGGCCAGGATACCCAGGGCGGCCCGGTCGATATAGAGGATGGTGGTGGCGGTGAATAGGAGGGCCAGGATGACCCAGCGGTATTTATGGTACAGCAGCAGCTTCAAAGTTTAGCTCTTCGCAGCAATATAGTGAACAGCAACGACAATCTTATTGAAAGCCTTGAAATTTGAGGGGGCGCGGTTAAAGATCGCAAGGTGCCAGATCAATTACAGCTGACCGTCAGACCAATCACCGCGCGCTTCGCTCCGGATACGTACGTACACTCCTCTCAGCTGCTCCAGCACATCGCTGAAATCGGACCTGCCCGCCAGGTTGACCTTCTCCCCGGGATCGGCAAGATGATCGTACAGTTCCTCCATCTCCGGACCGGCTTCTTCTCCCCACCGGGTGTAGCGCCACCGTTCGGTCCGGATGGTGGAAGCCTTTCCCTGGCTGGTGGTGGTGTATGCGATCTTTTTCTTCCGTTGGGTCGTACCTTGCCTGACAATGCCGGCCAGGCTCTCTCCCTGGAGGATGTCAGGCTGCCGGTGTGCCAGACCGCACAACTCGGTCAGGGTGGGGTAGAGGTCGATCAGTTCGGTGATCTGGTCATTGGAGCTGCCGTGGGGACGGGTGTTGCCCGGATCTGAGATGATCATGGGTACGCGCACGGAGCCCTCCCACAGGCTCACCTTCGACCAGCAGTCGTGCTCGCCCAGGTTATAGCCGTGATCGGAGAGAAAGACCACGATGGTCTCCTCCCTGATCCCCAGCCGGTCCAGGGCCTCCATCAACCTTCCCACCTGCCGGTCCATGAATCGCACACTGGCCATGTACCCGCTGATGGTTTTTTTCTTTTGAAGTTCGTCCATTCCCCAGACTTTCTGGTTGCGCCTGGCAAGGGCGGGCGGGGGCACCTCTTCACTTACGGTGGTATCGGGCACCTCCATCTCCTGGTCCGGATAGGGAAGGTAGCAGGATTCGGGAGCCACGAAGGGCACATGGGGCCTGACCAGTCCCACCCCCAGGAAAAAGGGGGCATCGGGTTTGAGTCTCCGTTTATTGGTGCCTCCTTCGGGCAGTTTCCCGGACCGGTTCTCCATGATGGCAATGGCCTGGCTCACTGCCAGGAAATCGGCCTGGGTATGCTCCAGTCCGTCGTCGAGGATCATCCGGGAGAAGTTGCCCCCGTAATGCAGGTTTTTGGGAGAGAGCAGCTCCAGGGTACCGTCGCTCAGGGTTTCGGGACCCATCACATTGTAAGCATAGTCCCAGGAGTCGGGATCGTCCCCGCCGGGATCTCCCCGCTCGATCCCCCCGGGCACTCCCATGTGATAGATCTTGGAAACCCGGGCGGTGTAGTAGCCCTGTTCCCTGAAAAAACCGGCCAGTGAGGGGTGACCGGCCAGGTCGGGATTCTCTTTCCGGTAACTGCCGGGCTGATCGTTGTTCCTCAGCACCCCGTTGGTCTCCGGGTAGAGTCCGCTCATGAGCGATGCACGGGATGGTCCGCAGATCGGATACTGGCAGAAGGCCCGGGTAAAGCGGATCCCCTGTTCCGCCAGCATGTCGAGATGGGGCGTGTGGTCGCCGATCTCCATGTAGGGGCCGATCCGGGTGTTGAGATCGTCCGAGATAATCAGTAAAACATTGGGCCGCCGGCTATGGGGCCCCGCCGGTTCATTCACCTGCACTCCGGCAAACTCGTCCCAGTGGCGTCCGGCCTCCTGAACCTCCATCTCTCCGTCGAACACCACCATCCGGTAACGGAGAACGTAGTTTTTTCCCTGTTGCAGTCTCCATTCCTGATGCCGGATGGGGGTGAATTCAAAAAAGACATTTCCGGTGCCGTCCTGCGATTCCGGGGGCCACATCCGCATCGGTTCGGGATGAGCGCGGTTTTCGGGGTGACTCAGAAAGAGAACGCCCGATCTACCCTCCGGAACCCTGGATTCCCCTTCGATGATCACCCACCGGGCACCGGTGCCGTCGGCATCCAGCCTGGTCTTTCCCTCCGAGGTGAGCACCGTACTGTTGCCGCTTCCCCACTTCTCCGTGGCCCGGAATCCGAGTCCGCCGCCGTAGCGGTACTGCTCCAGCAGAATACCGCCCTCCAGCGGGGTGTTCAGGGTGGTGGTCAGATCGAGGATATAGGAATCACCGGTGATCCGGTGAACCTTTACATCCCAGGTTTCGTCGATGGCTACCTGTTCGGTGCCGTCCTCCCGGAAACGGACATGCTCGTGCCGGGCCACAAAACCCGCCTTATCCGCCTCTTCCGTTTGATCCAGAAACTCTGCGAAGCGTACTGTCCCCTGTTTCAGTGCCAGGTTCCAGAAATCGATCTGCTCGCCGTCGATCCGGGTGTGGGTCCATGGATTCCAGATCCCGTAGTGGTGGTAGTGGTCGGGGGGCTGGATCCGTGTCAGTATCTCACCACCGGGGGAGCGCAGGGGATGGATGTAGGCCGACCGTTTGTAGACGGGATCGACGGTGTCGGGCGGCATGGTCTCCGAATAGACATAACTCAGCAGGGTTTGTCCGTTCGCCCGGATATCGAGCGATTCTCCGGTGTCGGCCAGTTTCTGAGCATGTCCGCTCAAGGAGACCATGATCAGCAGGAAGGTTATTGGTTTTATCATCCGGGTATGATTCATGTGGAGAAGAATTTATAACATTAGCTAAGATCTTGCTGCCTCCAGGAACGCCTGGATATTTTCGGTGGGGGCTCCGGGAGGCATGCCCCCTCCGCAGGAGAGGATTATTCGCGAGGGATCGTTCAGGGAGGCCTTCAGCCGGCTCACCGCCGCGGCAACCTCGTCCGGGGTTCCTCCGGCCATCACATCCCGTGGCGGGATGTTGCCCATTAATGTCACCCTGTTTCCGGTCAGCTCCTTCAGGTGATTCAGATCGGTATCCATTCCCATATTGAAAAGATTCACGTTCATCTCGGGCAGGAAAGCCGCCGATTCCCTGCAAGGAGCATCGTTGTGCAGGAACCGGACCGAGCAGGGGCACTCGAACAGTTCCCTGAAGTAGGGGAGCCCGAATTCCTCGAACTGCGAACCGCTGATGAACCCGATGATATCGTCCAGCACCAGGATTCCGTCGATGGAGGGGAAGAGTTGCCGGTACCGGGCATGCAGGCCCAGCAGGTAATCGGTGATCTTCCGGAGCATGCGATGGGTTTCTGCAGGGTGGGTCATCAGCGCCATCATCAACTCGGTGGTTCCCATCAGATAGGAGGCTATGTTCAGGGGGCCCCTCGAGACCGAGAAGCGGATCCTGTGCCCCTCTTTTTCGATCTCATCCTGCAGCAGCCTGAGCCGATGGAGGATCATGGGACCCAGACCCTCTTTTTCGGGATCGGGGGCAGGGAGAGCATTCAACTCCGACGGGTCGCTGATAGTGGGGTGAGCGTGGGGAAACTCGTTTTCGGGAAATGAACTGCGCGCTCCGAATGCAACGGGTTCACTGCACATTCCGAATTCCGACCAGAAACCGGGTAAGAACATGATCCCGGGAAAGGTCCGGGCCGCTTTCAGGTTGGCTTCGAGCCACAACCTTTCACTGGTGAAATAGTCCAGGATGGAGATCCCGGACCAGCTGGGCAACCAGGGGGAATCGATGATAAATCCCACGGGGAAAGGTGAAAGGACCTCCCCCTCGACCACAGCTTTCAGATCGTTCCATTGTCTGTCGGTCATCTTTTGAGTCTTCGCCAGTAAAGGAATATGGTACCCAGTATGATCACCTCCCCGATGCCGAAGATCCACCAGGGGAACCTGAGGGGAATGTACCGGGTGGCCACCTCCAGCACCTCCGGATTCTTCACATCCAGCATACCGCCTATGGTAAAATGTGTGAGCATATGCTGAGAGTAGTCCAGGATGAATCCGAAGATCAGGACCAGGGATCCCACGATCAGACCGGCCCATTCCCGGGCAAGGATCTTTGTGGGAATCCCTTTTTCCACCCTGGTAACGATCACCATGGCCAGGAGGATCATGGTCAGGGAGACCAGCACCGGAGAGAGGACCGGTCCGGTCCAGGTGGTCGGTATCAGGAACAGCACATCCCAGGTCACCAGTGACACGGGCCAGTTCAGTAGCAGCTTCAGGAAGATGTAATAGAAAATATCCCACACGGCGAAGCAGTAGATAAACCAGGCGAATCCTTCACTGAACCTGCGCGCTGCCAGAATACCCACCGTGACCAGCATGATCAGGGTAGCCGCTTCCCTCAGCAGTTCGGTCACTGCCAGCTCCACCGGGACGGGAGAGAGGGGGAAAGCGAATCCTTCCGGATAAAGGATCTCTCTCAGGTAGACCACCACGGCGGTTTCCAGGAAACCCATGGCGATGGCGAAAACAGTAAGGATGATGAGTTTGTTCCGGAGGCTCATTTCAGTAGCTAATTTAATGAAATTATTCGGCCCAAGAAGGGATCACTCCCAGTTCGAAGCCAAGCAGAGACTCACCCAGAAAACGCGCGATCAGTACGACGATGATGATCCCCAGAAGGTTGAGCATAAAGCCGGTCCGGACCATGGTGGAGATACGTATCCGGTCGGTTCCGAAAACGATCGCATTGGGAGGAGTGGCCGTGGGAAGCATGAATGCCAGCGAGGAGGCCAGGGTGGCCGGTATCATGATGAACAGCGGATGATTGCCGCTGCTGACCGCCAGACTGGCAAAGACCGGCAGCAGCATTTGTGTGGATGCCACATTGGAGGTCAGTTCGGTGAGAAAAGACATCAGGGCCACCACCGCCAGCAGGATCAGGTAGGGATGGATTCCGGAGGTCCAGAGCAGTTGCTCCCCGAACCAGACCGCCAGGCCGGAGCTCTGGAAACCCAGCGCGAGCGCGAATCCTCCGCCGAAGAGCAGTACGATGTTCCAGGGTAGTTTCGCAGCGGTTTTCCAGTCCATGATCCGCTCCCCTTTCCGGGAAGGAGCGGGGATGACGAACAGCAGGATGGATATGAAGATGGCTACGGTGCCGTCGTTGATAAAAACAGGTGCCTGGAACAGCGAAGCCCATCCCGGTATGGCAAGATCGTTGATCTCGATCCCGCTGCGGGTGATCCAGAGCAAGGCCAGGAAAATAAAGAGCACCAGCACGATCTTTTCCTCCCGGCTCGATCTGCCCAGGGCTTCGTATGCTTTACGGAAATGGTCGCGGTCCATCTTTTTCCATTTAACCCGGGGGCGGTAGATCAGGTAGATCACTCCGAAGACGGCGCCCAGCATCAGGATCGAAATGGGGAGGGCAAAACTCATCCACTGAGTAAAGGAGATATCGGGAGCATGCGGATAGAGCAGGGTGAGGATCTTCGGGCATACCAGGTTGGTGGGGGATCCCACCAGGGTGGACATACCACCCACCGAGGCGCTGTATGCGATGGCCAGCAGGAGACCCGTGGCGTACCGGGAGACCTGGTTTCCGTTCATCTGCTCCTCCAGGCTGTATACAATGGAGAGAACAATGGGGATCATCATCATGGTGGTGGCCGTGTTGGAGATCCACATGGAGAGAAAGGCTGAAGTGAGCATGAATCCCAGCAGGATCCGTCCCGGGCTCACCCCGATCAGCAACAGCAGCTTCAGGGCGATCCTCCGGTGCAGGTTCCATTTCTCCATGGCCAGGGCCATCATGAATCCGCCCACATAGACAAAAATGATATGGTTGATGTATACCTCCGACACTTCCCGCCCGTCCAGCACCCCCATCACCGGGAATAATACCAGCGGCACCAGGGCGGTCACGGCCAGGGGGATTGTTTCGGTCACCCACCAGATGGCCATCAGCGCGGCCACGGCCATGGTGGCGGTCACTTCGGGTTTTCCGGGTTCAAGGTCGGTGAACAGGTAGATCGCGAGAAACGAGACGATCCCCAGGAAAAACCCTATGTACTTCTTTCCCATTACAGCTGGCTGTTTCGAATCCCAAAAGATATGGAATTCTCGTATATTGGAGACATGAAAACCAGCAGAAGAACGTTTCTACGGACCACCGCCCTGAGCACCGCAGCCGGTTCACTAATGATCGGTGGCGCCGCTTCAGCCGCAGAATCAACCGGTGGCGCCACTTCAGCCGCAGATACCCCGGCATTCGCAGGCGCTGATTATACCTCGCTGGACCGGGAGCTCTCCCGGCCGGTTCTGAAGAGGGAACTATTCCCCGATCCTGTGATCATTGAGCGATGCGAATTATTGAGACACGAAGACAATTTCATCTGCAGGATCACTTCCACCGACGGGGCCGAAGGGATCTGTGTTTCCAACAACATGCAGATGGTGTCCCTCTATCCCATTTTTCTGAACAGGCTTCAGCCGTTTTTCCCCGGAAAGGATGCCAGGGACCTTGAGCGACTACTGGAGGAGGTATACGTCTTTCAGAGCAACTACAAATTGCAGAACCTGGCGCTCTGGGTTCCGCTGGCCACCATAGAGTTTGCGATCCTGGACCTGCTGGGAAAGATCTCCGGGAAACCGGCCGGTGAGCTGATCGGAACGTTGCATCACCGGTTTGTGCAGGTCTACCGGGCCAACAATTTCCGTGGAAAAATGGCAGAGGAATCGATCGAACTGATCAGACAGCAGGTGGAAGATACCAGTGCCAGGGCGTTGAAATTCAAGGTAGGGGGCAGGATGAGCAACAACCGCGACGATCCGCCGGGCCGAAGTGAGAAACTGATCCCGCTGGTAAGAAAGACCTTCGGGGACGAAATGGTGATCTATGCCGATTCCAACGGATCGTACAATACGGAGGAGGCGATCCGGATCGGAAAGATCATGGAGGAGTACCGCTACGATTTTTACGAAGAGCCGGTTCCGTTCGACTGGTATGAGGAGACCCGGGCTGTGGCCCGTGCACTGGAAATTCCCGTTGCAGGGGGTGAACAGGAACCCAGCATGCATAACTTCAGGTGGCTGATCGGTAACGGGGCCCTCCAGGTAGTCCAGCCCGATTTGTTCTATTTCGGAGGAATGATCCGCTCCATGAAAGTGGCCCGGATGGCCGGAGTGATGGGATTGCCCTGCACCCCTCATATTTCAGGTTCGGGGCTCGGATACCTTTACATGATGCATTTTGTTTCGGCCCTGCCCAACGCTGGCCCATATCATGAGTTCAAGGGTTTTAACAGGGACCTGCCACTGGAGTGCCCCACCTCGCCGCTCACCAGCGAGGGTGGTAGCGTGAAAGTCCCCACCGGACCGGGAATGGGGGTGGAGATCGACCCCGCTTTTATCCTGCAGCATCAGGTGCTGGGGTAGGGGGAGGTTCCGGAGCTGGTTGAGAAGTTTGAACCAACTAAACGTATCTGAACCAACTAAACGTATCTGATCCAACTTAACGTATCTGATCCAACTTAACGTATCTGATCCAACGATGAACCACAAAAGACCATCTTTACTGCCGCAAACCATTCTGCTGCTATTTCTGACACCACTTCTTCTTCTGATTTCGCCCTCTGCATTCACGCAGAGAAAGACCATCTCCCTCAGCGGGGAGTGGGAATTCGACCGTACCGTGGAGGCCTTTCCTCCGGCGAAGTTCACCCGGACCATCCCGGTCCCCGGGCTGATACACCTGGCCGAGCCCAAGATCGGGGACTACGACATCTGGTTCCGGAGACCGGAAACTCCGGATGCACCGGAAGCTAAATTGGCCCACGGTGTATATGACATCGACTACGTGCCCAAATACAACTGGTACCGGAAGAGTGTGATGGTCCACGACAGCCTTCAGGGGCGGGAATTTCTTCTGAGGATCCGCAAAAGTCAGTATGTGACCCAGGTCTATGTGAACGGGATCGACATGGGCACCTCCATGGAGTGCTATACCCCGGTGGAGTTCCCGGTCACCCGGGCTCTCCGGTTCGGCGGGGAGAACGAGATCCTGATCAAGGTGGGGGATCGCTACTGGCTTCCTCCCCAGGCGGCCGGGTCGACCGACAAGGAGAAAGAGCATTACCTGCCCGGCATCTGGGATGAGGTGGAGCTGATCGCCGCCGGAAAAGTGCAGGTGAATAATGTGCTGGTGCTTCCCGATGCCGCTGAGGGCAGGGTGACCGCCAAGGTCCGGCTGCGCAGCTACTTTCCCCAGCAGATCATGTACGGAGATCCCAAGTCGGACCAGGTCACTGTCCTGGTGGAGATCTTCGAAAAAGAGACCGGGAGAAAGGCCGGGGAGGCTTTCACGGAGGTGGAGGCCCGGCGGGAGCATTTCACGGTGGTGGAAATGGGGATGGAGCTGGAGGACCCCCGTTTGTGGTCTCCGGAGGATCCTTTTCTTTACGAGGCAGTCACCACGGTCTGGCTGGAAAACCACCCGGGGGAGGGTGACCCGGCTCGCCCGGCGGAGGGCCAGCCCTCCAGCCTGTCAGCCCCCTGGCCTGCCGGCCCGTCAGCCCCCTGGCCTTCCAGCATGCCAGCCGGCCGGCTAACCGGACCAGCGGACCGGCAGACTGACCGGTTCGGGCTCAGGGATTTTGAGCGGCGCGGAAAGTATTTTTATCTGAACGGGGAAAAGATCTTTCTGCGCGGCACCAACATCACCCTGCAGCGCTTCTTCGAGGACCCGGATTGCGGGAACCTGGCATGGGACCGGGAATGGGTAAAAAAGCTGATCATCGATGACGCGAAAAAACTTCACTGGAATGCCATGCGGATCTGCGTGGGGATCGTTCCCGGTTTCTGGTATGATCTGGCCGATGAGCACGGGATGATGTTCCAGAACGAATGGAACTACTGGCAAACCCACGGGTGGGATGATCAGGTGCGCCGGGAGTATACCCACTGGGTCTGGGCCGACGGCAACCACCCCAGCATCGTCATCTGGGACGCCATCAACGAGAACTGGGATCACTATATCGGGAACGTGCTGATACCTGAGTTGAAGCAGCTGGATCCCACCCGGATCTGGGATGCCGGCTATATGACCGCCGGAGAGATGGGCAACGATGAGATGGACGAGCCCCATCCTTATGAAGGGTTCCGGCCATGGAGCCAACTGGAGGCATTCGAGAAAAATCCCTATCCCCTGGGTGATCTGGACTACCGGAACCAGAAGAATATCGAGAGCATTGAATCGGGCGCTGCCCAGCTGGTGAATGAATATGGCTGGGTCTGGCTATGGCGGGACGGGCGGCCCTCCAAGCTGACCACCCGCCTCTATGAATACTACCTGGGTGATGCTTCCGATCCTGTGGTGAACAGGGAGTTCCAGGCTTACTGGTTGCAGTGCGAAACCGAGTGGCTGCGGAGCATCCGTGCCCATGCCGGGGTTTTGTCCTTTACCCACCTGACCAACAACTACGGGTACACGGGTGACTGGTATACCGGCGATATTGCCCGGCTTCAGGCCGGTCCCACCCTGGAGTGGTTCCGTCATGCTTTTGCTCCCTCGGCGGTTTTCATTAACCATCCTGATGAGCGGTACATGAAGCAATTCGAACCCCACAGGCCAGGTTCCCGGATGTTATTCACCTTAAAGGCGATCAACGATTTCGGGGAGCGCGAGACAGGAAGTGTTAAGATCCGGCTTTTCGATGCCGGTGGTGCGGAGGTTTGGTCGGATCAACTGGCGATGGAGGTGGCACCATACGGATCGAAAAGCTACCCGGTGGTGCTGGATTTGCCGGAGGAGCCCGGAGGATATACGCTGGTCACCGAATTCGAGGGCTCATTAAGCCCGTTGAAGGGACAGATCAGCCGTAGATTTATCAATGTGGGAGTTCGTGGCGGGGAGTACCATAACGTAGATCCCTGAGCCGCCCGCTTTATGGAGCGGACTGCCGCACGAAGCGGGACGCTGCACAGAGCGGCCTCCTGTGTGGAGTCGCCTGCGGCCCAGAGCGCCCCGATACAATGAGCACCTCGATACTATCATTTGAAAGTTTCAAATTATAGTATCAATCTCAGTGGTTAAAAAGGGCACCAAAAATCGACATCCTGCCTGATAATATAA
>CAZOHA010000014.1:21703-84984 GCA_964579515.1 uncultured Bacteroides sp. | reverse complement strand
ACCGATGACCTCTTGACTGCCAGTCAAACGCTCTAGCCAACTGAGCTAATGCCCCATCGGGATGCAAAATTATACAAAAATAAACAACTGCAAAGAGGAGTCTGGCAGATTTTTTGCTGCATTTTAAGTTAGATAGAGCTTATTTGCAATTATTCTTTTTGAATCTTGATGTATTAATCACTATTTTTAAAGCCCAAATCTAAAGCATCATGGAACCGAAAAAATCAAAGAAGGCCGACCTTGAGAAGAGGAAAGGGATGTATCTCGAGTTAGGTCTGGTCATTGCCCTCTCCCTTACCCTGGTGGCATTTGAATGGACACAGGGTGAAGTGGAGATCGATGAAGACGATATTGTACAGGATATTCAGTTCGAGGAAGAACAGATGCAGATCACCCGGAGGGAGCCACCCAAGCCGGAGCCCAAGCCGGAGCAGCCCAAAGTGGCCGAGGTGCTCGATATCGTAGATGATGATGTGGAGATCGAGGATGAGTTTGACTTCGATATGGAGGCCACTGATGATACGGAGTATGATTTTGTTTCGACATTCGGTGACGACGAGGAAGAGATTGAGGAGGAAGAGGTTTTCTTCATCGTGGAAGATATGCCCACCTTCAACGGCGGTGACCCGGCCACCGAATTCCGCAAATACATTGCGCAGAACCTAAGGTATCCGGAGATCGCAGCCGAGAACGGGATCAGCGGAAGGGTCATCGTTCAGTTCGCTGTGGACAAGACCGGCCAGGTAGTGGATGCCGTGGTGGTCCGTAGCGTGGACCCCGCTCTGGATAAGGAAGCTATCAGGGTGGTTATGTCCTCTCCCAAATGGACCCCCGGAAGGCAGCGTGGAAAGGCAGTAAAGGTACTTTTTACCTTCCCGATTAACTTTGTATTGCAGTAATAACATCTTTTAATTGTTGATAAAAGCCGGCTTCTTGCCGGCTTTTTTTTTACCGAAAATGTAAATTAGTCGCGGATAAAATCGGAAAGTCATGCGTAAATTATTTGCTGTCCTGCTGTCTGCCCTGCTGCTTTCAGGTTGCGGCTCCACCACCAGAAAACTTCAACAGGGGAATTACGACGCGGTCATCGACAAGACCACGAAGAAACTGATCAGGAAACCCGATGCCAAAGATGCGGCCGAAATGGATCGCGCTTATCAGCTTGCCAATGAGCGTGATCTCTCCAGGATCAAATTCCTGAAAATGGAGAACAATCCCGATAACTATGACGAGATCTTCAACAGATACAACATGTTGAAGGAACGTCAGCGAAAGATTCGCACAGTGACCCCGCTCACAGTGGAAGGCAAGACCTACGATTATTCCTATGTGGACTATGATGCGGAGATGATCGAAGCCAAGCGGAAAGCGGCCGATTACTTCTACGCGAACGGGAAGGGTCTGCTGGAGAATGCGCTGGAGAAGCAGGATTACCGGGAGGCCTATTACCAGCTGAGCACCGCTTCGGAATACAGTGGGGGACAATTTCCCGATATCGATGAACTGATCTATGAAGCCCGGATGAAAGGGATCAGCAGGGTGATCGTGGAAGTGGCCAACCAGTCCCCTCTCAACCTGCCACCGCAGGTGGAGGAGGACCTGATCTCATTCGATACCCGCGGTTTGAGCAGCGAATGGGTGGAATACCATTTCAAGCACGTGGATGAGGATATCAATTATGACTATTCGGTACTGGTAAAACTTATGTCCATCATGGTTTCACCGGACCAGACCTCCGACAGTGACCAGGTCTACACCAAGAAGATATCGGATGGCTTCGATTATGTGCTGGATGCCAACGGGAATGTCATGAAGGATACTGCGGGCAATGATATCAAGATCGAACGGTTTAAAGAGATCACCTGCACACTGATCGAGACCCGGCAGTTCAAGTCGGTGGAGATCCGGGGTGAGGTGGAGATCTTCTCTATGGAACCCGAGCGGCTGATCCAGAGAGAACCTTTCGGCGCCTCCAACCAGTTCGAGCACATTTCGGCCAGGTCGATCGGTGATGAGAAGGCCCTCACGGAAGATGCCTTCAGGAAAACCCAGGTGGAAAAGATACCCTTCCCCACTGATGTGGAGATGGTCATGACCTGTACCGAGACCGTCAAACCGGCCATCCGCAACGCCATTTACGCCAACCGGCAATATATCAATTGATCTCTTCTCCATCCAGGCTGCCCTTTTTTTAGTAGTTTTGCAGCCTGATTATGGGAGACTACTGGGACCACAGACATTATCCTGAAACGGCGGTGCTTGTCGGGGTGATCCATCAGCACCAGACCGAGGAGATGGCCGCCGAATACCTGGAAGAGCTGGCCTTTCTTACCGAAACGGCAGGGGCGGAACCCAGGGCGGTTTTTACTCAGCGGCTCGATCATCCCCATCCGAAGACCTTTATCGGTTCTGGGAAACTGAATGAGGTCCGTGAATTCGTTAAGGAGGAGAAGATCGATCTGGTGATCTTCGACGATGAACTTACCCACACCCAGCTCAGGAATATCGAAAAGGAAATGAAATGCCGGATCCTCGACCGCACCAATCTGATCCTGGATATATTTGCGGGAAGGGCGCAGACGGCCCATGCAAAGACCCAGGTGGAGCTGGCCCAGTACCAGTATCTGCTGCCCAGGCTGACCGGAATGTGGACCCACCTGGAGCGGCAGCGGGGGGGGATCGGCCTCAGGGGGCCGGGAGAAACGGAGATCGAAACTGACCGGCGGATCATCAGGGACAAAATCGCCCGGCTGAAGGCACAGCTGGAAAGGATCGACAAGCAGATGTCGGTCCAGCGCAAGAACCGGGGCAAGATGGTGAGAGTGGCGCTGGTGGGGTATACCAATGCCGGAAAATCAACCCTGATGAACCTTTTGAGCAAATCGGATGTGTTCGCCGAGGATAAGCTGTTTGCCACACTCGACACCACTGTGCGTAAAGTGGTGGTGGAAAATCTACCTTTTTTACTTTCCGATACAGTGGGCTTTATCCGGAAACTGCCCACCCACCTGGTGGAATCGTTCAAATCGACCCTGGATGAGGTCCGCGAGGCCGATATCCTGATGCATGTGGTGGATATCTCCCATCCCAACTTCGAGGATCAGATCGAAGTGGTCGAGTCCACTCTTCGGGATCTGGGTACCGAGGACACCCCGGTGATCCTGGTATTCAACAAGATCGACGCATTTACCTATGTGAAGAAGGAGGAGGACGATCTGACCCCTTCGACCCGGGAGAACAGAAGCCTGGAGGAGATTGAGCGCTACTGGGGGAAACGGCACCGGGATTCACTCTTCATTTCTGCGAAGGAGAAACTCCACATCAATGAGCTGAAGGACCTCCTCTACCAGAAGGTGAAAGAGATTCACGTGAAGCGGTATCCCTATAACGATTTTCTTTACTGAACAAGGTTTTTCTCTATCAGATACTCAGCGATCTGGACAGCGTTGAGTGCCGCACCCTTCTTGATCTGATCGCCCACACACCAGAATGCCAGTCCATTGGGATTGGTAAGATCTTTCCGGAGGCGTCCCACAAAAATATCATCCTCACTGGCCGATCCCAGGGGCATGGGATAGACCATGTTTTCCGGATCGTCCTGCAGGGTGACTCCCCTGGCATTTTCAAAGGCATGGCGCACACTTTCCAGGCTTAGTTCCGATTCGGTTTCCACCCAGATCGCTTCCGAATGGTTCCTGAGAACCGGAACCCTGACGCAGGTGGAGCTGACCTGGATATCGGAGTGCATGATTTTCCGGGTCTCATTGTACATTTTCATCTCCTCCCTGGTGTATCCGTTGCCGGTGAACACATCAACATGGGGGATGAGGTTCAGTGCCAGCTGGTGCTGGAACTTCTCCACGGTCACCGGTTCGCCCGCAGCGATCTGCCTGATCTGGTGTTCCAGTTCAGCCATGGCAGCGGCCCCGGCACCGCTGGCGGCCTGATAGGTGGCGGCATGAACCCGTCGAACGGGTGAAAGATCATGGATCGGCTTGAGGCAGACCACCATCTGGATGGTGGTGCAATTGGGATTGGCGACAATGTTCCGCGGGAGGTTGTGCAGGTCGGCGGCGTTGATCTCGGGGACCACCAGGGGAACATCCTCTTCCATCCGGAAGGCGCTGGAATTGTCGATCATAATGGTTCCGTGCCTGGTGATGGTTTCTGCAAATTCGCGGGAAGTTCCGCCCCCGGCTGAAGTGAGGGCAATGTCGATCCCCCTGAAATCGCCGTTATGTTTGAGTTCCTTCACCATGAGATGTTCTCCCTTAAATTCAAACTCTTTTCCGGCACTTCGGGCCGAGCCGAAAAGAACCAGTTCGTCCAGGGGAAAGTTCCGTTCCCGGAGCACGTTCAGGAATTCCTGCCCCACGGCGCCGCTGACACCTACTACTGCTACTCTCATGATAATGAAGGTTAGGTTAACAAGCTGCAAAATTTGCAATATTTTTAAGATTCTGAAAATCACACTCCTCTTTTTTTCGCCTCTCCCTTCTTTTTCATGGACCCAGTACTCATTTGATAATGAAATGGATGCTTTTGGTGAGGTGGTGATCACCGAGATCATGGCCGATCCGACACCACCGGTCATGCTGAACGGGGAGGAGTATGTGGAGCTTTTCAACCGGTCGGCCTTCGCTGTCCCGGTGAAAGAATGGAGCCTGGAAGTGAACGGACGTACCCGTCCCGTTCCCGATACGCTTCTGGATCCGGGTGCTTTTCTCCTGGTTAAAGGGGTCCCCCTTCCCAATGAGGGGGCCGTGGTGATTCTTCGAAATGGGGCAGGCAAAACGGTTCATGTGGTTTCCTACAGGATACCCTGGGATGGGGCGGAGTGGAAGAAAGAGGGGGGATGGGCGCTGGAGTATCCCGATCCGGACAGGGTGTGCTGCGATGCGGACCTGTGGACCTATTCACTCGATCCGGGCGGCGGAACACCCGGCAGGGTCAACAGCTGCTTCGGACCGGTGCCCGACCTGGAACCGCCGGTCTGTCTCTATGCGGGACTGGCCGTTTCCGGAGAGGTGCCTTCCGGATCGCTGAATTCCGGTGCCTCTTTCTGCACGGGTGAAGCGCCTTCCGTACTGACATTTTCCGGAGAGGTGCCTTCCGGATCGCTGAATTCCGGTGCCTCCTCCTGTATGGCTGAAGCACAGGGGGACAGAACAACCTGTCTGGTGGTCACTTTACACTATAGCGAACCGGTAAGTATAAGAAGGGATGCCATGGAGAAGGTGCGTTTGGATCCGGGCGGATGGCAGCCCGACTCAGCCTGGCCTGCGGATCCTCTTGCCACATCCTGGTGTTTACAATTCACCGGTGAGCTTCGTGAGGGGACGACTTACCGGTTGAGCCTGCCTTCGGTGGAGGACTGCGCCGGCAACGGTTCGGCGGGCGGAGAAAAAAAAATTGGGCTAGAGGAGGGTGCGACCGAAGGAGATCTGTTGATCAATGAAATCATGTTCGATCCGGTCCCGGGATCTCCGGAGTATGTGGAAATCTGGCACCGGGGTGAACGGGTGACCGATCTCAGATATTACGCACTGATGCTTACCGGTGAGAACAGTTCGAAGGGAGAGCCCGTTCCTCTTTCCGGCCATTCCCGGCTGGTTGAGCCCGGAGAATACCTGGTCATCACCAGGTGTGTGCCTGCACTCATGGAGGCCTACAACCTGGAGCCTTCAGGATGGTGGGTGGAAGTTCCAGAGTGGGAGAGATTGGGTAACAGCGGCGGGAGGATCTATCTGACCGACCGCGCGGGGATGATGCTGGATGCAGCGATTTACCGGGAAGAGATGCATCTCGGTCTGCTGCGGGAGACCGGCGGGGTAAGCCTGGAGCGTATATCGCACACCAGAAGCGGTTCGGATGTGGAGAACTGGCATTCGGCTGCTTCCCTGGACGGGTATGCCACCCCCGGGCGAAGGAATTCCCAGTTCCTGGAGGCGGGAGAAGGAAATGACTGGCTGACAATCGAACCGAGAGTCTTCAGTCCCGACAACGACGGGTTTGAGGATCTGCTGGAGGTGACTCTTCATCCGGGCCGCACCGGCTGGGTGGTTTCGATCATCATCACCGATCTGAAAGGGCACAGAATCAAGATCCTGGCCAATAACCACCTGATCGGGACCTCCTCCGCCTATCTCTGGAACGGCGAGGACGGGAACGGTTACCAGTGTGCGGAAGGCTTTTACCTGATCACGGTGCTGGGCTATCACGATGCATCTGGAAGCAGGAAAAGAGTGACCCGTTCAGTGGCACTGATCTACAGGTGACAGATAACACGGGTAATCTTTTACAACAATTTGTCTTCATGGCGGGTAAGACGGTCCACCCGGTTACGGGTGAACAGAACCACCACGGTCGCACCAAATCCGAGAAAGGCCATGGTGGTAAAGGTGGGCATAAATCCGACCCGGTCGATGACCGCACCGACGACGGGGTAGACCATTACACTGACAAAAAAATTGAGGGTCATGTATATGGAATTGACGAATGCTTTTTTGTCCGTATCCAGGTCCTGAACCGTAGCCAGCATCACCGAGGTGGGAGCAAAAAGAAAGAATCCCAGGGGCAGCAGAACCGGGAAGATCCAGAAGCCTTCCAGGTTCAGGAACAGCAGGGTGAGCAGCGGGGTGGAGAGGCTGATAAAAAAGAGGGTGCGGTTTCTGCCCAGCTTATCACTGAGTGTTCCTGCAAACATGGCACCTACCGCTCCGGCAAGCTGGATTACCGTAAGGGCCAGATCGGAATAGGTCAGACTGTTTCCCATGGAGGTGAGGAAGGTGGGCAGATAATAGGTGAGTGAGGATTTCATCCCCGCCTGGAAAAAGGTATATCCTCCCGTAAGCGCGAATGCCGAAGAGAAACGCAGGAAGATCTTCCAGTAGCTTCCCTCCTGATGGAACCGTGAGGAGGAGGCGGGCTGAAGCCGGGCATTCCTGAAGTTGAGGTAGAGAACCAAGGATGCAACGAATCCCAGGGGCATCATCTTCCAGGTCCCTTCCAGTCCCCAGAGACTGATGACGCCGAGGATGATCAGAGGTCCGGCCGTGCGGGCCAGTTCTCCTCCTACCATGTAGTAGCTCATCCCTTTGCCGGTCCTGGTTCCCGATAGCTGTTTGACCATCACCGGGGTGGGAATGTGCCAGAGGGTGGAACTGATTCCCGAACAGAAGAGGAGCACTGCCAGAAAGGTATAGCTGGGGGCAATCCCGATCAGGCTCATGAAAAAGGCAGTGAACGAAGGAGAAAAGATGACCATATACCTCATCACCGGTCGCTCGGCGATGATACCGATGAAGGGATTGAAAAGGGAGGGGATCCGCTGGATCACTGCCAGTACCCCGGTGAGGCCGTAACTGATCCCCAGTTTTTCGATAATCAGAGGAAGGGCGGGAGCCAGGAAGGAGGTGTAACAATCGTGCACGAAATGGACCGCCGAGATAGCGGCCACTCTCCCCTTCTGGAATCCCTGCCTGTCCATCCCTTTCTATTCTGTCACCATCTTCACGAAAAGGGCGCTGAGCCTGGGCGCGGTCTGTTCGGCCACGTCGATCACATCCTGCAGTGTCAGTTTCACGATCTTTCCGGGAACACCCAGATCGGTGATTACCGAGGCGGCGAAGATCCGGATCCCCATCTGGTGGGCTGCGATCGCTTCCGGCACAGTCGACATCCCGACGGCATCCCCGCCGATGATCCTCATGTACTGGTACTCTTTCGGGGTTTCAAGTGTGGGCCCGGTCACACCCACATAACAACCTTCCCTGACAGGGATCTCCAGTTCACCGGCAAATCCTTTTGCCTTCTCCAGTAATTCCTTGTCATAGGTTTCGCTCATATCGGGAAAACGGTCACCGAAAAATGGATCGTGGGGGCCTGCCAGCGGATTGGGCATCAGGTTGATATGATCGTTGATGAGCATAATATCCCCGATCTCGAAACCGGGATTCATTCCCCCTGCTGCGTTGGAAATCAGCAGGGTGTCCACATCCAGCAATTTCAGTACCCTGATGGGAAAGATCACCTCCTGCATGGAGTAGCCCTCATAGAAATGAAACCTGCCGTTCAGCACCAGAACAGGGGTGTCCTGCAAAACTGCCAGCTCCAGTGTCCCCGCATGGCTGTCTACCGTGGAGACCGGAAAATGGGGGATCTCTTCATACCTGATAGAGACTTCTATCCGGAGCGAATCAGCCATTTTTCCAAGGCCGGTTCCCAGGATGATGGCGGTACGGGGGACCTCTTTCATTTTTTCTCTGATGAAGTCAGCTGCTTTTTTGATTTCTAACATATTCCAGGATTTGGTTATCAAATTTTTCTTGGTCATCACTCAGGAAACGGATGTGGATCCGGATGGCAAATACCGACTTGTGGAGAATCTCACCCGGTTCAAGTTGCCGGAGCCTCATGGCATCTTTTTCCGTAGTCAGCACCATGGCCCTCTGAAACTTCTCTTTCAGCCGGACGAAGTTCCGTTCGATCTTCCGGAGTTCACTCCGGCTGAATTCATGGTGATCGGGATATCTCAGATGGTGTATGACTGCGGCATGGTTCGAAATGAATTCCTTCAACCCTTCCGGATGGGCGATTCCGGTCACCAGCAGGATGGCCTCCACCGGCTGATCGCCGGAAACAATCCCCTGATCTTTCAGGAGCGGGGGAGTCCCTGTATATACGGATAGAAAAGAGCCGTATTCGACAGTGGAATAAAAGAGGGACTGTCTTTCTGAAAGCTTCAGTCGTGTTCTCCATTGCCGTCGCTCCTCCTCGTTGACCTCTCCAGGTGAGCGGGTAACGATAATGCCATCGGCACGATTCAGGCTCCTGAGGGGTTCTCTCAACCGGCCGGCCGGGAGGAGCAGGTCACGGTCCACGGGACGGTGGTAATCCATTAGAACCATGGAGAGGCCCGGTTTGACAGAACGGTGCTGGAAGGCATCGTCCAGCAGGACGACCTCGGCAGGGGGGATCATCTCCATCAGTCTCTTTACTCCGTTTACGCGGTCCCGGTCAACGGCCACGGTAATATCGGGATGCCGGATTTTCAGCTGGAGGGGTTCATCCCCAACCTCATCCGGGACCGATTGAGCGGTGGCCAGCCTGAAGCCCTTTGTCCTGCGCATGTATCCGCGACTGAGAGTGGCAACCCGGTAGCCGGGTTTCAGCAATCCGGCCAGGTATTCGATGTGGGGAGTTTTTCCGGTGCCCCCCGCGGAAAGGTTCCCCACTGAGATCAGGGGGACACGGAAGCTTTCTGAAGAGAAGATCCTCCGGTCATAAAACGCATTCCTGACGGAAACGACCAGGCCGTAAAGCCAGGAGAAGGGGATGAGGACCCAGCTCCACCTGTTGGACCCGCGGAGGAGCATGGGCTTACCTGACCTCGATATCGTATGGCATGATCGCCTGGAGACCCTCGATATGGCGGATATCCCTGATTTTCCTGTAGAGTTCGTAATCGCTTCCAAGCTCTCGCCGGACCGCCTTTTTCACAGCACCCCCGGAAAGTTCCCTCATGAGCATGGTAAAGGGATCTTCGATCACCGGAAGGGATTGCAGGCGATAATTGTCCAGGCCGGCCATTTCGGCGGCCACTGCAATCGATCTGTCCAGTCCGCCGATCAAGTCGATCAGACCGAGTTCAAGGGCATCCTCACCCGACCAGACTCTGCCGCCGGCGATGGCGTCCACCTCCTCAAAGCTCATTCCCCGGTTCTCGGCCACCAGGTTGACAAATGATTCGTAGCTTTTATCCACCATGTTCTGAATAATGGCCCTCTCCTCCGGATCCAGCGGGTCCGAAACAGAAAAAATATCCGAATGTTCATTGGTCCGGACGCCGTCGATGGTGATCCCCAGCTTTTCATTGAGCAGCTCTTCCATATTGGGGAGTGCAAAGATCACACCGATCGACCCGGTGATGGTACTCGAACTGGCCAGGATCGTATCGGCGGGGGCGGCAATATAGTATCCACCGGAAGCGGCCACGCTCCCCATGGAGGCCACCACCGGTTTTTCCCGGGCAGCCAGCATCATCTCCCGGTAGATCACATCCGATGCAGTGACACTTCCCCCACCTGAATTAATGCGGAATACGATCGCTTTTACCGATTCATCCTTCCTGGCTTTCCGGATGGCCCTGGCGATTCGCTCCGATCCGATATAGCCTTCCGGGGCGTCTCCGTCCAGCACCATACCCATCCCGTATACCACAGCCACCTTGTCCCTGGTGAACTCCTTATTCTCCTTCACGGGGACATCTTTATAACGGGTGATCCTGACCGATTCCAGGTCATCGTCTTCCTCCACTCCCGTCTTTTTCTTCAGAAGACTGAGCATCTCGTCGTAATAGATTAATCCGTCGATCATTCCCGATTCCATAAGTTTCGACGGCTCCAGTGAGCTGAGGTTATCGGCCATCCGGTTCAGGGCCTCCACACTGATTCCCCGGCTTTCTGCAATGTCGGAAACCATTTTGCCCCAGATGGCAGTGATATATCCTTCGATCTGCTCCCGGTTCTCATCACTGAGGGATTCACGGGTCAGGGTCTCCATGGCACTCTTATAAGAACCGTGTTTGATCACCTGCACATCCACTCCCAGCTTGTCGAGTGCATCCTTAAAGAAAGTGAGTTCAGCATTCAGACCGCTGAACAGGAACATCCCCTCCGGAGTCATGAAAACACTGTCGGCCACACTGGCCAGGTAGTAGGTTCCCTGGGTGTAATTATCGGCATATGCGTAGACAAATTTTCCGCTCTCCTTAAAATCGGACAGGGCATTCCTGACCTCTCCGATCATGGTAGCTCCTGCCGGGACGGAGGTCAGATTCAGGAAGATACCTTCAATATTCTCATCCCCTTTCGCTTTTTCAACGGTTTTGAGGATCTGGTTGAGGCCCAGGACTTCAGTTCCCACCGGGGTGCCGGAGAAAAGCCTGGAGATGGGATTGTCGTCCGCGCGGTCGGGGATGGGACCGTTGAAACGGGCTACCAGGATCGAATTTTCCTCCACATCCGGTACCTCTTTCGCCGTGGAGGCTGCGATAATTCCGGTTAATATCAGGATTCCTGCGACAGTAATGATCAGGATCCCTAAAATGGTGGCGAGCAGACTGCTCAGAAAGTTTTTCATTTCGACAGATTTTTAAAGGCACCAATTTACTAAAAATGCAGTTGATAATAAATATCTTAGAGTGAAGAATAGATGAAGGATAGGACAATGAAGAAGAAGGAAAGGATCTACCTCTCACTTGGGACCAACCTGGGCGACCGGCTGGAGAACCTCCGGACGGCTGTTTCACTTATCGACCAGAGGTTGAGCCGGCCCATGGTCCTCTCGAGTGTTTACGAGTCGGAGGGGTGGGGATATGAGAGCCCTCATCCGTTTTATAATCTCTGCACTGGTCTGGAGGTATCCCTGGAGCCCCTGGAATTACTGGATCAACTTCAATTGATCGAGAGCGATATGGGCCGGGAAAAGCCGGAGACGAAGAAGGAGTCTGATGCCTACTCGGACCGGCTGATCGATATTGATCTGATCTTCATGGGCAGCAGGGTGCTTCGTCTGCCGCAGCTCCGGGTCCCGCATCCATCCATGGAGGAGAGAAGATTCGTCCTTAAACCACTGACGGAGATCGCCCCGGCTTTTATTCACCCTGTTTCCGGGTATACCGTATCCGAGTTGCTGGCCAGATGCAGTGATCCGGGTAGGGTCCGGGCAACCGCTACCCTTAATCATATCTGAGCAGGAGCAGTCTAGAGAATCATTCCTTCATCGGCGAAACTGAAATAGGATTTCTCGGCAATTATTAGATGGTCGAGTAATTTAATCTCCAGGATTTCGGCTGCATTTTTCAACTTTTCGGTGATCTTAACATCGGCCTCGCTGGGCTGTTTGTTGCCTGAAGGATGGTTGTGGCAGACGATGATGGAGGAGGCCAGGCTGTCCAGCGCTTTTTTCAGGATAATACGGGTGTCGATGACCGTTCCCGAGATCCCTCCCTGGCTCACCTTGAATCTGCCCAGAACCCGGTTGGCCCTGTTCAGCATCAGCAACCAGAATTCCTCATGTTCCAGGTCGCCCAGCAGGGGATGGAACATCTGGAATACCGTTTCGCTGGATTTCACCGGCACTTTGTCGGTATGGTGCATACCGGCCCTTCTTCGTCCCAGTTCCATGGCGGAAAGAAGGGCGATGGCTTTGGCCGGTCCCACACCCTTGACCTTCAGAAGTTCGTCGATGGTCTGGCGCCCCAGTTCATGCAGGCTGTTGTCGGCTTTTTTCAGGATCACCCGTGCAAGCTCCACTGCGCTCATACGGTGGGTCCCCGAACCCAGCAGGATAGCCAGCAGCTCGGAGTCGGTGAGGAACTGGACTCCGTTGGCAAGTACCTTTTCCCTGGGACGTTCCTCCACCGCCCAGCTCTTCATGGCATTCGATCTGTATCCGGTCATCATCTCTTTTTCCTGTTAATGTGACCGGAACACCCTCCATCGGTCTGTCCAGGGAATCGGCTGGCCGGTTTTCGGCCAAAAATCTATTCGGGGCCGAAATCTATACCGGGCCGAAATCTGTCCCGGACCAAATTCTGCTCCGGGACCCAAAAAAACAGGCTGCCCTGAAAAGGACAGCCTGTAAAAAATATCATTAAAAAGTGGCTACGGCCTCAGAGGCTGTTCAGGTGCCTGGCCAGCTTCGATTTGAGGTTGTCAGCTTTGTTCTTATGGATCACATTGTTTTTGGCCAGTTTGTCGAGCATGGAGGTGACCTCCGCATATTGCTGGGTGGCCGCTTCCTTCTCGGTGGTTTCCCGCAGTTTCTTCACCGCATTCCTGGCGGTCCGGGCGTAATATTTATTCCTGGCTCGTTTCGACTCGTTCTGCCTGATCCTTTTCTTCGCTGATAAATGATGTGCCATATCTGTTATCGATCAATTTGGGGATGCAAAAATAGCGATTAATTTGAATGAAGCAAACAATTATCCTGAATTGTTACCTGCACAGTTTTCTGGTTGATAGGAGAATGGCAGCGGTATTGGAGAGGAAGATCAGCAGGATGAGGCCGAAGGCCGCACCGTAAATGATCCCGTGTAGAGAGGTGGAGATCTGCAGGTTCCATTCCCCGGCCAGGGAGGCGAATTTGCGGGTCAGCAGCGAGGTGGAGATCAAAGAGAAAAGAGTGACACCTGAAAGGAGGATCAGAAGTAATAACAGGTAGGGGAGGCTGATTTCCCGGTAGTGGTACCCCAGCTTATTTAACCGGCGGATCTTTTCGGAGGAACGGCTGATCATCAGTTGAAGGCTGAGCAGGAATACCAGGAAGGAGAGCCCGATCACGATCCCCGCCACTACTACCAGGAAAGAGATGATGAGTTTAAGGATGATATTCATCCGGCTGCTCTTCAGCTTCTCACGTATCGTATCGTAACCATTTTCATCGAGGTACCGGATAATGGCAGGATCGGTGGGATCCCTGGCAACCACGATCACCTGTGAGGGGTCGGCCTTTTTAAAATATCCGAACCTGTCATTGGCCCATTCCAGGAAGTCCAGGGGGACCAGGATGGAATGAATCCGGTTGCTGAATCCTACGATCCGTCCGGTATAGTCCTCGAAATTTCCTCTTCCCTCTCCCCTCAGCCGGATCTGGAAATTGATCATGGAGAGCACTCCCTTGGGGATCTGGGGTAATCCCTGGCTGGGTGCGAATCCGAAATTGTAGAGGTTCAGGTAGTCCTGGGGAATGATCACCGGAATCACCGGATCGGAAGGGTCCCATTTCCAATCCTCTGATTTCACATCGATGTATTTATCGGGGATCGCTTCAAAGAAAAGCTCGGTATAGAAATCAGGGAAACGTTCACTCTGCGTATAACCGCTTACCGGGAAGCGGTTCGACAGAAAAGGTGCCACTTCATCGGCGAAGGGCTGGTCAGCCAGGTCTTCAATCTCCTCTTCGCTAAAACCCGCCCGTGCTATGCCCAGGGTCTGACCGATCCCTACCTTTTTGTTGATTACGATATACTCGGGATCCAGCAGATCCCTGTTGGTGGAAAGTACTTCCCGTATATCCACATAAAACTGAATTCCTCCCAACAGCAGGATAAAACCGGCCAGGGTACCCAGGAAAGCCCACAGGAGATGATTCCTGCTCTGGTCTTTCCATAATATACGGTAGAGTTGATACATGGCAAATCCTATAACCTCAGCCTGACAGCCTGTTCGACGAAATGTTGACCATCCAGGGAAGTCAGGATCAACCCTGCACGCCGGAATTCGCATTCTTCCCTGATCACCTGGTATGCGGCCAGACTGTTGTCGGTGTCAATATGGCTGAAGCACTCGTCGGCCAGCAGGAAATCGAACGGCTGGCAGAGGGAGCGCAGAATGGCTACCCGCTGCTTCTGGCCAAAGGAGAGAATCCCGGCTTTCCGGTTCAGATGGCTGGCAATGCCCAGGCGGATGGATAGTTCCCGGATTCGCCGGGGGGTCATCTGGCGGGTGATGGAATTCTTGAGTTCGATGTTCTCGAGGGCGGTGAGATCACTGAACAGCTCCAGCCCCTGAAAGATATAAGAGAGGCTTCGCTTCCGCAAATCCGACCACTCTCTCCGGCCAATCTGTTTGATGTCGCGGCTGTCGAGCCGGATCACACCCCGGTAGTCGTCCCTCAGTCCATAGATCATCGATAGCAGGCTGGTCTTGCCCTTCCCGGAAGGGGCCTCGATCACGTAGGATCTTCCCGGCTCAAATATCAGCGTATCCGCTTCCCATACCCCGGAGCCTTCGGTATTCTGCTCCAGCATGGGGAGAGGGATCATTTTTTCGAGACGGATGACCATATCCTCTGTTAATCAGACGAATCACTCAGCTTCAGGAGGGTATGGAGGCTGTTCTCTGATGGGCGGTTGGTCTTGAGCAGGATCTGATTTTCGTAGTTGCTGGCCGAAACCCCCATGTAATCGAAAGGTTCTGTGATACGGGTCACCCACTCTTTTCGTTCGGGATTCTGTTCCAGGAGATTTCTCACTGTGGAAGGGTAACTCTCCAGGTCCAGGTTCATATAGATTCCCACGGAGCCGTCGGCAAAATCATTGAACCGCGAATCGACCAGTGAACGGTCCAGCCCCGATCCGGTGGCCGCATCTTTATACCCTCTGGCGTTGGTGATGACCCACAGGTCGCCGATGATACCACTGTAGATCTCGTTTCCCTGAATATTAATGATGAAGAAGTCCCCATCCTCTTCCACCGGGGCCATGTTCTGGACCGATTCCATCAGTTTTTCCTGGATCGCATCGCTGTTGACCCCGAGACCCACGAACAGTTCCAGAGGGATCATGGTCTCCTGCTCCAGTGCATTGATGGCGATGGTAAAATCGCCTGTGAAGGCTTTAACCAGTTCCCCTGAAGGGATCCCCGTGGCCGCCTCCAGCCTGTTCCCCACAGAATCGATCTGAGGAGGGGCGAATTTACCGATGGTCTCACTGAGTTTCTCGAGGTCCATTGAACCGGCCACGGCCACCAGCAGGTTTCCGCCCGGGGCGAGTTTAAGCATATCATTGTTGAGCGACGGTTTCATTACCAGCACCTCCTCGATGTTTTTTTCCACCTCCTCACTGAAGTGAGTCTCGCCCGTAATATGCATTTCACCATCGGCAAAGTCCACGAAAATCCGGGCATAATTATTCATCAGTGCCACGGGGAGTTGTGGAATATCGGCTTCGGTATTGTCGGAGATCTCTTCCAGGACCTCCATCAATTCGTTGGAGGCCATCCACAGGTTCAGGTCTTTCATCTTTCCGGTGAAATCCCTGAAGTCGACCAGGCTGGTGACCGATTCCTCTTTGATGGGATGGAACATCACATCGAGCGCTGATCTCCAGTATTCCGCTCCCAGTTCATCTCCGTCGGGGGCGCCGAGCACGACCAGCTGGTCGTCGTTCCAGGCAATGATACCCGCTTCATCGGGCTGTACATAGGAATAGCTTTCCGCTTCCATAATCTGTGCATGGAAATCCTCTTCGATCCGCGAGAGGGTTGCTACAAACTTCTCCGTATCCTTCATTCCCCCGACCATTCCGATCACAGGGGTTCCCACCTCCATGCGGACGAACATATAGAAGTACTCGTTCATAGCCAGTCCGGTACTGAGCGGATCTTCAATGATCTGTCCCCAGATCTCATCCTTCACCTTGTTTTTCATCGATTCCAGGGAGTTGACATTTCCCTTGGTATGTAATTTCATGGGATGAAGGGTCGCCACACCGACTACATCATCGGGAATACTGTTCACGAAATCGGGCATTTTCTTGGCACAGGAACTGAGGATGATTCCGGATACGACGATGATCCAAAGGGGTAATCTTTTCATGAGAGCGGATTTATTTTTTATTAAAACGTAAATATACAATAATCAAGTACCTGTAGTTTCGGATTAGCTGACGAATTGCAGATCGCTCAGATTTCGGTATTTGCCTTCTGGGATCCGCATAAGCTCCTCGTGGTTCCCGCTCTCGGCAAGGCGCCCGTTCTCGAGAACGAAAATCCGGTCGGAGTTTCGGACCGTACTCAGCCGGTGAGCAATCACAATGGAGGTCCTTCCCTCCATCAGATGCTCCAGGGCTTCCTGCACCAGCTTTTCCGACTCGGAATCGAGCGACGAGGTAGCCTCATCCAGGACCAGGATGCGGGGATTTTTCAGAAGTGCCCTGGCGATGGCCACCCGCTGCCTCTGCCCTCCGGAAAGTTGGGTGCCCCGTTCTCCTACCAAAGTGTCAAAGCCTTCGGGAAACCGTTCTATAAACTCCCATGCATTGGCCTGCCTTGCTGCCTCCGTGATCTGTTCCTCAGAGGCTGAGGGATCTCCGTACCCGATGTTTTCCCGGATCGTTCCCCCGAAAAGGAAGATATCCTGGGGAACCAGTGCGATCTGGCTTCGCAGGCAGGATATGGGGATCTCCAGGTGATCGGTTCCATCGAAGAGGATCTTTCCGCCGGTGGGATCGTGAAGGCGAAGCAGCAGGGAGGTGAGGGTGGATTTCCCGGCTCCCGAAGAGCCCACCAGCGCAACTCTCTGGTTGCGTTCGATCTGCAGATTAATATTTTTGATCACCTCTTCATCGGGACGCGAAGGGTAGGCGAAGGTGAGGTTGTCGAATGTGATCTGGCCTTCGATCCGGTGCTTCGGCTCTTTAGGGATAACCTCGGTCAGCTCCTCGGTCTCCTCCTCAAAGATCTCGAACAGGTCTTCGGTGGCCCCCAGGAATCTCTGGATCTGACTGAATACAGAGGCCAGTCCCCCGATGGTTCCTCCGATGAATCCCGAATAGAGTACGAAGGAGAAGAGCTGACCCGCGTTGATCTCGCCCTGGGCCAGCAGCAGGGATCCCCTCCAGATCACTGCCACCAGTGCACCGAAAAGTCCCAGGATAAGAAAAGCAGAAAAGAGGGCCCGGTACCTGCCTCCCCTGATTCCGATGTGCGCAATTTCCAGGGTTCTTTTCCTGTAACGTTTCATTTCGAAAAATTCGTTGGTATAGGCCTTCACACTCTGGATCCCCTGGAGGGTCTCTTCTACGATCGTGTTGGATTCCGCCACTTCCCGTTGCGCCTGTTTGGAAAACCTGCGTATGTACCTGCCGAAGAATACGGCCAGCAAAACGGCCCCCGGAAGAATGGCCAGCATAAAAAGTGTGAGCTTAAAGGAGGTGTAGATCAGAAGTGCAATTCCGCCCCCGATGATAATGATCTGTCTGACGAATTCGGCCAGGGTGGTGGTCATGGTGTCCTGCAGAAGGGATATATCGGAAGAGATGCGGCTGTTCAGTTCTCCTACCCGCCTCCTGTCGAAGAACCTGACCGGCAGACGGATCATGTGATTGTAGGTGTCCTGCCTGAGATCGGCCAGCGAACGCTCGGTTACCTTCACGAAAAGAATGGTGCGGAAATAGGAGAAAACTGACTGGAGAATAAGCAATCCGGCCAGAAGCAGCGCGATCCGGTTCAGATTTTCTGCCAGGTTCCCTTCATTGCCCGCATTCACCAGATCCCCCAGCAATTTGGGAAAAGCGAGGCTGGTAAGGCTGGAGCCGAAGAGGAAGATCAGTCCCAGGAAGTAGACCAGCCGGTAGGGCCGGATATAACTATAGAGCCTGAAGGCATTCTTCAGTCCTGAAAGAGTGATTTTTTTCCTGGGAACTTCCATCGTCGCAGATTCTCCAGGATAACAACCGGCCCGTCGATGGGTTCAATATCTGTTGTCGCGATACAGACTCCGGTTTCCGTATTATTCCTCGAACAGGGTGTGATCCCTGGAACGGGGCGACTACCAGGTCCGGTCCTTCAGGTACTCTTCCAGCGCCTCTTTGGTCATGGGCAGCCCTTCCGGGTTTTCCTCGACCCACTGAAGGAAGGCCTCCTTGATCTCGTCTGTCCACCTCCCGTCGATCTGTCCCGGGGTGTAGACCCCTTTCTGCAGCATCTGGTGCCCGAACATATCCCTCAGCATAATGAATTCGGCCCGTACCACCACCTCTTCGGCCAGATGGGCAGGGATGAACAACACACCGGTCTCTTTGGCCAGTACCACATCGCCCGGAAAAACCGTGGCATCGCCGATCCGGATGGGAACGTTCATGCCCATCAGCATACTCTCGGTCAGGTAGGAGGGATCGAAGCCCCTGACAAATGCGTTGAAGCCTTCAATTCTGGAGAGCCCTGCAAGGTCGCGCGATCCCCCGTCAAAGACCACCCCGTTACCCGAATTGGCATAGATGGCATTCCCCAGGTTATCCCCGATAAGAGTCCCGTCGACCACTTTCCCGAATCCGTCGGCCACATAGACATCTCCCAGTACCAGGGCGTCGATGGGCCAGGAGTTCATGGCGCCCACCCGTCCTTCAGCATGACCTTTTTCGGTGAGACGGTCCATCACCTCGGGACGGCGCGGCATGTAGAGGGCCGTCAGGGCCCTTCCCACGATGGGCTCCTCTTCGTGGATCATCTCCCAACCGCTTTCAAACTGGTTGTGATACCCCTTCGAGCGCAGCACCCCCCAGGCCTCTTCGATGGAGACCTTCCGTATCCGCTCAAGGATCTCATCCGGGACCTTCGGACGGCCATCCCCGAACCGTTCCCCTTCCCATTCCCGGGTGTAATAGGTCAGCTCTTCGGGCGTATCGAAAAACTGAGCGTTGACCGTGGCAGTGCACCCCACCACCATCCAAACAACAAAAAACAAAAACCCCCTCATACTTTACGACTTTAAACTTTACAGACTTTACAGACTTTACAGACTTTACAGACTTTACAGACTTTACAGACTTTATAGACTATTATGGACTCTTATGGACTTTTACGTTTTCTCCTCCACCAAGTTGCAAGCGAACTTCCCGTAATGTTCATCATCGGACCGAATACGGCCGGGGCGAGCCCCACCGTGGCTACTTTCCCCATCTGGAGTGCGATCCCTGAAGCCAGACCTCCGTTCTGCATCCCCACTTCCAGCGCAATGGTCCTGCAGGAGGGCTCATCCATCCGGGCAAGCTTGCAGATCCAGTATCCCAGGAAATAGCCCGAGGTATTGTGCAGCAGGCATGCCAGAATCAGCAGAAAGCCGATCTCCAGCAGGCTCTCCCGTCCGGCGGCAGTGATCACCACGATGATCACCCCGATCCCGGCCATGGAGATGAATGCCATGACCTTGTCGAGGCCCGATTTATCTCCTTTCATCAGTCGGTTGAACAGCAAGGCACCCGCCCAGGGGAGCAGCAGGAACCATCCCAGGTCTTTTGCGAATTGAAGGAGGGTCCCGCCTGCCTCCAGGTCCGAAGTCCGGTAGAGGATCAGATTCTTGGCAGAAATGATCAGGAAATATACCAGCGCCTGGATGCGGATGTTTCCCGCCTTCTCTTTTCCGTAAGCCACCGAGTTGAACATGAGTCCCCCGACAATGGGAAGGATCACGATATTGACGATCCCCAGCATCATGTTCCAGAAATCGATGGGGACAAACTGGCCGGCCAGCAGTTTCATCAGCGACGGGGTGATCAGCGGGGCCAGCATCGTGGCCACGGCGGTCAGAGTCACCGAAAGGGCCAGATTGGCCTTGGCGATGAATGACATCACATTGGAGGCCAGACCGCTGGGCGAGGACCCTACCAGGATGATCCCTGCAGCCACCTCCGGAGGGAATCCGAAGCTGGTGGCGATAACAAATCCCACCACCGGCATGATGGAGAACTGGCATACCAGGCCGATCAGCACCCCTTTTGGCATCTTCACCACTCCCGCGAAATCGCGGTAGCTCATCTGGGAACCCATACCGAACATGATCACCTGCAGCAACGGAACGATGGTGGCCTGCAATTCAAACTCTCCCCACCTGATAAAAAGTCCGGGATAGAACATGGCGATGGTAACCGCCGCGAAGATCATAATCGTGTAGGAGAATCCCCGGGTGAAGGCATTTCCCCGGACTCCGAAAGCCAGCAGCACGAAAAAGGAGATGAGGAGCGGACCCAGAAAACGGCTGGCTCCCGTGAAGTAAGCGATCAGGAAAAGCAGTGCCGCAATGGCGGCTAAGACCAGCAGAGTTTTATAGAGAATCGAACTCTTCATAGATTCAAGGACGGAAGATAGGAAGATTTTAATAATTTGTGGGCTAAAACCAATCTCCAATGAAACAAAAACACCTTTCCAAAGCCCGGAAGGACCCTTCGCATTCCGACCGGCGTTCATTTCTGAAGATGGCCGGACTGGGTGGTCTGGGTCTGGGCGTCATGGCCCATGCATCGGCCGCTGAACAGGTGGAATACCTGACACAGCGGGTGTCCCGGAACAGCAGTCCCTCCGATCTGAAGATCACCGATATGCGTATCGCCCAGGTGGGGAACGTTCCCATTGTCAAGATCTACACCAACCAGGAGGTTTACGGGCTGGGGGATGTGCGCGACGGCGCCGACAAGCGGCTGGCCCTGATGCTCAAGAGCCGGATCCTGGGGGAGAATCCATGCAATGTGGAGCGACTTTTCAGGATCATCAGGCAATTCGGGGACCACGGCCGCCAGGGAGGTGGGGTTTCCGGAGTGGAGATGGCCCTGTGGGATCTTACCGGGAAAGCATACGGGGTGCCGCTTTACCAGTTGTTGGGGGGAAAATACCGGGACCGTGTGCGGATCTACGTGGACACTCCCACCGTGAGCGATCCGCAGGAGTTCGCCCGGCGAATGAAGGGGCGGGTCGAGAAGGGATTCACCATCATGAAGATGGATATCGGCATCGGGCTGATCAAGGATATCCCCGGCACCCTGACCAATACCTCCCCCTGGGGCGAAATGCGCGGCTGGAGCCAGGAGAGGGGGACTTACGGACTTACCATGCATCCGTTCACCAGGGTTCAGATCACCGAAAAGGGCATCGAAGAGATGGTCAAGTACGTGGCAGCCATGCGCGAGACCATCGGATGGGAGATCCCCGTGGGGATCGATCACCTGGGCCACATGGGGGTCAATTCGATGATCCGGCTGGGCCGGGCGTTCGAACCCTATAACATCGCCTGGCTGGAAGACCTGATTCCCTGGCAGTACACCGACCAGTGGAAGGAGATCTCACGCTCCATCGAAGTGCCCACACTCACCGGCGAAGATATTTACCTGAAAGAGGGTTTCAGGGATCTGATCGAGCAGCGTGCGGTGGACATCGTTCATCCCGACCCTGTGTCGGCCGGAGGATACCTGGAGACCAAGAAGATCGGCGACTATGCCCAGGAGCACGGGATCCCCATGGCACTTCACCACGCCTCATCGCCCATCACCTTCATGGGATGTGTCCACACTGCCGCTGCCACCGAGAATTTCATCGCTCTGGAGCACCACTCGGTCGATAAGTCCTGGTGGGAGGATCTGGTCACCGGACTGGACAAACCGCTGGTCAAAGACGGATACGTGGAGTTGCCGGACAAACCTGGAGTGGGACTCGAACTGAACGAGGAGGTGGTGAAGGAACATCTGCGTGAAGGGGAGGAGCTCTTCGCACCCACCGGGGAGTGGAATGAACACAGGTCTTGGGACAGGCAATGGAGTTAACTATGACAGGCATGAGAATCGGAATATTCCAGTGGATCATTATCCTGCTTTCGACGGGATTCATATCCTGCAAAACCGAAAAAGCGGAGGCTGATCTGACACCCCGTCACCTGACCTGTGAATATCTGGTCAATCCCGATGTGGTGGATGTCAGGCAGCCGCGGTTGTCATGGGTGAACCTTGCCGGTCCGGAGCAGCGCGGAGAGAAGCAGACCGCCTGGCAGGTCCGGGTGGCCACCACCAGGGAAGGGTTATCCGGACCGGACCTGTGGGACAGCGGGAAGCAGCCATCCATGGAATCGACCCGCATGGTCTACGGAGGAGAGCCGCTGGTCTCCCGGCAGGAGTGCTGGTGGCAGGTACGAGTGTGGGATGCAGAAGGAAATGCTTCGCCATGGAGCGAACCGGGATTCTGGCGGATGGGAATCCTGGAATCCGGCGAGTGGAAGGCCCGGTGGATCGGGGCCCCCTGGGAGGGGGAGGAGGCGTTGCCCAAGCCGGAGGGCGGACCCGATGCCCGGCCCGATTCGTTCGGACCTCCTGCCCCCTACCTGAGAAAAAGCTTCGAGATCGAAAAAGAGGTGACTGGAGCGGTGGCCTACACCACCGGACTGGGATATTTTGAACTTCAGATGAACGGGGAGAAGGTGGGAGAGGATGTACTGGTTCCCAATCAGACCAATTACGGAAAGCGGCCCCAGTTAATGGATGCCCTGATCTGTCTTCCCGATGATTTCAAGGAGTACAAGGTGATGTACCTGGCCTACGATGTGATGGACCATTTGCGTCAGGGAGAAAATGTCCTGGGCTGCATTCTGGGGAACGGCTTTTATAATCCCGCCAAGTTCTGGGCCGCTGCCTACGGTTCTCCGCGATTCCTCTGCCAGTTGCACCTGACCTATGCCGACGGAACAGAAGAGGTGGTGGTGAGCGATCCCACCTGGAAAGCCTCCCGGAGTCCCATACTTATGAACATGGTCTTCTACGGGGAGTTTTACGATGCCAGGAAGGAACAGCCGGGATGGAGTTACCCGGGATTCGACGATTCCGGCTGGGAGCCGGTGGCCCTCAGGAAGGCCCCGGAAGGGAAGCTCATGGCCCATACGGCTTTTCCCGACCGTGTGACTGAGAGACTGGAACCTCTTTCCATCGAGAAACTGGGAGAGGGGCATTACCGGGTCGATTTCGGGGTGGAGGTTTCGGGATGGGTCAGGCTGAACCGGGCAGAGGCCCCGGCGGGCCATAAGGTGGAGATCCGTTACAACGCCAATCTCTATTCAGGCGACCATACCTACACATTCCGGGGAGAGGGTCCGGAATCCCATGCCCCCCGCTTCAACTGGTTTGTCTTCAGCGGAGTGGAGGTGGTCAACTGGCCTGGCGAGCTGGAACCTGAACATTTGACCGCCGAGGCGGTCCATACGGTATTGCCCGTTTCCGCTTCATTCGAGACTTCCAATGATCTGTTCAACCAGATCAATCGGATCTGGAGAAGGAGCCAGCTGGACAATATGCACGGGGGTATCGCCAGTGACTGTCCCCACCGTGAACGCTCCCCCTACACCGGCGACGGGCAGATTGCATGCATCACGGTCCTTCACAATTTCGACGCCAGGAATTTCTACCACAAGTGGATGCAGGACATCCACGGCGCCCAGATCGAACCCACCGGATATGTGCCCAACGGAGCCCCCTGGCAACCGGGATGTGGCGGAGGGCCTGCATGGGGCGCAGCCATCTGCGTGATACCCTGGCAGTTTTATGTGCATTACGGAGCCCGGGACATGCTGGAGGATCACTACGGGGGAATGAAAGGGTACCTGCGATACATGCAGACCTGGGTGGACGAAGAGGGGATTATGCATTCTCAGCGGACGGCAAAAGACGGTACTGTTCTGAAATGGTTCAACCTGGGAGAATGGGTGGCGCCGGGAGAGACAGTTCCCGACGAGATGGTACACACCTTTTACCTGTGGTACTGTGCGCATATCACATCGGAAAGCGCAGCGATCCTGGGGAAAAGCGGTGAGGCGGAGCAGTACCGCAAACTGGCGGAGCAGACCCGGGAGGCGTTTCACAAAAGGTTTTACGATCAAGAGAACGGCAGCTACGGAGACGGCGGAGGCAATATCCTGGCCCTGAAGATGGGGGTACCGGCCAGCCGCTATGAAAGGGTGGTGGCGGCACTGAAAGCCGGACTGAAGGCCACCGGGGGACACCTCGATACGGGGATCATCGGGACCCGGTTTTTTTTCGAAGTGCTGGCCGACAACGGATTGCATGAACTGGCCTATGAAGCGATGAACAAGCGGACCGAGCCCGGCTACGGCCGATGGATCGAACTGGGATCCACCACCACCAGGGAGCGGTGGGATGAGGGAGGTTCCCACAACCATCCCATGTTCGGAGGCGGCCTGGTATGGTTCTACCGGCACCTGGCGGGCATGCAGGCCGATCCGGCTCAACCCGGGTACCGCCACATTGTTTTTCGGCCCATGCCGGCGGGTGATCTGGATCAGGTGACCTACCACAATATGACTCCCTACGGACCCGGAGGGATCCGGTGGAGCCGGAAGAATGACTCATTCGAAATGGAGGTGACCGTTCCCGTAAGCTGCAGGGCTACCGTGTATGTTCCCGCAAAAGATGCGGGCGACGTGCTGGAGATGGGTATGGGACCCGGTGGTTCGCCCGGAGTAGGAGTCCCTGCCGGGGAGGCCGACGGAGTGAGCCTGGTGGGTATGGAGGGCGATTACGCTGTATTCACCACCGGAAGCGGAAACTATATCTTCCGGGTGGAAGGTTAGTCCAGTTCCCTGTGCCAGAGGGAGACCTGCACCGACTGGCTCTCACGCAGGTGAGCCGCCAGCCGTTCTGCGCAGTATACTGAGCGGTGCTGACCTCCGGTGCAGCCGAAACTGACCATCAGGTGGGTGTAGCTGCGCTCTTCATATTTATCCACCGACATGTCGACCAGTGAAAAGGCGTTGTTGAGAAATTCGGTCACATCCGGCTGCTGGCCCAGAAAGTCGATCACCGGCTGATCTTTTCCCGTCAGATCCCGGTAGGCAGGTAGTTTGCCGGGATTGGTGATCACCCGGCAATCGAATACATATCCCCCTCCGTGACCATGGGGATCATCGGGGATCCCGTGCATGTAGCTGAAGCTGGTGATGGAGACGGTCAGGGTCGATTTCCTTCCTGTCTTATCGCGGAACCGCTTCATTTTCGGAGCGTGAACCAGGGCTTCATACACTTTGAACAGCGCGGGGAGCCGGACGGGAAGAGTGACATTTTCCAGGATCCACTTCAGGTCGTTTAAAGCGTAGGGGATGCTCTGGAGAAAATGGGTCTTCTTTTCATAGAATCCCCGGAATCCGAAAGCACCCATGGCCTGCATGATGCGGATCAACACATATCCGTAGTAAGATTCCCGGAAGGCCTCCCGGTCGACCGACGGGTAGGCGGCCAGTGAGTCGATATAGTGCTCCAGCAGATCCTCCCTCACCCCGGGCGGGATATCTGCCTTGGAGTCGAATAAAAGGGAGGCCACATCGTACTGAAGAGCGCCCCGGCGTCCCCCCTGGTAATCGATGAACCAGGGACTGCCGTCACGCAGCATGATGTTCCTGGACTGGAAGTCGCGGTAGAGGAAGTACCCGGTGTCCTGCGAAAGCAGGTATTCGATCAGCGCCTGGTAATCGTTTTCAAGCCGCTGCTCGTTGAAGGGGACTCCGGCCAGTTTCAGGAAATAGTATTTGAAATAGCTGAGGTCCCACTGCATGCTTTGCCTGTCGAAACTGGCCCTTGGGTAACAGACCGAGTAGTCCAGCCCCCTGGAGCCGTCGATCTGGAATTTCTGCAGCCGGGTCAGCACCTGCCTGTAGATCTCTGTCAGCTCGCCGGGGAAATCACCGTTGTCCCTTACCTGGAAAAGATAGTCGAACAGGGTGGTATCGCCGAGGTCCTCCTGCAAATATGCGTGGTGGTCCAGATCCTCCAGGTAGATCTCCGGCACGGGCAGCCCCAGTGAATGAAAATGGCGGCTGAACGAAATAAATGCCTCATTTTCCTCTCTGTCCGAATTGATGGCGCCGATCACGGTGGACCCGGGACCTGCGATCCGGTAATACTCCCTGGGGGATCCCGAGGCCGGGAGTTTATTGACCGAGATAACTTTCTCACCGCACCATCTGCGGAACATCTCGCTCAACAGCTCCAGTTTGGTCTGGGTCGTGGTTTTCTCCATCTATTTCATCTGCCTGGCGTGCGCCACCAGCTTCTGTATATGAGCCGGCAGGGGAAGGATGCACCCTCCGCGGGCTTCCGCCGACCTGGTCAGGATCGAATCGACGGAGGGATTTCCCGGTGACAAAGATAATGGTTCTTCCAAGGCGGTCAACCCGATGGTGGCGAGCTCCGACAGGTTCCTGGAATGTACTTCCACTTCCTGCAATCGTTCCGACCGCGCAAATGCTGTTTCCAGGAGGGAATGGTTGGTCTGCCACCTTTTCAGCTGGAGGGAGAGCTCATCCCCCACCCCCGGATCGCCGGTTTCGATCCAGCGATCGACCTTTTCTCCGAATTTCCAGGCCACTTCGCTTTCGGCCGGCACGGCATCCACCATCCGGTTCAGGGGAGTCGTGGTGTATAGTTGGGGTTCATAAAGGCTCATCCGGTTGAAGAAACGGTCCTCCTGAAGGACCTCCGTAAGGACAAGCAAAGGCTCGGAAAATCGTTCGGGGGCCATATCCTCCAGGAGCGCCACCCGGTAGGAGCGGTGTTTCAGTCCCCGCCCCTCCAGCCGGTCGCTCAAAACCCAGATCCTGCGGTACATATCATTCTCCTCCCCCGTGAGCTCCTTCGGACTCCAGAGTTTTTCCGCCACTGCGGCGGCCCGGGGCCATATCCGCGATTCGATGGTTACCCCGTCGGCCATCTCCGTCCACATGCAGGCCTCCCCGCCGAGGAGATTTTTCCGCTGCTCGCCGGTCAGCGGTTCGATCTTTCTGAATTCCGGCAGGGACCTGCCGCCCTCCGTATCGCTTCCACCCGAACGCACACCCTGAAGATCCATGTTGAACATTGAAAGCCTGGCCGTCCCTGCAATGGAGTCCCCTTCCAGGCGGGTGTCGAAACGTACTTCGCCAAAGTTGGTGTTCAGGGTGAATAGCAGCTGACCCTCATGAAAAGTGGCATTTTCGAATCCCAGGCTTCCCCCCAGGAAATCTATGATCCCACGGAGCTCCTCTCCTTCGCCGAAGAGGTAGAGCGAGCCCTTCATCGCCATATCGCTCAGCTCCAGGGTATAGTCCCACCCCCTCCAGCGGGAGGAGTCGATCTCGATGGTCACCGCCCCCCGGATCTCTTCGGGATCGATCTGGTAATGGTATCCGGCAGGCTGCTTGAAATCTAGATAGTACCCGGCTGAAAGCACGGCCCCGAAACCCATCCGTGCCGATTCCCAGAGGGAGGCATGGTCGCGCCAGGTCTGCACCACGACCCTTTCGGCGGGAAGCTCCGGATGGAGGATCTCATCCCAGCCCATCATCTTCTTCCCGTGCCCGGTCAGCAACTCACCGAGCCTCTGGTTAAAGTATGCCTGAAGGGCATGGGAATCCTCCAGTCCCTTCTCCTCCATAAATGCCCGGATCTGTTCATTCTCCATCCAGTGGGTGTCCATCACTTCATCGCCCCCGATGTGGACAAAGGGATCGGGGAACAGGGTGCTCATCTCTCCGAAGAACCTGTCCAGAAACTCGTAAATCTCCTCTCTGGTGGGGTCCAGGACCGGGTCCAGCACTCCGTAAACCGTGTCGAGCCTGTAGGGCCCCGGAGCGCTGCCCAGTTCGGGATATCCCACCAGCCAGGAGGTGGAGTGGCCGGGCAGATCGAATTCCGGGACCACACGGATGCCCCGGTCGGCGGCGTACCGGACCACCTGCCGGATCTCCTCCTGGGAGTAATACTCCCCGCCGGATCCCATTTCGTGGAGCCGGGGGAACACCTTCGATTCGACCCGGAAGGCCTGGTATTCCGACAGGTGCCAGTGAAATACGTTCATCTTCAGAGCGGCCATGGCATCCAGGTTCCGGAGGATCACTTCTTTCGGGATCCAGTGCCTGCAGGCGTCGATCATCAATCCCCTCCACCGGTACCGGGGAGCGTCGGAAAGGGCAAGGGCCGGAAGAACCCAGGGACCGGTTTCCCCTGCAGCCTCTGTTTCCTCCACAGCATCCATTTCCCCCTTTTTACCGGTAAGCTGGCGGAGCGACTCCAGTCCGTAGATGATACCGGTTTCCGTATCTGCTTCCAGCCGGATCCGCCGGGGAGTGATCCGCAGGCGGTAGGATTCGTCATCGCCGGGCCCGGGAAGTTCTGTGGTTGTTCCCCGGAACTCAATCACCAGCTGCCCGTTCTCTTTTAGTTCATTCACTTCCAGTCCGGTTGCTTCGGCCATCCCTGAATGAAACCGTTCCACTGCACGTTCGATCCGTTCAGTGGCCGTTCCCCGGTACCGGACTTTCAGTCCCCGGGAAACCGCATACTCCCCCCTGTGGAGCTTCATCTCTGCAGGCAGGGGCATCAGGGTCACCTTCGCACGGTCATCTGCGGAGATGGGCGGGGGCTCGGGTCTCAGAAATCCGAACCAGACGATGGTGGCGAGAGCCAGGATCCCGAGCAGGCCCCAGCCGATGATCTTCCATACTTTCAACATGGTATTTAAACGTATTGATGCAGGTATTCAGTTCAGATATCTCAGGATCTTTTCCACGGCGAACGGCTTCCCGTGCCCGGGATAACAGGTGGAGGCTCCCCATTCGATCACTTTATTCCAGCTCTCCTTCAGCTGGTGGATATCATCGGCATAGATAGGAAGCTTCGGCCTGAGGGTGAATGGAAGCCGGTTGTGCGCCAAACAGCCCACAAAGGCTTCCCCCGAGTCGAGCACCACACTCACATGCCCTCCGGTATGACCGGGAGTATGGATGACACGCCCCTCGATGCCGTATTCCCGGAGGTCCAGGCCCCCGTCGTCGATCACCACATCGACAGGCAAAGGTGAGAAAGATCCGGAGCTGACCATCATAGGTTTAAACAGGCTGCGGGAAATTTTCCCCCACGGGGTGACTCCCGCTGCCCAGTGGAAGATACCCTTTTCCAGGTAGTCCCGGTCGGCCTCATGGATGGCGATCCGGGCTCCGGTCAGCTCTTTGATCGCACCGGCCCCTCCCGCGTGATCGAAATCTCCGTGGGTCAGGATGACCAGTTTCAATTCTTCGGGATGAACCTGATTGGTTTTCAGAAATTTACGGAAGGAATCAGCAGAACGGGAGTAGCCCCCGTCCACCAGGATGGTGCCCTGCTGCCTGACCAGGTAGCAGGTGTTGATACCGGTTTGGAATGGAATGATTTGTGTCGACATGTCGATTTTATTATTTCACTAAAAACCCGTCATATAATCCCACCAGAAGGGTCCGTTGGATAGCTTTCCGGGACGGATCTCTGAATCCTTCAGGATCCTGCGGGCTTCCTCACGGGTGAATCCCGTCCTGAATTTGGGAACCAGGCGGGCCAGAAATCCCCTGCGCAGGTCCCGGATCATAATATGACCGCCGGGGCGGGTCACCCGTTCGATCTCACCGAGCATGATCCCGGGATCTTCCACGATGTGGAGCAGAAAAGTGTTGACCACGATATCGAATGAGTCATCGCTGAAACCGGTCTTCAGCGCATCGCCTTCGGCAAGTTGGATCCTGTCGGTCAGTCCTGCTTCCTCCACCAGCTGCTTTCCCAATCCGAGCAGGGGCCTGCCCAGATCGATCCCCCTGATCCGGACTCCCGGGATGGCTCTGGCGATCTCTATGGGAACCGCCGCGAACCCGCATCCCACATCCAGGATCTCTCCACCTGTCACACCGCCCTTCTTCAGAAGGGCCGCAAAATCTTTCCCTACCCGGGAGATGCTCCATTTGTTCCTTTTATAATACCCCTCCGCCCACTCTTTCTCATCGAAAACCCGCGGGTGGAATAGTTCTGCCTGTTTCATGAAAATTTAGAGTTTGCCGGGGTTCTGTCCCAGAGTCCCAGCAGGTCGATATATTTAATTTTCAGGTAATTTCTGACGTTTTTTCTGTAAAACTGAAAGTCTTTCCTGTACCCGTAGAAGGGCACCCCGGTCTTCCCGCTGTCCCACCGGTTCCGGTGGGGGAACGGAATACCGGGAACCTCTTTCCCCAAAAAATCACAGAGATTATCCCAGCCTTCCCCGGCCGTGAAATCGACCACCAGAAGATCTTCGGGCCGCTGCCGGAAGTAGTCCATCACCTCCAGGTTATGCTCCCTGTAAACCTCGATGGCATTCTCTTTATGATGGATGGGCAATCCTCTTCCCCTTCCGTAGATCCACTCATGGCTGGCATTTCTCAGCAATCCGGTGTGCCGGGACACGCTGTTATACCAGGCCTCTTCATCCCGGATGGTGAGAATGAACTTCGAACCGGGCAGCAGCCGGTCCAGCTCGCGGTAGATCATATACCAGGGGGTGTCCTCCACGGCATCATACTCCCTGATCATCCGGAGCACTTTCCTGTAGTCTCCCCTCAGGACGGGGATCAAAGCCCTTGAACTGGTGTCCTTCACCCTGTACCCCAGGATTTCAAGCGCCTCTCGCAGCGAAGATGTTCCGGTCTTCTGAAACCCGACGCCGATGATCTTTCCGTACATTGCAATGCAATTTACGGATAAAAGTAGGACTGGAAGAATTCCGCGATCAGCGATTCAACAGGATTTTTCGGATTTCCGCGGTGCCATCGCTGAAAACGCATTTTACGAAGTAGCATCCGTCGGGAAGGATTCGAAGATCGGTGGCATTCCCGGTGAATTGCAGCAGTTTTCCACCGAACAGGTCGTAGACTTCCACGGTCGTTATGTGTTCGCCGGAAATATGGATCACTCCTGTAGTTGGATTAGGATAGATCAGATCCTGGTAATTAGGGCTGGCTTCGGCCGGAGTTCCTGTGCAAATTTCCACCGTAAGCCGGGTAATGATCACACTGTCGCATCCCGTTGCTGACTGCAGGGTATCGTAGTAGGTACCACTCTCGGTCCGGTCGGCTCCTCCGGCAAAATAGGAGGTTCCTTCACAGATCGCAGTGTCGATGGTCAACTCGAATGAAGGAATGATAGTCAGGGTGACGAGATCGATGCTGTCGGCCCCGCTGGATGCTGTGAGGGTATCGGAATAGACTCCGGCCACTGACACATAGGATCCGCTGATCAACAGGCTGTCCCCGTCACAGGTACTTTTCTCTGTTTCGGTTATGGACACCTGCCTGGCACGGATAAGTCCATAATACGGTGCTCCCTCTTCAAGGGTCCCAATTAATCCCATCTCCGGAGCCACGATCAATCCGCTGGAATCCGTATCCATAATCTTCAGGAAATAGCAATCTGAAAAAGTTCCGTAAGGCACCGTATAATCGCCCAGGTAGAGGGCGGTCAGAGTTAAGAACTCACCACCGTATGTTTCACCGGAGGTGTAGACATGTTTGAAATATTCCAGATCTATAAAGTTTGGTTCATCCATGAAGCTTCTCACATAAACCGTATTGGGATCAGAAATGCCGTTGAAAAACAGGGTGGACTCTGCAAAATCTTCTCCATTCCCGTCTGTGAAGGTGATGTAACTGGTAAATTCGTAAAAGAGCGTATCCCCCGAAAAATAACTACCCTGGCACAACATGGAATCGGTAGCGATCGTGACACCGTCATGGTCCACTAATTCATAGATCCATTCATTACCCACCTGCAGGGGCATATAGTCCTGTGCAATTCCGTCGGCTGTCCAGTAAGTAAGGGTAAGCAGGATCGCGGTCCGTTGGAGTGTCTTCATAAGTTTTCGGGAATGACATTTAAATCTATCCTTTTCGGGGGAAGCCAGTATTAAGTATCTATTACCATTTTATCAACTCTGGATGACCCTGGTTATTTCTTTCTATACTTGCAGAGAAGGTTCCCGGGAATTGAAGATGATCCGTCAGCCATCAGATTTCCAGAAATATATCTATCACTTTACCACCGCGAAAACGGCCCTGAACCGCATTCTGCCTGAGCGCCGGCTGAAATTCAGCAAGTTTAACAGGCTCAACGATCCCAAGGAAAACCTCAGCTTCGGCTTCTGGTCGATCCTCGATACCATGGATCCGGAGGCAGATCCTGATCTGTTCAGAGAGATCAAAAAGCAGATCCGCAAGAGGATCAGGATCCTCTGCTTTACCGAGGATTACCGGGAGCGCTACGGAAGCAGAATCATCGTGGAGAGCGGATTCAAACATCCCCGGATGTGGGACCGTTACGCTTCGGGGGACAGGGGGGTCTGTCTGGTTTTTCATAAAGAGATGCTGATCGGTCAGCTCAGGGAGCAACTGGGTGATGAGAACCTGTTGGCAGGACGGATCTATTACACCCCCAAACTAAAATTCCCCCGGTTCTCGGTGGAGGATTACCGCAGGGACACAAAGCGATTTGTAGACGAGTATATCCGGAAGAATGCCCGGGAACTTTTCTTTATGAAACACTTCGACTGGAGAACCGAACATGAATTCAGGATTCTTTTCCGGGGTCCCCAAAAGGAGGCCGGTTACGGGAACTCTCTATTCGGAGTGATCATGGGGATGAATTTCAGTGCACGGGATTCCAGGGAATTCATGGAGATCGTACCGGAAGAGGTGAAGACCGGAAAGATCGGTTACAGGGAGGGAAACCTGGTTTTACGGTCACTGGGGTAACAAATCACTGGCCGGAACTGAAATCGGTGGTGAGCCGGGTCTGAAGGCCGGCGATATCGGTGCTGAGCCTTTTGAGAATGGCCAGATCGATCTGGCTGAGCCGGTGCAGGTCGATCCGGTTTTCGGGAGGCTCATTATTGTTAATGAGCCTCGCCTGGTTCCTGATCCTCAGAAGCGTAATGAAATCAAATGAGCGGGTCAGCTCTTCCAGCAGGCCTGCATCGAAAATCTGACCGGCGTGAAGCTGTTCGGCTCTCTCCAGGCTGTTGGTCGCATGTTGTTTTTCCCGCAGGGCGTAGAGCCGGATGAACGAGGTGACCGGCAACAGGATCCGTTTCAGGTCCAGATAGTCTTCATCATCCTGTGGCTCGCTACGGATGTTTCCGAACAGTGTCACCGGCGCCTTCATTTTTATCACCGATTGCGCCATGTGATAGAAAAACACCGGCTGATGAGTGGAGACTTCATAAACATGTTCACGGAGCTCTTCGACCAGTGCCCCTTCTCCGCAGATGTGCCGGAAATCGAACAGGATGGCCGCATCCATAACCGACTGGGGATCGCTTTCACGGATCCATTTGCCGAATTGTACTTTCCACTGGTCCAGATTCAGACTCCAACCGGTATTTCCGGCCATGATCCCTCCTTTGCAACGCCGATAACCCACCCTGTCGAGATCATCATTGATCTTTTTTCCCAGCTTCAGGAACCAGGACCGGACCTCCTTCTCTCTTTCCGGTGAGACCTTTTCGTAAATGATGGCATTGTCCTGGTCTGTGAGCAATGTCTGCTCGCCGCGACCCTGGCTCCCCATGACGATAAAGGCAAAGGAGCAGGGCGCAGGTCCGTGCTCTTCCAGTGCCAGATTCACCAGGCGGCGGTGTATGGCATCTCCGACCAGCGTGATGATACGAGTGATATTCCTGCTGCTGCTTCCACTTTCCAGCAATGCTTTTACCAGGACCGGCAGGCGCAGATACAGGGTGGCCAGATGGTCCACCTCCTCGGTGGTCTCTATTTCATGGATCAGTAATTCGGTGGTTTGATGCTGAGCCTCCAGTATCTCCCGGTAGCCTGCCGCTCCCCGGATCTCCCCGTCAGGTCCGTGAAGGGCGATATGGGAAATATTCCTGCGTTTCATCTCCAGCATTCCCTCATACAGCAACGCGCTCTCGGGCAGAGAGACCACCGGGGAGGACATGATCTCGATCACCTTCCTGCCGGGATCCGTTCCGCCGACCAGAACCCTCCGGGTCAGGTCCCCTCTGGTCACCACTCCAACCACCCTCTCCCCGTGCCGGACGAATAACAGGTCTCTCTGTTTCCGGACCATCACAGCGGCAGCTTCCCGGATGGTCAGATCCTCCTGACAGGCTTTGATATCCCTGGCAAAAGAGCGGAGCGAAACATTCATAAAGGTGAGCGCACTCTGAAGATCTTCGGTCAGCTTCTCCTGCTCCCGTTCCATCTGGACTTTTTCACTCACCTCCTTGATTACGATAATATACCCGGTCTCTCCCGAGTAAGTGATCCTGGATGCCGAGATCACCACATCGATGGAGGTGCCGTCACTGCGTTTCAGCTCTGTTTCATGGGAGACCGAAAGGGTCGGATCCCGGAACGAGGATTCCAGTACTTCCCATGAAAGGGTGAACAGATCCTCGAATCCCATATTTTTCACTTCGGTGAGAGGGAAACCGCTGAGCTCACTGAATTTCAGGTTGGAGAAGACCAGTTGATCCCTGACCCACATCAAGGTCCCCTGGGTGGAGGCCTGAACCAGCGAACGGTACTTCTCCCTGGATAAACGAAGTGACTGCTCGGCCCGTTTCCTCCGCCGTTCGATCCCCAGGCTCTGCCGGATCATGTAAGCCAGCAGCACACTGATCACCAGAGTGATAATAAGACCCACCCGAAGCAGTCTTCTTTTCAGCACCCCGATCTCGGTTCGGACATCTTCCAGGTAGATCCCGGTACCCACCACCCAGTCCCAGGGAGGATAACCCCTCACAAACGAGAGTTTGGGAACCAGGCGGGTGGAGTCATCTTTCCACTGCCATATGTAATCGATAAAGCCTTCCCCTTTCTCTTCCACCAGACGCACCGATTCAACGAACAGCAGTTTACCCTCAGGATCGGTGTAATCAGTCAGGTCTCTGCCGTTCAGTTCGGGCCGGTAGGGATGCATGATCATCCGGGGCTCCATGTCCACGATCCAGAAGTAATCCTTCAGCTCCTCTCCGTAGCGGATATCCTGAACCCGTTCGATGGCCAGCTTTCGTGCAGAATCTTCCGGAATGATCCCTTCCGCTGCTTCCTGGCGGTATTCTTCGATGAGGCTGATCACCGACCGGGTCAGTTCCGAGATCATCTCCTTTTTCCCATCCATGGCGTTTCGTTCGAAGGCGGGAAGAATGACCAAAAAGATGGAGAGAATGTAGAGACCGATGGCCAGGATGGACGGCAGGACAATGGATAGAAAAAACCGGTTCAGAAGGTTCTGAGGCATGGCGTCAGTCTCTATCTTGCAGCCTGGATGGTGCCGGCTGCCGTATCAAAGATACAAAAACCTGAACGCCAGCGGTGCCTGGTAACCGGGGGAACGCCGACGATTGCCGGGTGCTGGGGCAAGGGTATCTTCCGGTAGGAGTAATGCCGGAAGCGGTCCGGGGTTACCACGTAATACCCCCTGGGGTGTGCGTGACCGATGAAACTCAACCGGCATTTTTGGAATTCCATGAACCTGAAATGGGATTGGAAATCACCCTCCCAGGAATAGAAGTTTTTCCGGAATCCCGACAGGTTGGGATGGGCGTAATGGGTGAGAAGAATCCGTATCCCGCCCTCTTCCAGGATCACAAATTCGGGAAGTGTTGCCAGGAAATCAAGGTCATCGGGCGGATAATGCGGATCCAGATCCTCCTCGTGCAGCCAGATCTCATCTTTGGCCAGAATGCTCTTCTTGTCAAGTGCCAGTTCATACCAGTCGGAAGGGAAATCGAAAATCGTGGAATGGACAGGGAGCCGCCGGGACACATGGAGGTCGTGGTTGCCCGCAAGTATGATGCTGCATTTTTCACGTAAAAGCCGGAGGCTGGACGAGGCGTCCCGTGATTTCAGGTACCTGTAGTGCCTCCGGCTGAATCCGGAAATATCACCCAGGCAGACCAGTTTGTCATATCCCAGCCTTTCCAGTTTTTTCAGGATTTTCTGCAGGGAGGGATAATCCTCATGGATGTCAGAAATGATGGCCAGCCTCATAGAATGATCCCGGTTGCATCCCAAAAGATACGAAAGCCGGGATCATTCTCCAATTTTTAAGCCAGCATCCAATCCTCCACAACGACCCGTTTGCTCTGTTCCGGAAGCTCGCACTTGAAAGGTTCGACCATCCAGGGTTCCAGGATCAGTTCTTCTTCCTGAAGGGTCTCGAACGGGGTTACCATCCATTCTTCCAGCGGCAGATCGTTCACCGTTCTTTCAGCCGTTGCCATGGTCGGTTCCCCGCAGGCGGGTTCATCCGGTTCTCCTGCATCAGCCTGCGCCAGGATGGCGGAAGAGAGGGCTGCTATCGCTATAATAACTATGAGTTCTTTTGTTTTCATCTCTTCAGACGTTTTAGGTTCACCATGCCTGCAGACCTGAATCATTATCTGTGCCAAATCTTTTAATAGAAAGATATTCAGGTATATACAGAGATTAACATTTTGTTACAGGATTCCCATTCCTGCACGGAATTGGAACAGAAGTGTACGAATATGAACAGACAGGATCCCTACTGACAGTTGTCGTTAACAGCTCCCGGAGTTCCCAGATCGCCTGTTCCGTAAGCGGAGGAGGAAGTGCACCAGAAAGATCCCGATACCGCATCGGCCGCATTCAGATGGGAGGGATCCAGAGCAATGGAGGCACCTGAGCCACCGGGGAATCCTGCGGCTCCGTAATCGACCGAAAAGATCAGGGCTCCCGGGGTATCTTCTGTTCCTTCATTGAACAGGCTGAGAACGGCGCCGGTATTGGACAAGGTGATATCCGACCCGTAAAGATAACTTCCGGCGATGCCGGTGGCCTGACCGGTACGTGCGAGCACCAGTCTCGACCCGGGTGCCAGTTCGACCGATTCTGCGATGGTATGACGGTTGGTATCGTCCCTTCCCAGGATCAGATTCTGGAGCTGGATCGTCCTTTCCGAGGCGTTGTAGATCTCAAACCACTCTCCTTCGGTATCGGAAAGGGAGGAGGGATCATACATGATCTCGGTGATCAGCAGTTCTCCGTATGCGATGGCTCCCGCCGGCGGTGGAACAGTAGTTTCATTGAGGGGAATCACTTCCACTTCGACCGCCGATTCGTCCAGAACGATCTGGAAAGAGGCCATCCCTTCATTCAGCGATGCATCCACATGGATCTCATAGTGCCTGTTGGGGAGTGGATCGGGAATGCTTCCGTTCATGGTTTTCAGGCCAGGTGTCCCGTCGGGTTTCAGGTAAGAGAGCTCCACCAGAATATCCAGTGGCAGCGTACGGAAAAACCCTGTCCGGGTTTCATCTGCGACAAACACCAGGGCTCCTTCGGCCGAGGAGACCGTGGTGGTGTAATCAGAAAAGGTCTGAAGAGTCTGATCGGAATAGTGGACCGATACCATAGTGTTGGCCAGCCGGCAGGTGACCAGCACCGACTCCCGGGAGTTACTTCCGATGGTGAAAACCCCCGAGCTTCCGAAATAGAAAGGATTTTCGAAGGCCGCCGGAAGGTCGTTGTCGGAATGGGCCTCCACGTAGTAATCGCCCGTCTCCAGTTCAATCTGATCGGGCATCTCGGTCACCGCCGGATAACTGAGCACCGGGGTGCCGTCGGCACGGAAGATCTCCACTTTGAAGTTCTCGGTCTGCAGGGTGGATTTCAGCTGATTCCCCGCCTCCTTCTCCCCGATGGTAAGTCCCACATCGATATGGAGCATACCGGTCTCCTGGTCGGGTTTTTCGGACTCTTTCTGACAGGAAACCATCCCCAGGATCAGGATCAAAACAATCGATAGTTGCTGATTTTTCATAGCGTGAATAAGATTTGATGAGACACTTTGAAGGTTGATGTGCCCTGGAGGGATAAATCAGCGAAGCGAAAGGGGAAAACTAGACAAAGAGACTGGCCAGGAGGGTGAATGTCAGTCCACATACCGCGATGATCGATTCCATGACTGTCCAGGATCGGAGAGTCTGCTTTTCGTCCATCCCGAAATATTTGCTCACCAGCCAGAATCCGCTGTCGTTCACGTGCGACAGCAGGGTGGCCCCGGAGGCAATGGCCAGCACGATCAGGGCCAGCTCGGGTGCCGAAGGGCCGATGAAGTCGAGCACCGGTGAAATGATCCCTGCGGCGGTGATCATGGCCACGGTGGCCGATCCCTGGGTGACGCGGACGATGGCTGCCAGCAGCCATGCGAGGAAGATGGGGGGCATGGCGGAACCGGCGATGGACTGGGCCATCAGTTCCCCGATGCCACTGTCGACCAGGATCTGCTTCAGGACCCCGCCCGCCCCGGTGATCAGGATGATGATCCCAGCCGGTGCCAGAGCCTTGGTGCTCAGGTCGAGCAGCTGTTTTTTGGTTCTGCCTCTTCGGATCCCCAGAAAATAGATGGCCATCAGGGCGGCGATGATCAGGGCACTGAACGGATGACCGATAAAGATCAGTGCATCGGTGAACACCGATTTAGCGAAGACCTCTTTGTCCACCGCCACGGAAGTAAAGGTGTTGACCAGGATCAGGACCAGGGGTACGGCAATGAGAAGCGCGATGGAGCGGAAGGAGGGGAGATTTTCCTGATTAACTTTTGTTTCAGGGGATTTTGCCAGCATCTCCTCGGGTGGCTGAATATCGATCTTCCGGGAGATGTATTTTCCGAAAACAGGTCCGGCCAGGACTGCCGTGGGGAAGCCCAGCAGGATCCCGAACAGGATCACCCAGCCCAGCTGTGCATCGAGGATCTCGGCTACGGCGATGGGTCCGGGTGTGGGCGGGATGAAACTGTGTGTCACTGCAAGACCGGCCAGCAGGGGGATTCCGTAATAGAGCAACGACCTTTTGGTATCTCTCGAGAGGGCGTAGATAATCGGTACCAGGATGACCAGTCCCACGTCCAGAAATACCGGGATGGCCACAATGAAACCGGTGATCACCATGGCCCAGGAGGCACGGTCGGTACCGAACTTTTTTACCAGGTAGTGGGCCAGGGACTCCGCTCCTCCCGAATCCTCCAGCATCTGTCCGAAGATGGCGCCCAGTCCCACCACGATGGCCACAAATCCCAGCGTGCCCCCCATTCCTTCCTGGATGCTGTCCATCACGCTGTCCAGCGGCATCCCCGACATGATTCCCACCAGGATAGAGGTGATCAGCAGGGCGATGAACGCGCTGATCTTCAGCTTCAATACCATGAACAGCAGAAGGGAGACCCCGGCGATGACGATGATCAGGATGTAGGCGTTGGACATTCGTTTTCTAAAATAGCAATTTTTCCTTCACCTTGTGATCCTGGCAGTGGTCCATAAAGAAAGGATAGACCTTGATGATCTCGTTCACTCCTGTTCCCTGCGGTCTTCGAGCTCTTTTTCCATCAACAGGCAGGTTTGCTGATCGATCGTATAGAACACCAGAAGAATGGCACAGGACATGTAAAGTATGCCGGGGAATACGGAGATCATCAGTTTGATGCCCGTTATGGCAGTTTCAGTCTGCTCCACATTGGGTTCGAACTGGAAAATCGCCAGCAGCCAGCCGGCCAGCGCCCCGCCGATCCCCCATCCCGCCTTTTGTGCAAAGGTGGCCGCTGAAAAGACCAGTCCGGTGGAACGTCTTCCCGACTTCCACTCCGAATAATCGGCGGTATCGGCCAGCATGGTCCAGAGCAAGGGAACGGCCGGCGCGTAGCACATCTTTGCCAGGATATTGAAGGTGTAGACCAGTCCCATGTTGTCGGGTCCGGGAATGTACAGGAGAATGAAGAACAGTCCTGAAAGCAGCGAACTGGCCAGGTAAACGGTGCGTTTCCCGAATCTTTTCGACAACGGTTTGGAAAGCGGTATCATTACGATCAGCGCTACCGTGCCGATGACATTGAACAGTTGAACCCCGGGCTCGTCCCCGATGTAATATTTGAAATAGTAGGCCACTGACAGATTCTGCATGGCAAACATGACAAAAGAGATGATGCCCACGAAGAACAGGATGACCCAGGGGCGGTTTTTCATCAGGTTCCTCAGGTCCTCCCGAAGCGATTCCTTCTGATTCTTTGGAGGAAGGACGCGTTCGCGGGTGGAGCTGAAGGTGATCATGAACAGGATAAAACTGATGGTGGCGAAAAGGATCAGCGTGTACTGGTACCCCTTCGACTGGTCCCCTTTACCGAAAAATTCCGCCAGGGTGAGGGCCGTTCCCGTCACGATGAACTGGCCCACGAATGCAAAAATGAAGCGGTAGGAGTTCAGTCCCGCCCTTTCATAGGAGTTGGAGGTCATCACCGCCCCCAGGGAGGAGTAGGGCAGGTTGATGGCGGTGAAAACAGTCATCAGCAGAAAATAGGTGATGGCCGCATAGATCACCTTTCCCGTTTCCCCGAAATCCGGAGTGGAGAAGGTAAGTACTGCCAGGATGCTGTAAGGCAGTGCCATCCAGAGGATATAGGGTCTGAACTTCCCCCACCTGGTTTTGGTCCTGTCGGAGATGATGCCCATGAGAGGATCGCTCACCATGTCCCAGGCCCTGGCGATCAGCATAATCGTACCGGCCGCGGCGGCGGAGATCCCGAAGGTGTCGGTGTAGAAGATCAGTATCCAGAATCCCACCATATCCCAGACGAAATGGGACGCTGTATCGCCCACGCCGTAACCGAGTTTTTCTTTCAGGGAGAGTTTCGTACCAATACCTTCTGCAATTTTTTTACTGTTCATGGGATTTTTGTTTTAGGGTCAGATCGTCAAAGGTTGTATCGTTATGCCGGGTCAAAGATGAAGTTTAAAGGAATGGTGATTCACAGGTGATGCTCTCCACCTCTCCCGTACGACGGAATATCCGTTCGCTGGTCTCCCGGTCGAGCGAATGACCGGGGTAAGCTGCCTGTTCTCCGTTGCTGTAGCGGATGACCAGCTGTTCCTGTTCATTTTTTCGGTACAGAACCGGAACCTGACAGATCGTATAGGCCAGCTGACCCGTTTCCAGATCCATCTGACGCACCCTGCCTTCCAGGTCGATGTATTCGAAGATGCCGGGTCTCTCCAGCAGCTCGTTGTGATTCAGCAGAGAAAAATCGAAGTGAAGGGCTCCCTCCCTTACGCCGACACCCATTTCCAGCATCCTGGAGAGGAAATCCTCTTTCACCTGACCGGTCATGCCGGGTTGCTTCACCCCTGCACCTGCCGGGGTGTGGGAATAGGCATCGGTGGGAAAGGCACCATAGTGCGCCGGATTTTTGTAAAGACCGATCCCTGCCTTCATGTCGTAATAGTGCTCCTTGATGCTACCGAGGAGGGCATCATCTGCACCGGCCTCTGATCCCTTCCGGTGGCATTCGCCCACAGCCAGCAGAAGTTTGGAGACCATGTGCCAGTAAATACTTCCCAGTCCCTCGTAAGCAAAGAAGGTTCCTGAACGGCCGGTAAAGGACTGGTGATCAAAAATCTCTTCGTAGATCCCGAGGATCAGCTGCTTCTCCTTCACCGCCAGGGCGCCGTAAGCTTCCTCGTCCAGCCGTTCCAGCTGTCCGGCAAGCTCCGATGCGTTCCGGATGTTGCCATTGAAGAAACAGTGGCCTGCACTGTCGGCAATCACCACCGAACCTTCCCCGTCCTGCAACAGTTTCTTCAGCAGAGCGGATTCCTCCAACCGTTCCCCGGGGATGCGGTTCTTTTCGGTAAAGCGCGGCAGGGGGCGGTCTGGGTACAGGAGATAGCTGTTCTGGTCCTCCCGGTAGAGCTTGCTCTCTTTCAGGGCATTCAGTACGTGCAGACTCTCCTCGGTATCCAGGTAGCCGGAACTGAGCACGGCCACCTGCCCTTCCAGCATCTCATAGAGGGTCCGGATGGAGATGGTATCCTCATGGAACGATACCAGGTTATAGGCATGGAACAACCCATCCTGACGGCGGTTCTGCCCGATGGAATGATCCACACAGGAGAGGACCCTTTCCATGAATTGCTTCAGGGCGCCTGTAAAAACCTCCTGTTTTTGGCCGGAAAAGGCGGCCCGGTAGATGATTTCCCTGTAACGGCTGCCGGATTCTCCCAGCTGCCGGGTCAGCTGCCAGCGCACACTGTCGGAAATCCCCTCCTCCTGCAGAGACCTGTATCCGGAGAATACTCCATCCAGCTCTTTGTAGAAAGTGTATACCTCTTCGGAGATCGGCAGCCTTTTATTTCCCATTTCCGGGAGGAGCGATATCCAGAAACGCAGAAACCTCCGGATGTAACAGAGCGTGACCATGGAGGTGCCGTTACCCACCAGGGCATTGTTGGCGTCGTTCCACTCGGGACGCTGAGTATTCATCCAGATTCCGGCACCGGGGATGAAATTACTCAGCTTGGTAAGCAGGGCCACCAGGATCTTATCGGCCAGGTTCGCCCGGCAGACCTCTCCGTTTATATTGCGGAGCAGGCATCCGTCCGCACCCTCCTCCTCCATTCGTTTCCGGAGTTTCCGGTTCAAATCGAAATCGAAGTCGATCGTGTCCTTCGGGTTTTCCACTATTCGGTGAAAATCCCTGATCCGGTAGGGAATATGGGCGAAAACAAAGATTTCGCGGGTGAGCAGATCCTCCAGCAAACCCGGTTGATACCCATGGGCCATCTCGAGGAATTTCTGCAGATAGATAATCTGGTGATCCCCCCAGTATCCGATGAATGCCCAGGGTTCGGCGGGATCCGGTTCCTCCCAGTCGATTCCCTCCCTGGTGATCCGGTAAGGATTGTATCCGTCGGCGCCGGATGCATTCAGAAATTTGCTGATCATCCCCTCCAGAAAGCCGGGGAACGAGAAACTGAGGGCTTCCCAGTTCTGAAAGATATCCCGCCAGTTGCCTTCATAACTCAACCTGGTGGAACCGTCGGGATTCCGGTTTTCAATGGCGAACCTGTTCCAGGGCCTGCTGGGATCACCATGCCTCCTGCTGAAAGTAAGCGGCAGGTATTCCCGGAGGATCCGCTCCATGTCGGGATCATTCAACTCCTTCGTTCGGCCTGCCAAATCGTTCAGCCGGAGGGTGACAGGAAGACCATCGATCCACTGTTCATAAGCGCGGAAAACGCTCCTGCTGGCCTGCTTTACAAAGAGTCTGAAATCCGCCCTGTCGATCAGATAGTGGTTATAAAAGACACCTCCGCGCATCACGTTATAGAGGGTGTTGGAATAATGACGCTTCGCGGGGACCTCCTCATTGCTCATCTGCAGGCCGTCGGCGGAAGCAACGATCCGCCTCAGATTCATGGTGCCCTTTGCCTGGTCCTTCCGGATCGTTTCTTCCGTTATCGCGCCGGCTTTCAGGAGCCGGCTCAGATCCGATACCTGGCTGCTGTCCTGATCCAGGTCTGCCACCATCATCCAGCTTTCCGATCCCGACGGCTTCAGCCGGAAGTTCGAATTCAGGTAATAGCTTCCTCTGGAAGCACGCACGTCCCTTTCGGTTCCCACCGGATATCCTTCCTCAAACCTGGGGATCTGTCTGTCGGAGAGGAGGAACCTGCAGTCACTGCCTGGACCGGACGACCAGACCGTATTCGCCCTTAAGGCTTCACTGGGCTCGGCACGGTCGACCGGAATGGCGCTCAGCAGAAAAAGACCCAGGGTAGTGTTCTCCACCAGCTCACTCTTTTTATAGGCATCCAGCAGGTTACTGAATTCGTTCTGGAAAACGGCATCCGCACCACTGGGAAGGATATTCCCCAATCCGTCCAGCATATCGATGCTGACCTCCTCCTTTCCCAGGTTGGTGATCTGTGAATGGCGGACATGACCGAATTTGGCACTGTTGCTCCACCGGTAGCGGAAGCCCAGCTTGAGATCCAGATTGAGCTCTTCAAATATGATGCTGTTGGCATAAACACTCTTATAGAGGTTCCTCCGGATCCTGTAGATCCGCTCGGAAGAGGAGGAAAATGGTTCCCAGAGGAAGGTTTTTTTTGCCCTCCCGGCGAGGAACCAGCTCCTGGAACCGGTAATTCCCCGGTAATCCCGGATCTTGTCGTCGGTGTAGTAAGGAAAGAGCGCATGGTCCCGGTCCTTTCTCCCGGCCGAAAGCGAACCGTTGCTCCAGATGAACATCCAGTGGTCGGAATCACTGATGATGGTCATGAAGAAGTCGGGCATCCGGTGATATTCAGAGATGCGGTAGTAGCGTTCTCCGTCCACATCGACAAATTGTCCCGTAACCTGTTCCGGCAGGGCCTTATTTTCGATTGCTTCGCGCTGTATCCGGGTCTGGCCGGGGACCATCCCGGTGTCTCCCAGATGGATCGATTTGTTCTGAACGGACATATGGCGAAAAATGAGTCAGCGATTGGTTTTCTGGTAGACCCTGACGAAATCCACCTCCATGGTCTGCGGAAAGGCTTCCTCATCGATCCCTTTGACACTGCCCCAGGCACCTCCCACAGCCACATTGAGGATCAGGTAGAAGGGTTTGTCGTAGGGCCATTTGGATGCGCCCAGTCCCTCGTTTTCGTAGTGGAAATAGAGACTGTCGTCCACAAAGGCTTTCAACGCATCGGAGGTCCATTCGAGGATATAGGTATGGAAGGTTTCAGAAGCATCGGGGACCCCGATGGTTCCGGTTTTCTGAGTGCCTTTCTGCCACTGGTAGTCGGCGGAGTGAGCCGAAGCATGGATGACTCCGGGGTCGTGCCCCACGTGTTCCATGATATCGATCTCTCCCACACCGGGCCAGCCGCCGTCGTTGAAGCTCCATCCGCCGGGCATCATCCAGATGGCCGGCCAGGTCCCCACGCCATCGGGCACTTTGGCCCGCACCTCGATCCGTCCGTACTTCCAGGCCTCTTTGGAATTGAGCCTGACAGAGGTAAAGGCCTTTCCCTGTTCCTCCTTTTTCAGGGCCGTGATATGCAGAACACCATCCTCCACTCGTGCGTTCTCCTCCCTGGCTTCGGTATAGTACTGCGCCTCGTCGTTTCCCCAGCCCGCATCGTTTCCTTCGGTGTCGTATCTCCACCTGTCGGGATCGGGAAGGCCGGTATAGTCGAATTCATCGGACCACACCAGCTGGTATGGATCACTCTGTTTCTGACGATCAGGGGCATCGCCCTTTTGACCTGTACAGCCGAATATGCACAAGATGAAACACAGAAAAACGAAAGTGGCAAAAGGTTTCATATCGGTAGGTTTTAGTAGATCACGAATCCAATGATGAGCAGAAGGGATAAAAGCAGGTGGATCTGGACGGTCATCCCGGCCACTTTTTTCAGTTTTTCAGGATCGTCATGGTATCTGATCACCAGGACGGCTGTTCGGGGGAAGATTACCAGATAAGGGATCAGCGCGATCAGCAGAACCAGTGAAGATCCGCCAAAGGTAAGTGCCATGGCGGTTACGATGGCCACAATGGCCAGCTGAACCGACACATAGATCACAGCGGCGGGCAGGGTACCCAGCCGGGATGCCACTCCGTGCTTGCCTCCTTTTTTGTCGGCATCCAGATCGATCAGCTGACCGATCAGCAGGATGGAAAGGGTGCTGAAGCCGGAGACCGGCATCAGAAGGGTTATCTGACCACCGGGGACCACATTCTGACTGATGGCGGCGATGGCAACGGCCATGGGGCCGAAGGCGAACCAGACGGAGAATTCCCCCATTCCCCTGTAGGCAAGCTTTACGGGGGCGGCAGTGTAAAATTTGCTGAAAAAGGCGGACAGGAGGTAGAGGCCCCAGAGCGCTCCCCAGAGCTCCCGGTCCACGAAGATCATCAGTGCGGCTGTGCCGAAAAAAGCGATGATCAGTCCGGATCGTGCCAGCCAGTACATCCGGTTCATGAGCCCGGGATTGTCCAGCAACACGCCTGATCCTCCGCTGTATTCATTGCGGTGGACATTCACCCTGTCGGTCCCCTGGATCGTATCGTAGATATCGTTGTAAACGTTGGTGGCAATGTGCAGTCCGAGGCCGGTGATCAGGACAATGATAAACTCCCAGACCCCGAAGGTTCCGCTGATCTTTGCGCTCAGCAGCGTTCCGGTTACCAGGGGGGCGATGATGGACGAGAGGAACGGGGCCCGGATCATCTGCAGCAGGGATGGATTTTCGGTTTTCATGGCGCGATCATTTGCTGATGAGTAACTGTATGGATTATCCTGATATCTTTGTATATCAAGGGCCCACGGAAACAAATATATGAATATTCAGGTACTCCTCCTTCTTCTCCTTTATATGGGAGTCATTATTTCCCTGGGTTACTTCCGGCCCCGGAGCCGGCGCTGGCAATACCTGATCCGCAAAGCGATCCACTTTTTCACCGGGATCGCCATCTTTTTTCTGACATACCGTCTGTCCCGTGAAACCCTGCTCCTCCTTTTCGTGGCAGGCACCATTTTTTCATGGGTCACTTACTTCATCAGAAGGCTCAACTACATCCATGTGACTTCCGCAACCAGCCTGGGAACTCTCTTCTATCCGCTGGGGATCCTCTCCTCCTTTCTGGTGCTGTACGATCTGTCCCTATCCTTTTTCCGTGTTGCTCTGCTTTTTCTTGCGGTTTCCGATACCATGGCCAACCTGGGAGGCTACCTGATCCGGGGCAATTATCGCTTTGCGATCTTTACCGAGGAGAAGAGCCTGGCAGGCATCCTGGGATTTGCCGTCACCGCCTTCCTGATCCTTCATTTTTTGCTGCCTGAAACTTCTGTCGCGGGGATTCCCTACCTGCTGGTGATCGTGGCAGCGGGGATCCATTTCGAGATCTTTTCCCACCGGGGGTCGGACAACCTGACCGTACCTCTGGGAACGGCTCTGATCCTTCTGGTAACAACGGGCCGTGATCTGCCCTATCTCTCGATCCTCGGAACGATGGCCGTGCTGGCTCCGGCTGTCTATCTTCTTTTCCGTTACCACATTCTCTCCCGCTATGGCGCAGTTACGGCCTATTTTCTGGGTATATTCTTATTTATTTTCCTGGGACCGGGTTGGGGGATTACGGTGATTTTCTTTTTTGTCACCTCGGTGCTTCTGACGATACTCAACAGCCGGGTGAACCGGAAAACCTCCGGCGCAGGGAACCGGAACAGCTGGCAGGTGCTGGCGAATATCGCCGCCGCCCTGCTGGCTTCGGTCTTTTTTTTGGTGACCCGTAACGAATTGTTTATTCAGCTGTTTATCGTCGGAGTGGCAGCAGTCACAGCCGATACATGGGCCAGCGAAACCGGTCCGGTCTTCCACCGAAGCTGTTTTTCCCTGGCCACCTTATCGAGGGAACGATCGGGAGTATCCGGAGGGATCTCCGCTGCCGGAAGCCTGGGGGCCCTGGCAGGGGCACTCTCGGTATCGGCGATCGGTGCCATGCTTTTGCTGCAGGAATTCAATTTACGAATGGTCCTTCTGATGGCCCTGTCCGGATTTGCCGCCTCCTTTGTCGATTCTCTCCTGGGTGCCCGGCTGGAACCCCGGCTCGAGAATCTACGCTGTTTCAAAAGGCAAAAAAGCGGTGAACGGATCACCCCGAACGATGCGATCAATATCCTGGCCTCCCTGTCGGGATTGTTGATTTATCTGGTTTTTCATAATCTGGCCAAATAGGCTATATTGCCGCAATTACGAAACGAACGACCATGATTAAAAAATTCCATCCTCTTTATTTCATCCTGGCCGGGTTGATTTTGCTTCCGGCTCAACTGCACGCACAGGAAACTGATTCGAAAACCCTTACCCTCGAGAGGATTTACCGCGACGGCGAATTCGGGACCAACCGCTTCGGGCCGGTCCGGTGGCTCGAGGACGGAACGGGTTACACCCTGCTGGAAGATTCGGAAGAGATCAGCGGGGGAAGGGAGATTGTCCGCTACGATCCCGAAACCGGGGACCGGCAGGTACTGGTCGGTGCGGAAAACCTGGTGCCCGAAGGTGAACAAGACCCGGTGCGCATTGCAGATTACCAATGGTCGGCCGATGGCCGGAAGCTGTTGATCTTCACCAATACCGCCCGGGTGTGGCGCTACCATACCCGGGGCGACTACTGGGTACTGGATCTGGCCGGCGGCCGTCTTCAGCAACTGGGCAGGTTTGCGGAGCCTTCCACCATGATGTTTGCCAAATTCTCACCGGACGCCACCCGGGTGGGATATGTGGTGAAAAACAACATCTACGTGGAAGATCTTACGACCTCCGAAGTGGTTCAGATTACCCACGACGGATCGGAGCGGATCATTAACGGCACCTTCGACTGGGTGTATGAGGAGGAGCTCTCGTGCCGCGACGGATTCCGCTGGAGTCCCGACGGGGAGCAGATCGCCTACTGGCAGTCCGATACCGAGGGAACAGGCACCTTCTATCTGATCAACAACATCGATTCGGTCTATTCTCAACCCATCCCGCTTCCCTACCCTAAAGTGGGGACCACCAATTCGGCCGTGAAGATCGGTGTGGCGCCGGCGTCGGGGGGACCCACCCGGTGGTTCGACATTCCGGGCGATCCGCGAAACCACTACCTGGCCCGGATGGAATTCATCCCCCACTCGGACGAGGTGATGATCCAGCAGCTGAACAGGCTCCAGAACACCAACCGGGTCTGGATCGGGGAGACCCGGACCATGTCGCTGGAGAATATCATGACCGACCGGGATGAGGCCTTTCTGGATATCCATGACAACACTCAGTGGCTGAACAATGAGAAGTATTTCACCTGGTCCAGCGAAAGGGACGGGTGGCTTCACCTCTACCAGGTTTCCCGCGACGGCAGCGAGATGGAGCTGATCACTCCGGGCGGGTTCGATGTGGTCCGCATCAGCCGGATCGATGAGAAGGGGGGATATGTTTACTATATCGCTTCCCCGGAAAATTTCACCCAGCGGTATCTCTACCGCAGCAGACTGAACGGCAAGGGGGAGGCCGAACGGATCAGTCCCGCCGGCGTGGAAGGACAGTTCTCCTACCAGATCTCACTGGATGCCCGCTGGGCGATCTCCACCTATCAGAACGCGGAGACACCGCCAGCGATCTCCCTGGTCAGCCTGCCGGATCACCGTCCGGTCCGGATGCTGGAGGAGAACGGCGGACTGAAGGAGAAGTATGATGCGCTGGGGCTGCATGCCAAAGAGTTCTTCCGGGTCGATATCGGAGAGGCGGAGCTGGATGCCTGGATGATCAAACCGGCCGGGTTCGACCCCTCCAAAAAGTACCCGGTCATTTTCTATGTGTACGGAGAACCTGCCGGGGCCACCGTGCAGGACAGCTGGAGCGGCGGACAGCTCTGGGAGCAATATATGGCGCAACAGGGCTACGTGATCTTCAGCGTGGACAACCGGGGGACCCGTTCTCCCCGTGGTCGCGACTGGCGGAAGTCGATCTACCGGCAGATCGGGATTCTGGCCGCACACGATCAGGCCAAAGCTGCACGGAAGATCTGTGAGATGTATTCTTTTGTGGACCCCGGCCGCATCGGGATCTGGGGATGGAGCGGAGGGGGCCAGATGACCCTGAACTGCATGTTCCGCTATCCTTCCATTTATCAGACCGGCATCGCCGTGGCATTCGTTTCGGACCAGAAACTATATGACACCCTCTACCAGGAACGCTACATGGGCCTTCCGGATGACAACCGGGAAGGCTACCACGACGGTTCTCCCATCCATCATGCCTCCAAATTGGAAGGGAACCTGATGATCATTCACGGAACAGCCGATGACAACGTCCACTACCAGAGCTTCGAGATGCTGGCGGACGAACTGATCAGGCACAATAAACTGTTCAGCATGATGTCCTACCCCATGCGCTCCCACGGGATCTGGGAAAGGGAGAACACCTCCCTTCACCTGCGCCGGACCATGGAGCGGTTCTGGCTGGAAAACCTGACACCGGGCGGGAAATAGCTTCTTATCATGGTTGAAGATCGCCGGACAAACTCTGAACGGACCCCCGCCCTTCTGATCGGGAAGGGGGAGATGGAGGCACATTTCACCATGGGCGAGGCCATCCAATGCATGTCCGCCGCCTTTGCCGGGCTCTCCTCGGGCAGCAGTCACGTTCCGGAGCGTTATGTGGCGGATTCGCCGGACGGGGCAGTGACTCTCCTGATGAAACCGGCTTTTTCGGATGATCTGAACACCTCTTCGGTAAAGATTCTCTCGCAGAGGAATTCGGGTCCGGCCGGGGATATTCCCACCATCAACGGGATCGTCATGCTGATCGACAGCCGGACCGGGGAACTGTTATCGGTGATGGACGGGGAGCATATCACCGCCCTGCGCACCGGTGCGGCCAGCGGGCTGGCCACAGAGCTTCTTTCAGGGAAGGAATCGAAAAGCATGGCCCTTTTCGGATGCGGAGCTCAGGGGAGAACCCAGCTGGAGGCGGTCTGCACCGTACGGGATATCGAACGGGTGTGGCTGTTCGACACCTCCGCGTCCCGCGCCCGGTCGTTTCGGGAGGAGATGAGAGACAGGGTCCCCGCCACGTTGGAGATCACCGGCGACCTCTCGGTGCTCAGGGAGGCAGATATCATCTGCACGGCCACCCCTTCGAGCCGTCCCCTTTTCGGCCCGGAGCATATCAGAAAGGGGACCCATATCAATGCCGTCGGCTCCTTTAAGCCCTCAATGCAGGAGCTGGATCCCGGGCTGGTCCGCCGGGCCCGCCTCTACACGGACGACCGGAAGGCGTGCACCGGGGAGAGCGGCGACCTGTTACAAGTTATACAACAGTTCGGATCGCTGGAAAAGCAGCTGATCGGGGAGATCGGTGAGCTGGTGCTGGGGAGGATCGGCGGCAGGTCCTCACCCACGGAGATCACCGTTTTCAAAAGTGTGGGAGCGCTATCCAGGATCTGGTGGTGGCCGACAGAATTTACCGCAAATCCCGGGAAGAGGGATTCGGGAAAGCGATCAGGCTCTATGAATAACTATCCCAGCATCTTCAACGAGGTGATCGGCCCTGTGATGCGGGGCCCTTCCAGCTCTCATACGGCAGCTTCCTGGAGGATCGCTCGAATCTGCCTGCAGATCCTGCAGGAACCGGTTCGAAAGGCCATCATCGAATTTGCCAGAGAGGGGGCCTGGTGGTCCAACTACCGGGAACAGGGCACCACCATGGGCATCGAAGGCGGGTTGATGGGCCTCGATATCACAGACGACCGGATGAAAAACACCGGTTTGGTGACGCATCGGCAGAGCGTGGAGTTCGAGTACCGGACCGGCCATTTCCCGGCCGGCCATCCCAATACCCTCCGCCTGCATCTGGAGGGAACCTCCGGCAGGAAGGTGCGGGTCCAGGCTGTTTCCACCGGGGGCGGTGCCTTCGAAATCCAGCAGATCGATGATCGCCGGGTAAGCATCCGGGGCGACCGCAGCGAGCCGATAACCACACCCTATGCGGAACAGATCCTGCTCGATCCGGTGCTGCCCGTTATTTCAGGACGTGAGAAACCTCTGCCATTCGATACCATCGAATCGATGCTCGATTATGCCGGCCGGAATGACCTGGACTTTGGGGGCCTGGGGATCACCTACGAAGAATACCGCAGCGGCCTTTCCCGGGAACACCTTCTGAAGAAGATGGAGCACCTGGTCGGGATCACCGACGGGAGCATCCGGAAAGGACTGGAGGGAACCGAATATGAGGACCGGATCCTGGGCCGGCAATCCCAACTGATCGGGCAGGCGGAAAAGGAGGGAAGGATCGCCCCGTCGCTGGTCAGCCGGATCATCGCTCATGTGACGGCCATTATGGAGGCGAAAAGCGCCATGGAGGTGATCGTGGCCCATCCGACCGCAGGGTCTTCCGGTACGGTGGGAGGGGTGTTAAAAGCCGTGGCCGGAGAGCTGGGATCCACACCGGATGAAGTGATACAGGCATATTTTGCATCGGGCCTCACGGGCGCATGGTTCGCCATGGGTCCCGGCTTTTCCGCCGAGGAGCACGGGTGCCAGGTGGAGTGCGGGGCCGCCTCGGGGATGGCAGCGGCAGCCCTCGTTCAGCTGATGGGAGGAACGGCCCGGCAGGCGGTGGATGCAGCTTCCATGGCCATTCAGAACATGATCGGGCTGATCTGCGACCCGGTGGCCGACCGGGTGGAGGTGCCGTGCCTGGGTAAGAACATCAGTGCGGCCATGAACGCCCTCTCCTCGGCCACCATGGCCATGGCCGGTTTCGATGCCGTAATCCCGCTGGAGGAGGTCCTGCAGACCGTTTCAGAGGTCGGCCGTCAGATGCCCGCCTGTGTGAAGTGCACGGGTAAGGGAGGGTTGGCGATCACTCCCGCATCGAGAGATATAAAGAACCGTTTGAAGAATAAATGAATGAAATACACGCTGCTTATTCTGGCGTGTATGGCCATGATAGCCTGCACGGGTGTCCGGGACCGGATTCCATCTCTGATTTGCCGGGCCGGGAACTGGTGATTCGTAAAATCGACAGGTGGATAGTGATTATTTAAATCAGATGATCAAAGGGCCTGACGAATTAAATCCTGGATAGCCGTTCTCTCAGCCTGGCGGCTCTGGATCCGGTCTGTTCGATCTCCTGCCTGATCGATGTGGTGAATTTATTGTCGTCGAAGTTTCCACGGACCGCTTCAAAATCCTGATCGACAATCTCTTCATCGCCATCCAATCCATACCCTATCCTGCTGGCCGCGTCAAATTCCTTGGCTGCGTCACTCAGGATCATCTTGTTCAGCCGGATGGAATCCGATTCCCACTGGTCCACCAGCCCGGCCAGCTGTTCTGAAGTCACTGTCTCCAGATCTATTTGATTGTGAGCGGATATCACACCGGCAGTCCACTCCCAGGCCAGACTGTCATAGGAATGATGGATCTGCCGGAACCCCTCCAGGATATCGTCCGGTTCTTTCATATGGCCCGATTTGATCCGGGATATCAGCTCCCGGACGGCCTTTTTCGGTGCGATCATCCCGGCCAGGTCCATCCAGATCTCATTCAGATTTCCATCTCCTCCGGATAATTCTTTCCTGACCTCTTCGATGGACCGGAACGATTCCAGCTGTTCCAGTTTCCGGGCGATCTGATCACCGGTGAAAACGGACAGGGCCAGTTTGTAATACCGCTGGGTGGATTTCAGCATCAGCCTCTTGATCCGTATCCCCTTGTAGAGCACAAATTCCTGCTTCTGAGGGGTCTTTTCATACAGTGCTTTCAGGATCTCCAGGCTTCTGATCACCTTCTGAATCAGGTAGGGATTCAGGAACTCGAAGTTGATCAGGTCCGACTTTTCAGGATCCTTTCTGCGGTCCCGCTTCGGCCACTTCTCACTGTCCCTGCGGGTTCCCACAGTGAACAGATTCATGCCGGGAGTGAGTACACTCTGTTCGTGATCCACGGTGATATAGGAGAAGGGAAATTCACTGGTGTCGAAACTGGCCATGTTCTTGCCCATGACCACCGTAAAGGGGCCCACCCGGCCGGGCCACAGCAGGTAGGCGAATGAACCGGTCTTTGAACCGCGTTCGATGATCCCCTGGTGCACCGGACCCAGCTTATACATGTGGTTGCTCTGGTTGGTGCCGCTTCCCGCATTGTAAAAGGAAAACATCCCAGCTATCAACAGAGTGGACCGGTGATGTGTGACCGTGTAAGGTCCCGCGAAGATACTGACTGCTTCGCTGTGGAATCCTTCACAGTTGGCAAAAAAGAGACTGTTCTCGGCAGAGAATTGTTTTCCGATCTCCACCCCCTGTCCCACGAAACATTTTTCGATCAGGGCACCCCCGTCCACTCTCGATCCCGACATCACCATGAAATTCCTGGCGATCACGTTCTCCCCGATATACACCGGTGCAGCCCGGTGACTCCGGATGGTGCCGTTTTCCAGAAGGGTGGCCCCCCGGATCATCACCTGTTCCCCGATATCCATGCCGATCAGGGATCCGCTGTTGAAGATCCCGGTTCCGATACCGATGGATCCGGCAGGAGAAGTTTTCTTCCGGACATATTCCAGGATCATCCGGTTAAGGATTTCGATCAGTTCCCGGTCGTGCCGGCTTGTCACGATCAGGTAGGCCAGCTGAGCATTCAGCCGGTCAAACATCAGCAGCTCCCGTCCCCCGCCTTCATTGAGCACTTCGATCTCGGTTCCGTTCCCAAAGGAAGAGGGCCCTTCCACCGAGACGGTATCCACGTTGTCGAGAATGACCCGGTCCATGATCCGGTAATTCTTCAGAAGCCGGACGTTCCGGATCAGCACATGATCACCGATCTCGCAATGATGTATATGACTGTTGCAGATACCCGATCGTTCCGGCTGGCCGTTCGGGGTTTGAATTTCCCCACCAAGAAGACCCAGGGATACAGTACCGGTAAAGCGGGTGTTTTCGACATTTCCGGTCCTGAAATCTTCAGGTACGCTGATGGCCGACCAGTCGCCGGATGAACATCCCTGTTTCTCGAGCGCATTAATCTCTGAGCTGCTCAGAGGCCGGAGTTTCATATCTTTCACTTTCTGGGCATGATCGTACTGGAGATCTCTTCGATGTCCCGGAAGTATTTCACACTTTCCACCTGCAGTTCCATGGTGGCGGGTTCATCCAGGGCAATGATCGCATGTTCATGCAACTGCAGCATGGATACGGTCCACATATGGCTTACGCCGCCTTCGATGACCTCCCTGACCGCCCTGGCTTTATGGAAACCGGTAATGATGATCACCACCTCGCGGGCATCCATGACTGTTCCAACTCCGACTGTCAGAGCCTGTTTGGGCACCTTTGACATGTCGCCCCCGAAAAACCGGGCATTGGCCTGAATGGTGTCATAACTAAGGGTCTTTACCCGGGTGCGGGAGACCAGAGAGGAGCCGGGCTCGTTAAAGGCAATGTGCCCGTCGGGGCCGATTCCGCCCAGGAACAATTCAACCCCGCCGAACTGGCTGATTTTTTCCTCATAATCCTGGCATTCCTTCTCCAGGTCAGGTGCATTCCCATCCAGGATATGGATGTTTTCAGGGGGGATGTCGATATGGTTGAACAGGTGCTCATACATGAACGAATGGTAACTCTCCGGGTGATTCTCGGGGAGGTTCACGTACTCATCCATATTGAAAGTGACCACATTTTTAAAGGAGATCTTTCCCGCTTTATACTGCCTGATCCATTCCTCATATACCGGGGTAGGCGAGGATCCGGTGGGAAGGCCCATGACAAATGGCTTCTCTTCTGTCGGGCCGAAAGCCCTGATTCGATCGAGAAAATAGTCGGCGACCCATTTACCGGTCTCTTCCCGGTTTTTCTTAATGACGACTCTCATAATGTTGTTTTTAGGATGTTAGGAATTATTCAATATCATTCTGGCATCACCAATGAAACTTCCCTGTTCTTTCTCCATCACGAAGAGAGGGTTTATGTCGAGTTCTTCGATGTGAGGATGGTCCAGGGCCAGGTTTCCGAGTCTGATCAGTGTGTCGATCACCGACTCGATGTCCCTGGGAGGGTGACCCCGGGTACCCCTCAGGATCTGATATGCCCTGGTCTGCCCGATCATCTCCCTGGCCTGCTCGTAACTGACAGGTGCGACGCCGAAACTCACGTCCTTCAGGACTTCCACAAAAATACCTCCGAGTCCGAACATCAAAACGGGACCGAACGAAGGATCCCTCTTGATCCCCGTAATGATCTCCTGTCCGCCGGCGATCATTTTTACCACGTAAACACCCTGCAGGGCAGCATCCGGGAAAGCAGCAACAGCAGAATCAGTTATGAGCCGGTATGCCTCTTTCACTTCCGTGGGACTGTTCAGGTTCAACCGGACCCCCCGGGCCTCTGATTTATGGATGATTTGGTCCGATACCACTTTCAATACCACCGGATAGCCAATTTTCCCTGCGAGTTCCACCGCCTCCTCCTGGCTGGCAGCCAGCCCGCCTTCAGGAACGGTCAGCCCGTATGCCCTAAGGATCTCGTTGGCTTCGATTTCGGTCAACATGGATTTTCCTTGCGATAACGCTTTTTTTATCCGGGTACCCGCTTCCTTTTTACCGGTGGCGTCAGGTTCCGGATAGGAATGGTCCCGCATTTTCAGCGCCTGTGAGAAGTGGTACACTGATTGAAATGCGGAACACATCGATTCCGGAAGGATGTAATGGGGAATTCTGTTTTTCTGGAGAATGGCGATTCCCGAAGCCACATCTTTCTCACCCATGAACGAGGTGTAAATGGGCTTCGAATACTGTTTGGCAATGGTGATGATCTCCTCTGCGATGGTATCAATGTCGGTCATCGATTGGGGGGTCAGGATCACCAGGATCCCGTCCACCGCGTCATCTTCGAATGCGGCCTGGATAGCCGCCATATATCGATCGGCCCTGGCATCGCCGATCACATCGACCGGATTGTTAATATTGGCAGTGGAGGGCAGTGCCCTTTTCAGGATTTTAGTGGTCTCTTCCGAGAATCTGGACAGTTGCAGGCCTATGGAGATTGCCGCATCGGTTGTAAGCACCCCGGGACCGCCTGCATTGGTGATAATGGCGATCCGGTTCGATGCGGGAGGGGGCTGGTAGGCAAAGGCTACAGCCTTGTTGAACATCTCCTCGATATTATCGCAACGGATCATACCCGCCTGCCGGAATGCAGCATCGCAGATCTCATCCCTGCCCGACAGAGATCCGGTGTGGGAGACTGCAGCAGAAGCACCTTCTTCGGTTCGTCCCGATTTGATCACCAGGACAGGTTTTCCGCTTTTGTCGATGACCTCGCGTGCGGCCTTCATCAGTGCCTGACCATCTGATATCTCTTCGAGGTACATCAGGATCACCCGGGTTTCCTCATCATTCATCAGGTAGTAAAGCAGGTCGATCTCACTGATGTCGGCTTTGTTCCCGAAGCTGATGAACTTGGAAAACCCGATCTGTTTGCCCATGGCATAGTCCAGCACGGCCGTGCACAGGGCACCGCTCTGGGAAAGGAATCCAATGTTTCCTCGGTGGGGCATCTCTCTGGCAAAGGAGGCATTCAGATGGGTTTCGGGAAACGTGTTGATCACACCCAGGCAGTTGGGGCCGATCAGGGACATCCGGTATTTCATGGCGATCTCCACCAGCTGCCGTTCTCTCTCCAATCCCTTTTCTCCGATTTCCCTGAAACCGGCGGAAATAATGATCACGGAGCGGATTCCCTTCTGGCCGCATTGTTCCAGGGCCAGGTGGCAGACGGGACTGGGAAATACCAGTACAGCCAGGTCGATTTCGTCAGGCACATCAATCACATATTTGTAGGCCCTGATCCCTTTGATGCTTTTTTCCCCGGGACTCACGGGATAAACAATCCCGCTGAAGTCAGATTTCAGGATGTTGTCCAGGATATCGTGCGGTACGGTGCCCTTTACCCGGTTGGTGCCAACCACGGCAACAGACCGCGGATGGAAAACCCTGTCCAGGTTTTCCTGCCGAAGTTTCTGAAGTTCATTCATATGTTGGATATGCTAAAGATACTGAGCAATGAAATCCACCGCATCTTCGATATTCTGCACCTCCAGTGCTTTTTCCTGGTCCATCTCGATATCGAATTCCTCCTCGAACCCGGCAACGAGTTCCACGCTCTGCATGGAATCTGCTCCCAGGTCGAACACAAAATTGGAATTGTCGGTAATTTCAGAACGATCGATCTTCAGAACATTGCTGACCACGTCCTTCACGCGGGAAAGGATCTCCTGTTTATTCATTGTCGGGGTAGTTTTAGCCGGAATCAAGTTATTAAAACTTTCGGCCCGGGTCAATTGGGTTCAAATCAAAGCCCGGCCCCGATGATCTTAACAATATGGCTCATTCCGTCTTCATAAGGGCAGTTCCACCCATAATTCTAGTAATATTTCATTTTGAATATAATACTTGGTAAATTGTAGGATTAAGCAAGAATGCCAGCACTGTTGACCGGAATGTGAAAACTGCTCTATGATAAGCGAAGAACACAACTCCCCGAAAAAAAGCCGAAAAAAGAATATTTCTATAGTAGGTATAGGAGCTTCAGCAGGAGGATTGAACGCGTTGAAGGAGTTTTTTTCTCATGTGCCTGGTGACAGCGGACTGGCATATGTGGTGGTGGTGCACCTTTCGCCCGAACACAAAAGCGTCCTGGCTGATGTACTGCAACCCCATGTGAAAATCCCGGTGACCCAGGTGCAGAATCATGTGTTTATCGAAAAGGATCATGTGTATGTGATCCCCCCCAATGCTAATTTGAACACTATTGATACTCACCTCCGGCTCTCTGATCTGGAGGAAAAGCGGAGCCAAAGGGCCCCCATCGATCATTTTTTTCGCACCCTGGCCGTTACCCACGGGAAGGATGCAGCGGGGATTATACTTACCGGAACGGGTTCCGACGGCTCCCTTGGAATGAAAGATATCAAGGAAAAAGGTGGTATCACACTGGTGCAGGATCCGGAGGAGGCCGAATATGACGGAATGCCCCAGAGCGCCATTTCCACTGGATTGGTTGACAAGGTGTTGCGCCTTGGCGAATTGCCCACTTATCTGATGAGTTATTTCGGCACCACTCCGATATTGAAAACTCTGGAAACGGGGAGGGCCGACAGTAAGGAAAACAAGCTTTTAAACAAGGTTCTGGCTAAAGTGAAGGCAAGGACCGGCAGGGATTTCAGTCAGTACAAGTCATCCACTTTATTGAGAAGGATGCAGCGGCGAATGCAGATGTACCGGGTGGAAAAACTCGAAGATTACCTGAAAATCCTGGACAAAGAGGGTGGAGAGGCCATTCGGCTTTCCGATGACTTTCTGATCAATGTCACCAGCTTCTTCCGGGATCCGGAAGTTTTCGATTACCTGAAAAGCAAAATCATCCCACAGATCCTGCATAGTAAAAAGGAGGATGAACCGCTGCGGGTCTGGTCGATCGGTTGTGCCACGGGAGAGGAAGCCTACTCAGCCGCCATGGTGTTGGATGAAGTTTCTTCCAGCCATGGGAAAACCCACCCCAAGCAGATATTCGCTTCCGATCTTCACGAAGATTCCCTGAAAATGGCTCGGGAGGGATTCTACCCGGGTGATATTAATGTGGATGTGTCGGAAGACCGGCTGAAGAAGTTTTTCCAGAAGGAGAACGGAGGCTACCGGATCCGGAAGGAAATCAGAGAAATGGTTGTTTTTACACCGCATAATCTTCTGAGTGATCCGCCCTTCTCAAAACTTGACCTGGTCATTTGCCGGAATCTGCTGATATATCTGAAATCTGATATCCAGAAGGATATTCTCGAATTATTGCACTATTCACTCCTGCCTGCCGGATACCTCCTGCTCGGTGCAGCCGAACGTATCAAGAATACAGACCTTTTCGCCCTTCAGGATAAAGATCAGACGCTATACATCAAACGCAATGTGGTCAGTCCGGAACCAAAATTGCCGGTTTTCTCCTCTTCTCTGGCACAGTACGATCGCCATAACAATCAGGAAGCCGATGATTCTGAGTCACCCAGAACGAAAGGCCAGATACATCAACAGGTCCTGGAGCACTATGGTCCTCCCAGCCTGTTGCTCAATCAGGATTATGAGGTGTTGCATTTATCGGAAACTGCCGGAAGGTATCTGAAAATTCCCGGCGGAGAGATCAGCAAGGATATATATCAACTCCTGCCCGATGCATTGCATTCCGATCTGCGTACCACCGTATTCAGTGCCGAAGGGAAAAAGGAGATCGTGCGGTCGAAACCGAGGCCGGTCAGCATCGAAGGAAAAGACATTCAGCTTGTTCTTGCAGTTCGCTCTGTTCAGGATCAGGATCGTCAACCGTTGATCCTGGTGATGTTTGAGGAGTTCGATCTGCCTGAGGTTATGGTGGAAAGGAGTCCGGAGGATGTCCGGAAGGAGGAAAACGGCAGGAAACTGAAAATACTGGAGGATGAACTAAAGGAGACCCGGGAAAAGCTGCAGTCCATTATTGAGGAATATGAGACCAGCAGGGAGGAGATGAAGGCCTCCAACGAGGAATTGCAATCGTCCAACGAAGAGTTGCGTTCGACCCTGGAAGAATTGGAAACCAGCAAAGAGGAGCTGCAGTCATTGAATGAGGAACTCATCACCATGAATCAGGAAAACCGGCACAAGGTGGAGGAATTGAACCTGATGTCGGATGACCTGCAGAATTTCATGGGCGCCACGGAGATTGCTTCCGTCTTCCTCGACAAGGATATGCGCATTATGCGCTACACACCAAAACTCGAGGAATTATTCAATGTGCGCCCCATCGACAAGGGAAGGCCGATCTCCGATCAGACTCACTGCCTCGATTACAGCGAGCTGGAGAAGGATGCGAGAAAAACACTCAGGACATTGCATGTGACGGAAAGGGAGGTGAAAGATAATGACGGGAACACCTATCTTTCCCGGATCCTGCCTTACCGGAGCGCTGAAGATAAGATCAATGGGGTGGTTGCAACGTTTATCGACATCACAGCACGCAAGCGGGCGGAGGAGAAGCTGAGAAAGAGCGAGGAGAGGCTCAAGACCATTGTGAATGCCGGTTTTGATATGGTTTTCAGGATGAATCATGACTGGAGTGAGATGCTGGAACTGGAAGGTCGGGGATTTCTCTCCGACACGACCGGACCCCTTTCGGACTGGATGCAGAAGTATATCCCGCAGGATGAGGAGGAGCGGATCAGTGGGGCCATCAAAAAGGCCGTCGAAGGAAAATCAAAATTCGAGCTCGAACACAAAATAATCCGGAAAGACGGAACACCCGGGTGGTTCCGGTCCCGCGCCATCCCCATTATCGATCAAAAAGGGAGCATTGTGGAATGGATGGGTGCCGCCATTGATGAAACAAAGGAGAAAGAGAATGAGGAGGAACTGAAAGCCTCCAAGGAGTTCTCTGAGTATATCATTGAAACACTTCATGAGCCACTTCTGTTGCTGACACCGGATCTCGAGGTTCAATCTGCCAATGCCGCTTTTTACAATGATTTTCTTGTCCGGCCTGAAGAAACGGTCGGGAAAAAAGTCTATGACCTTGGAAATGGACAATGGAACATCCCTTCCCTCCGGAGATTGCTGGAGGAGATCCTTCCCAGGGACAAGCATTTTGTCGATTACGAGGTGGAGCACAATTTTGATACGATCGGAAGAAAAACGATGTTGCTCAATGCGCGCAAACTGGATCACAGACTAAGTATTCTGCTGGGTATTAGGGATATTACACTGAAGAAAGAATATGAATCACATCTTCAGAATAGCGAGCGCCGTCTGAAACAGATGGTCAATATCGAAGGAATCGGGGTGCTGACATATAATGCGAACGGTACTCTGATCGACGCCAATGAATCGTTCCTGAAGATGTCAGGCTACAACCGGAATGAAATTGAATCGGGCAGATTGAACTGGAAAAAGCTGACCCCCGAAGATCATTGGGAGTCCAGCAGATCGCATCTGGATATTCTGGCCCGCACCGGTAAAATCGGTCCCTATGAAAAGGAATACATGTTCAGGGATGGTTCCAGGACCTGGATGTTAGTCGCCGGTGCCGATATCGGAGAGGGGAGATACATAGAGTACTGCATGGATATTTCGGACCGGAAAAGAGCGGAGAGAGAGCTGGAAGAGAGTCAGCGACGGATGCAGTTCACCCTCGAAAGTGTTCATATGGGCTCCTGGGAAATCATGGAGGGATCAGAAGAATTCACCTGTGACGAAGGGTTCCTGAAGCTATTCCGGCTGCCTTTGGATTCAGGGGTGTTAACATTGGATGATGTATATAGTGCGATTGATCCGGCGGATGAGAAGAGAGTGAAAGAAGAAGTCAGTGAAGCCTGGAAGGGTAACGGTGATCTGGAAACGGATTTCAGGATCCGTATCGATGGAGAGGTGAAGTGGATTGCAGTCCGCGGGAAAATACTGCAGGATAACAACACAAGAAGGATGATCGGGGTAAATTATGATGTCACGAAGTCGAAAAGAACAGAAGAGGCTCTGGATAAGGCCAGGGTGGAGGCTGAAAATGCCGCAAGGGCCAAGGAAGATTTTCTGGCACATATGAGCCATGAGATACGCACTCCCCTGAATGTGGTTATCGGGCTTACTCACCTTCTGCTGGAGCAGGATCCCAAGGGGGGGCAGATGGAGAATCTGAAAACACTCAAGATAGCTTCGGAAAACCTGGGGACGACCATCAATGATATTCTGGATTACAGTAAGCTGAAGGCCGGCAAGATCTCTTTGGAAAAGGAATCTTTCAGCATGGGGATTCTGATGAAGGATATTCTTTCCCTCCATGAATTGAATGCCGGGCAAAAGAAGATAAAACTGGAGTGGAGAATGGATGAACGAATCAACGATTTCATCCATGCAGACCGGTTAAAAATATCTCAGGTACTCCATAATCTATTAAGCAATGCACTCAAATTCACAAATAAGGGAAAGGTCTCCCTGGATCTGGACCTGGAAAGTGAGAAAGGTGACAAACAGTATATCCGGTTTTCGGTAACCGATACAGGCATTGGGATATCGCCGGATCAGAGGGAAGAGATCTTCAATGTGTTCAGCCAGGGAGATAGCTCTACGAAGCGGCAATACGGGGGAACCGGGCTTGGACTGACCATCAGCAGACTTTACCTCCAAATGATGGGAAGCGATATACAGCTGGAGAGTGAACCGGGGAAAGGTTCACGTTTCTGGTTTATTCTGCCGGTCGGAAAGGGAATCAAAGTGGACTTGAAGGAGGAAGAGAAACCCGCCGACGATCTTTCGGATATGAAGATGCTGGTGGTGGAAGATGATCAGTACAACCTCTTGATGATCGGTCAGTTGCTGGAGCAATGGGGAGTGGTGTTTGACACGGCGGAAAACGGAATGCAGGCCATCGAACTGGCCAGAAAGAATCCCTATGATGTCATCCTGATGGATATCCGCATGCCGGAGATGGATGGCTTTACCGCATCACAGGAGATCAGAAAGGCAGAGGGCTGTGAGAAAGTTGCCATTATCGCACTGACAGCCGACCTGTCGGAAATGGTCCACAAGGAGATCGATTCAGGTCTTCTTTCCGGTGTTTCGATCAAACCCGTCGATCCTACGGTCCTGAAGGGGATGTTGTTGAGATTTAAGAAGGGTTGAATTTTTTTCTTTCGCACCATCACCTTTCGTGAAGAAACAGGTCTGAATTTTTGATTTTCCCCTCTTTGATCGACGAATGAACAAAACCGTATTCGTGCTTGGTCTTTTATATGAAAGGAATC